>CAJQOH010000023.1 GCA_905479915.1 uncultured Flavobacteriales bacterium
GGTTAGTCCATTACCAGATGCGAGTTTTACTGGTTTACCAGCGACCTTGTGTTTGAATGATGGATCTGTAACGTTAGTTCCTGCAGTATCAGGAGGTACGTTTAGTGGTCCAGGAGTAAGTGGAACAACTTTTGATCCTTCGTCAGCCGGAGTAGGTGGGCCATATACCATAAAGTATGTAGTAACCTCAGGAGGCTGTACCGATTCAACAAGTGAAACGATAACAGTTAGTCCATTGCCAGATGCGAGCTTTACTGGTTTACCAGCGACTTTGTGTTTGAATGATGGTTCAGTAACATTAGTTCCTGCAGTATCAGGAGGTACGTTTAGTGGTCCAGGAGTAAGTGGAACAACTTTTGATCCTTCATCAGCAGGAGCGGGCGGGCCATATACTATAAAGTATGTAGTAACTTCAGGAGGATGTACTGATTCAACGAGTGAAACGATAACAGTTGATCCAGAGGATGATGCAAGTTTTACGTATTCATCAGGGACATATTGTTTGACGGGAACTGATCCTGCTGTCATTCCAGGAGGTTCTCAGACTGGAGGTGGTGTGTATAGTATTTCTGCTCCCGGGGTAATCAATCCATCAACAGGCTTGATTGATTTAAGTGCTTCCGGTTTAACAGGAAGTCCTTATACAATTACATATAATACATTTACTGTAGGAAATCCGTGTCCTGATACGGTTACGTTTGTGGTGGCAATTACTACGGCTCCAAGTGCAGTTTTCTCGTATGATCAAGCTGCTTATTGTCAGGATTCAGCTGCGCCAATATTAACTTATGGAGTTGGGGCAAGTGGAGGTGTTTTTAGTTCATTGCCATCAGGTTTGGATTTGAATACGTCAACTGGTGCAGTTAATTTATTAACGAGTACCCCAGGGGTTTATACAATTGATAATGATATTGCAGCTTCAGGTGGATGTGCTGCTGCAAATGCTTCAACTACATTAGAGGTGTTGCAAGTTGATTCAGCTTTGTTTTCTTATTCATCAGCTACTTATTGTGTTTCTGGTAATGATACTTTCCCTACTATGGGTGTAAATGCAACACTTGGAGGAGTGTTTTCGATAAGTTCTCCAGGTGTGTTGTTGAGTACCGCTGCTGGGGAGATTGATATAAGTGCTTCAGGAATAGGTGTATTTACAATTTATTATAATACTGCTATTGTTGGGAATTCATGTCCTGCTGAAGATTCTGTGCAAGTAACAATAACCAATGCGCCAAGTGCAGCTTTCTCATATGATCAAGCAGCTTATTGTCAAGATTCATTGAATCCTATTTTAAATTTAACTGGGAATAATGGTAATTGGAGTTCGGTGCCAGTAGGGTTGTCTTTAAATTCTACTAATGGCGCTGTAGATTTATTGTTAAGTGATACAGGTGTGTATACGGTTTATAATACTTTAGTTGCTGCTGGAGGTTGTGCAGAAGTTGTGGATTCTACGGTGATTGAGGTTTTGCAGGTGGATTCAGCTCTGTTTAGTTACTCTAGCGCTACTTTTTGTGTTACAGGAACAAATCCTGTTGCAACAATAGGGACTAATGGAACAGTTGGGGGGGTGTTTACGATAAGTTCTCCTGGGGTTTTGGTGAGTGGAGCTACAGGAGAGATTGATTTGGCTGGTTCAGGTTTAGGAACTTATACAATTTACTATAATACGACTATAGTTGGAAATTTATGTGCAGCCGAAGATTCATTAGTAATTGATATTGTGAATTCTCCAGGTGCAACATTTACTTACAATACACCATTCTGTCAGGGAGATACGGCTAGTTCATTACCAATCTTTTTAACGAATAACTTTGCAGGAACATTTAGTTCTGATCTTCCAGGCGTTAATTTTGTAGATGTGTTAACAGGAGAAATTAACTTGGCTACAAGTTCGGCAGGAAGTTATTGGATATACAATGACTTAGCTGCTTCAGGAGGTTGTGCAGCTGCTGTAGATTCTTTTCAAGTGGTAATTAATCCGATGTATATTGTGCCATTAAATGATACGATATGTCAGGGAGATAGTATTTTGCTTGCAGGGAGTTATCAGACAGTAGGAGGAATTTATTCTGATTCATTACTGACCGCTTTAGGCTGTGATAGTATTTTGCAGACGACACTTGTTGTTAATCCAATTTATAATGTACCATTAAACGATACGATATGTCAAGGGGATAGTATTTTCTTGGCTGGAGCATTTCAGACTATAGCTGGAGTTTATTCTGATACACTTTCTTCCTCTGGTGGATGTGATAGTGTATTGGTAACAACTTTAGTAGTTGATCCACAATTGGCTATTGTTGCTATGAATGATGATACCATTTGTTCAAGTGATCCATTGGTTCTTTCTGCTACCGCTAGTGGTTCAGGAGTGGTAGAATGGTTTTCAGATGTAGCAGGAGTAAATTCTGTTGGGGTTGGAAATCCATTGACTTTACCAAATCCTGGAAATGGTACTCATACTTATTATGTTAATGAGACCGGTGGAGCTTGTCCTAGTAATATAGATAGTGTTCAAATTACTGTTGGAGGGGTGGTGGCAAATATTAGTGCGACTCCGGTCACTGGAGCAATACCATTAAATGTTTCTGTAGATGGAACTGGTTCTACGGGGTTAATTACCTCTTGGGCTTGGGATTTTGGAAATGGAAATTCTGGTTCAGATTCAATTACAAGTAATATTTATAATTTAACAGGATCTTATATTATAGAGTTGATAGTTTCTGATGGTGTGTGTTTTGATACTGCTACAGTTGCAATAGATGCTTTTGGAGAATCTTCAATCGTGATTCCAAATGTATTTACTCCTAATGGAGATGGAGAGAATGATGTGTTTACAGTTAAGGGGACCAATTTAGCATCCATACAAGGAGAGATATTTAATAGATGGGGACAAAAAATGTTCTCTTGGACAAATCTTAAAGGATTCTGGGATGGTAGAACACTTGCTGGAGAAGAAGCTCCTGATGGAACTTACTTCTATATAATTACTGCTGTTGGGATTGATGGTGAGGAATATTTTAAGAAGAGCGGAGTTAGTTTGATTCGATAAAACTATTGTAAATATAAAAAGATAAGGGGTGCATTTTGTGCCCCTTTTTTCATTTTGTTAATAAAGCCGTTTATAAGTTCTTTTTAAGGAGAAAAAAAAGAAATATAAAAAAAGAGTATTGAAGTTTGTAGTTATAAAAATAATTGTATTTTTGCAAACCCTTTTTAGGGAGGATTATGTATTTTAATTAATAAAAGTTATGCCAACTATACAGCAATTAGTAAGAAAAGGAAGAACTAAGATGGTTAAGACGAGTAAGTCTGCAGCTTTAGATTCTTGTCCGCAAAGAAGAGGTGTTTGTGTAAGAGTTTATACAACTACACCAAAAAAACCTAACTCAGCAATGAGAAAAGTTGCAAGGGTAAGATTAACAAATGGTAAAGAAGTGAATGCTTATATCGGTGGTGAAGGTCACAATTTACAAGAGCACTCTATAGTGTTAGTAAGAGGTGGTAGAGTTAAAGATTTACCAGGTGTTAGATATCACGTTGTTAGGGGTGCGTTGGATACTGCTGGTGTAGATGGTAGAACACAAAGAAGATCTAAGTACGGAACTAAGCGTCCGAAAAAATAAGTCTATAAATAAAGATTGATATAAAAGAAGATGAGAAAATCTAGAGCAAAAAAGAGAGTATTACTTCCAGATCCTAAGTTTCAGGATAAGTTAGTTACAAGATTTGTAAATAACTTAATGTTGGATGGTAAGAAGAGCACCGCATTCGAAATATTTTACGGGGCACTGGAAATTGTTAATGAAAAGATGGAAGAAGAAGATTCTTTGGAAGTTTGGAAAAAGTCACTATCTAATGTTACTCCTGGAGTAGAGGTTAGAAGTAGAAGAATTGGAGGGGCAACTTTTCAAATTCCTCAGCCAATTAGAGATGATAGAAAGATTTCTATGGGAATGAAGTGGATGATTTTATTCGCAAGAAAGAGAAATGAAAAGACTATGGCAGAAAAATTAGCTGCTGAGATTATGGCAGGATTCAAGGAAGAAGGTGCTGCATTTAAGAAGAAAGAAGATACTCACAGAATGGCGGATGCAAATAAAGCATTCTCTCATTTTAGATTTTAATATCCTAATACACTTTACAAGATGGCAAGAGATTTAAAATATACAAGAAACATAGGAATTGCTGCACATATTGATGCAGGTAAAACTACAACTACAGAACGTATTCTTTATTATGGAGGTGTAAGTCACAAGATTGGAGAAGTTCATGATGGTGCTGCAACTATGGATTGGATGGAGCAAGAGCAAGAAAGAGGTATTACAATTACTTCTGCTGCAACTACTTTAAACTGGGATTATAGAGGAGATAAGTACCATGTAAATATTATTGATACACCGGGTCACGTTGATTTTACTGTAGAAGTAAATAGATCATTAAGAGTTTTAGATGGTTTAGTTTTCTTATTTAGTGCTGTTGATGGTGTTGAGCCACAGTCAGAAACTAACTGGAGATTAGCAAACAATTATAACGTTCCAAGAATTGGATTCGTTAATAAAATGGATAGACAAGGGGCTGACTTCTTAAATGTTGCAAAACAAGTAAGAGAGATGTTAGGTTCTCATGCTTTACCATTACAGTTAAATATTGGTGCTGAAGATGATTTTAGAGGAGTAGTTGATTTAATTAACTTTAGAGGGATTACGTGGAATGAAGAAGATCAAGGAATGACTTTCCAAGAGATTGAAATTCCAGCTGATATTTTAGATGAAGCAAAACAATTAAGAGAAGAATTATTAGAGGCTGTTGCTGAATTTGATGATACTTTAATGGAAAAGTATTTTGAAGATTCTGAGTCTTTAACAGAAAGAGAAATATTAGATGCTTTAAGAGAAGCAACAATCGCTGGTAAAGTTGTACCAATGATGTGTGGATCTGCATTTAAAAATAAAGGTGTTCAGGCAATGTTGGATATGGTAATGGAAATTTTACCATCTCCTTTAGATACTGAAGCAATTGATGGAACTAACCCTGATACTGAAGAGCCTGATACTAGAAGGCCTTCTTTTGATGAGCCTTTCGCAGCTTTAGCATTTAAAATTGCTACAGATCCTTTCGTTGGTCGTTTATGTTTTACTAGAGCTTACTCTGGAAACTTAGAGGCTGGTTCTTATGTGTTAAATACAAGAACAGGAAAGAAAGAAAGAATTTCAAGAATATTCCAAATGCATGCTGATAAACAAAATCAAGTACCTGAATTAGGGTGTGGCGATATTGCAGCATTAGTTGGATTTAAAGACATTAAGACTGGAGATACATTGTGTGATTTAAAAGCACCTATTGTATTAGAATCTATGGATTTTCCAGATCCGGTTATCGGTATTGCTATTGAGCCAAAAACTCAATCAGATGTTGATAAGTTAGGAAACGCTTTAGCAAAATTATCAGAAGAAGATCCAACATTAACTATTCATACTGATGAAGATTCTGGTCAAACAGTATTAAGTGGGATGGGTGAGTTGCATTTGGATATTATCTTAGATCGTTTAAAAAGAGAGTTTGGTGTTGAGTGTAATCAAGGTGCTCCACAGGTTGCTTATAAAGAAGCAATTTCTGGAACTGTTGAACATAGAGAGGTTTACAAAAAACAATCTGGTGGACGTGGTAAGTTTGCTGATATCTCTTTCATCTTAGAGCCGGTTGAAGATATTGAAAAAGAAGGATTAGAATTTGTTGATAAGATTAAAGGTGGTAATATTCCTAAAGAATTTATTCCTTCAATTGAAAAAGGATTTAAAGAAGCAATGAAAGCTGGTGTATTAGCTGGGTTCCCAGTTGATAGTATTAAGATTACATTGTTGGATGGATCTTTCCATGCTGTCGATTCAGATCAATTATCTTTTGAGATAGCTGCTAAGATGGCGTATAGAAATGCAATGCCTCAGGCGAGTCCAGTTCTTTTAGAGCCAATCATGAAATTAGAAGTGGTTACTCCAGAAGAAAATATGGGTGATATCGTTGGAGATTTAAATAGAAGAAGAGGTCAGGTAGAAGGAATGGATGATAAACATGGTTCTAAAGTCGTGAAAGCTAAAGTGCCATTATCAGAAATGTTTGGATACGTTACTGATTTAAGAACAATGTCTTCAGGTAGAGCAGCTTCATCAATGGAGTTTTCTCACTTTGCTGCGGCACCGAGAAATATTGCAGATGAAGTAATTAAAAAAGCAAAAGGAACAGTAGAAGCTTAATATATAACTAAGATGAGTCAGAAAATTAGAATAAAATTAAAATCTTACGATTTCAACTTAGTTGATAGATCGGCTGAGAAAATTGTAAAAACTGTAAAAAGTACAGGTGCTGTTGTAAGTGGTCCAATTCCATTGCCAACTCACAAAAGAATCTTTACAGTATTAAGATCTCCACACGTAAACAAGAAAGCAAGAGAGCAATTTCAATTGTGTGCTTACAAAAGATTAATTGATATCTATGGATCTTCTTCGAAGACTGTTGATTCGTTAATGAAGCTTGAGTTACCAAGTGGTGTTGATGTAGAAATTAAAGTTTAATAATTAAATAAGTAGCAAAATGCCAGGATTGATAGGTAAAAAAATAGGTATGACTAGCGTCTACAGTGCCGAGGGTAAAAATGTACCATGCACAGTGATAGAAGCTGGTCCTTGTGTTGTTACACAAGTAAAAAAGGTAGATACCGATGGCTATGAAGCAGTTCAACTTTCTTACGGAGAGAAGAGGGAAAAAAATACGCCAAAAGCGTTACAAGGACACTTCAAAAAAGCAAAGACAACTCCAAAGAGAAAAGTAGTTGAATTTCAATTTGACGAAGAAAAAAACTTAGGAGATGTTGTTACATCTGAATTGTTTGAAGAAGGAGAATTTGTTGATGTTGTCGGAACTTCAAAAGGTAAAGGTTTTCAAGGTGTTGTAAAAAGACACGGTTTTGCCGGTGTTGGAGATGCAACTCACGGTCAGCACAACAGATTAAGAGCGCCAGGTTCTTTAGGAGCTGGATCTACTCCATCTAAAGTGATGAAAGGGATGAAAATGGCAGGAAGAATGGGTGGTGATAGAGTTACTCAACAAAACTTAGAAGTTGTAAAGGTTTATTCAGAAAAGAATTTAATCGTGGTTAAAGGATCTATTCCTGGAGCTAAAGGTTCTTTTGTATTAATCCAAAAATAATAGGAGGCTAGAAAATGGACATAGTTGTAAAAAATATTAGTGGAAAAGATACAAAGAAGAAAGTTTCTTTGGATAAAGCTATCTACGAAATCGAACCAAATGATCATGCTATCTATTTAGATGTTAAACAATATTTAGCAAATCAAAGACAAGGTACTCATAAAGCGAAAGAAAGAGGAGAGGTAAAAGGAAGTACTAGAAAGATTAAAAAACAAAAAGGTACAGGAACTGCTCGTGCTGGTGATATTAAAAATCCATTATTTAAAGGTGGAGGTCGTGTTTTTGGACCAAGACCAAGAAATTATGGTTTTAAATTAAACATCAAACAAAAGAGAGTAGCTCGTAAATCGGCTTTAACTTATAAGGCTAAAGAAGGTGCTATTACTGTTGTTGAAGAGTTTTCTTTTGATGCTCCGCAAACTAAGAAATACACTGAGTTATTGATGAATTTAAATTCATTTGATAAAAAATCATTGTTAGTGCTTTCGGATTCAAATAAAAATGTATATTTGTCCTCCCGAAATTTGAAAGGGGCTAAAGTAGTAACTGCTTCTCAAATAAACACTTATGATTTGATGAATGCTTCAAGTGTTATTTTAGCTGAAGGGTCAATTGAAATAATTGAAAATATTTTAAAGGAAGGTAAGTAATGGCAATTTTAGTAAAACCAGTTGTATCAGAGAAAATGACTGACCAGAGCGAGAAATTAAATCGTTATGGTTTTGTTGTTCATGTTGCAGCTAATAAGATAGAAATTAAGAAAGCAGTTGAGAAAGCTTATGGTGTATCTGTTGAATCAGTAAACACTATGAACTATGGAGGGAAGACTAAGACGAGAAACACAAAGGCTGGATTGATTAAAGGAAAGACAAATAAATTTAAGAAAGCAATTATTACAGTTGCTGACGGAGATGTTATAGATTTCTATAGCAACATATAATTTTAGTATTCACTATATGGGGGCTCCAACCCTCTTAAGATATAAAAAAAAATGGCAGTAAGAAAATTAAAACCCACTACACCTGGGCAAAGACATAAGATTGTAAACGATTTTGATGTAGTAACATCTGCTAAACCTGAAAAGAGTTTAGTTAAAGGTAGAACGAAGTCAGGTGGTAGAAACAACACAGGTAAAATGACTATGCGCTACATTGGTGGTGGTCATAAGCAAAAAAACCGTGAAGTTGATTTCAAAAGAGATAAAGACGGAATACCAGGAGTTGTAAACTCTATTCAGTATGATCCAGGAAGAACAGCAAGAATTGCTTTGATCTTTTATAAGGATGGTGAGAAAAGGTATATCATTGCTCCAACTGGATTAGAAGTTGGACAAGTAGTTATGTCTGGAAAAGATGCAGAACCAGAAGTAGGAAACACTTTATTCTTAAGTGAAATTCCTTTAGGTACAGTAATTCATAATGTAGAGTTAAGACCAATGCAAGGTGCTAAGATGGCAAGAAGTGCTGGTTCTTATGCTCAACTTACAGCTAAAGACGGAAAGTTTGTTGTAATTAAATTGCCTTCAGGTGAAACAAGATTGATTTTAGCTACATGTAAAGCTACTATTGGAACAGTTTCTAATTCTGAGCATATGCTTGAAAGATCAGGTAAAGCTGGTAGAAGCAGATGGTTAGGAAGAAGACCAAGAGTTAGAGGTGTTGTTATGAATCCAGTTGATCACCCAATGGGTGGTGGTGAAGGTAAATCTTCAGGAGGTCACCCAAGATCAAGAAACGGTGTTCCATCGAAAGGATACAAAACAAGAGCTAAGAAGAAAGCGTCAAGCAAGTATATTATTGAAGGAAGAAAGAAATAATTAAGATATGAGTCGTTCACTAAAAAAACCACCATTTATACATTACAAGTTGCAAACTAGAGTAGATATTGCTCAAGAATCAACAAAGAAAACTGTAATTAAAACTTGGTCAAGAGCATCAATGATCTCTCCTGATTTTGTAGGATTGACAATTGCTGTTCATAATGGAAATAAATTTATCCCTGTATATGTTACTGAAAACATGGTAGGTCACAAGTTAGGAGAGTTTGCTCCAACTAGAACTTACAGAGGTCACGGTGCGGATAAAAAGAAAAAAAGATAAAATAGTTAACCATGGGTGCTAGAAAAAGAAATAGAGCGGAACAGAATAAAGAAGTAAACAAAACGATCAGTTTTGCGAAACTTAATAACTGTCCAACTTCTCCAAGAAAAATGAGAAAAGTTTCTGATATGATCAGAGGAGAAGAGGTTTTTAAAGCTTTAGGTATATTACAATTTAGTCCACAAGATGCGGCAAAAAGATTGGAGACCTTATTAAAGTCTGCAATTGCAAATTGGGAAGCTAAAAATGAAGGTGAAAGACCAGAAGATAATAACTTAGTTATTAAAGAAATTATGGTAGATAGTGCTAGAATGATGAAAAGAATTCAGCCTGCTCCACAAGGACGTGCACATAGAATCAGAAAAAGATCTAACCACGTTACATTAATAGTTGACAGTAAAAAAGTAGAAGCATAATGGGACAAAAAGTAAATCCAATTTCAAACAGATTAGGAATCATTAAAGGATGGGATTCTAACTGGTTCGGTGGAAACGACTATGGAGATAAAATAGTTGAAGACTACAAGATTAGAAAGTATTTAATGGCTCGTTTGCATAAAGCAAGTGTTTCTAAAATTATTATCGAAAGAACGTTAAAGTTAATCACGATTACTATTAACAGTTCAAGACCAGGAATTATCATTGGTAAAGGTGGTCAAGAAGTTGATAAGTTAAGAGAAGAGCTTAAAAAGATTACAAATAAAGATGTTCAAATTAACATCTTTGAAATAAAAAGACCTGAACTTGATGCAAAATTAGTTGCTGATAGTGTTGCTAAGCAAATTGAAGGAAGAATTTCTTTCAGAAGAGCGGCAAAAATGGCAGTAGCATCATCAATGAGAATGGGAGCTGAAGGAATTAAAGTTCAGTGTGCAGGAAGATTAGGTGGAGCTGAGATGGCAAGAACTGAAGGATATAAAGATGGTAGAATACCATTGCATACTTTTAGAGCTGATATTGATTATGCTTTGACTGAAGCTCATACACAATACGGAAGAATCGGTGTTAAAGTATGGATTTGTAAAGGAGAAGTTTACGGAAAAAGAGATTTATCTCCAAACGTAGGTCAAGATAAAGGTGGAAAAGGAAAAGGTAGAGGCGGAAATGACAGAAAGAGAGGCGGAGGAAATAGAGGCGGAGGAAACAATAGAAGATAATTAAGTTACGAATTACAGAAGATTAAAATAATACACAATGTTACAACCGAAAAGAACGAAGTTTAGAAAGATGCAAAAAGGGCGTATGAAAGGTAACGCTCAGAGAGGTTCTCAAATTGCATTTGGATCGTTTGCTATCAAATCTATGGAAGAGTGCTGGATGACAGCAAGACAAATAGAAGCTGCAAGGATTGCGGTAACAAGATACATGAAAAGGGAAGGTCAAGTTTGGATTAGAGTATTTCCAGATAAGCCTGTAACGAAGAAACCTGCTGAAGTAAGAATGGGGAAAGGTAAAGGTGCTCCAGAATTATGGGTAGCTGTTGTGAAACCTGGAAAGATAATTTTCGAGATTGATGGAGTTCCTTCAGAAACTGCTAAAGAAGCATTAAGATTAGCAGCTCAAAAATTACCAGTAAAAACAAAATTTGTTGTAAGAAGAGATTACGCAGGAAAATAATTTAAGACGATGAAACAAGTTGATATAAAAGATCTTTCAGTTGACGATTTAACTGAAAAGTTTGCAGAGCAAAAAGAAGTATTGGCAAAAATGAAATTGAGCCATGCTGTTTCTCCATTGGAAAACCCAATGCAGATTAAAGACACTAGAAGAACTGTTGCTAGGCTTAAAACTGAATTAAGAAAAAGAGAACTTCAAGCGAAGTAAACATACTTGATATGGAAAATAGAAATTTAAGAAAAGAAAGAATAGGTTTAGTGATGAGTAACAAAATGGATAAGTCCATTGTTATCTCTGTAGAACGTAAAGTGAAGCACGCTATCTACGGAAAATTCGTAAAGCAGACTACTAAGTTTATGGCTCATGATGAAAAAAATGATTGTAACATTGGTGATACAGTTAAGATCATGGAAATAAAACCTATGAGTAAGAATAAGTGTTGGAGATTAGTTGAAATTATTGAAAGAGCTAAATAAGTTATGATACAGCAAGAATCAAGATTAAAAGTTGCAGATAACAGTGGTGCTAAAGAAGTACTTTGTATTAAGGTATTAGGTGGATCTAAAAAAAGATACGCTTCTATCGGAGATACAATTGTTGTTTCGGTTAAGCATGCAATGCCATCAGGTAACTTGAAAAAAGGAGCAGTTGCAAAAGCAGTTGTTGTTAGGGTGAAAAAAGAGATTAGAAGACCAGATGGATCATACATTAGGTTTGATGACAATGCCGCAGTTATTTTAAATGAAGGTGGTGAGATGTCAGGAACTCGTATTTTCGGACCTGTTGCAAGAGAATTACGTGATAAAGAGTTTATGAAAATTGTATCATTAGCTCCAGAAGTACTTTAATAAAAGAGAATAAATTTTAGTTATGGCTAAATTACACATAAAGAAAGGAGATACAGTTCAAGTAATGGCTGGAGAATCGAAAGGTGCTCAAGGTGTTGTGAAGAAAGTATACCCAGAAAAAAGCAGAGCAATAGTAGAAGGTTCTGACATTAAAATGATGTCTAAACACACTAAGCCAAATGCTGCAAATCCTGATGGAGGGATTGTAAAAGAAGAAGCTCCTATTCATATCTCAAATTTGATGGTTGTTGATCCTAAATCAGGAAAACCAACAAGAATTGGAAGAAAAGAGGAAGCAGGAAAAAAAGTTCGTTACGCTAAAAAATCAGGGGAGGTTATATCATGAGTTATGCACCTAGATTAAAAACTAAGTATAAAGAAGAAATTATGTCTTCTTTGAAAGATAAATTTTCGTATTCTACAGTAATGCAGGTACCAAAAATTCAGAAAATATGTTTAAACCAAGGAGTTGGTGGTGCTGTTTCTGATAAGAGATTGGTTGATTCTGCTGTTGAAGAAATGACAATGATTTCAGGACAAAAAGCTAACGCTACTTTTTCTAAGAAGGATATTTCTAATTTCAAATTAAGAAAAGGAATGCCAATTGGATCTAGAGTTACTTTACGTGGAGATAAGATGTATGAATTCTTAGACAGATTAGTTTCTGTTGCTTTACCAAGAACTAGAGATTTTAGAGGTATTGAAGCAAATGGATTTGATGGAAGAGGAAATTATACTTTAGGGATTAAAGAACAAATTATTTTTCCTGAGATAGATATCGATAAAGTAAAAACAATTAGTGGTATGGATATAACAATTGTTACATCTGCACAAACTGATGACGAAGGAAGAGCATTATTAACAGAATTTGGTTTACCATTTAAGAAAAAATAAGACAACATGGCTAAGGAATCAATGAAAGCTAGAGAGCGCAAGAGAGAAAGACTTGTTGCTCAGTATGCAGACAAAAGAGCTGAATTAAAAGCAGCAGGAGATTGGGACGCATTACAAAAATTACCTAGAGATTCTTCTAAAGTAAGATTACACAATAGATGTAAATTGACTGGAAGACCTAGAGGTTACATGAGACAATTTGGAATTTCTCGTGTTACATTTAGAGAAATGGCGTCAGCAGGTCTGATTCCTGGAATTACAAAAGCAAGTTGGTAAAAAATATTATTTAAAAAAAAGGATTAATCATGACAGATCCAATAGCAGATTATTTAACAAGACTTAGAAACGCGGTAAGCGCGAACCATAGAGTTGTTGATGTTCCAGCTTCTAATATGAAGAAGGAAATCACAAAAATCTTGTTTGATAAAGGATACATCTTAAACTATAAGTTTGAAGATGATAAAGTACAAGGAAACATTAAAATTGCGTTGAAATATCATCCGCAATCTAAAGTTTCGGCAATTACAAAGTTAACAAGAGCTAGTAAGCCAGGATTAAGACAATATTCAGGATCTACTGAATTACCAAGAGTAATTAATGGATTAGGGATTGCTATCGTTTCAACTTCTAAAGGTGTAATGACTGATAAAGAAGCAAGAAGAGAAAACGTTGGTGGAGAAGTATTGTGTTACGTATATTAATTAGAAGAAAGAATTTAAGTTATGTCAAGAATTGGAAACGCACCAGTACAAGTTCCTGCAGGAGTCGAAGTAAAAATCGACAAAGGAATGGTGACGGTAAAAGGTCCTAAAGGAGAATTAACACAAGATGTTGATACAGCTCTTACAGTAGAATTGAATGACAACGTTGTTGTTGTGAAAAGACATACTGAGCAAAAAGATCATAAAGCAAAACATGGTTTATACAGATCATTAATTGCTAATATGGTTGAAGGTGTCTCTAAAGGATATAAAACTCAACAAGAATTAGTTGGTGTTGGATATAGAGCATCTAATCAAGGTCAAAAATTAGAGTTGTTATTAGGATTTTCTCATGCTATAGTGTTTGAATTACCAGAAGAAATCAAGGTAACTTGTGAGTCTGAAAGAGGTAAAAACCCAATTGTAACTTTAGAATCTCATGACAAGCAATTAATTGGACATGTTGCGGCAAAAATCAGATCATTAAGAAAACCTGAGCCGTACAAAGGAAAAGGAATTAAGTTTGTAGGAGAACAATTAAGAAGAAAAGCTGGTAAATCTGCCGCTAAATAATAAATCATAATAAAAGTATTATGGCACTGAGTAAGAACGATAGAAGATTAAGGATAAAAAGAAGAATCAGAAAGATTGTTACTGGAACATCAGAACAACCTAGATTAGCTGTATTCAGAAGTAATAAGGAGATTTATGCTCAAATTATTAATGATGCAACTGGAACCACTTTAATGGCGGCTTCTTCTAAACAAAAAGATATTAAAGCAAAAGGTACTAAAACCGAAATAGCTGCCATTGTTGGTAAAGCTATCGCTGAAAAAGCTGTAAAAGCAGGAATTGAAAAGATTGCTTTTGATAGAGGTGGGTACTTATATCACGGAAGAGTTAAAGCATTAGCTGAAGCTGCACGTGAAGGAGGGCTTAAATTTTAATTCGATATTTAAAGAGACATGGCAAAAGCAAATGCAAAAAAAGTAAGAGCTAGTGAAGCTGAGTTGAAAGACAAGTTAGTAGCTATTAACAGAGTAACAAAAGTTACTAAAGGTGGTAGAAACTTCAGTTTTTCAGCGATAGTTGTTGTTGGTGACGAAAACGGTGTTGTAGGACATGGTTTAGGAAAAGCTAACGAAGTAACTGAAGCAATTACTAAAGGAATAGATGTTGCTAAGAAGAACTGTATTAAAGTTCCAATTTTAAAAGGAACTATACCTCACGAACAAAATGGTAAGTTTGGTGGAGCAAGAGTTTATATTAGACCAGCTGCACACGGAACAGGAGTAATTGCAGGTGGTGCAATGCGTGCTGTATTCGAGAGTGTTGGTATTACAGATGTACTAGCAAAATCAAAAGGATCGTCTAACCCTCACAATGTGGTAAAAGCAACATTAGATGCTTTAGCACAATTAAGAGATGCATATACAGTTGCTGATCAAAGAGGTGTTGAATTAGATGTAGTTTTTAACGGATAAGAAACCAAGAAGTAATGGCAAAAGTTAAAATAAAACAAATTAGAAGTAAGATCAATCAACCAGCTCGTCAAAAGAAAACTTTGATAGCTTTAGGTGTTCGTAAAATGCACAATGTAGTTGAGCATGAAGCAACTCCTCAAATTATGGGAATGATTGCAAAAGTGAAACACTTACTTTCAGTAGAAGAAGTAAAATAATAATAGTTTAAGATTTATAGAATGGACTTATCAAATTTAAAACCAGCAGAAGGTGCAACGAAACAGCGAAAGCGAATCGGACGTGGTCAAGGATCAGGAAGAGGTGGAACTTCGACAAGAGGTCATAAAGGAGCCAAATCAAGATCTGGGTACTCTCGTAAAGTAGGTTTTGAAGGTGGGCAAATGCCACTTCAAAAGCGTGTACCTAAATTTGGATTCACAAACAATAATAGAATAGAGTTTAAAGGTGTTAACCTTGATACTCTTCAATTTTTAGCTGATACTAAAAAAGTGAAAGAAATCACTAAAGAAGTATTGTTAGAAAATGGAATTATTTCAAGAAACGATAGAATTAAGATTTTAGGTAGAGGAGAATTAACTGCTAAATTAAATGTTACAGTTGATCAATTTTCTGCATCTGCAAAAGCTGCTATAGAAAAAGCAGGAGGAAAAGCAACAGCTTTATATGTACCTAAAGGTACTAAGGTTGAAGCAGCAGCTCCAGCTCCAGCTAAAAAAGAAGTAAAAGCAGAAGCTAAAAAAGAAGAGTCTAAAAAAGACGATTCAAAAGAATCTAAGGAAGATTAATTATAACAGATGAAAAGTTTTTTTCAAACCATAAAAAATATTTGGAGTATTGAAGATTTGAGAATTCGAATCATCACTACACTAAGTTTATTATTAGTTTACAGATTAGGATCTTATGTAGTACTTCCTGGTGTTGATGCTGCAGCTTTAGAAGCTGCAAATGCAGGCAAAGCAGGTGGTGGTATCATGGATTTGATTAACATTTTTGCAGGAGGAGCTTTTAGTAGAGCTTCTATTTTTGCGTTGGGTATTATGCCTTACATTTCTGCATCTATTGTTATTCAATTATTAGGAATGGCAATTCCTTATTTCCAAAGATTACAGAAAGAGGGTGAAAGTGGTAGAAGAAAAATTAATCAAATTACAAGGCTATTAACTATTGTTATTACGATGTTTCAAGCCCCAGGATATATCGCTACTCAAGTAGCAAATAATCCAGGTGTTGTTCCAAATGACGGTACTATGTGGTGGTTATCCACAGTATTAATTCTAACAACAGGAACTGTGTTTGTAATGTGGGTTGGTGAGAGAATTACTGAAAAAGGAATAGGTAATGGTATATCATTATTGATAATGATTGGTATTATCGCGAACCTACCATCTGCTTTTGTTTTCGAATTAGGATCAAGATTAGGTGTTGGAGGAACAGGAGGAATCATTGTTATATTGATTGAAGTTGCAGTATTATTATTGGTAATTGTTGTGTCAATTCTTTTAGTACAAGGTACACGAAGGATACCAGTTCAATATGCTAAACGTGTTGTTGGTAATAAACAATACGGTGGTGTAAGACAGTATATACCTCTTAAGGTAAATGCATCTGGTGTAATGCCAATCATATTTGCTCAAGCAATTATGTTTGTGCCTATGACATTAGCTGGATTTGGAGAAGGTGGAGCAGCGTCTTCATGGGTAATTAATGTTTTTGGTAATCCAAACGGATTTGGATATAACTTTACATTCTTTTTAATGATTGTTGCATTCACATACTTTTATACAGCAATTACTGTAAATCCAAATCAGATGGCTGATGAGATGAAAAGAAACGGAGGATTTATTCCAGGAATTAGACCAGGTAAAAAAACAGGAGAATTTATTGATGATGTAATGTCAAGAATTACATTACCAGGATCTATGTTTTTAGCATTGGTTGCAATTTTACCAGCTTTTGCTGCTTTAGCAGGAGTTAATCAAGCATTTTCTTACTTCTATGGAGGTACGTCATTATTGATTATGGTAGGAGTTATATTAGATACATTACAACAAATTGAAAGTCATTTATTAATGCGTCATTATGATGGATTAATGAAAACAGGGAAGATCAAAGGACGATCTGCTGCTGGTGTAGGTATGGCTGGATAATTTGACTGTAAGATGAGTAAGATTATTTATAAGACGGAAGAGGAGATAGATTTAATAAGACAGAGTTCTTTGCTTGTTGGGAAAACTTTAGCTGAAGTTGCTAAAATCATTAAACCAGGGGTTACAACCCTTGATTTAGATAAGGTTGCTGAAGAGTTTATTAGAGATAATGGTGCTATTCCTGGATTTTTAGGAATGTATGATTTTCCTAATACACTATGTACATCTGCGAATGAAGCAGTAGTACATGGAATACCAAATAATAAACCATTGAAAGATGGAGATATCATTTCGGTAGACTGTGGTGTATTAATGAACGAATTTTATGGTGATGTTGCTTATACTTTTGAAGTAGGAGAAGTAAAACCAGAAATTAAAAAACTATTAGAAGTAACTAAAGAATGTTTACGAAGAGGTATTGAGCAAGCAGTTGTTGGAAACCGAATTGGAGACATTGGTTATGCAGTTCAAAACCATGCAGAAGAAAATGGATATGGAGTAGTAAGAGAATTGGTTGGGCATGGATTAGGAAAAGATTTGCACGAAGAACCTCAAGTTCCAAATTATGGAAAAAGAGGAAACGGATTGCAATTAAAAGAAGGAATGGTAATAGCAATTGAACCTATGATTAATTTAGGAACAAAAAATGTTAGAACGCATGAAGATCAAACAACTATTGTAACAATAGATGGTTTAGCTTCAGCACATTTTGAGCATGACGTAGCAATACGAAAAGGAAAAGCAGAAGTTTTATCAACACATGAATTTGTTGAAGAAGTATTAAGAAATAAAAATTAAAAGTATACGATGGCAAAACAGGCATCTATAGAACAAGACGGAACAATAATAGAAGCATTATCTAATGCAATGTTTAGAGTTGAACTAGAAAATGGGCATATTTTAACAGCTCATATTTCTGGTAAAATGAGAATGCATTATATAAGAATTTTACCTGGAGATAAGGTTAAATTGGAGATGTCTCCATATGACTTAACAAAAGGAAGAATAACATTTAGATATAAATAACTTTTTAATCACTTTGATTAAATAAATATAAGAGAGATGAAAGTAAGAGCATCATTAAAGAAAAGAAGTGCAGACTGCAAAATTGTAAGACGAAAAGGTCGTTTGTACGTAATTAACAAAAAGAACCCTAGGTTTAAACAAAGACAAGGATAATTTTATAATAGATTTATTATGGCAAGAATTGCAGGTATAGATTTACCAAAACAAAAGAGAGGCGTTATTGGATTGACTTATATTTTCGGTATAGGAAGATCTTCTGCTAAAATGATTTTAGCAGAAGCTAAAATCTCTGAAGATAAACAAGTTCAGGATTGGAATGATGATGATTTATCAAAAATCAGAACTATTTTAAATGACTCTTATAAGATTGAGGGTGCTCTTAGATCAGAAGTACAATTAAACATTAAGCGTTTAATGGACATCGGATGTTATAGAGGAATTAGACATAGAGCTGGTTTACCTTTAAGAGGTCAGCACACTAAGAATAATTCTAGAACTAGAAAAGGAAGAAGAAAGACTGTTGCAAACAAGAAAATTGCAACTAAATAATAAATAACGAAGCATAAGATGGCAAAATCGAGCGCAAAAAAGAAAAAGAATGTAGTTGTAGAAGCTTACGGGCAAGCTCACATTCACGCATCTTTTAACAATATTATTATTAGTTTAACTAATAACACTGGACAAGTAATTTCTTGGTCTTCTGCAGGGAAGATGGGATTTAGAGGTTCTAAGAAGAACACTCCTTATGCTGCACAAATGGCAGCAGAAGATTGTGCAAAAGAAGCTTATGAAAATGGCTTAAGAAAAGTTAAAGTTTTTGTAAAAGGACCAGGAAATGGAAGAGAATCAGCAATGAGATCTTTACATAATGCTGGAATTACAGTTACAGAAATAGTTGATGTTACACCATTACCACATAATGGTTGTCGTCCTCCAAAAAGAAGAAGAGTATAAATAATTAACCAAGAGAGAGAAGCTGGTTATCGAAGGATATTGACCTTAATTCATAATTTCTCACTCATAAATTTTATAAAATGGCTAGATATAGAGGTCCTAAATCGAAAATTGCACGTAAATTCAGAGAACCAATCTTTGGACCTGATGCAGTATTAGAGAAGAAAAATTACGGTCCAGGACAACATGGACCTAACAAAAGAAGAGGAAAGCAATCTGAATATTCTATTCAGTTAGCAGAAAAACAAAAAGCAAAATATACTTACGGTATCTTAGAAAAGCAATTTTCTAATTTATTTAAAGCTGCTTCTAGAAAAAGAGGTATTACTGGTGAGGTGTTATTACAAATGTGTGAATCTCGTTTAGATAACGTTGTTTACAGATTAGGAATTTCTCCAACAAGAGATGGTGCTAGACAATTAGTTGGACATAAGCACATTACTGTTAACGGTAAGATTTTAAATATACCTTCTTATTCAGTTAAGGATGGTGATGTTGTAGGAATTAGAGAGAAATCTCAATCTTTAGAAGCGATCACATCTTCATTGGCAGCTAATTCAACTAGCTTTGATTGGTTAGAATGGAATGGTTCACAAATGTCAGGAAGATTTATTTCAGCTCCAGAAAGAGAACAAATTCCAGAAAACATTAAAGAACAATTAATAGTAGAACTTTACTCTAAATAAACTTTTTAAAAGATATATAGCTATGGCAATATTAGATTTTCAAAAACCAGATAAAGTAATCATGATTAACTCTGATGATTACAATGGTACTTTCGAGTTCCGTCCATTAGAACCTGGATACGGTATTACAGTAGGTAACGCTTTGAGAAGAGTTTTATTAAATTCATTAGAAGGGTTTGCTGTAACTGCAGTAAAAATCGAAGGAGTAGATCACGAATTTTCTACAATTAAAGGTGTTGTAGAAGATGTTACTCAAATTATATTAAATCTTAAACAAGTTAGGTTTAAGCAACAAATTGAAGGAACAGATAAAGAAACACTTATAGTAACAGTTGGAGGTCAAGAAACTTTAACAGCTGGTGATATAGGTAAATTTACCTCTGCATTTCAAGTATTAAATATTGATCATGTTATTTGTAACATGGAGTCTTCAGTTAAATTACAATTGGAGTTAACAATAAACAAAGGAAGAGGATACGTTCCATCTGAAGAAAATAAAGCAGTTGATTCAAATCTTGGTGTAATAGCTATTGATTCAATTCATACACCTGTTAAGAATGTTAAATATGGTGTTGAAAACCATAGAGTGGGACAAAAAACAGATTATGAAAAATTAGTATTCGATATCGTTACTGATGGATCTATTCATCCAAAAGATGCTTTAACAGAAGCAGCTAAAATTTTAATTCACCACTTCATGTTATTTTCTGATGAGAGAATTACATTGGATACTGAAGAGAAATCTGCTGAAGAAGACTTTGATGAAGATTCATTACACATGAGACAATTATTGAAAACGAAATTAATTGATATGGATTTATCAGTTAGAGCGTTAAATTGTCTTAAAGCTGCTGATGTTGATACATTAGGTGACTTAGTATCATTCAACAAAAATGATTTATTAAAATTCAGAAACTTCGGAAAGAAGTCTTTAACTGAATTAGATGAATTAGTTGAGAACAAAGGCTTAACATTCGGAATGAATGTTGCAGCTTACAAGTTAGATAAAGAGTAAGATTTTAATATGGCGTTTTTCATTATCATGAAAAACGCTGTTTAAAAACCCAAAATCCTTGTGAGGGTATAAATATTAAGGTAAAGTTTATTACAAACAACGTCTAAGTACTATAGCAGGCTTAGATGAAAAAAAGGAAAAATGAGACACGGAAAGAAATTTAATCACTTAGGTAGACAAGCGCCTCACAGAAAGGCAATGTTAGCCAATATGGCTTGTTCTCTTATCGAGCATAAAAGAGTGAATACAACTGTTGCTAAAGCAAAAGCTTTAAAGAAGTTTGTAGAACCAATAATTACTAAATCTAAAACTGATTCTACACATTCTCGTAGAACTTGTTTCAGATACTTAAGAAGCAAAGAAGCTGTAACTGAATTATTCAGAGAAGTTTCTGTAAAAGTTGCTGACAGGCCAGGAGGATATACTAGAATCTTAAAAACTGGATTTAGACAAGGTGATAACGCAGAAATGTGTTTTATCGAATTAGTTGATTACAACGAAAACATGTTGAAAGATGCTAAGACGAAAACATCTACTAGAAAACGTAGAGGTGGAGGTAAAAAAGCTGCTGCTCCAGCTGCTGAAGTAACTGAAGCAGATACTAAAGCAGAAGTAGTTGAGGAAGCACCTGTTGTAGAAGAGCCAAAAGCAGAGAAACCTGCTGAAGCTAAGAAAGAAGAGGCAGCTCCAGAAGCAAAAGCTGAAGAGAAAAAAGAAGCTCCTAAAAAAGACGATTCTAAAGAAGAAGAAAAAGGAGAATAAAGTTTGATAACTTTTTTATAAAAATACAAAAGGATGAAGTAATTTTACTTCATCCTTTTTTTATGACATTTAATGTTTAAAGGAATGTCACCCTGAGCGGAGTCGAAGGGTTGGTTAATAAGAGTTAAAAAGATATTTGGAAATGGAAAACAAAGCAATTTTACTATTAGAAGATGGCACTGTAATGCATGGTAATGCTGCAGGCTTAATTGGAACTACAACTGGTGAAATCTGTTTCAATACAGGAATGACGGGGTACCAAGAAATATTTACTGACCCTTCATATTTTGGTCAGATAATGACAACTACAGCAGCTCATATAGGAAACTATGGAACATCCAATATAGAAGTAGAATCTGATAGTGTAAAAATAGCAGGTTTAGTTTGTAAAAAGTTTTCTGATGTGTTTTCTAGAGATGCAGCAGATACTTCTTTACAACAATACTTTGAAGACCATAATATAGTTGCTATCTCTGATGTAGATACTAGAATGTTGGTGCGTCACATAAGAGATAAAGGAGCAATGAATGCTATTATTTCTTCTGAGATATTTGATGTAGAAGAATTAAAAAAGAGATTAGCAGAAGTTCCTTCTATGGAAGGGTTAGAACTTTCCTCTAAAGTTTGTACAAAAGAACCATACTTTATTGGTGATGAAAATGCGGAACATAAAGTTGCAGTATTAGATTTAGGAGTTAAGAAGAACATATTAAGATGTTTAGCAGAAAGAGGTTGTTACCTTAAAGTATTCCCAATGGATGCTTCATTAGAAGATATGAAGGCATGGAATCCTGATGGATTCATGTTGTCTAACGGACCTGGAGATCCTTCAGTAATGACAAAGCAGATAGAAACAGTAAAACAAATTACAGAGGCTGGATTGCCAGTGTTCGGTATTTGTTTAGGGCATCAAGTATTGGCAATTTCTCAGGGGTTAACTACTTCTAAAATGTTTAACGGGCATAGAGGCTGTAATCACCCTATTATGAATTTAGAAACAGGAAAAGGAGAGATAACATCTCAAAATCATGGATTTGTGGTTGATTATGCTTCTGCAGAAGCACATGAAAATATTGTAGTTACCCATAAACATCTAAATGATGATACCTTGGCTGGATTAAGATTAAAAGATAGAAGTGTATTTTCTGTACAGTACCATCCAGAAGCTTCACCAGGACCACATGATTCTCGTTATTTGTTTGATAACTTTATTGAGAACATTGTGAAAAGCAAAGATTTAGTATCTGCTTAATTTTTTATTACGTCATTGCGAGTTTTCTTTTGTAATGCTGAGCCTGTCGAAGTATAAAAAAGAAAAATAAAGCAATCTCATGTTTGAGAATAAGATTGCTTCATTCCGGCTTGATCTGGAATCTTAAATATAAAAACATAAGAAAAACCAACTAATAATTCAGTTGGTTTTTCTTATGTGAAAAGATTAATTGGCACATTTTCACGTCAATCAATTAACTCATTAATTAGTACCTTTGCACCATGGATAATCAAGAAGTGAAATGTTCCTTTTGTGGAAGAGCAAAAAACGAAGTAGATGTGATGATAGCTGGTGTAACTGGCCATATTTGTAATCATTGTATTTCTCAAGCTCAGAATATTGTTAAAGAAGAATCTACAGGAGTTGCTAAAAAAGAAATTGCAGATCAGATAGACTTGTTAAAGCCTAAAGAGATTAAAACTCATTTAGATGAATATATAATTGGTCAAGACGATGCTAAAAAAGTACTTTCAGTAGCAGTTTACAATCACTATAAAAGGTTATTACAAGTTTCAGAAGAAAAGGAAGAAGTAGAAATTGAAAAGTCTAACATTTTATTGGTTGGAGAAACTGGAACAGGGAAAACATTACTGGCAAGAACCATTGCAAAGATTTTACAAGTTCCTTTTTGTATTGCTGATGCAACTGTATTTACTGAAGCGGGCTATGTAGGAGAAGATGTTGAGAGTATCATGTCTAGATTGTTACAAGCTGCAAATTATGATGTAGAAGCAACCGAAAGAGGAATCGTTTTTATTGATGAGATTGATAAGATTTCTCGAAAAGGAGATAACCCATCAATTACAAGAGATATTAAGGAGGGAACGCAACAAGCACTTTTAAAGTTATTAGAAGATTCTATTATCAATGTTGCGCCAGAAGGTGGAAGAAAACACCCTGATGCTAAAATGGTAAAGATTAATACCAAAGATATTTTATTTATCTGTGGAGGAGCATTTGATGGGATTACCAGAAAAATTGCAAACCGTTTACAGACTCAAGCAATAGGATTTAAATCTGGAGATTCAGAAGAAATAGATGAGGATAACTTGTTGCAATATATTACTCCTCAAGATGTAAAATCGTTTGGTTTAATACCTGAATTAATAGGAAGGTTGCCAGTGTTGTCTTATCTAAACCCTTTAGATGAAGAAACATTAAGAAGAATTTTAACAGAACCGAAAAACTCTATTATTAAGCAATACATTAAGTTGTTTGAAATGGACGATATCAAACTTTCGTTTGATAAAGGCGTACTTGATTTTATTGTAGAAAAAGCGATAGAATACAAATTAGGAGCACGTGGGCTACGTTCTATTTGCGAAGCTATAATGTTAGATGCCATGTTTGATTTGCCTTCTGAAGAAGCTAAAAAAGAACATAAGGTAACTTTACGTTACGCTAAGGATAAATTTAATAATGCGAAGTTGAGTAGCTTGAAGGTGGCGTAGTTAGTGAGTCATTACTGTGTAGTTGAAATTCCAACCTTCCATATATACATGGACGATGCCGGAGTCAAAATCTAACTCATAGTTTAAGATCCATTCTGTTGAATCTTCCTTATCTATTATGTCTATAGAATGTCCCCAAAAACTGGAGCTAAGATCTTTTTGTTTGGGATAATTTAGTTTTAATTCCTCAAGTATAAGCTCGTTTAGTGATAGGGATATTTGACTAATCTTATTTGATAGAAGAAAGAGAAAAGCTTTCTGTCTATCTGATAATTTATTAAATGAATTATTATCGGTGATTTCCAATAAATTTCCGTCATTAAAATAGGAGATTCGGTAGGGAAGAGATAGTTCCTTAAATGATTTTTTGGAAAATAATTTTTCTTCTGTTTTAGATTTTATTTCATTATTAAAGGTCGATTTCATATTAATATTCGAGTTGTTGGCTGTTTGAGAGAATGATTCAAGACAGTTTAAGAAAGCTATTATTATAATCAACATTTTCATTTCTTCTTCTTATACCCTTCATTAATACTTCCAATATAGTTTAGAAGGTTCTCTTTACCTGCTTTGCTGGCAGAAGAAGTGGCAAAAGAAATGGGCATTTCTTCCCAGTATTTGAGCATTTCTTTTTTGTAAGCCAATAAATTCTTATTCAGTTTAGAGCTCGTTAACTTGTCTGTTTTGGTAAAGACAATAGAAAAAGGAACACCTTTTACCCCTAGCCATTCCATAAAATCTAAATCAATTTGTTGAGCAGGCAATCTGCTATCTATTAGTACAAAAAGATTCAATAAAGTTTCTCTTTTAAGAATGTATTCAGAGATAAAAGCTTCCCATTTTAACTTATTTTTTTTGGAAGTTCTGGCATACCCGTATCCAGGTAAATCCACAAAGTAAAACTCCTCGTTAATCATAAAATGATTAATCAATTGAGTCTTTCCAGGAGTCTGAGAAGTCTTGGCTAATTTCTTATGATTGGTAATGTAATTGATCAGCGAAGACTTTCCAACATTAGATCTTCCAATAAAAGCATACTCCGCTCTATCTGCCTCAGGACAAAGAGAAAGTTTGGTGTTGCTTATTACAAATTCTGCAGCTTTAATTTTCATAATCGATCAATAAAAGATCAAAAATACCCATTTAAAAAATGAGTTTTTGAATGGTTTTGATCTAATTCCTCCCACCAACTACTACACCTTATTTTGTTGGTTACTGCAACATTTTGAGTTCAATTCCGTTCAAAAGTTATTAACAAAGTGGTAAGAAGTGGTAAGTTGTGGTAAAAAATGAATTATATTTACCCATTAATTGAATAAACGCTTGAAGATTAGCAGATTGTAATGACAAATTTCATTGGAGAATTCGAATGTAAACTAGACGCCAAAGGAAGGCTTATGCTTCCGTCTAGTTTAAGAAAGCAGCTGGATCCAGCTGCTCAGGAGAGTTTTGTGATGAATCGTGGGTTTGAAAAGTGTTTGGTTCTTTATCCTAAAAATGATTGGAAATACATTAGTGAGGAAGTAAATAAACTGAATCAGTATGTAAAGAAGAATAGAGAGTTTACGCGCTATTTCTATCGTGGGGCAACTGAGTTAGGTTTAGATGGTACAGGGAGATTGTTGTTTCCGAAGAGGTTGATGGAGTATGCGGGAGTAAAGAAAGAAGTGGTATTGTTTGCACATGGAAATAAGATTGAGATTTGGGATAAGGAGGCTTACGATAATTTATTGACGGATGAGCCAGATGAGTTTGCAAACTTGGCTGAAGAAGTGATGGGTAATGCAAGCAATAAAGAGGAAGATGGAGTATCATAATCCTGTATTGTTGCATGAGTCGGTTGACGGCATGAATATAAAGGGTGACGAGATATGTGTGGATGTAACATTTGGTGGTGGTGGTCATTCTAAAGAGATCTTAAAAAGATTAGGTGAGGGTGGTAAGTTGTTCGGTTTTGATCAGGATAAAGATGCTGAGAGAAATGCGTTGGAAGATGGACGGTTTGAATTGGTGAAGCAGAACTTTCGTTATTTGAAAAATTTTTTACGATTTCATCAGGCGGTGCCTGCTGATTGTATTCTGGCTGATTTGGGGGTTTCTTCACATCAATTTAATGAAGGTGAAAGAGGTTTTTCAATTCGGTTTGAAGGTCCGCTAGATATGAGGATGAATCAAGGTGGTGATTTGACTGCTGAGAAAATTATTAACGATTACTCAGAAGAAGATTTAATAAGAATTTTTAGAGAGTATGGAGAGGTGAAGAATGCCGGTAAGTTGGTTTTTGAAATTGTAAACACGAGAGAAGCAGGAAGGATTAAAAGAACGCAAGAGTTGATTGAAATTATTGAAGACTGTGTTCCTGGGAAATTTAGAAATAAATATTTAGCTCAGGTATTTCAGGCTTTAAGGATAGAGGTGAATGATGAGATGGGAGCTTTAAAAGATATGTTAGAGCAAAGTTATGAAGTGTTAAAGCCGGGAGGAAGATTGTCGGTAATAACATACCATTCTTTAGAGGATAGATTGGTAAAGAATTTTTTTAAGAAAGGAAAATTTGAAGGAGAGTTAGAGAAGGATTTTTTTGGAAATCCACAGTTGAGATTCAAACAAATAAATAGGAAGCCAATTCTTCCTGCAGAAGAAGAAATTAAAAATAACAATAGAGCGAGAAGTGCAAAACTTCGAGTTGCTGAAAAATTATGACGCGGTAAGTGAATACATTAAAGAAAGAGAAAAAACCAAAGGTTAAAAAAGAAGCTAGTAAAGTTTCTAAATCGTTGGCCAACATATTTTCTGGAAACTTCTTGTCTAAAGACAACGTAGTCAGCTTTCTACCCTTCATATTTTTCTTAACCTTTATGGGGATTCTTTATATCGCTAACGGCTATTATGCTGAGAGGGTGGTGAGGGATTTACACAAAATAGGGAATGATGTAAAAGAATTAAGATCAGAGTACATCACAATCAAATCAGATTTAAATTATAAAAGTAAACAGTCGCAAGTTGCTCAAGCAACCGAGTCGATTGAAGTATATGAATCAACTATTCCACCAACAAAGATTGTTGTAGGTGAGGATGAGTTGAAAAAAATAGCAGGAGTTAATTAAGGTGAAAGAAAAGCAAATCATATTCTCGCGAGTGTACCTAATTTATGGTATGATTTGCCTGTTTGCCATGATTATTCTTGGGCAGGTTGTTAATGTGCAAATTATTCAAGGAGAAAAGTGGAGGGCCAAAGAAGAGGCGCTTACTCGTAAGTACAGAGAGATAGATGCTGTTAGAGGAAATATTTATGCTTCTGATGAAAGTTTGTTAGCGACATCAATACCGAAATATGAGGTTCGTTTTGATGCGAACACTGATGCATTAACTGATGCTTATTTTGATGAGCATGTTGATTCTCTAGCGATCAAATTAGCAGAGTTGTTTCCCGAAAATTCTAGAGCAGAATATTTGGCTGATTTAAAAATGGCGCGAGCTAAAGGGAAAAGATATCATTTAATAAAACGAAATGTAAAGTTTACGGAGCTGAAGATTCTTAAAGAATTTCCAATTTTTAGAAAAGGAAAGTATAAGGGAGGATTTATTCATGTTCAGCAGAATAAAAGAGTACGACCATTTAAAATTCTAGCTGCCAGAACAATTGGGTATGAGCGGGAAGGAAGTAAGCCTGTTGGTTTAGAAGGTGCTTATAGTAAAGAATTGAGTGGTGTTAAGGGGGAGCGTTGGATGCAGAAAATTTCTGGGGGAGTTTGGATGCCAATTAGTGAGAATGGAGGTAAAGAGCCTGAAGATGGAAGTGATGTTTATACAACAATAGATGTCAATATTCAAGATGTTGCAGAAAATGCGTTGAAACTTCAGTTGGAAGAACATCAAGCAGATCATGGTTGTGTGGCTTTGATGGAAGTGTCAACTGGAGATGTTAAAGCAATAGCAAATTTAAAGAGGAATAAAAATGGAACCTATTATGAAAGCTACAATTATGTAGTTGGAGAAAGTACTGAGCCAGGTTCAACTTTTAAGTTGGCGTCATTAATGGCTGCCTTTGAAGATGGTTATTTAGGGTTGGATGATGTGGTGGATACAGAGAATGGAACTACTAAGTTTTATGATCAAACCATGAGGGATTCACACAAAGGTGGGTATGGTAAAATATCGATAAAAGAGTCGTTTGTGAAATCTTCAAATGTTGCAATCTCTAAAGAGATAAACAGAGTTTACAATGCCAATCCTCAAGGTTTTGTTGATAGACTTTGTAAGATGAATTTAAATAAAAAATTAGGGATAGAGATAGCAGGAGAAGGTTCCCCTTTGATTAAGAATACAGATGATGAATCTTGGTCAGGAGTTACAATTCCTTGGATGTCTATAGGTTACGAAACTCAAATGACCCCCCTTCAAATCTTAACTTTTTACAATGCTGTAGCCAATGATGGTAAGATGGTGAAGCCAAGATTTGTTACAGAGGTACGTCAGAATGGTAAGTTGGTTAAGGAGTTTGATACAGAAGTGATTAACAATTCAATATGCTCTAAAAAAACAATTAAGATGGCTAAAGAAATGCTAGAAGGAGTTGTTGAAGAAGGGACAGCAAGAAACTTAAAAAATTCAAGATATAAGATTGCAGGAAAAACGGGAACTGCACAAATCGCGAATGATAAATATGGATATAAAGGGTATGAATCTAAGGTGAGTCATCAGGCATCTTTTGTAGGTTATTTCCCAGCAGATAATCCAAAATACACCTGTATAGTTGTGGTGAATGCACCATCAAATAATGTGTATTACGGAAATCTAGTTGCCGGTCCTATTTTTAAAGAAGTTGCCGATAAGGTTTATGCAAGTAGTATCCAGATTCATGATCAGTTAGATAATAAGGAGCATTTTGCGGTTTCTAGAATTCCTTATGCTAAAGATGGATATTATGATGACCTCTCTAAAGTGTATGCAACATTAAATATTAAAACTTCTCAAGAAGGTGTAAACCCTGAATGGGCAAAAGTTTCTACAGGGAGTGAAGAAGTAAAAGTTTATAAGAAAAAGATTGCTCCAATATATGTTCCTGATGTTACTGGAATGAGTATAAAGGATGCGCTATATATATTAGAAAATCAAGGAATGATTGTTCGATTTTCTGGGAATGGAGTGGTTAAAACCCAATCTATTTTACCCGGAGAAAAAACAATAAAAGGAAAAAATATAATACTTGAATTGGCATGAGACTATTAAAAGACATTATATATAAAGCAGGAATTGAGGAGGTGATAGGGTCTACTCAAGTTGCTATTGAGAAAGTTTGTTTTGATTCGCGAGAAATTGAAAAGTTTAGTCTTTTTATAGCAGTATCGGGTACACAGGTTGATGGTCATCAATATATTTCTAAAGGAATTGAGGATGGGGCAGTTGCTATTGTTTGTGAGCAATTTCCAGAAGAGATTAATGAAGAGATAACTTATATTAGGGTTCAAAGCAGTAGTGCTGCCTTAGGAGTAATTGCTGCTAACTTTTACGATAATCCTGCTTCAGAAATTAAGTTGGTTGGTGTAACCGGTACAAATGGAAAAACGACAACAGCTACTTTGTTGCATGATTTATATACGCAATTAGGACATAAGTCAGGATTGCTTTCTACCGTAGTTAATAAAATAGGGACAGAAGAAATAGATTCAACCCATACCACTCCAGATGCAATTCAGTTAAATGCATTGTTGAGATACATGATTTCGGAAGATTGTGAGTATTGTTTTATGGAGGTTAGTTCTCATGCTATTCATCAGAATAGAATTGCAGGATTAGATTTTGCAGGAGGAGTATTTACAAATATTACACATGACCATTTAGATTATCATAAAACATTTGATGAGTATTTAAAAGCGAAGAAATTTTTCTTTGATTGTTTGAGTGAGGATGCTTTTGCATTGGTGAATAAGGATGATAAGAATGGGATGGTGATGATGCAAAACACCAAGGCTCAAAAAAATACTTATGCTTTAAAAAGTATGTCTGATTTTAGTTGTAAAGTCGTAGAGAGTGACTTTTCTGGAATGCTTTTAAATATTGATGGTAGTGAAGTTTGGACCAAATTGATTGGTCAATTTAATGCATATAATCTGCTGGCAATTTACTCAACAGCAGTTTTGTTAGGGCAAGATAAATTAACCGTGCTTACTGCAATTAGCAATTTAGTTTCTGTTGATGGAAGATTTCAATATGTAAAGTCAGAAAATAATATAGCAGGAATAGTTGACTATGCACATACTCCTGATGCTTTGAAGAATGTTTTAAAGACTATCAATGATATTAGAACAGGAAATGAAAAGGTGATAACACTTGTTGGTTGTGGGGGAGATAGAGATAAAGATAAAAGACCAATAATGGCTCAGATTGCTTGTGAGTTTAGTGATAAAATTATTCTGACTTCAGATAATCCAAGATCAGAAAATCCTGATGAAATAATTAAGGACATGAGGCAAGGTGTTGATGGTGTTCATTTCAATAAAGTGTTGGCAATTTCCAATAGAGAAGAAGCTATCCGAACAGCTTGTTCTATTGCTAGTGGCGGAGATATCATTTTGGTGGCAGGTAAAGGGCATGAAAAATATCAAGAAATAAATGGAGAGAAATTGCCATTTGACGATATGGAGGTGTTGACACAAACTTTTGATTTAATGAGAAAAATTAATTAATAAAAAAATAAGCAGCATTCAGTGTTCAGTCTTCAAGACTGAGAACTGAATACTGAGAACTGAATACTAAAAAGATGTTATACTATTTATTTACATACCTACAAGAAATGAACTTTCCGGGAGCGGGAGTTTTTCAATACATTACGTTTCGAGCTGCTTTTGCTTTAATTGGTTCGCTAATTATTTCAATGGTAATAGGTAAAAGAATTATCCAACGACTACAGTTGTTGCAAGTTGGTGAGATTGTAAGAGATTTAGGATTGCAAGGTCAGATTGAAAAACAAGGAACACCAACGATGGGTGGTCTAATCATTTTGGCAGCTATACTTATTCCAACACTTTTGTTTGCGCAATTAGATAACATCTATATCATTTTAATGATTGTATCTACTATTCTTTTAGGGATAATTGGATTTGTGGATGATTATATAAAAGTGTTCAAAAAGAACAAAGAAGGATTGGCCGGAAGGTTTAAAATTATGGGGCAAGTAGGGGTTGGAATTATTGTAGGATCCATTCTATATTTTAACGATGGTGTAGTTGTTAAACAGAAAACATTTAATGAAACAGCACCCGCACATGTTAGTAGAGAGTTGATTAATGATGAAGTAAAAGAATCATCAGAAAACTATACCTGGGAGAAAGTTAAATCAACCGTTACTACAATTCCTTTTATGAAAAACAATGAGTTTGATTATGCCTCTTTAACAAGTTGGGCTGGAAAGTACTCTTATTTGCTTGGAGGAATCATGTTTATTCTGATTGTCATTATCATTATTACAGCAGTTTCTAATGGTGCTAATATGACGGATGGATTGGATGGATTGGCCACAGGGACCTCGGCAATAATAGGAATTACCTTGGCGGTATTTGCCTATGTATCTGGAAATACTGTTTTCGCAGATTACTTGAACATTATGTACATCCCAGAGTCAGGAGAATTGGTGGTTTTTATTGCTGCTTTTGTAGGTGGATGTATTGGTTTCTTATGGTACAACTCTTACCCGGCTCAAGTTTTTATGGGAGATACAGGGAGTTTAGCTCTTGGAGGAATTATAGCAGTTTTCGCATTGGCGGTAAGAAAAGAATTACTGATTCCATTATTGTGTGGAATCTTTTTGGTGGAGAATTTATCGGTGATGATACAAGTGGGATACTTTAAATACACCAAGAAGAAGTATGGAGAAGGAAGGAGGGTGTTCTTGATGGCACCATTGCACCATCATTTTCAGAAAAAAAACATGCATGAGGCAAAGATTGTAGCAAGGTTCTGGATTGTTGGGATAATGTTGGCGCTGTTAACATTTGTTACGCTAAAGCTTAGATAGTAATAGCTTTTTGTTTTTCTCAAGATGTCATCCTGAGCGGAGTCGAAGGAGGGTGGGTTAAAAGAGAAAAGAGAAAAGAGAAAAGAGAAAAGAGAAAAGAGAAAAGAGAAAAGAGAAAAGAGAAAAGAGAAATTGACGAATGATAAAGAAATAGATAAAGAGAGTAAGTCTCCCTCTCCTTCGGAAAGGGATGGGGAGAGGCAGAAGCTTGTCATTTTAGGAGGTGGAGAGAGCGGTGTTGGAGCGGCTATTTTGGCAAAGCAAAAAGGGTTTGAGGTATTTGTTTCGGATAGAGGAGAAATAAAAGACAAGTACAAAAATGTTCTTAAAGATATTGAAGTTGAATGGGAAGAAGGTGAGCATACTGAATCTAAGATTCTAAATGCATCTGAAGTTGTTAAAAGTCCTGGAATTCCTGATACGGTTTCTTTAATTGTAAAGATTAAAGAAAATGGTATTAACGTAATTTCTGAAATAGAATTTGCAGGTAGATATACCAATGCAAAAATTATTGGAATTACAGGGAGTAATGGAAAAACAACAACATCAATGTTAACATTTCATATGCTTAAAAAGGCAGGTTTAAATGTTGGCTTAGCAGGTAATGTTGGAGATAGTTTGGCCAAGCAAGTGGCAGAGGATGATAAAGGGTTTTATGTCTTGGAATTAAGCAGTTTTCAGTTAGATGGAATGTTTGATTTTAAGGTTGATATCGCAATGATATTAAACATAACGCCAGATCATTTAGACAGATATGATAACAAGTTTGAAAATTATGCAGCATCTAAGTTTAGGATTCTTCAAAATCAAACAAAGTTAGATCAAGTCATCTATTGTTATGATGATGAGGTGGTGAGAAATGAATTAGAAAAGAAAAAGTATAAAGGTGCTCGTCACCCATTTAGTATAAAAACAGTGGCCTCAGATGGAGGCTATATAAATAAAGAGAATTTAATAATAAACACTAATAATAAATTATTTGAAATGAAAATCACAGAATTAGCACTACAAGGAAAGCACAACTTGTACAATTCAATGGCATCAGGGATTGCAGGAAGAGTACTTGACCTTAACAAAGAGGTAATTAGAGAAAGTTTAACAGACTTTCAAAATGTTGAACACCGATTAGAAGAGGTGGGAAAAGTTAATGGAATAGTATTCGTTAATGATTCTAAAGCAACAAATGTAAACTCTACATGGTATGCATTAGAGAGTTTTCAGCACCCTGTTGTATGGATAGTAGGTGGAGTTGATAAAGGCAACGATTATGAAATGTTAGCTGAGTTAGTAACCGACCGTGTAAAAGCGATTGTTTGTTTAGGAAAAGACAACGCAAAAATTCATGAAGCATTTGAGGATATCATTGAAGATATTGTTGATGCAGAAACTGCTCAAGATGCAGTGAATAAAGCATATTCTTTAAGTAGAAAAGGAGATACAGTGTTGTTATCTCCAGCTTGTGCCAGTTTTGATTTATTTGACAACTATGAAGATAGAGGTCATCAATTTAAAAGAGCGGTAAAAGCATTGTAAAATGCAAAAGCTGATTAAAATATCGGATCAACAATTTTATTATTCTACCATTGATCAAGTAATAGAATCATGTTCTCAAGAAGAGGATTGTGCTATAATTATTGATGAAAATTACTTGGATCAGTTTCTAGAAAATGGAGGTGATGTTATTGGAACCAATATTAATCAGGTTATTATTATTAGTGAAAGTGTTAACACTGCTCTCTCAAAATTAGAGGGGGTTGGTGTGTTTTTATTGGCTGCTGTAAGCCTAGAAGATGCAGTGAGGTTAGCCGTTTTAGGTGAAGCTTTAAGTAAAGAAGTTGTTTGTGTTTCGAAAGAAGAAAGTGCTGTGACTAAGATTCTGAATGAAATAACAGATTAAAAAAAATGTCGTTTGTAGATAAGTACATAACAGGAGATCGTGTGATCTGGTTAGTAGCCATTCTTTTGGCCTTATTGTCAATTTTAAGTGTTTATAGTGGAAGTAGTTCTTTGGCATATAAACACCAAGATGGAAATACCTTTTATTATTTGTTTAAACATGTTATTATCATGTTTATTGGTTTTGGATTGATGCTCTTTGCGCATCGGATGGATTACAAGTATTATTCTAGGATTTCTCAGGTTGCCCTGTATCTATCAATACCCCTTCTGTTAATCACTTTGATTATGGGGGTAAATATTGGTAATGCAAGTCGTTGGTTGATTATTCCAGTTATCAATCAGACTTTCCAAACCTCTGATTTAGCTAAGCTTGCATTGATTATGTATTTGGCTAGATTGCTCTATAAAAAACAAGATAATATAAAAGACTTTAAAGAAGCATTTGTTCCCATAATGTTGCCAGTATTAGCTGTTTGTGGGCTTATTCTCCCTGCCAACTTTTCTACTGCGGCAATACTGTTTACAACAAGTATAATCATCATGTTTATTGGAAGGGTTAACATCAAGTACATTTTAACACTGATAGGAATTGGAGTAGCATCTTTAATGTTAATGCTGTTGATAGCAAAAGCAAAACCTGAGTTGTTGCCCCGACTAGATACTTGGGTCAGCAGGATTGAATCGTTTTCTGATGGGAAAAGTGATGGGAATTATCAGGCAGAACAAGCAAAAATTGCGATAGCCACAGGAGGTACATTTGGTAAAATTATGACTGGAGACGGAAATAGTTCACAACGAAACTTTTTACCACAATCTTCATCAGATTTTATTTATGCAATTATAATAGAAGAGTATGGGTTGATTGGTGGTTTTGGAGTTTTGATTTTGTACTTAGTGCTGTTTTATCGGGGAATAAAGATTGCTCAAAAATCAGAAAGAACATTTGGAACATTCTTGGCTGTTGGTCTATCCTTTAGTCTTGTTTTTCAAGCGATGATCAATATGGCTGTAGCCGTTAATCTATTTCCAGTTACAGGGCAACCTTTACCTTTAATAAGTATGGGAGGAACATCAACATGGTTTACTTGCTTGGCAATAGGAATTATATTAAGTGTAAGTAGACAGACGAAAGTCGCAAAAACTAAAAAAGCAAATGTCGCAATATAGAATCATAGTAAGTGGAGGAGGAACTGGAGGTCATATATTTCCGGCAATAGCAATAGCCAATGCAATTAAAGAAAAGTATCCAGACTCAAAAATATTGTTTGTTGGAGCATTAGGTAGAATGGAAATGGAGAAGGTTCCTGCTGCGGGGTATGAAATTATAGGATTGCCTATAATGGGTTTACAAAGAAGGTTAACATTACAAAACTTAAAGTTTCCTTTTAAGTTGATTGCAAGTATGCAAAAAGCAAAAAAAATTGTAAAAGACTTTAAGCCAGATGTTGTTGTTGGTGTTGGGGGGTATGCTAGTGGGCCTTTACTAAAAGCTGCAACAAAATTAGGAGTTCCAGCTTTGGTACAAGAACAGAATTCTTATCCAGGAATTACCAATAAACTGTTGGCCAATAAAGTGGAAAAGCTTTGTGTTGCCTATGAGAATATGGATCGATTTTTTCCAAAAGAAAAAATAATGTTAACGGGAAATCCAGTACGCCAAGACATTAAGAATTTAGAAGCAAAAAGAATTAGAGGGATAGAACATTTTGGTTTAGATGCGAATAAAAAAACAGTTTTAGTAGTTGGAGGAAGTTTGGGGGCAAGAACTATTAACCATGCGATTGATGGTGGAGTTGAAGAGTTGGCAAACAATGGCGTGCAGTTGGTTTGGCAAACAGGTAAATTGTATGTTGATGAAGCTGCAAAAACTGTTGCTCAATATGAAGGAAAAGGAATTAAAACGATGCCATTTATAAGTAAGATGGACTATGCTTATGCAGTTGCAGATGTTGTAGTTTCAAGAGCTGGAGCGATGTCTGTATCTGAATTGAGTATTGCTAAAAAACCAACAATATTTGTTCCACTGCCAAGTGCTGCAGAAGATCATCAAACAAAGAATGCAATGGCATTGGTAAATCATAATGCAGCATTATTGGTGAAAGACTCTGAAGCTAAAGATACGTTAATACCAACGCTAATTGATTTGGTGAAAAACGAAGATGAACAGCAAAAAATAGCAAATAATGTTGCTAAAATGGCCTTTACTGATTCTGCAAATATCATTGCAGCGGAGGTAATTAAATTGGTGAAGAGATAGTGGATATTAAAAACCTACATACAGTTTACTTTTTAGGGGTCGGTGGAATCGGTATGAGTGCTATCGCTCGCTATTTTAATACACTAGATTGTGATGTTTTTGGTTATGATAAAACGGAAACGGTTTTAACTAAAAAGTTAGAATCAGAAGGAATAGAAATTCATTATGATGAAGATGTTGCATTAATTCCATCAGCTGTTAAAGAACAAAAGGAAGGAACGTTAGTGGTTTATACACCAGCAATTCCAAAAGACAATATAGAGTTTGTTTATTTAACAGAACAAGGTGTTAAGTTGTGGAAACGCTCAGAAGTTCTGGGGCTAATTAGTCAAAATTATTTCACAATTGCAGTAGCTGGAACACACGGTAAAACAACAACATCTTCTATTGTTGCACACATATTAAATGAATCTGGAGTAAACTGTATCGCTTTTTTAGGAGGAATCAGCTTGAATTTTAACTCTAATTTGTTATTGAATGAAAATGCTCAGCCTTCACAATTATCGGAAAGCAATAGAGGGAACCTACCAAAAGAGAGTGACTTAACAAGCGTTTTCGGCAATAATCAGCCCCGATTCGGGGTGCTTGTTGTTGAGGCTGATGAGTATGACCGTTCATTTTTAACCCTATCTCCAGATATTGCTTTGATAACTTCAATTGATGCAGACCATTTGGATATATATGGAGATGAAAACTCTATGAAAGAAGCTTATAGTGAATTCGCGGGTAAGATAAAAGACCATGGAAAGTTAATCTCTAAATCATTTATTCTAGATGAGCTTGACCTTCGTTCTGATCTGGAGCTATTCAGTTATTCAATAGCAGAAAAATCAGAGACATCAGCTAAAAATGTGAAAGTTGAAGGTGGAAATTATGTAGTTGATATTAGTAGTAAAGAAGCTCTAATTGAAGGTGTTAAGATTGGATTGCCAGGAATTCATAATGTAGAAAATGCCATTGGAGCATTTGCTATTGCAGAAAAAATAGGAATTGAGGGACTTAGTATTAAGTCTGCGTTAGAAAGTTATAAAGGGGTGTATAGAAGGTTTGAAACCCATATAAAAACTACTGATTTGGTTTATATAGATGATTATGCTCATCATCCGTCAGAATTAGAAATGAGTATTAAATCTGCGAAAGAACTTTATCCTGGCAAGAAAATCACAGGAATATTTCAGCCTCATTTATATACAAGAACTAGAGACTTTGTTGATGGATTTGCTGAAAGCTTGTCTTTATTAGATGAATTGATTTTGTTAGATATTTATCCTGCAAGAGAGTTGCCAATTGAAGGAGTTACATCAAAGCTTATTTTAGATAAAGTAACCTGTTCGCAGAAAAGTATCGTATCAAAAAATGAGTTGTTAGCAGGTTTAGCAAATAAGAATATAGAAGTGTTGTTGACTCTTGGGGCGGGTGATATAGATGTTTTTGTACAGCCAATAAAAGAACAGTTGGTTAAAAAGTTGGAAGAGATTCATGAATAAAATACTCAACATATCAATCTGGATTGTGGTTCTAATATTAATTATTACCACTTTAGGATTTGTTAGTAAATCTCAACAAGCAGCTAGTTTTAAGAAGCCTATCGTTAAAATTGATTATGATACAGAGAATAGATTTATCGATGAAGGAGACATATTATTACAAGTATTAAGTAAAAACGATACAGGGTCTCTGTTGCTAAATAAGTTTAACGTTAATCAAATTGAAGAAAAATTAAACAATAACCATTCTATAAAAGATGCTCAAGTGTATAAGACTATTGATGGAGAGTTGGTTATCAATGTAAAACAACGTAGGCCAATTGTTCGAATATTTTCTAAAAATGAGAGTTATTATATAGATGAGAAAGGGGTATTGATGCCACTGTCTAATAAGTATACTGCCAGATTACTAGTTGTGAGTGGAGATTTGAACGAGCCTTTTGCAAAACGATATTTATTTAATTACAACAGGTTACACGATACGTTAGTTGATAAAACAATGTTGGATGATATTTATAAAATTTCTAATTATATCGATAAATCAGATTTCTGGAGAGCCCAGATTGAACAAATACATGTTGATAAAGTGTCTGGGCTCGAACTCATACCAAAGGTAGGAAATCATAAAATTGTATTCGGAGGGATAGACAATTTAGACGGGAAGTTTGAAAAATTGATGATTTTTTACAATAAAGGGTTAAGTAAAACAGGATGGAATGAATATTCTGAAATTAATCTGAAGTATAAAAATCAAGTGGTTTGTACAAAAAGATATAATTAAAATGGAAGGCACAGCATCAGAAATAGTAGTAGGATTAGATATTGGAACAACCAAGATCGTTGTTATTGTGGGTCGTAAAAACGAACATGGTAAGATGGAAGTTTTGGGTATGGGAAAATCTGAATCTATAGGAGTTTCTCGTGGTGTAGTTTCTAATATTGATAAAACAGTACAGTCAATTCGTTTGGCGGTAGAAGATGCTGAAAATAAATCTGGAGTTGACATTAAAGTGGTTAATGTTGGGATTGCAGGTCAGCACATAAAAAGCTTGCAACATAGAGGGATTAAGGTAAGACATAATGTTGATGATGAGATCAGTCAAAACGATATTAATGCTTTGATTGATGATATGTACAAGCTGGTAATGTTGCCTGGAGAAGAAATTATTCATGTTTTACCTCAAGAATACATTATTGATAACGAACAAGGCATTAAGGATCCGATAGGGATGGCTGGAGTTCGATTAGAGGCGAATTTCCATATAATTACTGGGCAAATTGCTGCAGCTAAAAACATCTATAAATGTGTTCATAAAGCAGGTTTAGAAGTTGATGATCTAATTTTAGAACCTTTAGCTTCATCAGAAGCAGTTCTAAGTGATGAAGAAAAAGAAGCAGGTGTAGCACTGGTTGATATAGGTGGTGGAACAACTGATATTGCAATTTTTCAAGATGGAATAATTAGGCATACAGCGGTAATTCCTTTTGGTGGAAATGCCATTACTGAAGATATTAAAGAAGGTTGTGGTATTATTAAAAACCAAGCAGAGCTTTTAAAAGTGAAATTTGGTTCTGCCTTGGCTAGTGAAAGTAAAGAAAATGAAATTGTTTCAATTCCTGGATTAAGAGGAAGAGATCCTAAGGAGATTTCATTAAAAACATTGGCTCAAATTATTCAGGCAAGAATGGAAGAGGTAATAGAGAATATCTATTACGAGATTAAAAATTCTGGTTACGAAAACAAATTGATTTGTGGTATTGTAGTAACAGGTGGTGGATCTCAGATGAAACATATTTCACAATTGTTAGAATATGTTACAGGTATGGATACCAGAATTGGATACCCTAATGAACACTTAGCAAAAGGAAATGCAGAAGAAATGACAAGTCCAATGTTTGCTACAGGTGTTGGTTTAGTGATTAAAGGATTTGATTCTGTTGAACGCAAAAATGTATCCAATACAGGAGAAGTGGTAAGTCACTCGAAAAAAGATAAAGGTGGTTTCTTTAAGAAAGTAATGGATGTTGGAACAAAGTTTTTTGAAGACAACGAAGGATAAGAAAAGTTGCTAGTTTCTAGTAGATAGTTACTGGCAGTTAATATAAATAGAGTAAAATTAAACTAGTGTCTATTCACTTTTGATTAGTCACTTATAAACATATAAAGCCCATATTATGAAATTTGATTTACCAAAAGATCAGGCATCTATCATCAAAGTTATTGGTGTTGGTGGTGGTGGAAGTAATGCTGTAAACCACATGTATAACCAGGGAATTACTGGAGTAGATTTTATGATTTGCAATACTGATGCGCAAGCATTAGAGCAAAGTCCTATTCCAAATAAAATTCAACTAGGTACAACATTAACAGAAGGTTTAGGAGCAGGAGCAAATCCTGAGGTTGGTAAAAATGCAGCTATTGAAGATGTAGAAGCTATTAAAGCGATCTTACAAAACAATACTAAAATGGTTTTTATAACTGCTGGTATGGGTGGAGGAACTGGAACCGGAGCTGCACCAATTATTGCAGAAACAGCTAGAGATATGGGCATCTTAACTGTTGGTATAGTAACTATTCCTTTTTCATTTGAAGGAAGAAGAAGAAAGCAGCAAGCTGATGAAGGTTTAGAAGCATTAAGAAATAGTGTAGATACTTTACTGATCATTAACAATGATAAATTGAGAATGATGTATGGTAACTTAAGAATGGGTGAAGCTTTCGCTAAAGCAGATGATATTTTAACAGTTGCAGCAAAAGGTATTTCAGAAATTATTACCGTTACAGGATATGTAAATACGGATTTTAGAGATGTTCAAACTGTGATGAAAGATGGTGGAACTGCAATAATGGGATCAGGAACTGCTGAAGGAGAAAGTAGAGCAATTGATGCTGTTTCTAAAGCATTATCTTCTCCATTGTTAAATGACAATGAGATTAAAGGAGCAAACTATATTTTATTAAATATTACTTCTGGTACAGAAGAAATTACAATGGATGAAATTGGTGACATCACTGACTACATTCAAGATGAAGCAGGGCTTACTGCAGATGTAATTTGGGGTAACTGTACAGATGAGAGTTTAGGAGAACAAGTTGCTGTAACTGTAATTGCTACAGGTTTTGGAGCAAATAGTACAGATAGCTTTGAGTTAGGAAAAAAACCTGAGAAAGTAGTTATGAGTTTGGATGCTGATTTACCAACAAATATCACTACATCATTAGATGATTCAGCTGTTGAGAATACAACAGAAGAATTAACAAATGAGATAGAAGAACCAACATTAAAAACAGAAATAGAAGAACAACCAACTTTGAATTTTGAAGCTCCTGTAGTTGAAGAGACAGTAGAAGAGCCAGTTGCTGAAGAAAGAGTTGTGTTTAACCTGGAAGAAAGTGATGATGAAATTGAATCTAAAACAGAAGAAGCAACTTGGAATTGGGGAGCAACTACTACTGAAGAGGAAGAAATAGTAAACGAAGAGATTGTTTCTGAAGAATTACAAGAAGTTGATACAGTAGAAGAGGAAGTAAAAGAAGATTTTGTTGCAGAGTCTTTAGAAGATAATGTTGTAGCAGAGGATACTATTGAAGAAGATGTTGTAGCAGAAGAAACTACTGAACATGAACCAAAAACAGTGGTTTGGAATTTAGATGATAGTGTTGAAGATTCATTGCCTTCTGAAGAGAGTTCTGATGAAATTACTTTTACTAAGAAAGAGGATGATGTTGAGAATACAACAGATGAAAGTGCTGTTTATACGAATAGAATTCCAGATGAAGAGCAGTTGAAGCGTTCTCAAGAAAGAATCATGAAAATAAAGGAGTTAGGAATGAGAATGAAAACTCCTTCAGGAATAAATGATTTAGAAAATGAACCAGCTTATAAAAGAAGAAAAATCAATTTAGATGAAGTGTCTCACTCATCAGAAAATCCAATTTCTAGGTTTACACTTTCTAATGATGAGGAAGGAAAACCAAAATTGAATGATGACAATTCATTTTTACACGATAATGTAGATTAAATAAGGTAGTTATTATTTTATTTAATTTTTAAGTCGCTTCTTAGTAATTTCGAAGCGACTTTTTTATTTAGAAAAATTACAATTATGGGTTTATCAGAACAAATAAATGCTGACATTAAAAAAGCGATGTTAGCTAGAGAAAAAGAAAAATTAGAAGCATTAAGAGCTGTTAAATCTGCTATTATGTTAGAAGCAACTAAGGATGGGAGCGGTGAAGTTTCAGAGGAAGTTGCTTTAGCAATTGTTCAGAAGTTAGTGAAACAGCGTAAAGATGCTTCTGGAATATTTAAAGAGCAAGGAAGAGAGGATTTAGCTTCTGATGAAGATTTTCAGATAGAAGTTTTAAGTGTTTATTTACCAGAACAGATGGGAGAAGAAGAGGTGCGTAAAGTTGTTCAGGATGCAATTGCACAGGTTGGTGCTGCTGGACCGCAAGATATGGGGAAAGTAATGGGACCGGTAATGGGTAAGTTAAAAGGAAAGGCAGATGGAAAATTGATTTCTGCTTTAGTTAAAGAATGTTTAGCATAACGATTACAACATTCTTAGATACAATTAAAAAGAGGCTTAATAAGCCTCTTTTTTAGTTTGTATGATAGATTTTAATTTGTGAGATTAGGATTCTTCCTTAAGAATCAATAATTTCAATGAAAATTAGATTTTCTTATGAGAAAAATTATACTATCAACATTACTCTTTCTTCCTTTTTTAGGGTTTTCAGGAGGTTTTCAACTAAATGTACAAGGTATTAAAGCTATAGCAATGGGTGGAGCATTTACTGGTGTTTCTTCTGATGCAAGCTCAGTTTTTTTTAACCCTGGTGGTATGTCTAACTTAAAAGGGAAGCATAACTTCATATTGGGGTTTAATGTGATTGATCCATATGTTTCTTTGCAAACGGATGTTACGGCAAATATTGACCAAACCTCAGGGAAATCTACTCCTTTTCATTTTTATTATGTAGGAGAGTTAAATGATAAAGTTCGTTTAGGTTTTTTAGTAAACAATCAATTCGGATCAAGTTCTTCATTTGAAGATGATTGGCAAGGTAGATTTGTTGTTCAAAACATTTCACTTAAATCATTTATGTTTCAACCTACATTATCTTATAAAATACACGAAAAAGTAACTATTGGTGCAGGGTTTGTATATACCATGGGAACCTTTAGTTTTGAAAAAGGAGTGCCATTAAGTTCTGCAACTACTACAGAAGGTAAAGGTTCTCTTTCTGGAAAAGGAGATGGAACAAGTTATAATATTGGAATATTCTCTAATCTTTTTTCTTTAAAGCATGATTCTGCAACAACTGATTTTTCAGTTGGGGTGAATTATCGATCAGGTATTAGAGTGGATTTACCGGATGGTGAAGCTGAATTTACTGATATTCCTGTTTCTTTACAGGAGAAGTTTCCTGCTACTACTGCATTTTCGGGGACATTGAATTTACCATCAGTATTCACTATAGGCGTAAGTGCTAAACACAACAGAAGTAATTATTCTTTAACCTTCGCTTATGACTTTAACTATACGGCTTGGTCATCATACGATACTTTAGCCTTTAATTATGTAAATGAAGATACTCCAGATACAAAAGTGGCTAAGAACTGGCAAAATACAACTACGCATAGATTTGGTGTGGATTTTACCTATAAAAATAAATACAGCGCGAGAATAGGAATGTATATAGATCAAACACCAATATTAGATGGTTATTTAAGCCCAGAGTTGCCAGGGATGGATCAGATTGCTTATACAGGTGGTTTAGGTTATAAGGTGAGTGATAAAGTCTCTATAGACTTTTCTTACATCAGGTTAAGCGGAGAAAGGGAAGCTAGTTTAGATGATGCTGGCTTTAGTGCCAAATATAAAAAGGCTGTTAATGTTTATGGGCTGGGCCTTAATATTCAGTTAGGGGGAAAGAAAAAAGAAGCAGTATCAGTAATTAACTAAAAGGTTGATTTAATCAAAATACTCAATCTCTCTCGTTAAAATTCCACTTGGATTATCGTTCTCAAAAGCAATTTGTTTAATCCAGTTCCCTTTTTCATCATAGTTGTACTCGTATCTGTAAGTTGAGTTGTTTCCAAATTTTAATTCATTAAAGTTTCCTTCCTCATCATAGTTGTAATCATTTTTAGAAATCAATTTTCCACCTTTATAAAATTCAGATTCTTTAACATTACTATTTTCATCAAAAGAATACACTTCTTTAGAGTCAATTACTTCTTCGGTTTTAAAACGCTTTACTTCAGAAAGATTTCCATGGCTATCGTATTGATAAGCCTCAGACCAGTTATACCTACCATCAGTTGTTTTGTAATTTAATCGATGAACTCTTCCCGATTCGTCAGTTTCATACTTCCCAGTACCAAATAACACTCCTTGAGAGTCGTAATTATTGTATTCAACCAATTGATCTTTTTGGTATAAAAAAACAGTTCTGTTAGTTAAAGTTCCGTCAGGGATATAATCGTTTTGCTCAATTTTATTTCCATCTAAATTAAATAGAACCTCTTTGTTGTAGATGTGTTTAATCTTTTCACCATTAGATATTATACTGAAGTTATCTACGGCTAAAAATTTAATTTCTCTAAAAGATTTTACATTTCCTTTTAAATTGAACTGTTTCCAATCAGTATCGTTATAATCGTTTTCAGGAACTGTTCTACAAGAGAACATTAATATGCAACTTAGTAATATAAAAACTGTTTTTTTCATAGTTATTTGATCAAAATAGATGATGAAAGTAATAAAATTTAATAGTGATATGATTATAAATCGATGATTATCGGTTTTCAACCTATTAAAGTCAATTTTTATAGGTTAATTTCGTTTTTAAATACCTCTAAATTTTGAACAAAGAAATCCTAAAACTTGCAACCCCCAATATTTTAGCGAATCTATCTGTGCCTTTATTAAGTGTTGTGGATGTTGCTTTGATGGGGCATTTAAGTGATGAATCTTATATTTTGTCAATTGGATTTGGGGTAATGATCTTCAATTTTATTTATTGGGCATTTGGTTTTTTACGAATGGGAATAACTGGAATGACTGCTCAGGAAGTTGGGAAAGGGGATGTAAATGAATCTTACCGATTATTATTTAGAGGGTTGACAATCGCTTTTTTAGGGGCAGCTTTACTGTTTGTATTTAAGGATATGTTGTTGCAACTTTCTCTTTATTTAATTGATTCTAATACTAAAGTTGATCATCAGATTACGACTTATTTTAATGTTCGGATTTATGCTGCCCCCGCAACATTGGGCTTGTATGCTTTTATAGGTTGGTTTTTAGGGAAACAAAATGCAACGTTAGCGATGATTATTACTATTTCTATTAATGTGATAAACGCGTTAGTGAGTTATTATTTTGTAACTTATTTGAAGTTAGAAACAGAGGGGGTTGCTTATGGAACTTTAATTGCTCAGTATTTTGGGTTTGGATTAGCCGTGTTGTTTTTCTTTATTTTTTATCGAAAACTTTTAGTCAAGGAATCATTTCATAATACTTTTGAAATAGTAGCTATCAAAAAGTTTATTTCAGTTAATTCTGATATTTTAATAAGAACACTATGTCTAATATTTTCGTTGTCATTCTTTAAAGTGATGTCTGCGAAAGAAGGAGATTTGGTAGGTGCTGCTAATATTTTGTTATTAGAATTTATTTCTATAGCAGCTTATGGAATTGATGGTTTTGCATTTGCTGCAGAATCGATTAGTGGAAAATACTTTGGGGCAAGAGATAAAGAAAAATTTAAAAAAGCAGTTCGTTATTGTTTCTACTGGGGGGTAGGTTTAGGAAGTATTTATTCGATAGTCTATTTATTTTTTAGCAGAAATATTTTAGAAATACTTACGAGTCAATTTGAGGTTGTAGAAATAGCAATGAAATATATGTGGTGGTTGGTTTTGTTCCCTTTATTAAGTGTCTTTCCTTTTGTTTGGGATGGAATCTACATAGGCTTAACTGCATCGAAAGCTATGAGGAACACAATGCTTTTCTCTACCTTTTTCATTTTTATACCAGCGTACTATTTGTTGGAAAACCTTTTTGGAAACCATGGGTTATGGCTGGCTATGATACTCTTTGTATTAGCAAGAGGAATAAGTCAAACATGGTTGGCGAAGAAAGTAGTTTGGAGTAAATTATAGTTCAACACTCCTTGATATTGGTCTGTCAAAATGTTTTTGTTTATTCAGAGCATTTAGTTTTAACTCTTTAAATTGATGGTAAGTTGGTTCAAGGTCAATTGCAGTTTAATGAATTATTTTTAAATGCTCTTGTGTTAAATGTGTATTAAATATAAGTTTATTTCCAAAATAAATAGAATCTTTATATAGCCTTCTGTTTTTGCTATTGTTGAACTCATTCCAGAGTAAAGTGTAAATAGCTTTTTGCTTTTTACGATTTTTATATAAAACAATTTGAATAAGTGCACTAATAACTATAGTGGAAAATAGAACAATTAGAATTAAGACTCCGTTATCCATTAACAATAGTTTAAATAGTCATCGAAAAAATTCTGGTAGTAGGTTTGTTTCTGATTAATTGTAAATCAAATGCCATACATATGTTTCTAACAAATGGTCTAGCGTGTTCTGGCAGTGATAAACCGTTCTTTGTAATTTGTACTAAACCATCTAATTCCATTTCTTTTAAACGTGCTAAACATTCTTGTAGTTCTGGGAACTGCATGGTATCATCTTTCCAAGAGGTTTCAAAATGGCACATAATATTTAGTATGTGTTTTCGAATTACTAAGTCTTCATCGCTCAATTCGTGCCCTCTAAATATTGGAATCTTTCCGGCATTAACTAGCTCAGTATATTCTTCAACCGTTTTTGCATTCTGTGCAAAGGCGTACCAGCTATCACTAATAGAGCTCATTCCTAAACCAACCATTAGCTGTGTTTTACTGGCAGTATACCCCATAAAGTTACGATGCAATGTTTTAGTCTCCATAGCCTTGTGCATAGAATCTGTTTTCAAAGCAAAATGATCCATTCCTATCTCTACGTATCCTAAATCATAAAGCATCTGCTTACCTGTTTCATAAAGCACACGCTTTTCTTCTGCACTCGGCAAATCGTTTTCATCATAACCTCTTTGTCCAACACCTTTTATCCATGGTACATGAGCATAACTATAAAAGGCAATTCTATCTGGTTTTAATGTTTTTGTTTTAGTAATGGTGTCAACAATACTTTCTTTAGTTTGATGTGGTAACCCAAAAACTAAATCTTGACTTATTGAGGTATAACCTATTTCTTTACTTAGATCAGTTACTTCTTTTACTGTCTCAAAAGGTTGAATTCTATTGATTGTTTTTTGAACTTTAGGATCATAATCCTGTACTCCAAAACTATTTCTTCTAAATCCTAAATCGTAAAAAGTTTGTAAATGTTCTTTAGTTGTATTGTTTGGATGTGCCTCAAAACTAAATTCATACTCTTCACAAACTTCGGCTTTAGATAAAATGCCGTCCATGAGTTTTTTAAGATTCTCTGGGCTAAAGAATGTTGGGGTACCACCACCTAAATGAATTTCTTTTATGCGTGGTTTCTCATCAAATAAGTCACAATATAAATCCCATTCTTTTAGAACAGTTTCAACGTAAGGTTGTTCAACCCCATGTTGCTTTGTTATTCTTTTGTGACAACCACAAAAAGTACATAGGCTTTCACAAAAAGGTAAGTGGATGTAAATACTTATTCCTTCAGTTTGATTACTCTCGATAAAAGCTCTTTTAGTTGAATTTATCCAGTTGTTATAATCAATACCTTCTTTATTCCAAAAAGGAACTGTAGGGTAGCTTGTATAGCGCGGTCCGGCAATATTGTATTTTTGAATAAGATCTTTGCTCATTATTTTATTCTGTTGTTAAAATAGTACCCTAAAACGAAAGATATGCAGCCCGGTTTTGTGTTGTTCACTACATCGTAAATTACCATTAGTTTTCGCTGAGGAAACTCCATAGTAACCTCATAAGTTCCATCTTTGGTTAATGTTCCGGTTTCAGAGTTAAATACTTCTTCATATTTTCCTGCGCCACGTTTTTTACCTAAATCCACAAGTCTAATGATAACACCTTCAGGCATTTTTGTTGCATCAAAAATCATTTTATAAACAACACCTTTGAAAAGATTTATTTGATATTGTTCAGTATAAGAGTTATCAAATGTTTTGATGGGAGTACTTTTAGCATTGTCGTATTCTGCTGCTCCAAGTAGTTGGTGTATTCTTTTCTTCTTTAACTTTTCACATTGAGCAAAAGAATTACTCTGTCCCAATAAGAAGATGTTAAGAAGTAGTATTATGGCACTTTTATAAAACATAATTATTTTTTGTTGTCTAACATTTTTTCACCAATCATTTTTCCGAAATCTCTCATTTCTTCTGCAATAGCTTTGTCATTGGTAGCTCTCTCGTATGTGTCTGACATGGTGATGATGGATTGATAGAAGAAGTGTTTCATTTCATCTAACATCATATCTTTAGTCCATAAGTCAATACGTAACGTATTGTTTTCTTTAGCATCCCATAAGCTAATAATCATAGCTTTAGCATCCTTTAACTCATCTTCACCAGTATCGGTTGCTGCCCATTCTATTTTTTCTGGAATGTGATTTTCATCCAATGATACTGTAAAATTTATTTCTGATTTTTTTGACATTATGGTTTGTATTTTGATGCGTTTAATATCTGCTGAGCATTATTGTTCAACATTAATTTCTCTAATGTAACAGTTGGGTTTTTATCCATATAGGCTTTAACAATTTGCCAGCCTATCCAATGACCAATTCTTCCTGGTGATCCATCAGGAAAACCTTGAATAAATGGAGATTCCCCCATGTATTTGATGATTTCTGTAGTTTCTTTAGTGTATAATAAATCATTATCAATAAAGTAAAACCAAACGGGTTGTTCGTTGTTGTTACACCATTTTAATTGTGTTTGGTTGTAATTTATTTTAACGGTGTTTGAGGTTTTTGGCATTAATGCATCCAGTAAATAAAGTGTTTTCCCTTGATGGATCATTTCAGTTAATAAATCGGCATTTTTTTCTTTTAACTCAAACTCTGTAGAAATCCATCCCAACATCGCTCCCGTAACTAAACCCTCATTACTCATAAAAGCAGTTTTGTATTGAGGAAGTCCCAATTGCTTGTAAGCATCGTAATCTTTACCAAGAAACATGTCTAGACCTATCCCTAAATAACTTTCATCAGTTGTTATGGCATAATTAAATCCAGAAATATAAGTGATTACTTCTGGTATTTCCTTTTTTGGAAAGTAGTATTTGTAATGTTTAAAAGCATTTTCTAATTCTGCTTGGTACGGAGAAAAGTTGGTGTATAATTTATCAGCATCTCCTTTTACTTTTTTGATATAAGAGTCTTTAGTGAAGTTATTTAATTGGTAAAAAAGATTTGGATTTTTAGGAGAGCCTATGTTAATAACACTTTGGGTGAAATCTTGAAAAAATAGACCATAAGCGGTATTCATTTCTACAACATCTTTAGCTGTAATTCCTTTTGGGTAATTAAACAATTCCTGATCGAAACGTTTTACCTTTAAATCAACTTTGATATTAGAAGTATCAACATCCAATCGATTGTTGCCGCAAGAAAGGAGTGTGCATAAAACCACTAAAGTTATCAAAGAATTAAGTGTTGAAAAGTAGGATTTCATTAACGGGTAAAAGGTTTATTTATAGCTAAATTTGCTTTGATAAATGTATAATTTATGATACAAAAAACAAAGATACTTACTTTAATACTATTTGGGTTGCTATTTGTAAACCTTTCTGCACAAGAGGATAACTTTAGTAATGATCCTGTAGTTAATACTGAAAATGAAGAACGGAAGATTCGTTTTGGGTTACAATTGAATCCACATATCTCTTGGTTAACAGCAAACACTTCAGACCTTGAAAGTGAAGGGAGTAAATTGGGACTTACCTATGGACTTTCAACAGAATTCTTTTTAACTAAGAATTATTTATTTTCTACAGGTTTATTTATAGCTTCTTTAGGTGGAGAATTGGCCTATGAGGGAATTTACGAAGACAATAACGGTGTTAGTGTTCCTTCATCAATTCAACAAACCTATAGTATAAAATACATCGAAATTCCATTAACTTTAAAGTTAAGAACAAATGAAATTGGTTATATAACTTATTTTGGGCAGTTTGGTTTAAAGTCAGGGTTCAAGTTTAAATCAACTAGTGACTTTTCTTATGCTGATATTAATAACTCTCCAAAAATTGAAGGGGTAAATACAGCAAGTGATATCTTCTTTATCAATATGAATTTAACTGTTGGTGCCGGGATAGAATATAGCATATCCGGTAACACTACTTTAATGTTAGGATTAACCTACAATAATGGGTTTATTAATCAGTTGGATAAAAAAGCAAACTTAATTGGGGCTAATGGAAAAGCAGCTCTAGATATAGATGGAGAACCTATTTATGCTGATAAAGATCCAAGTGCAAATATGAATTATGTTTCTTTAAACATTGGGATATTTTTTTAGAAAATGAATTCAGAAAAAGTAAAAAATTACATCATTAATTGGTTAGCAAGTTATTTAGAAGCATCTAAAACCAAGGGTTTTGTTATAGGCATTTCTGGAGGTGTTGATTCTGCTGTTACTTCAGCTTTGGCAGCACATACAGGTCAAAAATTACTTTGTGTAGAAATGCCAATTCATCAAGATGAGAGTCAGGTGGATAGAGCAAAAAAACACATTGCTTGGTTAAAGGATAATTTTAGTAATGTATCAAGTGTCGAGACTAATTTAACCGCTGTTTTTGATGGTTTTTCTAAAGTTGTTGAGCATTCAGAAAATAAAGAATTAGATTTTTTATCACTAGCCAATACAAGGGCAAGGTTAAGGATGACAACTCTTTATCATTATGCTCAAATAAATAGCTATTTAGTTTTAGGAACAGGGAATAAAGTAGAGGATTTTGGAGTTGGTTTCTATACAAAATATGGTGATGGAGGTGTTGATCTTAGTCCTATAGCGGATTTAGTGAAAACAGAAGTATTTGCTTTAGCTAAGGAGTTAGATGTAATCAAAGAGATACAAAATGCTGCGCCTACAGATGGACTTTGGGGAGATGAAAGAACGGATGAAGATCAAATTGGAGCTTCATACCCTGAATTGGAATGGGCTATGAGAATTAGTGAAAAAGCCAACATAGATTTTACATCTTTTACTACTAGGGAGCAGGAGGTATTTCAAATTTATACCAGATTAAATACAATTAATCAACATAAAATGGAGCCGATTCCTGTTTGTGAGATTCCTCAAGAATTCAAGTGAATTGTAGATTAGTAATACTACTTTTGAAACAATGGAATATGATTCGATAATTATTGGTTCAGGTGCTGGAGGTTTGTCTTCTGCAATCTGTTTGGCCAAAGAAGGGCAGAAGGTATTGGTACTAGAACAACATGATGTTCCTGGAGGATGGTGCCATAGTTTCTATTTGAAAGGACACCGTTTTACTCCTGGAGTTCATTATATCGGATTGTTGGGAGATGGAGAATCTACTTCAGAATTATATGAAGGTTTAGGGATTGCTAATGATTTGGTGTTTTTTAGAATGAATCCTAAAGGATATGATCATTGCTGGATTGGTGATGAACGTATTGATTTGCCTGCAGATTATGATGAATTAGTTCAGTCGTTATCAGAACGTTTTCCCCATGAAAAGAAGAATATTGAAAAGTATTTAGATCTTGTTAGAAAGGTAAGCCGTCAAATACAATTAATCCCGAAGATGAAAGGTTTTTGGGACCATGTTACTATACCTTTTAGAACCAAAGATATGGGTAGGTATGGTTTGTTTACGCTTAAGAAAGTAATTGATAAACAGATAAACGACCCTTTACTTAAAACAGTTTTAAACATTCAATGTGGCGATCATGGGTTGCCACCCGGAAAAGCAAGTTTCCCTGTACATTGTGCTGTTATGGATCATTATTTTAAAGGTGGATTTTATCCTATGGGAGGAGGAGGAGCTTTGGTAAAAGCCATGACCAATAGAATAAAAGAATTGGGGAGTGAAGTTAGAACAAGTCAGAATGTAACGCGTATTTTGTTAGAAGGAGGCAAGAAAAAAACTGCCGTTGGAGTTGAGTTAGCTAATGGAGATAAAATATATGCTAAAAATATTATATCGAATGCTGATCCAGATAAAACGTATTTAGATTTAGTTGGAAGAGAGAACTTAAGTTCGAAATTAACGAAGCGACTTTCTAATACTAAATATTCATGTACATCTTTAATGCTATTTTTAATAGTAGATATGGATATGCGTAAAGCAGGAATGGATTCTGGAAATATTTGGTTGATGCCGGAGAAGAATACAGATCCTGATGATCTATTTGAGGATATGATGAAGGTTGATATTTCTGAGGGAGAAGAGTTTCCTGGTTTTTTTATCAGCTGTACAACAATAAAAGATCCAACTAGTTTTGATGGTAGATATCATTCTATGGAAGTTGTTACTTTTATAAATCATGAATCTTTTAGTCAGTTTAAAAACAAAGAAAGATCTGAAGAGTATTTAAAGTTTAAAGAATTTCTAACCAAGAAAATTTTAAAAACATTAGAAAACACTTTCCCTGGAATTGGAGAAAAGATTGTAAATAAAGAATTAGGAACACCACTCACAAACGAACATTACATCAATTCTACAAATGGATGTGTTTATGGTACCGATAAGGTATTAAAACAGATAGGGCCATTTTCGTATAAATCAAAAAGTGAAATAAATAACCTCTATTTATGTGGAGCAAGTGTTCTTTCTCATGGTGTTGCTGGAGCGAGTTATTCAGGAGTACAAACAGCAGGAGCTATTCTTGGTAAAACCCAAAGTGATTTAATTCGTTCTTCTGATGAGCAGCAGGTTAGGGTTTATGAATCTGAAGATGATACAGCTTACCCTGATTGGATGAAGAAAAAGATTGAAGTGAAAAGGTCGCGAGTAGAATCTAATGAAAGTCGTTACACTAAGTAATCAATTTTGATTGTCTTTATTAGTGATGTTCTTGTAGTGTTTAGATCGGATTAAAATTTCGTTTACATATTTGAAAGTGATATTACCTTTGCAATATCCATGGCGCACAACGTCATCCTTATAATATCTTGCTTTTGATTTATTTTGCAAATAGAAGTCAACATTGTTTGTCCAAATAAAAGGATCCTTTCCATATTTTTCGGCCAATCTTCTTGCATCAAGGATGTGGCCCGGGCCAACATTGTAGGATGCTAAAACAAAAGGGATTCGTTCGGTTGAATCTGAAATTATTGGTTTCCAATAGTTGTCTAAGTACTTTAAATAGTTAATACCAGCAATAATATTTTCTTTGGCAGAAGAGTTGGTATCAACCCCATATTTTGCTCCCGTTTTTGGCATAAATTGCATTAAACCAAAAGAACCTCCCCAACCTCTTGCATTGTTGTTGAAATGGGATTCTTGATAAATCATTGCCGCTATCAATTCCCAATCCCAATATAATTTTGAAGAGTTTTCCTGTAAAATTTTATCATATGGAGAAATAGAACCACTAGTTAACGTGTAAGAATTGTGGTTGACTCTTTTGTTAAATCCAGCTTGATTTTTAAAATACTTATTGTAGAGTATTTTAAATTTTTTTGTTTGCTGAAAATCTATTAACCATTTGTTAATGGAGGTAGTTAAACTATCAGAATTTTTACGAGTGGTCCAAGCAATTTTTTGGTCAGAACTAATTGCTACGCTGGCATCAATATTTGGGAATTGCCATTGACTTACTAATGCTAAGTTTTTGTCAGCAATTGTATAATCGATTTCATGAAAAGAAACTTTTTCAATTAATTCTTCCATTATAATATCTCCTGTTACCGTTTTGATGTTTATTTCACCACCAATTTCATCAGATAAATTTTTTAACCTATTGTAAAAAGAAGAAGATTTTCTAACAGTAACTTCTTTATTAATTAGATCTAATGGAGATTGAATTAGTTGTTTTTTTAATGCTGATTTTTTTAGTTTTCTCCAGCCTTCAGGCTTTCGTTGGACCAATACTTGTTGAGTTATTAAGATAGGGTGGGTAAAGTTAGTTTGGTTTAATCGTTCTTTTGTTATCGTAAGATTTGCGGCAACGATATCTCCTTTACCTTGGTTGAGGTCAACAAAAATGCTATCCATGTTTTTTATGGGGATAAGCTCTAGCTTTACACCAATATGATTTGAATATTTTTTGAGTAATTCATATTCAAACCCCATTGGAATTCCTTTGTATATAAAATAATTGGTAGAGCTGTAATTGATAAGTGCTTTAAGAGTTCCTTGAACTCTTATGCTGTCTAAATCTCTATCTAAGAGATTGTTTTCTGAGAGCGTTTTTGTTGATTCTGAATTGTTACACGCTATAAAAAATATCGAGAGTAAGATAAATATATAGAGGTGTAACTTGTTCATTAATTAATTGTAAAGGTTTTTGGAAGAAAATTTGTATTGCTAATTTAGTCGCTTAGTAATTTACGTGAAAAATAATAAATAGTTATCCGGTTGAATAGAGGGTTTAAAATAGTTGTTAGTATTGTATTGTTGCTATCTCCACTAGTAGAAGTGAGGGGGGCTGCATTAAGTAAAGGTTTTGAGGCTTTAGAAGTGCACGATTATTTTAAGGCCAAAGCAATTTTTTACAAAGCAATAAAAAAACAACCAGCAGCGGCAGCTTATGGATTAAGTGTTATTTACTCAAGAAACAACAATCCATTTTATAATTTAGATTCAGCGTTGCATTATGCGAAAATTTCAACAGCATCTTTTTGGAAGCTTACTTCAGAAAAACAGAAAGTAAAATACAAAGTGTATAAGGTTGATACAGTTTCTGTTTGTGGACAAAGAGATTTGGTTGATGAAAAATGTTTTACCTATTCTAAAGAAAAGAATACAATTAAAGCCTATAATTATTTCATCGAGAGTAATACAGGAGCCATTCAGGTTGAGCAAGCTGAGTTAAATAGAAATGAGTTGGCTTATGTCGATGCTAAAACAAAAAACACATCCTATTTTTATAAGCGTTTTATTGAAAAATACCCCAATGCCGTGCAGATTCCTGAAGCCAAAGCAAGGTATGATAAACAACTATTTAAAGAATATACTGCTGATGGAAGTTTAGAAAGTAATGTAAAATTTATAAATGAACAGTCAGGTAGTTTTTATGTGGAACATGCACAAGAAAATATTTACAAGCTATCAACTAAAAGCAAAACAGTTAAAGCTTATTATCAATTTGTGAAATTATATTCGAATAATCCGAATGTTCCGAAAGCATGGCGAAATATCTATAATATTTCTACACAAGTTAAAACTCCTAAGAATATAAAAAGCTTTTTAAATCAGTATCCGGATTATCCTTTTAAAGAAGAGTTAGAACAAGATTATATATTGGCAAACACGAAGTATTATCGAATCAAAAAAGAGAATAAATGGGGTTTTGTTAATGATGAATTAGAAGTAACCATTCCTGTAAAATACAGTTGGGTTTCTCCTTTTTATGAAGGAGCTGCTGCTGTAATGCTAAATGATAAAGTAGGATTTATCAATAAGAATAATAAAGTAATTATTTCTTTTGAATATGACGAGGCAGAGCCTTTTGTTAGCGGATTGGCTGTTGTTGGAAAGGATGATAAATATGGAATTATCAATAGGTCAGGAGAAGTGATTGTTCCAATTATATATGATGAAATAGGTGAGGTAAGTAATCGTTTTATTTCAGTGGAACTTGATGGTAAATATGGATTTATTGATCAAAAAGGGAACCTAAAAGTAGGATTAGAGTATGAGTCTGTAGGAGATTTTAATGGCGGTATAGCTTATGTGAAACAGAGTGGCTTATATGGAATTATTGATACGAACTTGTATTATGTGGTAAAACCAAAATATCAATGGGTAGATAATTTGCAAAATGAATTTATAAGAATACAAGAAAATGGTTTGTATGGTGTGATGAACCCTAAAGGAGAAGTATTTGTTGAACCTATTTATGATCAATTAACGGAGATTGAAAATGATTATGCAATGGCCATTAAAGAAGGAGTGTATGGCTATCTTAAAAAAGATGGGTCAGTTGCAATTCCGGTTTCAATGACATATACGGAAGGAGCAATTAATTGGGGGATGTTTAGTGATAAAGGATATGCAAGGGTTATTTCTGAAAATAATTTTGGTTTGATAGATACGCTTGGTAATAAATTTGTTCCAGCTTTATTTGAAGATATAGGCGAGAGTTCACCTGAACTAATCGCGATAAAACGACATGGAAAATGGGGGTATTGTGATCATGAAACCAAATTGAAAATACCTTATAATTTTGATTATGCTACTGGTTTTTTGAATGATTTAGCATTTGTTCAGCTTGACAATCAATATGGGATTATTGATAAAAAAGGTTCCTATATAATTAAACCAGCGTATGAATCGATTAACTGGTTTTTTAAGCAACTACTAATTGCAGAGCAAAATGTATTGTATGGATTGATTGATTTAGAGCAAAAAGTTTTACTGCCAATAGCATACAATAAGATTGAATTTACTTCAGATCAAAAGTTCTTAAGGTTATATAAAGATGATGGTTTTGAATATAAATCGGTTCAATCAGTTTTTGGAGAATGAAAGAATTGAAAGCATATTTGGTTGAAAAGTTGAAGCAAGAGCTTCCTGGAAAACAAGCTCAGATAGAAGCAATACCTTATCGGAAGATAGATTATGGCACTTTTAATATGGATGGTGCAAAAAAAAGTGCTGTGTTAATTCTTTTTTATTTAAAAGGGAATGATCCACACATTGTTTTGATTCAACGACCTGTATATGAAGGAGCTCATAGCGGTCAAATTGCTTTTCCAGGAGGAAAGGTAGAAGAAGAGGATAGGGATATTGTTGCTACAGCCTTACGAGAGGCAAATGAGGAGGTAGGGGTTGTAATAAAAGATGTTGAAGTGATTGGAAGATTAACCGATATGTATATTCCCGTTAGTAATTTCTTAGTTACACCAGTTGTTGGGTTTGTTGATTACTTGCCTCATTTTATTCCTGATACAAGAGAAGTTGCAGAGATTTTCAATTTAAAAATTGAAGAACTAACGAATGTTGAAGAGCTCGAAACTACTAAAGTTAAATTAGCAAATAAGTTAGCTGTTAAGGCACCTTGTTTTAACTTTAATGGTAAAATTGTTTGGGGAGCAACAGCGGTTATGTTAAATGAGTTGAGGTGGATTTTGAGAGATCACTCAAAATCTTGATAAAGCAAATACTTTTTTCTGATTTTTTTAAAGTTGGTTAATCCATCTTGCCAAGAAGCATAAATTTCTTTTTCTGTTTTTCCTGCTTCTAATTGTTTTTGAAGTTGGTCTGTACCTGAAAGTAGGTGAAACATTTTCGTGAAGAAACCTTCCTTTTCAGGGTAGTCTTTGTAGATGTCTATTAACCAGTATAAGTTAACCATAGATTTCCCTTTCATGTAATCGTTTCCAAATTTGGCTAAATTATATCCTTTACAAATTTCTCCTTTTAACTTAGGAGATTTTGCTCCAGCTCTACTTTTTGGTGTGAATGAAAACCGGTCAGACTTCATTTTAGGATGCCCTAAAACTTGAAAAGGAAAATCAGTACCTCTACCAACACTAATAGGTGTGCCTTCAAAAAGACACAATGTAGGGTATAGGTAAACTGAACTCATATTTGGTAAATTGGGAGAAGGTTTTAAGGGTAATTCATAAAAACTATTGTGGGTGTAATTTTTTGTTTCGATAATTGTTAGATCGCATTTTGAATTGTTTGCTAACCAGTTTTCACCATTAATCATTTTAGCGTATTCTCCTATGGTCATTCCATGAACTATTGGTACAGGGTGCATTCCTACAAAAGATTTGAATTTTTCCTCTAAAATGGGTCCATCAACGTAATGACCATTTGGGTTTGGCCTATCTAAAACAATAAGTTTTTTATTGTTTTCGGCACAAGATTCCATAACATAGTGCATGGTAGAAATATAGGTGTAGAATCGTGCTCCAACATCTTGAATATCAAAAATTAGAACATCTAAATCTTTTATTTGATCTGGCGTTGGTTTTTTGTTTTTTCCGTAAAGAGAAACAATTGGTAAACCAGTTTTTTTATCAATGTCAGAATTTACGACTTCTCCAGCGTCAGCGTTTCCTCTAAAACCATGTTCTGGGCTAAAAACTTTAACAACATTTATTTTAGAATCAATTAAAACATCAACTAAATGTTTGTCTTTTACCATTGAAGTGTGATTAGCAACAATACCAACCCTTTTATTTTGAAGGAGTTTTAGGTAGTTGTCAATTCTTTCGGCACCAACTATAATAGGAAGTTTTGTTGCGGGGTCAGAAACAATAATTTTTACGGTGTTTTTTTCTGAAGGTTTTGGGTCTTGTCCGGAGCATTTGATACAAATTAGCCCGACAATTAGAATGTTTACGACTTGCTTAAAGTTCATTAATGAATTGTTACATTTGTTTTACACAAAGATTAAGGTGTAAAGATAATAAAATTGAATCTAGAATATTTCATATCAAAAAATATAGTAAAGGGAGATAGTCATTCAAAAAAAATAACTAAGCCAATTATTAGAATATCCATTATTGCAATTGCTTTAGGTTTAATTGTAATGATTGTTGCGTTGAGTATTGTTGGAGGTTTTCAAAGAGAAATTCGAAACAAAGTAATTGGTTTTGGAAGCCATATTCAAATTACGAGTTATGATTCTCAAAACACCTATGAAGCTAGCCCGATTAGTATTAATCAAGATTTTTATCCAGGGTTAGATAGTGTTGATGGAATAAAGCATATTCAAAAATATGCAATGAAGGCTGGGATAATTAAAACCAAAGAAGAGATTTATGGGATTGTAGTAAAGGGAGTTGGCAGCGATTTTGATTGGTCTTTTTTTAATGAAAAAATTATAGAAGGAAGCTCTTTTCTTGTGAATGATGAAAAAGCACAAAATGATGTTTTGTTGTCTAATCATATTGCAACAAAAATGAAGTTGAAGGTTGGAGATAAAATGTTTCTTTATTTTATTCAGAAAAACGGACAGCTTAGGCCCAAGGACTTTATTGTAAAAGGCATTTATCAAACGGGTTTAGAACAGTTTGATAATCTGTATGTGATAGCTGATATTGCTCATATTCAAAAAAGGAATGGTTGGGAAAAAAATGAAGTTGGTGGATTTGAAGTTTTAATTGATGATTACAATGACTTAGAAAAAATGGGTGATTATGTTTATGAAAATGTGGGGTATAAGTTACATTCATCAACAATAAAAGATCAAAATCCAGATATTTTTAATTGGTTGAGTTTGCAAGACTATAATGTGAATATTATTATCATATTAATGATCATTGTTGCCATTATTAATATTATTTCAGCCTTACTTATTCTGATATTAGAACGAACCAATATGATTGGAATATTGAAAGCTTTGGGGATGCCAAATTGGAATGTTAGAAAAATATTTTTGTATAACGCTGTTCATCTTATTGTTAAGGGATTAATTTGGGGTAATGCAATAGGAATTATCATTTGTATAGTTCAGCAACAATTTGGCTTTTTAACATTACCAGAAGAATCGTATTATGTATCTGTGGTGCCAATAGAGTTGAATATTTTAAATATTTTACTATTGAATATCGGAACACTTGTGTTGTGTGTACTGATGTTATTAATTCCTTCTTTTGTGATTACAAAAATCACTCCTGTAAAAGCAATCCGATTTGATTAATTTAGATTGGTATTTGTTACATTTGCGGAAATTTTATTTTAAATAATATGAAGTATTACAATAATATTCTTGAAACAATAGGAAACACTCCTTTAGTTAAATTGAATCATATCTGTAAAGATATTAAAGCTACAGTTCTAGCTAAAGTAGAAACGACTAATCCAGGGAACTCGGTTAAAGATAGGATGGCACTTCAAATGATAGAAGATGCAGAGGCTGATGGAAGATTAAAGCCAGGAGGAACTATTATTGAAGGAACTTCAGGTAATACAGGTATGGGGCTAGCATTGGTTGCTATTATTAAAGGATATAAGTTAATCTGTGTATTGAGTGATAAGCAGTCTAAAGAAAAGATGGATATTTTAAGAGCTGTTGGAGCAGAAGTTCATGTTTGTCCAACAAATGTTCCGCCAGATGACCCAAGATCATATTACTCTGTTTCTAAAAGCTTAGCTAAAGAAACTCCAAATTCTTGGTATGTTAATCAATACGATAACCCGTCAAATGCTAAGGCGCATTATTTAAGTACCGGACCAGAAATCTGGGAACAAACTGAAGGAAAAATCACTCATTTTGTTGTTGGTGTTGGTACAGGAGGTACAATTTCTGGGGTAGGTAAATACTTGAAAGAAAAAAATCCAAACATTAAAATGTGGGGAATAGATACGTACGGATCTGTATTTAAAAAATACCATGAGACTGGAGTGTTTGATGAGAATGAGATTTACCCCTACATTACAGAAGGTATCGGAGAAGATATTTTACCTGAGAATGTAAATTTTGATATTATCGATAAATTCGAAAAAGTAACAGATAAGGATGCTGCTGTTTGGCAAAGAAAATTGGCCAAAGAAGAAGGAATATTTGTTGGTAATTCTGCAGGTTCTGCCGTTAAAGGATTACTTCAGTTAAAAGATGAATTAAAAGAAGATGACATTGTTGTTGTTTTATTTCATGATCATGGATCTCGTTATGTAGGTAAGATGTTTAACGATGATTGGATGAGAGAGAGAGGGTTTTTAAACGAAGAGAAAACAAATGGTTTAGATTTGATTAAAGATCATGCAGGAAAACATTTGGTTACTGTTTCTCAAGACGACCCTATTTCACAAGCAATATTGCTAATGAATCAATATGGAATTTCTCAAATACCTGTTGCAGGTGATGGTAGTTTTGTAGGTTCTTTAACAGACAATCGTTTGTTTGCGGCTTTATTAGAAAATCCAGAGTTAAAAGAGCTACCGGTAAAACATATTATGGAACAAGCATTTCCTATAGTAAAAGGAGAAACTTCAATTGAAAACATTTCAAAAGAATTTTCTACAGGAGCACAAGCTGTAATTGTAAATTATGGAGAAGGTCAATACCATATCATTACACAACAAGATATGATTAAAGCCATAGCTTAATATTATAGTCAACTAGACCATATTATTTAAATTAAAAAAGGAAATCATAAATTTGATTTCCTTTTTTAATTTAAAACTGTTTTATGTCATTAGCCAATACACCAGAACCACCGTATTATTCTGTTATTTTTTCATCAGTTAAGAATGTTGAAAGTAAAGAGTATGATGAAATGTCTAATAAAATGGTTGAATTGGTAAAGTTGCAACCAGGTTTTTTAGGATTTGAGAGTGCTAAAGATGAAATAGGGATTACTGTTTCTTATTGGGAAAGCTTGGAAGCTATACAAGAATGGTATAAAAATATAGAACATAAAGAAGCTCAAAATATGGGGAAAGAGCATTGGTATCAGTCTTATAATGTGAGAGTTGCTAAAGTGGAACGCGCATATTCTTTCAATAGATAAAATATTAATAAGAAGTTTTGTGAAACTTTTTTTAAGGTTTAGCGTTAGATACAGAGCTGTATTGCCGCAAAACTTAAACTACCTACTATGATTGATGTTGAAATAAAAGATGCTACAACGCTTATTGAAAAAGAAGAGATTACTGAGTTTTCATTTCCTAAAGGAGATGTGTTAAGTGATGAAGCAAAGAAGCAAGAGAGGCAGGCCCGTATAAAAAGAGGTACAAGGTTGGGTAATGGCCAAAAAAGAAAAGTAAAAATTATTTTTGAAGACTCAGAAGGAATGAAAAAGGTCGAAACAACGATTTGGGGGTTTACAGATAAAAATGTTATTCTAAAAAAAACCACAATAATTCCTATTCGATGCATTCATGAGATAAAATTCTATTAGAATAATCAAAATAAATAATAGAACCAGAACTAATTTTAGTTCTGGTTTTTTTGTTAAGAATACAATTTTGAGACTAAGATTGTATTTTTACTCTAGTTTAAATACCTATTTTTGGATTCCTATTAATAAATAAGACTGATTAGATGAGATTATTGAAAAAATACATATTACTACCTTTAGTAGCGCTATTTTTGTTTGTAGCAAATGCAAATGCGCAAATGGAATTCCCTGAAGATAAGGTGAGTTGGAAGTTTAGTATAGAGCAAGATGGTTGTAATGCTACCATAGTTGCAGACATTACTTGTGTTGAGCATTGGCATATTTATGCAGCCAATTTACCACCAGAAGCGTTTTCATTGCCAACTGAAATTGAACCAGATAAGTCAGGTAATTATACTGTTGTTGGGAAAGTAATAGAACCTAAACCAGAATTTTATCATGATGAAGCAGCTGATGAAGATATATATCAGCATTCCAAGAGTTTTACATTAAAGCGTAAGATTAAAATTTCTAGTAAAAAGGATTTTACATTAAAAGGAAGGTTTTCATTTCAGACTTGTGATGAGACACATTGCTTGCCTCCTTTTGATACAGACTTTGAATTAAAAGTTAAGGGTTGTGGAGAAGAAGTGGTAGTTGAGGAGTCTTCAGAAGAAGTGTCGGGCGAAGAAGTTACTGCGGAAAGTTCAGAGGAAGAGCTTGTTGAAGAGGAAGAGGTTGATGCTTCTGCAAATGAAGTTGATGATATTAAAGATTCAGAAGAACCTTCATCTGACAATGATAAAAGTTCGCAATCATTATGGGCAATATTTTTAGAAGGTATACTTGGTGGAGCTTTAGCTCTTTTTATGCCATGTATTTATCCAATGCTACCATTAACTGTTAGTTTTTTCATGAAACAAAGTAAGTCTAAGTCTGAAGGGATTAGGAAAGCTTTAATTTATGGGGTATCTATAATAGCAATTTATGTGTCTTTAGGTATGCTCGTTACGATACTTTTTGGATCGGATGCTTTAAATTCTATGGCTACCAATCCATGGTTTAACCTTTCGTTTTTTGTATTGTTTGTTGTATTTGCAATGTCATTTTTTGGTGCGTTTGAAATTACATTACCTAATTCTTGGGCTAATAAAATGGATGGAGCGAGTAATAAGGGAGGATTGATGGGGATCTTTTTTATGGCAGCCACTTTGGCAATTGTTTCGTTTTCATGTACGGGGCCTATTGTAGGAGATCTATTGGTGAGAGCAGCAAATGATGGGGAGTATTTTGGTCCAGCAATAGGGATGTTAGGCTTTTCTACTTCGTTGGCTGTTCCTTTTGCTTTATTTGCAATATTTCCTAGTTGGTTAAACTCAATGCCGAAATCTGGAGGTTGGTTGAATACTTTAAAGGTAACTTTAGGTTTTTTAGAGTTAGCACTAGCTCTGAAGTTTTTATCTAATGCCGATTTAGTTATTCAAGGAGGTTATTTGAAAAGAGAAATGTTTTTAGCGATATGGATAGGTATATTCTTTTTGATGAGTATGTATTTGCTAGGAATATTTAGAATGAATACTGATTCTCCAAATAATGGGCTTTCGGTTACTAGACTGAGTTTTGCTGTAATATCAATAATTTTCACTATTTATTTAATACCAGGTCTTTGGGGGGCTCCATTAAAACTCGTTAGTGGATTTCCACCACCATCTTCATATAGTGAGGCACCATTAGGCTTTGGTGGCTCAGGAGCAAGTGGATCTTCTTCAGATAACCATGGCCCTGAAGGAACGCATTTGGCTGCACAAGGAATATACTTATTTCATGATTTGGATGAAGGAATGGCTTATGCTAAAGAGGTTGGTAAACCTGTAATGTTAGACTTTACAGGATGGGCTTGTGTTAATTGCCGAGCGATGGAAGAAAATGTTTGGGGAGAGCCTGGTGTGATTGAAATTATGAAGGAAGATATTGTTATTATTTCTCTTTATGTAGATGAAAAAATAGAGTTGCCAAAATCCGAACAAAAAGAAGTTGAAGTTGCTCCAGGAAAAATTAGAATGTTAAAAACGGTTGGGAATAAGTGGAGTTACCTACAAGCTACCAAGTATAAAACGAATTCTCAACCTTATTATAGAATGTTAGGTCCAAATGGAGAAGATTTAGCCAATGGCTCTGCTGATTATCAGAACCATGGTAATAAAGATGATTTTAAGGCTTGGCTGGAAGAGGGCTTAAAACTTTATAACGAAGCAAAATAAATGATTTACAAATTGTTTAAAAAGGGTTGTCTTAATTGATAGCCCTTTTTTTATTAGTTTACAATTTTGCTAAGAATAACATAGCCAACCATCATTGCAACTACAGCTATTAATACCCAATAAGTGCCCTTAAATAAGTCTTTATTCCTTTTGCCATCTTTATAAAACTGGTAGCCAATTCCTATGGCAAACACAACAATAAAGATAAGTGCAAATATTTTTTGTCCGGGAGTAAACATAGTTAGAACTTAAAGTGAACAAAGATACGTCCAAAATTTTTACTGTCTTTATCTATTCGGTGGTATTTGTTTTTGATGTGAGGTTGTTGTAAAAAGCGAATTACCTTCTTTTTAAGTTGTCCAGAACCTTTCCCTGGAATTATTTCAACAAGCTTAATTTTCTTATCAATAGCTTCTTCAATAATAGCATTTAATGATTGATCAATTAAGTGTGATTTGTTGTATATGTCGTGAAGGTCGAGCTTTATTTTGCCCATGTAAGAAATGCAATTATCCAGCAGAAGATTCAGTAACCTTCCATTCTCTGTCTTGTTTTTTCATGCTCACGTTAATTGCGATTTTATCAGATTTTCTAAACATCGCTTTAATCGTAACTTGATTTTCTGTAAACTCCATAACTTCAAAAACAAAAAAGCTATCTAAGTTTTTTTTAGAGATAGATTTAAACGTTTCTAACTGTTCAGGGGTCATTATTTTAACCCTTTTATTGAATTTAAAAACGATTAAATTGTTGGGTATTTTATCATCATTTAATATGATTAATGGAGTTTCTCCTGCTTTTTCAGCATCATTAAAATGTTGCTTTAAGGCATGTAGATCAATGGTTTTCTGAATAACTGTATTGATATCTCTAGAGCTTTGGGCAAAGAAAAGTGTCGGAATAAAAATGGCAAGTAAAAGGCTAATTTTTTTCATGATACAGTTAGTTTTAACAGTGTTCAAATATACGTAAAAAATCAAATTTTGTTTCATAGCGATTTTTTCTATTCATAATTATTTAGACTAATGAGTGTTTTTCGTGGATGCTTTATTGTATATGTCTGATTAAATAGGAATTCGGTATATTTACATATCTAAAATTTAAAAGAATGAAAAATTTAAAACTTACTGGGTTAGTATTATTTTCAATTGTATTGACAACATATAGTTGTAGAAAAGATAAATCTGAAGTTGTTGAGGTTGATAACTCTACAATTTCTTCTACTGATAATAGCTCTGCAGAAAATCTTTTTTCTGATATGAAAAAAGTAGTTGAGGAAGCAGCTGATGATGAAGGTCAATCAGGTAAAAAAGCAGGGTATTCTTTTGGTGCATGTGCTACGGTTTCAACTGTTCCAGCATGGACAAATTCTACATTTCCAAAAGTAATGGAAATTGACTTTGGGGCAAACAATTGTGCTGGATCGAATGGTGTAAATAGAAGAGGTAAATTAGTGGTTACATTAACAGATCATTTTAGAGATTCTGGTAGTGTTTTAACGGTTCAGCCTCAAAATTACTTTGTTAACGATATTAAAGTTGAAGGAACAAAAACAATTACCAACAATGGTTACAATGCGAGTAGTAATTTATCCTACAATGTTAACGTTTCTAATGCTGTAATTACTTTTACAGACAATACTACAATTACTTGGAATTCTGTGAGAACAACAGAGTGGATTGCGGGAGATGGTACGACACTTTTTACACATGGATTAGCTGGGATTTGTGACGATGTTTATTCAGTTACTGGTTCAGGAAGTGGTGTGAATAGAAATGGATTGAATTATTCAGTAGTGATTACTTCGCCAATAATAAAACAAGTTTGTTGTAGATGGTTGGTGAGTGGTTCTTTAGATGTTCTTCCACAAGGTTTTGCTACAAGATCTGTTGATTATGGTGGAGGAAATTGTGATAATAAAGCAACAGTTACAATTAACGGAAATGTGTACAACATTTCAATGTGGTAGTTTTCTTATATTTCTGAATCTGCAAATTTGATGATTTCAGGAAAAAAGAGTTCAAAATCTTGATTTAAATCAGTTTCCTTCTCTTGTAAGATAATAGATGCTTGATGCATATTGTTAGGGTAGTTACTTCTTTTAGATAAACCAGTTAATGCCCTGTTTATTCCTTCAATTTTACGATAGTTATAAAGCCAATTACTTTTAGCCATAAAAGGCAGTCTAGCTTTGCTCGTTAAGGGAAGGTGATTGATATTTTTAAAAAGAGTTTTATAAATGTCTGTTGTAAAATCTAGTAGATTAACTTCTGAATACTTTTTCCAGTTTTTAGCTAAGAAGTAGTCATAAAACACATCCATTACAACAGGAGTGTATTTTTTTTGATGATCCCGAATGATGTCTTTACTATGCGTAACTATTGGATGAGAATCAGTAAACTCATCAATTTTTCTATGAAGAAGTATTCCTTTTTGGATGTCTTCAGGATAGTTTAAAAATGCTTTTCCTTTCACATCATCAGCAATGTAATTGCCTATAATTAAGTTTTTGTCATTGTTGGATAAGTAAAAATGTGCTAAATAGTTCATAAAAAACCTTTAATGGATTAAATATACCATTGATGTAAAAAAGAGTTAAAGATAGTTTAAACATAAATATATTTGTGTGATTGCAAAAAAAGAAATTATGATGAAGAATGTTTTATGTGGGTTGTTAGTTGTATTAGGATTAACTGCTAATGCTCAAAATGAGAAGTATCAATTTTATTTAGATCTAAATAAAATTAATAGTGATTTAATTCAAGTTACACTTACTACCCCAGTAATTAGTGAAGATAAAATAATTTATAATCTGCCTAAGATTGTTCCAGGAACATATAAAATTTATGATTTTGGTCAGTATGCTATGGATTTTGAAGCGTTTGATAAGGATGGAAGAGCTTTGAGTGTGAATCAATTGGATAAGAATAGGTGGGAAATTGATAATGCAAAAGCATTGGCCAAAATTAGTTATTGGGTTGAAGATACATGGGATGCTGATGTTGATGAGCTAGTATTTGAACCTGGAGGGACAAATATTGAGGATGGAGAAAATGTGGTATTGAATAACCATGGGTTCTTTGGTTATTTTGATGGGATGAAACATGTTAAGTATGAAGTGAATGTTACACGACCAGATGATTTTTATGGATCTACAGGCTTAACAACAATTAAAACGAATGGTAATGTAGATCAATTTACAACGGAGAACTATATGGATTTGGTTGATGCACCAATTATGTATAATGTGCCAGATACGGTTACATTTAAAGTAGGAAATGCGGATATTTTGATTTCGGTTTACTCTAAGAATAAGTCAGCAACAGCTGAAGAGTTAGCGAAAGACATTAAAGGAATTCTAGAATTACAAAAAGATTATTTAGGAGGAACTTTACCGGTAGATAAATATGCTTTTATTATTTATTTGTATGCAGGGGCAAGTGGCTCAGGAGGAAGTGGAGCCTTGGAGCATTCATATTCTTCATTTTATTATTTACCTGAAATGTCTGCAGAGCAATTGTCAGGATTTGTTGTTAGTGTTGCTGCACATGAATTTTTTCATATTGTAACACCATTAAATATTCACTCTGAAGAAATTGGAGACTTTGATTTTATCAATCCTAAAATGTCTAAGCATTTATGGATGTATGAAGGGGTTACTGAATATTTTGCAGGACATGTTCAAGTTTATGGGGGAATGCAAACTCCTAAAGAATATTTAGGAGTGATAGAGGAAAAATTAGCTGGAGCTTCTCATTATAAAGATGAATTGGCCTTTACAGAATTGAGTTTAGAATGTTTAGATAAGCACGAAGATCAGTATGGTAATGTATACCAGAAAGGAGCGATAATAGGAATGTGTTTAGATATTTTATTGAGAGATCAATCTGAAGGAAAAGTTGGAATTAAAGATATGATGGCTTCCTTATCTAAAGAATATGGGAAGTATAAATCTTTTGAAGATGTAAAATTATTTGATAAAATTGCAGAACTATCGTCTCCAGAAATAAGAACTTTTTTTACAGAACATGTTGAAAAGGGAAATGAATTACCTTTAGCAGATCTATTGAATAGAGTTGGAATTACATTTAAGAAAGATGTGAAAATTCAAGAGATTAGTTTGGGAGGAGTTGCATTAAGTTTTAACCCTGAAACACAGCGTTTATTTGTGGCTGATATGAGCAGTATTAATGAGTTTGGTAAGATGCTAGGGTATAAAACCAATGATGAATTCGTGTCTATAAATGGTGTGGATATTGATATGAATACTGTGCAAGAGCAGATGGATCAATTTAAAAAGAATACCAAAGTTGGAGATAAAGTTGAGGTGGTAGTTATGAGAAATCATAAGGGAAAATTGAAGACTAAAAAATTAAAAGGAAAAGCAATTACTATAGAAAAAACCAAAAAGTTTTTAATAGAGTTTAATGATGATGCTAGTCAAGATCAAATTCAATTAAGAAACGCTTGGTTGGGGCAAAAATAAAATTTAGCTAATTAGGTATATAAAGATGTTAAACAAAAAAAGACTATACTGGGTTTCTCAAGTAGGAGGATGGTTGTTGTATGCTTTTGTTGTTGGTGTTTTTAATGTGTTAACAGGTAATAGCTTAAGTGTAGAGTTGTTTTTTAGTTTGTTGTCAATATTTTTAATTGGAATTTCTGTTGCACATGCTTTTCGATTGGTTATCGTGAAATTAAACTGGATGAGATTTAATATTCCTCGTTTAATTCCAAGATTACTATTAGGTACACTAATTATTGGAATTATAGTTTACTTTTTACAGGCATTCATTATTGAACGCCTTATTGTTCAAAGTGCTTATGAGTTCAATATAAAAGAAGCATTTCCATCGGTTATAAACTGGACCTTGCTTTATTTAATGTGGTCATTGCTTTATTTTTTGTTTCATTTTGTAACAAATTATAAGAAGGAAGAGATTAAAAATTTAAGGTGGCAAGCCGCAAAAAACGAAATAGAACTAAACAAGTTAAAGTCTCAATTAAACCCTCACTTTATCTTTAACTCCATGAATAGTATTCGAGCATTAATTAATGAGGATCCAGTTTTAGCAAAAAAAGCGATTACACAATTGTCTAATGTGCTTAGGACCTCCTTGTTAATGGGCAAACAAAAGTTAATTCCTTTTGGAGATGAAATGAAATTGGTGAATGATTATTTAGGCTTAGAAAAGACTAGGTTTGAAGAGCGCTTAACAATTCAAAAGAAAATTGATAAGAGTACTGAAGTATTTTTGTTACCACCATTAATGATTCAAACTTTAGTTGAGAATGGAATAAAACATGGAACATCAAAATTGCCAGAAGGAGGAGTGTTGGAAATAAACGCTAAGCTTGAAAATGAAAGTTTGAAAATTGTAATATACAATAGCGGTGTTTATGATAAAAATCAAGAATCAGAAACTGGTTTTGGATTGGTTAATACTGTACAGCGTTTAAAATTATTGTACGGTAATAGTGCAAAGTTTGAGATTCTTAATGAGGACAATAAGGTTAAAACGGTTCTTACTATCCCTAAAGAAACAACCCTTTAAATTATACAGATATGAAAGCTATAATAGTTGATGATGAGCGATTGGCAAGAAATGAATTGAAAAGTTTGTTGACTGAATTTCCTGAAATTGAAATAATAGGAGAGTGTGATAGCGCAGAATCGGCAATAGAAGCTGTAGATAAGCTAAAGCCCAATGTGGTTTTTTTAGATATACATATGCCTGGAAAGGATGGTTTTGGAGTATTAGAAGAATTGGATTTTATGCCTCATGTAATTTTTGTTACAGCCTATGATGAATATGCAATAAAAGCATTTGAAGTAAATGCCTTAGATTATTTACTGAAGCCAATAGAGCAGGATCGTTTAAAATCGGCAATTGAAAAGGTTAAAGCAGAAATGATTGAACCTGTAGCTCCTTCAGATAAAATAGGTATAAACAATCAAGTTTTTGTAAAGGATGGAGATAAGTGTTGGTTTGTGAATTTATCAGATGTGCCTATGTTTGAATCAGAAGGGAATTATGTAAGGGTATATTTTGATAACAATAAGCCTTTGATCTTAAAATCATTAAATAATTTGGGAAACAAATTAGATGAGAATGTATTCTTTAGGGCTAACCGAAAGTTTATTATTAATTTAAATTGGATTGAAAGTATCGAAAGTTGGTTCAATGGAGGTTTGATGGTGAAGTTGAAAAATGGTGAACAAGTTGAAATATCTAGAAGACAAGCAAGTAAGCTTAAGGATATGAAGAGTTTGTAGGTTTTAGGTGGTTGATCTATTATTAAATGGATTTAATCTTAAGATTATGCTATTACGTATAATTTTTAACTGATTTGTCGTTTATTTTTCAGATATTGGTATTCAATAGCGTAAGAATATGGAAAAAATTATAATTAAAGAGACAGAAGTATCTCCTGAGGTTGTCTTTGATATGGAGAATAATAACTTCTTAATCAAAGGGAAATCTGTAGTTACGGAGGTAGATGCTTTTTATGCACCTTTAATGGAATGGTTAGAAAATGCTCAAGAAAAGTTTACCAACAGAGTTGATTTTGTTTTTGATTTAGAGTATTTCAATATTTTTTCCTCAAAAAGAATTTTATTTATGCTATACAAGCTTAGCGATTTAAAGAAGAATGGGGTAGATGTTAATATTATTTGGCACTTCTCTATGGAAGATGACGATATGAAAGAAGTTGGAGAGGATTTCGCTTGTATGGTTAACTTACCTTTTGAATTTATTAGTAATACTACTCACACGGAGTTTGCTTAATTGGAATTCCTTCCATTTTTTAGCTTAAATCTTATATTTTTAGACCTCACTTTAATTTTATTGCTCACATTTGCGGTAACAAACTGTAATGGAGAATTCTAATCAATAAATCACAAATGAAAAATTTATCTTTAGCATTGAATGCTGTACTAGTAGTGGCTGTAGCCATTTTATTTTATTTACATTTTTCTAGTAACCAACCTGTTGAAGAGGTGAAAGAGGAAGTTGAAGAGGTTGTTGAGGCTGAAGAATTAGTTGAGGTAGAAAAAATAGAATCTAAAATCGCTTATTTGAATGTTGATTCACTTCAAGCAAATTATGAGCTTTATTCAGAATTGATCAATAAGTTGAAAGGAAGAGAAAGAAAATATGAAAAAGAACTTTCTGCTCAATCAGCTTTATTTGAAAAGAAGGTAGTAGAATTTCAAAAAAATGCTGCAACTATGACTCAGTTTGAGGGCCAATTAAAACAAAAGCAGTTGGCTGAAGAAGAGCAGAGTTTATATAAAATGAGAGATGATTTTGCTGTGAAATTTCAAAATGAAGAGGCTAAGTTGAATGATGAGTTTCAAAAGAATGTAAAAGATTTCATTAAAAAGTTTAATGAAGAATCTGATTATAATCTAATTATCGGAGCATCACAATTAGGTAATGTAGTGTTGGACTATAATGAAGGAATAAACATTACCAATCAAGTTGTACAAGGCTTAAACAAACAGTACAAGGAAAAGAAAGCTCCTAAAGAAGTAAAGTAATGCTAATTGCTCAAGAAAAACAAAAAACAAATATTGCTGAATATATACTGTATATGTGGCAAATAGAGGATATTATTCGTTCTCACCATTTTGATCTAACTCAAATAACAGAAAATGTTATTGGTAAGTTTAATGCTCCCAAAGAGGTTCAGTATGATATGAAGTTATGGTATCAAAACTTGATTGAGCAGATGATGAAAGAGGGCGTTTCTGATAAAGGACATTTAAACATTACGCTGAAGCCTTTAGGAGAGTTAAATAACCTCCATAATTCCTTGTTAACTACAATGCAAGATGCAAAATATCAGGAAGCTTATTTGGCGGCAAAAGATAGTATCAATAATTTCATGATTAAATCTGGAGGTGAAGCTACTAACGAGATTCATGCTTGTTTAATAGGGTTGTACGGTTTTTTATTGTTGAAATTAAAACGAACAGAAATTAGTCCAGCTACTAAGGAAGCGATGACCTTGTTTAGTACACTTTTGGCTATTTTGGTTGATCGTTATAACAAGCTTTTGAAAGGAGAATTATCTTTCCCAAAAGAAAAAAGCAACTAAATACAACAATTTTAAGTCTTATACGTAGTATATTTGCTGTTATAGACTGATTTTGAAAAAGTTAGTAATTATCATATTATTCCTTGCTGGATTTGTAAAAGTTCAAGCTAATTGTGCTACAGGTGTTGTGCCGGTTCCGGTTGTAGATTATGTTACTGTAGATATTGCAGGTAATGTAACCATTTGTTGGCAACCAGTTGTTGACCCCGATTTAGCTTACTATACTATTTTTATGGTTAATCCATTAACTGGAGCCAATGATAGTATTGATATATCCCCTATTGGTTCTACATGTTATACATTGCTTGCAGCAAGTAATAACTCTGATAATGTTTCCATTGAATTAGGAGTTGTTGCTGTAGATAATTGTGACAACAAAAGTGCAGTTGGAGTGAATTATCATAAAACTATTTGGTTAGATTATCTTTTTGATGTTTGCAGTGCAAGCGCTACATTAACTTGGAATGCATATACTGAATTCACATCAGGAACTAATGTGTTGTATAGTATATATGTAAGCGTTAATGGAGGGGCTTATACATTGGCAGGAACATCTTCACTAACTACTTATAGTTATTCTGGAATAACACAAGGAAGTACGTATGATTTTTATGTGGAAGCATCAGAGAATGTTGGAGCAGGACCATTTACTTCGTCTTCTAATGATATCAATGTTCCTACAGTTACATTTTTAAAAATCCCAACATTCACCTATCTGTATACGGCAACGGTAACAGATTCATTAGAAATAGCCTTGCAGTTTTATGTGGATACAGTGGCTGATGTTAGTTTTTATGATGTTCAAAGGTCTACCAGTATAGGAGGTCCTTTTGCTTCTGTAGGAACTATAACTAAGTTTGCAGGAATGAGTCCTGCTGTTTCATTTACTGATAATGCAGATGTAAATGCCAATGAGAATTATTATTTCTATCAAGTGGTTCCGGTTAATATATGCGGAACTTATGGAGCTCCATCTAATATTGGTAGAACAATTAATTTAAAGGTAGAGTCAGACCCTGTTAATGCAGTTAATACACTTCGATTTACTCAATACGATGGTTGGTTAGGTAATGTAGAAAAGTATGAGGTGTATAGAGCTGTAGCTGGTGTTTGGGAAACTTCACCTTTAACTACATTTTCTGCGTTTACTGATACCATGGTTTATGTAGATGACATTACCAATGCTTTTCAAGGGGATGGGGAATATTGTTATAAGATTATTGCTAAGGAAAATTTTGTAACTCATGTGTATGGTACACCTGCGGCAGAGAGTTATTCAAATGAAGTTTGTGCTTATCATCAGCCTTATTTGTATGTGCCCAATGCGTTTGTGCCTTCAGGAACTTTTAACACTGAATTTAAACCTGTTTTAACATTTGCAGATCCTGAAAACTACTTGTTTCAGATCTATAATAAATGGGGCTTGGTAGTGTTTGAAACTACTGACGTTAATGAAGCTTGGAATGGTCGAATTAACAATACAGGTGATATGAGTCAATCAGACGTGTATGTTTATTTGGTTGAATTTCTTTCAGCTCAAGGGAATGAGTTCTCACAAAGGGGGAAGATAACTTTGCTTAACTAATTCGTTTCGGATTGGAATAACAGGTTGCCTTATTTTCTCTACAAAAACCTAATAACGTAATCCCTAATTCTTTTGCAAAATCTACGGCTAATGTAGATGGTGCAGATACAGCCGCTAATATTGGAATCTTTGCAGCAAACACTTTGGCTACAATTTCATAAGATATTCTTCCACTAACAGTAATGCATTTAGCTTGTTTAAGCTTTTGTGTGTTTAACAATTCTCCGATGACTTTGTCTACTGCATTGTGTCTCCCTACATCTTCCATAGTGCAAAGTAGATCTCCTTCTATAGTGAAGGCCGATGCAGCATGAGAACCACCAGATAATTTAAAGGTAGCTTGTTCCTTTTTCATTAACTCAAACATCGTATAGAGTTGGTTAATGTTTAATTGGTTTTTATCATCAATAGCGTAAGAGGTGTCAATATCATCTAGTTCAGTTTTTCCGCAAATGCCACAAGAAGCTACAGATAAAAAACTGCGACTATTGGAATAGCCATTTTTTAATAAATTGGGAGCTATATTAATATCCGCTGTTGTTAATGATTTTTCTTTATTTTCAGTTAATTCGATGTCTAGGCTTTCGGAATTTCGATAAATATCTTCAGAATAAAGTAGTCCTCTTATTAATTCAATTTCATTTCCAGGGGTGCGCATGGTGACGGTTAGAGGCTTGTTGTTGATGTTTATTTGTAAGGCTTGCTCAACAGTTAGGTTATCATCAACAGCATTAACTTGGTTGTTGCTAAATTTCTTTGCTTGATAATTGTTTGTTGCCATGGTTAATTCTGCTTTAAAAATCTGTAAGCTTGAGTGCCTCGATTTTTTGTTCTCGATACATTTCGTGAAAAACGAAATACTCGAACTGACAAAAGGCGAAAAATCTAAAACTTAAGATAAAAATCTTTGGTTAAAGATATGTATTCTTTTGTGTATTGATGTCTTGTTTCGGTTTCTATAATTAGCTCTTCTTCTTTGATCGTTTTTTGATGGAACGAAAATTCCATTAATATTCGTTTGGCTGATTTATTAGGATTTGGTTTTACTTCACACCTTTTGTTTAAGAATAATTTGTGTTGTTTCGCTAGATTTATAAAATGTTCAGCTTCCTTTAAGGGTAGTATTAAAGAAAATATGCCGTCAGCATTTAAAAGTCTAACCACAGTATCAATTAAATCAACAAAAGAGAGTTGGTCCGTGTGTCTAGCTAAATTCCTATCTGATTTTGGGGCTTTGGTTGAATTTAAAAAGAAAGGAGGGTTGCTGATAATTAAGTTGTATTTCTTTTCTGTTTTGTATTCTTGAATAGAGGAGTTGTAAGCTGTTATTCGTTCTGACCATCCAGAACTATGAATATTTGTTTTGGCTTCCTGATAAGCTTCTTTCTCTAGCTCTACGGCATCAATTTGTATAGAGCGATCTCTTTGAGCAAGCATAATGGCAATTAAACCTGTTCCTGTTCCAATATCTAAAATTGATCCCTCCATAATGTTGGACCAAGCGCCTAATAAAACACCATCCGTACCAACTTTCATAGCAGAGCTATTTTGTTGTATAGAAAAATGTTTGAATTGGAACGGAGTGGACATATTACTCCAGGTACAAATCGATTAAACCGTCAGGAGTATTTACCGTAATTGTTTTGTTCTTTCGATCTATTAGCGTTATAATGTGATCAACTGCAGGAATCAAAATTTCTTTATCATCTGGATTGATCACTTCAAAAATAGCCTGTTTGGTTTGATTATTTATATGAGAAATTTCCCCAATATCACCATAATTAGCATCAATTACAGTAAAGTTAATTACTTCATGATGGTAAAATTCATTTCCTTGTTTGGTAGGTAAACCTGTTTTAGAAATGTAAATACTCTTTCCAGAAATGTTTTTTGCAGAAGCAATGTCATCTATATCTTCAAGCTTGATGCGCAAGGTGCCATCATTTTGAAAGTTAGATTTGGATATAAAAAAAGGAATCAGTGAATTATCCGTTTTATTCATTTGGATAAGCACTAATTCCAGTTTTTGTATTTCTTCAAGAAAATCTACGTCTAATTTAACGATGAGTTCTCCTTGTTTTCCATGAACTTTAGAAGTGTAGCCGATATAGTGGCACGCATCTAAATTCATTTGTTTTAATCTTCTTTTTTCTCTTCAGCAGCAGGAGCTTCTTCCTTTGCTTCAGCAGCAGGAGCTTCCTCAGCAGGAGCGTCTTTTGCTTCTTCAGCAGCAGGTTCTTCAGCTTTTGCTTCTGGAGCAGCTTCTTCTTTTACTTCCTCAGTTGCAGGAGCTTCAGCAGCAACTTCTTCAGTAGCATTTTCTTCTGCTGGAGCTTCAGTAGCAGCAGCTTCGGCAGCTTCAGCTTCTACAGCAGCAGCTAATTCAGATTGCTTAGCCAATACTTCGGCAGCTTTTTTGTTTTTAGTTTCAGTCTCAGCAGCTAATCTTGCTTTTGCTTCAGTAGCAGCAGCTTTAGCTAAACCGTCTTTTTTACCGTCAACTTTTGCTTCTTTCTCTTTCATCCAAGCTTCAAACTTTTTGTCAGCTTGCTCTTGAGTTAAAGCACCTTTAGTTACACCTCTATCAAGGTGATCTTTGTGCATTACTCCTTTGTAAGAAAGTAAAGCTCTAACAGTATCAGTAGGTTGTGCACCTTCTTTTACCCAGTGAAGGGATCTGTCAAAACTAATGTCAATCGTTGCAGGATTGTCGTTTGGGTTGTAAGTACCTAGTTTTTCAATAAACTTCCCATCACGTGGGGCACGAGCGTCTGCTACAACTACGTGGTAGTATGCGTAACGCTTCTTTCCATGTCTTTGTAATCTAATCTTTGTAGGCATTCTTTAAGAATTTAATTAATAAATAGTTAATCCCAATAAAAATTATCGGGGTGCAAATTTAGTAATTAATTGGAAACAAACTACTTCAACTAAAAAAAAATGATCCTAAATGAAAAAACCAGAAATGAGATACTCATTTCTGGTTTAGAATTGAAGCTTTAAATTTTAATACTAGTATCCGAATATCTCTTCTAAAGTAAGTTCTTGTACTTCACCCATTTCCTTGAGAACATCCATTTTAACTAGCTTTTTATTACCTATAACTAAGTAAGTGTAGTTTTTTCCTTTGATGTTAGCATTAAAGAATGTTTTTAAATCTTTTAATTCTAAGCTTTTGATTTGAGGATAAATTTTTTCGTTTAAATCATAATCTCTCCCCATTTCTTTAGCAGATAAATAACGCCAGAATAAGTTAGAACGTTTCGTTCTTGAAGTTTCAATTTTCTTTAAAGCAGCTGTTTTAGCCCCTTGGAATTGGTCTTCAATTTCTGGCATATTGTTCATTAGCTCCATGATGGCAATTTTAGCATCACCTAATTTATCAACTTGAGTTCCTACATAAGCTCTTACATAATGAGATTTATTTGCTTTTCTTGGAGTTGTAAAGGCAGAATAAGCAGAGTAAGCCAATGCTTTAGATTCTCTAATTTCTTGAAAAACAATTGAAGATAATCCAGAACCAAAATATTCATTAAAAATATTTGTTGTTGCGGCTATATCACCATTGTATGGACCAGCATTAGAAAGCATCATTACTTCAGATTGTACCATGTCATAATCCACAAAAAAGACCTTGTTGTTCTCCATTGTTAATTCAACAAACTCTTTGGCTGGAATTAATGGTTTTAACGTTTCTGGTGTTTTATGATTTTCATTTAATATTGTTTTTACAGCTTCTATATCTTGTCTACCATAATAGTAAATGTAGTGCTCGTAAGATGTTAAAGCTTTAATTTTTGCAACTAAATTTTCAGGATCAAGAGCATTCAATTCGTCTTTACTTAAAATGTTCTTCATTGGAGAATCCTCTCCATACATCCCGTGGTTCATTAAACCTCCATAAAGAATAGCTCCTTTATTTAGTTTGAGATCAGCTCTGTCTTTTAATTTATCCGCAATGCCATTTTTTAAAGCATCTGGATTAGGTTCTACGTTAGCAAGGATGTGTTCGAATAACTTAATTCCTTCTTCTAATGATTCATCCAGTCCAGATAAAGTAACATATACTCTTTCTTCAGCTGCATAAACATCATAACTTAAACCAAGTTTAAATAATTCCAATTGTAGTTCATTGGCTGAATATTTATCTGTACCTAAATATTCTAAGTACTCAACAGCTAAAGCCATTTCTTTATCACTATATGAACCCATATCTAAAATGTAGTTCAAGCTAAAAGTTTCGTTAGATGTATTTTCTACATAATAAAGAGGTACTCCAGAAGCTAATTTGTCTTCTTTGATATCTTCTTTATAGTTGTCAAAAATTGGAGTCATTCTTGAAGATTCCATTTTCTCGAAATTTAAAGCAAAAACTGATGCAGTATCTCTGTTTAGTTGAACTTGAGTTATAGCTGGTTTTTCAACCTTAGGATTATCTCCTTCTCCAGTTTCTTTGTAAACTACTACATAATTGTTTTTAAAGTATTTGTTAGCAAAAGCAATGATATCTGCTTTAGTAACCTTACTTAGTTTTTTGTTTTTGTTTACAACGGTAGACCATTCTTCACCCATGATAAAGGCATTGGTCATTTTTCCAGCTCTAACAGAGTTGTATTGGTTACGCTGTTGTTCACTTAATTTAAAATCTTTTATTACAGCAGGTAGCATCCATTCTTCGAATTCACCAGCTTTAATTTTTTCTACTTGTGCCAGTAATAAATCTTTTACTTCTTCTAAAGATTGACCTTCTCTTGGGTTTCCAGATAATTGGAAAACAGAATAATCTTTCATTGTGTTGGGGCTTGAGTAAGCATCTAACACTTTTTGTCCTTTAATTAAATCTAAATCAATTAATCCTGCCTGACCATTATTTAATAAACCATCAAAAAGGTTTAACATGTAAATGTCTTCACTTTTTACACCGGGTAATCTATAACCAATGTTTACCCATGAAGCATCACTTCCTTTTACAGTAACGTATACTGGTTCTGTAATTTCATCTTCTACTGCAGGAGTAAAAGTTGGTACTTCTTTACTTTTGTAATCTCCGAAGTATTTTTTGATTAAATCAACTGAGTTATCAGGGTTTAAATCACCTGAAAGAATAATCGCCATGTTGTTCGCTACATATCTTTCATTAAAATATTGGTGAATTTTTTCCATTGAAGGATTTTTTAAATGTTCACTAGTACCAATTGTAGATTGAGTTCCGTAAGTGTGTTTTTTGAATAAGTTTTTAGACATTGTTTCATAGGTTAATCTATAATCATTGTCTTTTCCTCTATTGTACTCTTCATAAACAGCTTCTAACTCGGTGTGAAATAATCGCAATACCAATTCACTAAATCTTTCAGATTCGATAGAGAGCCATTTTTCGAATTCATTTGAAGGGATGTCATTGATGTAGACCGTCTGTTCAACAGATGTGTAAGCATTGGTTCCTTTTGCACCAATAGAACTGATCATTTTGTCATATTCGTTTGGTACGGCAAATTTTGCAGCTTCACCAGAAACACTATCAATTTGATGGTAAATTGCTTTTCTTTCAGCTTCATCAGTTACGCTTCTTCTTTTTTCATATAAGTCAGAAATTTCTTTTAAAAGCACTTTTTCTGAGTCCCAATCGATGGTTGCAATTTTTGAGGTTCCTTTAAAAACCATGTGCTCTAAATAGTGAGCCAATCCAGTTGCATCAGAAGGGTCTTGTTTACTACCTGTGTTTACAGCAATGTTTGTTTGGATTCTTGGTTCGTTCTTGTTTACAGACATGTATATCTTTAAACCATTGTCTAAAGTATAAATTAAAGTGTTGGTAATATCGCCTTCAACAGTTTCGTATTCATATTTATACTTGTTTTTAACTTCTGGTTTAGTATCGTTACCACATGATGCAATAAAGAATACTATTGTGATTAGTGCTAATGCTTTAATTTTCATAATAAGTTTTTTTATTTTTTTTGATGTTACAAATTAAGCGTATCCTACATCCATATCCAACTTTTTTACAAGATCATTTAGATGTGGGTTTTTATCGCTCATTTTTACAAATTTTTCTTGAGGAGTATATGCCGTTTTTAGTTTTACGTCTTTATTAACCTCAGTAATGATTTGTATATCGTAATTAGATAGTTCTTTCCTGATAAATTCTAAAAAATCTGCCTTTTGAGAATTGAATTCATCTTCTAGTGCTTTGTTTTCTATTAATAAATTTATTGTATTGTCGTTTATTTCTGGAACAACCTCAAAGATAGAAGCTAAACTATCTTTCCCTTCTTCTTTAAGTAGTGCTTTAAAGCTTTTTATTCCGCTTGAAAATTCTTCTGGTGAATAATTTTCAGAGGGCTTATTGGTAATGTCTAGTTCAGCTTCTTTAGCAATTTCTTCTTTTTTAGCTGCTGGATTGATTGAAATAGAATTTGAAAAAGAAAGGTTAGAGCCTCTCTTTAAAGTTGGTTTTTCTGAAGGAGTGTTTTCAGGGCTGTTAGGTTTTAATCCTGAAGGATTTTCTTCATTGACTTCTGATGAAGAAGGTTCTGGGATAATGTAATTAGGGGTTGTTTTTTCTATTGCTGCATCACGTGCAGGGTCTTTACTTTGTTCAGTTTTTGGAGCAACAAGACCAGCCTTCTTGTTGAAAGGTAGATTAATTAGGGCTTTTTTTTTTGAGAAGTATTACCTTCTATAGAGCAAAGTTGCATTAGCATAACTTCAACCAGCAAGCGCTGGTTTTTACTCCCTTTGTATTTGGTATCGGTAGTGCTTGCAATATTTAAAAAGGAAATTAATTGAGCAGTATTGCTTGCTTTTGCTTGAGCAATATATTTTTCTTTAATAGTTGCTCCTACTTCTAATAATTGTACCGTTTTTTCATCTTGACAAACCAATAAGTTTCTTAAGTGTTCAGCTAGTCCATTAATGAAATTATGACCATCAAATCCATTATTCAATACTTCATTAAATAATAACAGCGCATCAGCAATGTTGTTAGATAGGATAGAGTTGGTTACTTTAAAGTAGTAATCATAATCTAATATGTTAAGGTTTTCTATAACATCTTCATAGGTAATTGTTCCTCCAGAAAAGCTAACAATTTGATCAAACATAGAAAGTGCATCTCTTAATGCTCCATCTGCTTTTTGTCCTATGATATGAAGTCCATCAGGCTCTGCCTTAACTTTTTCTGCTTTTGCAATGTGTGCTAGATGGTTTGATATATCGTCAATTTGTATTCTGTTAAAATCAAAAATCTGACATCTAGATAGTATTGTTGGGATGATTTTATGTTTCTCTGTAGTTGCTAAAATAAAGATGGCATGCTTTGGAGGTTCTTCAAGGGTTTTTAAGAATGCATTAAATGCGGCTTGCGATAGCATGTGTACCTCATCAATAATGTAGACTTTATGAGTTCCTAATTGTGGTGCAAAACGGACTTGGTCAATTAAGCTTCTTATCTCATCCACTCCATTGTTAGAAGCTCCATCTAGCTCCTGAATGTTTAATGAACGACCTTCATCAAAAGAAATACAAGATTCACATTCATTACAAGCTTCAATGTTTGATGTTACATTAAAACAATTGATTGTTTTTGCTAGTATTCTGGCACAAGTTGTTTTTCCAACACCTCTTGGTCCGCAAAACAAAAATGCCTGAGCAAGATGATTGTTCTTGATGGCATTCTTTAAGGTTGAGGTAATAGAAAGCTGTCCGACAACAGAATCAAATGTTGTAGGTCTGTATTTTCTTGCTGAAACAATGAAATTTTCCATTACCTAATTAATAAGGAAACAAATATAAATTTTATTCGGAATCCATTTTTCTAAAGTTTGATATTTATTTATAAACATTTAGTGAACGTTTTCACATTCTATAAAGTAACCGAAAAAGAGTGTAATCTTACCGTTTAATAAAAGGAAGGTGCAATAGTGAAACTTAAGTATTAACTTGATTTATATTTGTTTTAATCGTTGTTGGAGTTTATGCATAGGTGCGTTATATTTTTTCTGTTTCTGTTTTTATTTCTTGAGGTAAGTGTTGCTCAGGAAATCTCTAAGGATGAACCTGTTGAGTATGGTGTTCGTAAGAAGCAGGGGTGGATTGGTTTCGATTTTGGTAATGATGTTATTGGTGTAAATAGTTTTTCAAAAGACAATCATGTTGCTATATTTCATTCTTTTGGTTTGAAGTACCGATTAAAGAATCCAAAAGAAGGACCAAGTTTTTATATTTCAGAAAGTTTTGAAGGAGTAACTGATATTGATAGAATGTTTAATCATCTCAAAACGACTATAGGTACTGATGTAGAAATAGGTGGGAGGTTTTATTTTGTGTTGGGACTTGCGGGTTATTTTAAGGTTTTTGTTATGGAGAGTGGTTATAGGAGTGATTTCTATAATTTTTCTGCTGGATTTAAGTTTAATTCGGGGTTCGGTTATAAATTATCACCTAAGTTTATTGTTGATGTATTGTGTCATTTCCAATTGGGAAGTCCTCTATATGTCAACAATTATACATCTTCAGGCGGTGCTAATTATTCTGTGGCAGAAAAAGAGACTCAGTTGTATTTTCAGTTAGGCATTAACTATTTATTGAGAAAAAAGTAATAAATAAGGAGTAGGTGTTATTTATAATGAGTTAATTCTTTTTCTCAGCAACTTGCAAATCAAACTAAAATGTTTACTTTTGCCGTCCTTTAAATAAATTAAAGGATTAACTAAAATAAGTTGGAAATGACAAAACGTTATGAAACTGTCTTTATTTTAACTCCCGTTTTATCTGCTGAGCAGGTAAAGGAGACAGTTGTAAAATTTAAAAAATCTTTGAAGGATGCTGGTGCAAAGCTTATGCATGAAGAAGATTGGGGATTGAAAAAATTGGCTTATCCAATTCAAAAAAAATCAACTGGTTTTTACCATTTGTTTGAGTATGAGATGGAAGGTGAAAAAGTTGCTAATATGGAAGTAAACTTAAAAAGAGACGAAAAAGTAATGCGTTTCTTAACAGTTTCTTTAGATAAGCATGCTATCGCTTTCGTTGAATCTAGACCTCAAAGAAAAAAGTAATAACCTAGTAGTAACCCTTAAAAATTAGAAAAATGGCTGAAAATACATCAGAAATTAGATATTTAACTCCTCCTAATATTGAATTACATAGAGAGAAGTATTGTAGATTTGAAAAAAACAGAATCAAGTATATTGACTATAAAGATGAAAAATTCTTATTACAGTTCGTAAACGAGCAAGGTAAATTATTACCAAGAAGAATTACTGGTACATCTTTAAAGTATCAAAGAAAAGTTTCACAAGCAGTTAAGAGAGCAAGACATTTGGCATTAATGCCTTACGTTGCTGATATGCTAAAATAGGAGGTATTTAAGATGAAAGTTATATTAAAAGAAAATAAAGAACACTTAGGTTTTAAGGATGAGATAGTTGAAGTGAAAAACGGATTCGCTCGTAATTACTTAATTCCTAAAGGAATAGCTTCTTTGGCTACTCCATCAGCAATTAAAGTTTTAGAAGAAAATTTAAGACAAAGCGCTGTTAAGAATCAGAAAATTAAAGACGAAGCTCAAAAAACTGCAGATGCTCTTAACGAGTTGGTGGTTAAAGTTGCAGTTAAAGCTGGAGAAAAAGGAAAGATCTTTGGATCAGTAACAACTATCCAGTTAGCTGAAGCAATTGAAAAAGCTGGTCATAAAATTGATCGTAAATACATTAAAATTAAAGGTGAATCAATTAAGAGCTTAGGTTCTTATGAGGCGTCTGCAAGGTTGCATAAGGATGTGGCTGTAAGCATTAAGTTTGATGTAATTGCTGCAGGAAAAAACAATTAAGACTATTTTATAGTTTCAAAAACTCTTCATAATTTATGAAGAGTTTTTTTTTGTGCTTAAAATTTCTTGTAGGCTTGTATAAACGATTTATTTGATTATATTTGCAGAACGAAATATGAAGGAAATGTAGAGGGAACGACTAGTTCCCTTTTTCTTTGCTGAAAAAATGATAACGAAACAACAAATAGAGGGGCTAATTCAGGATAAGTTTGAAGAGCATAATTGCTTTTTAGTAGAGTTGGAAGTGAGTGGGGAAAATGTTATTTCATTGGAAATAGATAGTTTGGTTGGAATTACGGTTCAAGAGTGCATGGCTTTTAGTAGGGCAATTGAAGGAGAGTTGGATCGCGAGGTTGAAGATTTTGAATTGAAAGTTTCTTCACCAGGTTTAGATAAGCCGTTTAGAGTGAAAGAACAATATCAAAAGAATATTGGACGAGATGTAAAAGTTGTTCCGGTTGATGGTATTGTTGTGAAGGGTGAATTGAAAGAGGTGAATGTAGAGGGTGTTTTAGTTGAATACTCGGTTAAAGAAAGAATTGAAGGAAGAAAAAAGAAAGAGACAATAGTCAAACAAGAGAAAATAAATTTTAATAACATAAAAGAAACAACGGTAATTATATCGTTTAAATAAACCAAAAGATGGAAAGTTTAAGTTTAATAGATTCGTTTCAAGAATTTAAAGAATTCAAGGATATTGATAGAGCAACACTAATGAACATTTTAGAAAGTGTTTTTAGAAGTACTATTAAAAGACAATTTGGAGATGATGATAATTTCGATTTTATCGTAAACGTTGATAAAGGAGATTTAGAGATTTGGAGAAACAGAGAAATCGTTTATGATGGAGAAGTAGAGGATGATAATAAGGAGATTTCTTATTCAGACGCTATTTTAATTGAGCCAGATTTTGAAATTGGAGAAGAGGTTTCTGAAGAGGTGAAAATGGAAGATTTTGGACGTAGAATAGTATTGTCGTTAAGACAAAACTTAATGTCTAAAATTATGGAGTTAGAAAAAGATAATATCTATGCTTCGTATAAAGATAGAGTTGGAGATCTAATTACTGGAGAAGTTTATCAGGTTTGGAAGAGAGAGATTTTAATTTTAGATGATGAAGATAATGAGTTGATTCTTCCAAAAACAGAACAAATATCTAACGATAGATTTAAGAAAGGTGATGCTGTAAGAGCGGTTGTGGTTAAGGTTGAAATGAAAAACAACAAGCCATTAATTATCTTGTCTAGAACTTCACCATTGTTCTTAGAACGTTTGTTTGAATTAGAGGTTCCTGAGATTTATGATGGATTAATTACAATTAAGAACATTGTAAGAGAGCCAGGAGAAAGAGCGAAAGTTGCAGTAGAATCATATGATGATAGAATTGATCCTGTAGGAGCATGTGTTGGAATGAAAGGAGCGAGAATTCATGGAATTGTAAGGGAGTTAAGAAATGAAAATATTGATGTAATAAACTATTCGGCAAATGCAGAATTGTTCATTCAAAGATCATTAAGTCCTGCAAAAATTACGGCTATCAAATTGGATAGAGAAAAGATGTCTGCAGAGGTTTTCTTAAAGCCAGATCAAGTTTCTTTGGCTATTGGTAGAGGTGGATTTAACATTAAGTTGGCTGGAAAGTTAGTAGGGTATGAGATTGATGTTTATAGAGATGTGGATGAGGAAGATACTGATGATGTTGCATTGGATGAGTTTAAAGATGAAATAGAAGGATGGGTAATTTCTGAATTGAAGTCTGTAGGATGTGATTCTGCTAAAAGTGTTCTTGAACAATCTGTAGAAGAATTGGTAAGAAGAACTGATCTAGAAATAGAAACTGTAGAAGATGTAATGAACATCTTAAAACAAGAGTTTGAAGATTAATAAATCTTAAGTTAAGACTTATTAAAAGAAAAATATATACTTTAGTATTTATAACTGATTGAAAAAGAGCAATAGCAAATGGCTGGAGGAGTAAAAAGATTAAGTAAAGTAGCAAGAGAGTTTAATGTTGGGATTCAAACCCTGATAGAATTTTTAGCGTCAAAAGATATTACGATTGAAAGCAATCCTAATACAAAAATTGATGCTGAAATTTATGGGGTATTGCAAGCTGAATTTCAATCGGAAATAAGTGCTAGAGAAGAATCGAAAAAAGTTTCTATTGGTACTGAAAAAGAAACAATAACTTTAGATAAGGTTGCTGAAGTAGCTCCTGAGAAAGAAGTGGAAAAGGTTGAGGAGCCTGCTCCGGTTAAAGTTGAAGAGCCTGTTGCTGAAGAAGCGCCTGCTGAAGCGGAAGAGGATGGAGATTTAAAAGTTGTTGGGAAAATAGATTTAGATAAATTAAATTTAAAAACCAGACCAAATAAAAAGAAAGCTGAAAAGGAAGAAGTAGCTCCTGTTAAGGTAGAAGCTCCTGCTGAAGAAGAGGTTAAGGAAGAAGTTAAGCCTGTTGCAGAAGAGGTTAAGGAAGAGGTTAGGTCAGCTCCTGAAGAAATAGAAACTAAATACGAAAAACTTGATGCGCCTAAGATTTTAGGTAAAATTGAGTTGCCTAAAAAGGTTAAAAAACCTGTTGCTTCATCTTCTGGAGATGTTGATGCGCAAAAGAAAAAGAGAAAACGTATTGTACGTAAGGTGGATGTTTCTGCTGAAAAGAAAAAACCTTTTGTAAAAGGGAAACCTAGAGGAAGGGTTGAGAAGAGAGCTGAATTAACAGAGGAACAAGTTCAGGCTCAAATTAAAGAAACTCTTGCAAGATTAACTGGAGGAGGTAAAAAGAAAGGTGTAAAACACAGAAAAGATAAAAGACAAGCAGCTAGTGAATTGGCTGATATTGAAGCAGAAATAGAAGCTGCTGAAAAGAAAGTATTAAAGTTAACTGAATTCGTTACGGTAAGTGAGTTGGCTATAATGATGGATATTGGAGTAAACGATATTATTGGAGCTTGTATGAGTTTGGGTATGTTCGTGTCTATTAACCAACGTTTAGATGCTGAAACATTAACAATTATTGCAGAAGAGCATGGCTTTATGGTTGAGTTTATTTCTGCTACTGAAGAAAATGAAGTTGATTTAGAAGTTGAAGATGCTCCTGAAGATATGATTGAAAGAGCTCCTATTGTTACAGTAATGGGACATGTTGATCACGGTAAAACATCTTTATTGGATTACATTAGAAAAGCCAATGTAATTAAAGGTGAAGCAGGTGGAATAACACAGCATATTGGTGCATATTCTGTTGAGGTTAAGGATGGGAAAAATATTGCGTTTTTAGATACTCCTGGTCACGAGGCCTTTACAGCAATGAGAGCTAGGGGTGCACAAGTAACAGATGTAGTAATTGTAGTAATTGCAGCAGATGATAATGTGATGCCTCAAACAAAAGAAGCAATTAATCATGCTCAAGCAGCAGGAGTGCCTATTGTTTTTGCTTTTAATAAAATGGATAGAGATGGTGTTACTTCTGATAAATTAAAAGAAGAGCTTTCTCAAATGAATATACTAGTCGAAGAATGGGGGGGTAAATTCCAACATCAAGACATTTCTGCCAAAACAGGTATGGGAATAGACGAGTTGTTAGAAAAGGTTTTATTAGAAGCTGAACTTTTAGAGTTAAAAGCTAATCCTAATAAAAACGGAGTAGGTGCAGTTGTAGAGTCGGAGCTAGATAAAGGAAGAGGTTATGTTTCTACTATTTTAGTACAAGCTGGTAACTTAAAAGTTGGAGATGTTGTTTTAGCTGGATGTTATTCAGGTAGAGTAAAAGCAATGTTTGATGATCAAGGAAGAACGTTGGCGGAGGCAGGTCCTTCTACTCCAGTTTCATTACTAGGGTTAAATGGAGCTCCAAGTGCTGGAGATAAATTCCATATCATGGATGATGAGAAGGAAGCAAGATCTATAGCTGAAAGAAGATTGCAATTACAAAGAGAACAAGGTGTAAGAACTCAGAAACACATTACACTAGATGAGATTGGAAGAAGATTGGCAATAGGAGATTTCAAGGAATTAAATGTTATTATTAAAGGTGATGTTGATGGTTCTATTGAGGCGCTTTCAGATTCTTTACAGAAACTATCTACAGATCAAATTGAAGTAAATATTATACACAAGTCAGTTGGAGCAATATCTGAAACAGATGTTATGTTGGCAGCCGCTTCGGAAGCGATTATTGTTGGTTTCCAAGTAAGGCCTTCTGCTGAAGCAAGAAGAGTTGCGGAAAGAGAGCAAATTGATATTAGATTGTATTCTATTATTTACGCAGCTATAGATGAGATTAGAGATGCAATGGAAGGAATGCTTGCTGCTAAGATTGAAGAGAAGATTGTTGCAACTGTTGAGATTAGAGAAATATTTAAAGTTTCTAAGGTTGGAACGATTGCTGGATGTATGGTTCAGGATGGTAAGATCAGTAGAAATAGCAAGATTCGATTAATTAGAGATGGTGTTGTAATTTACACTGGTGAACTAGGATCTTTAAAACGTTTTAAAGATGATGCTAAAGAAGTGAGTAAAGGATATGAGTGTGGATTGAATATCGCTAACTATAATGATATTAAAGTTGAAGATATAGTTGAAGCTTACGAAGAAGTAGAAGTTAAGCAGAAGTTAGCGAAATAATAAAAACTTTTGTTTCTTGAGAAATCAAGAAATGTCAGAGATAAAAAAAGTCCCGAAGAAATTTCTTCGGGACTTTTTTATGTTTCATTCTTTTTTTAATCGATTAGTTCATTGATGTCAATTTCATCTTTTACAATGAAACAGTTTGGGAATTCTTTAGCAATAAAGTTTTTGTATTTTAAAGCTTCGAGTTTGGTCTTGAAATCGCCAACTCTCACTTTGTAGTAAGGTTGTTCATAGTCAAGATGTGCTTTTGTTTTGGGATGAACCCTTAAAAATTTGGACCTTGCTTGGTTGGCAGGCTGTCTTTTGTTTCCTGAATAAATTTGAACTCGAAATCCTTTAAGTTGGTAGGATTCGGTATAACTCTCGTTAAGCTTATCTATTCTGGGGTCTTTAATGGTGTTGTCTATCTTTGATGTTACAATGTTGCTATCAATATTTTCTTGAGAAAATAAGAGTTGGCAAGAAAAGCAAAGTGCGACTATTAATAGAATTTTCTTCATAAGAATGTAATAAATCAAATTAGTTTTCAAAAATACAGAAATCTAAAAACAATAAATGAACCAAAAATAAATTTATCCTCAACACTATTTAGAATGATTCTAAATTAACAATTTATAGTTGTTTTTTTATTCAAAGATTTAGTAAAAACGACCTATTCTTATACATTTGTTGGCTATTGCACGAAGGTATATAATAAAAAAAATATAAAGTAATTGTAACTCATTTAGTATGAACAAGATAATCAATTTAACAAAAGCAAATACACTGATTAAGGTGTCTTTACTTTGTCTTTCTTTTCTGTTCTTTCAATTCGATTCATATTCTCAGGATACAGAAAAAGGGAAAAAGTTATTTAAAGCAAATTGTGCTGCTTGTCACAATGTAGGAACAAAAGTAGTTGTTGGTCCTGGTTTGCAAGGTGTAGGAGAAAAGCATGATAGAGAGTGGTTGGAGAAGTGGATTAAGAATTCTGGAGAGTTGATTGCTTCTGGAGATGCTGCTGCAAATGAGATTTTCAATGAGTTTAAGAAATCTATTATGCCTCCTCAGGCGGTTAGTACTGAAGATATTGATAATATTTTAGCTTACATTGCTAATCCTGGAGATGGTGGTGGAGAAATTATTGTTGATGGACCTCCGACTGGAGAAGTTGTTGAAGAAGATAATTCAGTTATGATGTATTTATTCGGTGGAGCAATTGTATTGTTATTGATACTGATTATTACTTTAAATAAAACTGGTGTATTTGTAAAAGAAGTTATCGCTAAAGATGCTGGAGAAACTTATGAAGGACCTACGACATTGTATGGGAACCTTAAAAAGTTGATGGGTGACAATAAAGGAATTGTTGCTGCAATTGTAATTGTTCTTTTCTTTGGTGGATTGTTGAACTTAGTTGATGGAGCTTTTCAAATTGGAGTTCACCAAGGGTATAAGCCTGAACAACCAATTAAGTTTTCACATAAAATCCATGCTGGAGATGATAAGATAGATTGTAACTATTGTCACTCTAGTGCTCGTCATAGTAAAACATCAGGAATACCTTCACTAAATGTTTGTATGAATTGTCATAAAGCAATTGATGGTTCTGATGGAAAAACATTTATGTACAATGGAGAGCAGTATTCTATGACTGAAGAGATTCAGAAGATTTACGATCACTTAGATTACAATCCAGAAACTCAAGAGTATGGAGATAATCCAACTCCAGTTAAATGGGTGAAGATTCACAACTTACCAGATCACGTTTATTTTAGCCATCAGCAACACGTTGTAGCAGGTAAACAAAAATGTCAAACATGTCATGGTCCTGTTGAGGAAATGGATGTTGTAGAACAACATGCTCCATTAACTATGAAATGGTGTATTGAATGTCATAAAGAAACAGCTGTTGCAACAGAAGGTAATGGTTATTATGATGAGATGCATGATAGAATGACTCCAGAATTTAAAGAAAAAGTATTGAATGACGGAGTGTTGACTGTTGATGAGATTGGTGGTTGGGAATGTGCAAAATGTCATTATTAATTGATTTGAATTTTAAGCTTTAACAGAATATGGCTAATACAAAAAAATATTGGAAAGGTTTAGAACAACTGGATAACGATTCTAAGTTTGTTGAATCAAGCAACGATGAGTTTGCTGAACAATTACCAGTTACTGAATTTTTAGGTAACAAAGAAGATTTAGAAGATGCTACTACTACAAGAAGAGATTTCTTAAAGTATTTAGGATTTGGAGTAGCTGCAGCATCTTTAGCAGCTTGTGAAACTCCGGTTACAAAAGCAATACCTTATTTAAATAAACCAGAAGAAATTACTCCTGGTTTAGCAAATTATTACGCATCAACTTATTATGATGGTAATGATTATGCACCTATCTTAGTAAAAACTAGAGAAGGTCGTCCAATTCATATTGTTGGAAATAAAGAATCTGTTTTAACGAAAGGTGCAATTAATGCCAGAGTTAATGCTTCAGTTCTTTCATTGTATGATAACAATAGGTTAAAAGCTCCTTCAGTAAAAGGAGAAGATACTACTTGGGCAACTATCGATAATAGATTAGGAAAAGAATTGAAAGCTGCGAAATCAGTAAGGATTTTAACAGGATCTGTTATTAGTCCTTCTGCCCAAAGTGTTCTTGATACATTTTTTGAGGCAAATGCTTCAACAGTATTTGTGGGTGATGAAAGAGTTGCGATGAAGCGGCCTTATGAAGCGACTGTTTATGATACTATTTCTTACTCAGGAATTTTAGAAGCAAATGCAGCATCTTTTGGAAAAGCGATTGTTCCAACTTATAATTTCGAAAAAGCAAAAACTATAGTAAGTGTTGGAGCTGATTTTATGGGTAACTGGTTGGACGCTTTACAATATGTTAATGATTATGCTCAAACAAGAAAGCCAAATGGTGAATGGATGTCTAAAACATTCCAGTTTGAAGCAAGCATGTCTTTATCAGGAACAAATGCTGATGTAAGAGTTCCAGTTAAGCCATCTGAATATGGTGCTGTTATTTCTTCACTTTACGCTCACTTAGGTGGTAGCGGTGGAGCAAAAACTGCTTACGATGCAAGAGTAAAAGAAGCTGCTAAAGCTTTAAAAGCAAGCAAAGGTGAATCTATCGTTGTTTGTGGATCAAATGATAAAAATGTTCAAGTAATAGTTAATGCAATTAATGAATTACTAGGGAACTACGGAAAAACAATTGATGTGAACACGGTATCTAATTCTAAGCAAGGATTAGATAGTGAAGTGGCTGCATTAATTGCAGATATGAATGCTGGTAAAGTAGATGCATTATTAATAAGTGGAGTTGATCCTTTATTTACAATAGGAGATGCTTTTGCTAAGGCAATGAAAAAAGTTAAAACAACTGTTTCATTTGCTACTAAGATGGATGATACTGCTGCTGCATGTATGTACGTATGTCCTTCAAACCATGCTTTAGAATCTTGGAGTGATGCAAACCCTGTTACAGGGCATTATTCTTTAGGTCAACCTACAATATCTCCTTTGTTTGATACGCGTCAAACAGAAGAAAGTTTATTGAAATGGTCTGGTAATGATTCTTCTTACCATGATTTCATTAAAAAATATTGGGAAGAAAATGTATTCCCACAATCAGGATCTTTAATGTTTACAGATTTCTGGAACAAAACTTTACACGATGGTGTAGTTGAGGTATCAACTCCAGCTTCAGAAACTACTGCTGTTTTTGCAGGAGATGTTAGTAAAGCTGTTTCTGCTGTTAAAGCAATTAAAGGGAATGGGATAGAATTGGAATTGGTTCAGAACATGGGTGTAGGAGCTGGTGTAGGAGCTGATAACCCTTGGCTACAAGAAATGCCAGATCCAATTACTAAAATTACTTGGGATAACTATGTAACTATGAATCCTTCAGAAATGGAGGAGAAAGGATACGAAACTCACTTTGGTCAAGAGCATTCAATGAATGTTGTTACTGTAGATGCTAGTGGTGGTGGATCAATTCAATTGCCAGTAATTGCTCAGCCAGGTCAAGCAAAAGGAACGGTTGGAGTTGCTGTTGGTTACGGTAAAAAAGTTGGGAACCAAGAAGAAATTACAGGAGCAAATGCTTACTTGTTAATTGATAGAAAAAAATCTGATGTTTCTTATTATGGATCTGTTACATTAAAAGATGTAGAGTTAGATGAGCCTTACTACATTGCTTGTACTCAAACACAGCAAACGGTTATGGGTAGAGACTCTGTAATTAGAGAAACTACATTAGATACTTATAAGAAAGGAGATAGAGAAGCTTTTAATCCTGTATGGACTTTGTTGTCTGGTGAAACAGAAACGGATGAGCATGGACATCAGCATCAAGTAGCTAAGCCATTAAAAGAATTTGATTTATGGGGTGATCAACCAGTTAAAAACATTGGTCACAGATGGGGTATGTCTATTGATATGAATAGCTGTACTGGATGTAGTGCTTGTGTTACTTCTTGTGTTTCTGAAAATAACATTGCTGTTATTGGTAAGGATCAAGTAAGAAGAGGTAGAATTATGCACTGGATGAGAATCGATAGATATTATTCAAGTGAACACCAGCCATTAGGTGATGTTGGAGGTACGCATAAAGCGACTAAAGAAGCGGAAGAATTAGGTGCTATTGGTGCTTACACTTCAATGGAAAACCCAGCAGACAACCCAAGTGTTGTTCATCAACCAATGATGTGTCAACATTGTAATCATGCAGGTTGTGAAACTGTTTGTCCAGTTGCTGCAACAACTCACAGTAATGAAGGGTTGAATATGATGGCTTACAACAGATGTATTGGTACAAGATATTGTGCAAACAACTGTGCTTATAAAGTAAGAAGATTCAACTGGTTTAACTATATCGCATATAGCAAGTTTACAGATATTAATCCTTCTCAAGATGATTTAGGAAGAATGGTATTGAACCCTGATGTAGTTGTTAGATCAAGAGGTGTTATGGAAAAATGTAGTCTTTGTGTACAAAGAATACAAGAAGGGAAATTGGATGCTAAGAAGGCTGGATCGAAAGTTCAAGATGGAGCAATTCAAACAGCTTGTTCAGCAGCTTGTCCTACAAACGCAATTACTTTTGGAGATCACAATGATAAAGAAAGTAAGCTGGCAGCAGAAAGAGAAAGTGATAGAGCATATAGAGTAATTGAAGAAGTTGGACAGGATGGAAATGTATACTATCAAACAAAAGTTAGAAATTTAAAAGCTAAAGCTTAATAATTTTATATTAAATAATTATAAAATGCATAAAGAAGCAGCAATAAGAGAACCATTAATATTAGGAAATCCTACTTATACGGATATTTCTAATGATGTATTACATGCAATAGAAAATAAGCCAACCAAACTATGGAAGGTTCTTATGGTAATTGCCTCAATCGCTGCCGTTTGGGGAGTTGGTTGTATCCTTTACCTTTTAGGAGTTGGAATTGGAACTTGGGGATTGAACAATACCGTAGGTTGGGCTTGGGATATTACCAACTTTGTTTGGTGGGTAGGAATCGGACACGCAGGAACGTTAATTTCTGCTGTACTTTTATTATTCCGTCAAAAATGGAGAATGGCAATTAACCGTCCTGCAGAGGCAATGACAATTTTCGCTGTATTTATGGCAGGAATGTTCCCGATGATTCACATGGGAAGAATTTGGATGGCATACTGGGTATTGCCTATTCCAAATCAATTTGGATCGTTATGGGTAAACTTTAACTCTCCTTTATTATGGGATGTATTTGCAATTAGTACTTACTTATCAGTTTCTTTAGTATTCTGGTATATTGGTTTAATTCCAGATTTCGGAACAATTAGAGATAGAGCTACTCGTCCAGTTCAAAAATTAATGTACAGTTTATTAAGTTTCGGTTGGACAGGAAATGCTAAAGCATGGCAACGTTTTGAAGAAGTATCTTTAGTATTAGCAGGTTTAGCTACTCCTTTAGTATTCTCGGTACACTCTATTGTATCTATGGATTTTGCTACTTCAGTTATTCCAGGATGGCATACAACAATTTTCCCACCTTACTTCGTTGCAGGAGCTGTATTCTCAGGATTTGCGATGGTACAAACATTAATGTTAATTGTAAGAAAGGCAATGAGATTGGAACAGTATGTTACTATCAAGCACATTGAATACATGAACATTGTAATTATTGTTACTGGTTCTATAGTTGGTGTTGCTTACTTAACAGAGTTGTTTATTTCTTACTATTCAGGTGTTGAATATGAGTCATACGCATTTATTAATAGATTCTCTGGTCCTTACTGGTGGTCTTATTGGGCAATGATGACATGTAATGTTGTTTCACCACATTTATTCTGGTCTAAAAAATTAAGAACAAACCTAGCCTTTACTTTCGTGATGTCTATCATCGTGAATATCGGAATGTGGTTCGAGAGATTTGTAATTATTGTAACTTCTGTTCACAGAGATTACTTACCATCAAGTTGGTCTATGTTCTACCCAACATGGGTTGATATAGGAGTGTTTATGGGAACATTAGGAATCTTTAGTGTATTCTATTTACTGTTCTTAAAGTATTTCCCAGTATTGGCTTTCAATGAGGTAAAATCGATTTTGAAATCATCAGGAGAACAATATAAGAATATGTCGGATGAAGAGTTTAAGGCACTTCACCCAGTATTTAAAAAAGATAAAAAATAATTATTTAGATATTTTAACTATGTCAGATAAAGCAATATACGCGATTTACGATGATGACTATGTACTTTTAGAAAGTGCAAAGCATTTAGTAAGTAAAGGAATTCACATTAGAGATGTATTTTCTCCATTTCCAATTCACGGAATAGATCCAGTTATAGGATTGGCTAGAACAAGAATTGCAATGACTGCATTTATTTATGGTATGTGTGGGGTTACTTTAGCACTAACAGGAATGTGGTTTTTCATGATTCATGATTGGCCATTAAACATTGGTGGTAAACCAAACTTTTCTATCCTAACTAACATTCCATCATTTGTTCCAATTACATTTGAATTTGGAGTTTTATGTGCTGGACATGGTATGGCAATTACCTTTATGTTAAGAAACTGGACATTGCCTGGATTTAAAGGAAGAAATCCTTATCCAAGTACAACAGACAATAGGTTTGTAATGGAAATTCACGCTGGAGATTCTGATTTAAGTGCTGAAGAAATTAAAGCATTTATTGATGAAACTTGCGTTTTAGAAATTGACGAAAAATAATTTAATACAGATGAAAAGAAAGTATTTAAATAGATTATCAAAATTGGCTATCGTTGCTGCTGTAATTTCTATTACATCTTGTCAAGAAGAAGGCGGATTAGCTCCTGAATACATGCCAGATATGTATCGTTCTCCAGCAGTAGAACCTTATGTTGATTATGGTGAATTAAGAGGGAACTATAGCGATGCAAAGTATACTGATAAAATGACTGCTCGTCAGTCTGTAGAAGGAACTATTCCAAGAGGTTTTCAACCTTATGGATATGAAAATACTCCTGAAGGGTACCAATTAGCTGGACAGAATTTAAAAAATCCAATGGCTTATTCTGAAGATGTTGTAAAAGACGGAGAAGAGTTATACGGAATGATGTGTGTACACTGTCATGGTAAAACAGGACAAGGAGACGGAACTTTAGTTGAAAGAGGTAAATTTCCTCCGATACCGACAAAATTTGCTCCAGGTTTAGTGAAAACAGAAGGTGAAATGTTTCATACAATTACCTATGGTAAAGGTTTGATGGGATCTCATGCTTCTCAATTGAACCAAGAAGAAAGATGGAAGTTAGTTCACTTTATTAGAGCTAAATTCATGGAAGAAGTTCCAGCTATAGATACTACAGCTGCAGTTGCTGTTGTAGAAGAAGTAGTTGCTGAAGTAGTTGAAGCTACAGAAGAAGTTAAAGAAACCGAAGCACACGGACATTAAAATTTAAAAGAAAACAAACATTCTTATAAAATGGAATACAAAGTATCAAAACACGCAAAATTAACTACGATTATTTTAGTCGTTGTAGGTCTGTTATCATTGGTAGCAGGTATAGCTATGGATCATAATCATCATGGAGTTTCAGGAAGACTTTGGGCTAACTTATTAGTGGATGGATATTTCTTTTTTACTATTTCACTAGCTGCAGTATTCTTTTTAGCCTTACAATATGTTTCCGAAATGGCTTGGGGAGTTACTACACAAAGAGTATTTCAAGCAATAATGGCTTTTATGCCAGTTGGTGCGGTTGTTCTTTTAATTGTATTTGCAGCAAGTTCTTTACATATGAACCACTTATATCACTGGATGGCTGAAGGTGTTATGGAAGAAGGACATGAGAACTATGATAAAATTATTGCTGGTAAATCAGCTTATTTAAACCAGCCATTCTTCTGGGTAAGAACAATATTATACATTGGAGTATGGATGTATTTTGCAAATTGGTTTAGAAAAAACTCATTAAAAGAAGATAAATTAAACTTGGATGGAGCTGTTTCTCCAGTTTATAAAAAAGCAATTATTAAAGGTGTGTTATTTATCGCATTCTTTGCATACACATCTTCTTCTTCTGCTTGGGATTGGATTATGGCAATTGATGTTCACTGGTTTAGTACAATGTTTGGATGGTATGCATTCTCAGGAATGTGGGTGTCTATGATGATTGTTGCAGTGGTAATGGTGCAATACTTAAAGAAAAATGGATATTTAAAAGAAGTTAATTCAAGTCATGTTCATGATATTGGAAAATGGATGTTTGCAATTAGTTGTTTATGGTCTTATATTTGGTTCTGTCAGTTTATGTTGATTTGGTATTCTAATATACCTGAGGAAGTAACTTATTACGTTCAACGTTTTAATGATTACAGAGGTTTATATATAGGAACTTTCTTTGTAAACTTTATGATGCCATTCTTTATCTTAATGTCTAGAGATGCTAAACGAAACGGAATATTCTTAATTCCTGTTGCATTAATAATTTTCTTAGGGCACTGGGTAGATGTATTGATTATGGTTTTACCAGGAACAATGTTTGAGCATGGTACTTTAGGATTGGTAGAAATAGGAATGTTCTTAACATTTTTAGGAGTATTTATTTTTATGGTGTTAAACGCACTATCTAAAGCTCCTTTACAGACTAAGAATCATCCAATGTATGATGAAAGTTTACACTTACACCATTAATAACAAATTAGAATAATAATAAAGAAAGTCTTATAATTATGATGACTATAATAGTAGTAGTAGCAGTAATATTAGTAGTAATCGCAGGATCGCAATTACTTAAAATTGCAGAACTTAGAGCTCTAAGCAAAGGTGAATTAATTTACGAGGTGTCTGAAAAAGAAGGTAAACAGTCAGGTCTTTTGATGCTTGGTTTCTTTGCTGCTTTCATGGCATTTTTTGCTTGGCAAATGTGGTCTTGGTATGGATTAAAATTACCCGTTTCAGCTTCTGCACATGGTGTTGATACAGATTGGTTAACGGGAGCAACTTATGCTGTTATAACTCCTGTATTTATCCTTACAAACGGATTGTTATTTTTCTTTTGTTTCAAGTATTCTTACAGCTCTACTAGAAAAGCAACTTTCTTTTCTCATAGTAACAAATTAGAAATGATATGGACAATTGCTCCATCTTTGGTTCTTACAGTATTAATTTTAATGGGATTAAGTAACTGGAATAAGATTATGACTCCTATTGCTGATGAAGATGACCGTGTATTAATAGAATTAACAGGTCAACAGTTTACTTGGACGGCAAGATATGCTGGAGCAGATAAGAAATTAGGACGTTCTCATGTAACACTTATTGAAGGAGTAAACGCTACTGGTGTTGATGCTACGGATGATAATGCTAAAGACGATAAGTTGGTTAAAGGAGAATTTCATTTACCTGTTGGTATGCCAGTTCAATTCGTATTTAGATCGTTAGATGCAATACACAGTGCTTATATGCCTCATTTCAGATCTCAAATGAATTGTGTTCCTGGAATTACTACTCAGTTTAATTTTGTACCAACAAAAACAACTGAAGAAATGAGAAAAATTACAAATAACGATGAGTTTAACTATGTGTTATTGTGTAATAAGATTTGTGGAGCAGCACATTACAATATGCAAATGGATATAGTTGTAGAAAGCCAAGAAGACTATGATAAATGGTTGGCAGAGCAAAAAACATTTGTAGAATAATAAAATAGATATTTAGAACATTACTTAATTTATATAAGAATGAGTACACATCACCATCACGCAAAAGATTTTTTATTTACTTACATCTTTAGTACTGATCATAAAATGATTTCTAAACAGTTTTTGGTAACTGGTTTTTTAATGGGATTCATTGGTTTAATTATGTCTACATTGTTTAGACTTCAACTTGGTTGGCCAGGAGAAAGTTTTGAAATGATAGAATTGTTAATGGGAAGTTGGCAAGAAGATGGAGTTATGGCTCCTGATAAGTATTTGTCATTAGTTACTATGCACGGAACTATTATGGTTTTCTTCTTGCTTACAGCAGGATTAAGTGGAACTTTTAGTAACCTTTTAATTCCACTTCAAATTGGAGCAAGAGATATGGCTTCAGGATTCTTAAACATGTTATCTTATTGGTTCTTTTTCATTTCTTCTGTAGTAATGTTATGTTCATTATTTGTAGAAGGTGGAGCAGCATCAGCTGGTTGGACAATCTACCCACCATTAAGTGCATTGCCACAAGCTATTCCAGGATCTGGAGCAGGTATGACTTTATGGTTAGTTTCAATGTCTATCTTTATTGTATCTTCTTTATTAGGATCATTAAATTATATCGTAACGATATTAAACATGAGAACAAAAGGAATGTCAATGACAAGATTACCATTAACTATATGGGCATTCTTATTAACAGCTATCTTAGGTGTATTATCTTTCCCAGTTCTTTTATCAGCAGCTTTATTATTAGTATTTGATAGAAGTTTTGGAACAAGCTTCTATTTATCTGATATCTATATTGGTGGTCAAGTATTAGAACATTCAGGAGGTAGTCCAATTTTATTTGAGCACTTATTCTGGTTCTTAGGTCACCCTGAGGTATATATTGTATTATTACCAGCATTGGGTATTACTTCAGAAATTATTTCTACAATGACTAGAAAACCAATTTTTGGTTATAGAGCAATGATTGGTTCTATGATGGCAATTGGATTTTTATCGTTTATTGTTTGGGGACACCATATGTTCTTAACAGGAATGAATCCTTTCTTAGGATCTGTATTTACATTTACAACATTATTAATTGCAATACCTTCTGCAGTTAAAGTATTTAATTACTTAACAACACTTTGGAAAGGGAATATTGTATTTACACCGGCAACTATGTTTAGTGTTGGTTTAGTATCTACATTTATTTCTGGAGGTGTTACAGGATTAATTCTAGGAAACTCTGCATTAGATATTAATGTTCATGATACTTACTTTGTTGTAGGTCACTTCCATATTGTAATGGGATTATCTGCAATCTTTGGTATGTTCGCTGGTGTTTATCACTGGTTCCCGAAGTTATTTGGTAGAATGATGAATAATAAACTTGGGAATATCCATTTCTGGATTACAATTTGTTGTGCTTATGGAGTATTCTTCCCAATGCATTTCTTAGGATTTGCTGGAGTACCAAGAAGGTATTATACAAATTCTGAATTCCCTATGTTTGATAACATGATTGACATTAATGTATTTATTAGTGTTTGTGCGATCTTAGCAATGATAGGTCAGTTAGTATTCTTCTTTAACTTTGTTTATAGCGCATTTAGAGGGCCTAAGGCACCAATGAATCCTTGGAAAGGAAATACATTAGAATGGACTTCTCCTGTTGAACATTTCCACGGAAACTGGTATGGAGAAATTCCTGCAGTTTACAGATGGCCTTATGACTACAGTAAAGTTAATGCAAATGGAGAGTATGTTTATGGTGAAGATTTTATCCCTCAAACAACTCCATTAGGAGATGATGAAAAAGATGGAGGAGAACACTAATTTAACTCACAAGGGTTTAAGTTAAAGTGTAAAACATAGAAATTAAAATGACAACAGTAACATTGGAAAATACAAACTATAAAGATGAGATTAGAAGAAAGACTTCTAAGCCTTTGATGTGGGTGGGTATTATGAGTATTGTTATGTTCTTTGGAGGATTAACGAGTGCAGTTGTAGTTAGTCAAGGAGGAGGAAGTTTCCTTACGATAGCAATGCCTCAGGCTTTTGTTATAAGCACATTTGTTATTGTGTTAAGTAGTTTAGCTTTTCATTTTGGATTAATTTCTGTGAAGAAGGGTAATCACACAATGGCTAAATTGAGTGTAGGAATAACATTGGCTTTAGGATTAGCTTTTGTTGCAACGCAATACATGGGGTGGGTAACATTACATGATAATGGTGTTTATGCAATAGGTAGTGAAAGTACTCAACAAAGTTCTTTTTTATATCTATTAACCGCTTTACACATTTTACACCTAATAGGTGGACTTGTAAGTTTAATAGTAGTATTAGTAAAAACAATGAAAGAAAGGTATACTTCTGAAGATTCAGTTGGAATGCAAGTAAGTTTAACTTATTGGCATTTTCTAGGTGGACTTTGGGTTTACTTGTTCTTTTTTTTAAGATATTCAATAGCGTAAAAAATAATATAATATGTCTCATACAGAAGTAGTAGATAGTAAAACAGCTTGGGCTGGAGATAACAACTCTCCTTTCGGTGCAGGTTACGGTAAATTAATGATGTGGTTCTTCTTAATGTCGGATGCTTTATCATTTACTGGATTTTTAGCAGCATACGGTTTTTATCGTCATGATTATTCGGCTATTTGGCCTACCGCAGAAAATGTATTTACACACTTTCCATTTGTGCATAGTCATCAACCATTATTATATGTTGCATTAATGACTTTTATCTTAATTATGAGTTCTGTTACTATGGTATTGGCCGTAGAAGCTGGACAAAGAATGGATAAAGGAGCAGTTATTAAATGGATGTTTTGGACTATTATAGGTGGTTTAATATTCGTAGGTTCTCAGGCTTGGGAGTGGATGCACTTTATACATGGAACTGAGTTAGGAGCTATGGAATTAGGTATAGGGACTGTTGAAATTAATGGAGTAATAGAACAAACACAAGGAATTATTGGACGTTGGGCAGACGATTCTAAACAAGTTTTAATGTTGCCTTGGAGAGAAACTCTTGGAGATGTTACATCACCTTATATTACTTTAGAGGGAGATGCATTAAAAGCAGCTTTAGCAAATGCTCACGAAATACATGGAGCTAATCTTACTCATAATGAGTACGGTCATCCATTGTTTGCAGATTTCTTTTTCTTTATAACAGGATTTCACGGAACTCACGTATTTAGTGGGGTTGTATTAAACTTTATCATTTTTGTTAATGTAATAATGGGAACGTACGAAAAACGTGGTCATTATGAAATGGTAGAAAAAGTTGGACTATATTGGCACTTTGTAGATTTAGTATGGGTATTCGTATTCACATTCTTCTACTTAGTATAATTAGTGAAACCTTATTTTGATGAGTCCATTTTAGTTGGACGAGATTAAAATAAAAAGTTGAACTTATCCCGTTGTAGAACGGGATCTAATAATAAAAGATTTAATAAAGATATTATGGAACATTCAAACGAACCGTATAAGTACGCAGCTCATCATTCAGAAGAAGAAGGTAAGAAAACCAGAAGAATGATCTGGAATATGTTTTGGGTATTACTAGCCATTACTTCTGTTGAAGTTGGATTAGGTCTTACTTGGAAAGAATTAGCCATCGCATGGAGTTGGGTTAAAATGACATTCATTATATTAACGTTGGCTAAGGCTTACTTTATTGTAGCATATTATATGCACTTAAAGCATGAAAGAACAGGTCTTCAGAATACTATAATTATACCTTACGTATTGTTAGCGTTGTATCTGATTTACATGGTTGTAACAGAAGCAACATATACTCACTATATGGAGTATTTGTTTTAACCGAATTTAAACACATTTAAAAGATCACAATTTTTTGTGATCTTTTTTTATATCACTATGCCAGCACCATCATCAAAGTTTGTAAAAGTTTTTTTTCTTGCTATAATTTTAATGTTACCAGGAGTTATTTACCTGTTAATGTCTAAAGGAATACACCATTACACAAAGCTTCCATATATAGGACCAAAAGAAGCTGTGAAAAATGCTGATGGAGGTTATGATACAACTTATCATCAAATACCATATTTTGAATTTACAAATCAAGATGGTGAAACTGTAACACGAGACGATTTGTTAGGTACAGTTTATGTAACCGATTTTTTCTTTGCTACTTGCCCAACCATTTGTCCTAAAATGGCCGGTAATATGAAATACCTTCAAGATAAGTTTAAAGATAAAAAGAATTTAAGATTCATTTCTATTACTGTAAACCCAGAGCATGATACTCCAGAAGTCTTAAAAGACTATGCTGAAATGGTTCATGCAGATACAGACAATTGGACTTTCTTAACAGGGGATAAAGATGCAATATATGAAGCTGCCTTAAAAGGATTCTTTATTAGTGTGGGAGAAGATGAAGTGGCTCCTGGAGGATTTTTACATTCACAGTATTTTATTTTAGTTGATAAAAATGGACATATTAGAGGTTTGTTTGATGGAACGGTTTATTCAGAAATGAAGAAAGATTTAACAGATGCCTTAGATATTTTATATAGAGAGGAATCTGTACCATTTAAAGGACAAGCAAATAAAAATAAACTGGAACAGCGAAAATAGTTTATGTTCTTGTTATCTAGTAAATCATTACTAAATTTGTTAAAATGATTGCTGTGAAAAAAATACTTAGTCTTCTATTATTTACTTTAATAAGTCTGTCTACATTTTCACAATGTGCAATGTGTAAAGCAGTAGTTGAATCTAGTGACCAAGGTGAAGGAATTAACAATGGAATAATATACCTCATGTTTATTCCGTATATGCTGATAGGAACAGTTGGTTACCTGATTTACCGTCATCATAAAAAGAACAACCAGTCAGAAGAAGTTTGATGATCATGAGACTATATCTTGTTGTTTTAACATTAGTCATATTTCCAAGTATTTTATCTGCTCAATACGGTGAAGCAAAAGATGTTGTTTTTGAAGATGAATTCAAGAAAAGTTTTAAAACAAAACCAAAACTAGACGTAAAATTTGATAACCGATTTTCTTTTATTAGAGATGGAGCACTTAAGACAGTAGGAATTAAGGTTGGGTTGAATTTTCGAAGAAAATTTAAAGTAGGCCTAGGTATAAATCAAATGTTGGTGCCAATAGAAACGACAACTTTTGATGATAGTGGTAATGAGTTTCCTGTAAATTTAGAATACTTTTATTTTTCACCTTACATTGAATATGTGTATCATAATTCAAGAAAGTGGGAATTTAGTTTGTCAATACAGCATGGTGTTGGTGGAGCAAGTTATCAATATAACAATCCTCAAGGAGAAAAAATAAAATTACAAGAGAGCATGGTTTTGTCATATGAACCAGCAATGTTAATTGATTACAAGATTGTTCGATGGGTTGGAATAGGAACAGGGGTTGGCTATAGAATGGTTTACTATAAAGAATCTGGAATTAAAGAACGATTTTCCTCTCCTGAATATGTTATTAAACTGAAAGTTTATTTAGGTGAAATATTTAGAACTATCACCGGAAAGGAATTAGAAATTGATTAATAAATATTGTCATATTTAGTTGATCGAAGCAAAAAGAAAAAGAACTACCTTTGAAGTATGAATGAATACCTTGATGCAGATAATGACAATTTAAGCTCTACAGAAAAAGAAATTGAAAAGGTGTTAAGACCACTTTCATTTGACGATTTTACGGGGCAGGCTAAAGTTGTAGAGAATTTAAAAGTATTTGTAAAAGCTGCAGAGCAAAGAGGTGAAGCTTTAGATCATGTTTTACTTCATGGCCCTCCCGGACTAGGTAAAACAACATTGGCTCATATTATTGCCAATGAATTGAATGTGGGTTTTAAAGTTACTTCAGGACCCGTTCTAGAAAAGCCAGGAGATTTAGCAGGGTTACTTACCAATTTAGAAGAAGGAGATGTATTGTTTATTGATGAAATTCATCGATTAACGCCAGTTATTGAAGAGTATTTGTATTCTGCTATGGAAGATTATAAAATCGATATTATGATCGATTCAGGACCAAATGCAAGAAGTGTAGAAATTGAGTTAAATCCATTTACATTAATTGGAGCTACAACACGAACAGGCTTATTAACATCTCCTTTAAGAGCTCGTTTCGGTATAACATCAAGATTAGAGTATTACGATGCAAAATTACTCGCAACCATTATAAAAAGATCAGCCAATATCTTAAATGTTGGAGTGGATGGTAATGCAGCAGATGAAATAGCAAGAAGAAGTAGAGGTACTCCACGTATTACGAATTCATTATTGCGTAGAGTTCGAGATTTTGCTCAGGTTAAAGGAGATGGCAAAATAAATATGGATATTGCTTTATTTGGATTGGATGCCTTAAATGTGGATAAGAATGGGTTAGATGACATGGATAATCGCATCCTATCTGCAATTATAGATAAATTTAAAGGTGGCCCTGTTGGTTTAACAACAATTGCTACAGCAGTAGCTGAGCAAGCAGGAACAATTGAGGAAGTATATGAACCTTTTTTAATTAAGGAAGGGTTTTTAATGCGAACACCTAGAGGGCGAGAAGCTACCGAAAAAGCATACAGACACTTAGGAAAAGTTAAAGGTCCAGATCAAGGCCAACTGTTTTAAAGTGTTTTAAAATATTATGAAGTTAGATCATCCTAAATTAATTAGATTGCTTCAGAAAGCTTATTCAGCAGAACAAGCTGCTGCCTTTGCGTACATAGGTCATGCAAAAGCATCTAACTTAGTAGAAGAGAAAATAGCCATTAAACAAATTGAATTGGATGAGTGGGAACACCGTAGAGAAGTTCTATCCATCATGAGTCAATATGGAATACCCGTTTCTAGTTTTTATGAGTTTCAGTTTTATATTATAGGAAAAGTAATTTCGGCAAGTTGTTTTGTTATCGGTTGGTTTATGCCTCATTTCTTTGCTGGAAAATTAGAGAGTGGAAATGTTTGTGAATACTTTGTTATCATGCATTATTTTCATGAATTAGGCATTAAAGAACATGATCAGGTTCTATATGATATGGGGATTAAGGAGAAAGAGCATGAGGTGTACTTTTTGGAACAAGTAAAGGACTCTAGATTGCTTCCAATTTTTGAAAAATTGTTTGGTTGGGGAGATAACAAAAGCCTTAATGATGTTGACTATACGAACATTGAAACAGTTAAGGAATCAATAAAGTATTGTAAAATCAAATAGACAAATAATCTATCTAAAACTGAAATGAATTTGAAATCTAAATACTCGCAACAAATTAAAACCGAAGCACAACGTTTGGGTTTTTCTTTTTGTGGTATTTCAAAAGCAGGATTTTTAGAAGAGGAAGCTCCACGATTAGAAAGTTGGCTCAATAAAAACATGCATGGAGAAATGCGTTACATGGAAAACCATTTTGACAAGAGATTGAATCCAACTTTATTGGTAGAAGATTCTAAGTCGGTTATCTCTCTATTGTTTAATTATTATCCAGAAGAAACCCAAAGGGAAGATACATTTAAGATATCTAAGTATGCCTATGGAGAAGATTATCATTTTGTAATTAAAGACAAATTAAAAGATATTGTCCATTTTATAAATGATGAAATTGGTGAGGTAAGTGCACGTGTTTTTGTTGACTCTGCACCTGTTCTAGATAGAGCTTGGGCCAAAAAAAGTGGTTTAGGTTGGATTGGTAAAAATGGAATGCTAATCAATAAAGAACAAGGTTCTTTCTTCTTTTTAGCCGAAATAATATTGGATCTAGAGTTAGACTATGATAACCCTGTAACTGATCATTGTGGAACTTGCAGAGCTTGTTTGGATGCTTGTCCTACTGAAGCAATTCTTCCAAATAAAGTAGTTGATGGGAGTAAATGTATCTCATATTTTACGATTGAATTAAAAGATGAAGTCTTACCGAATGAGGTTAAGGGAAAGTTTCAAGATTGGGCTTTTGGTTGTGATATTTGTCAGGATATATGCCCTTGGAATCGTTTTTCTTTAGTGAATAATGAACCTAAATTTAAACCAAATGAAAAGCTTATTAATTACTCAAAAGTAGAATGGGAGGAACTCACTGATGAGATTTTTCAAGAAATTTTTAAAAAATCTCCAGTAAAAAGAACCAAGTTTAAAGGATTAAAACGAAACATTAATTTTATTAGTGAAAAGTGAAAAGTGAAAAGTGAAAAGTGAAAAGTGAAAAGTGAAAAGTGAAAAGTAATGAGGAATTAGTTTTTTTCTCTACTCTCTACTCTCTACTATGATCCCCACCGATAGGTATCAATATCAATTTCCATTAAATCTAGTACTCTATCAACAACGGTTTTAGCTACCTCTTCAATAGTTTTTGGTTGACTATAGAAAGATGGTGTTGCTGGACAAATAATTCCACCAGCTTCAGTAACTAATTTCATATTATTGATATGAATTAAACTATAAGGTGTTTCTCTAGCTACTAAAATAAGTTTTCGTCTTTCTTTTAAAATAACATCAGCAGCTCTACTTAGTAAATCATTAGATATTCCGTTGGCAATTCTTCCTAAAGTGCCCATTGAACAAGGGATGATCACCATTGTATCGTACTTTGCAGACCCTGAAGCAAAAGGGGCATTAAAGTCATTTTTATCGTAAAAAGTAAAAGGGTAATTTTTATAATTATCGTTTTCAAGTTCGGTTTCCCAAACAATCTTGGCATTATCTGATAATAAAATACCAATTTCAATTTCTTGAATTTTAACAAGTGTGTCTAACAAAATTTTAGCATAGATACTTCCTGAAGCTCCAGTTATAGCAATAACTATTTTCCTTTTTTTGATTGACATATTTTATTTTTCAAAGTGATACCTTACGGTAAAGTTTAAATCAACATTATACCAACCTCGACTAAATAGTTGATTAAAGATTCCAATTTGTTGATCTGAATTTTCAAAATCTCTTATAGGGATTATTGAATTTTTTGATCTTAGATTACAGCTGAACTTTTTATTAATTTGATAAGAAACTCCTATTAAACCTCCAAAATCAAAACTTTTAAAGGGGTATCGAGTTATAAATATTTCTCCATTTTGATTTTCAAGATGTGGGGTGCCAATTAGTTTGGCGATATAAAGTCCAATCTCAAAATTTAATTTCTCATACTTATACCTTAAAACAACAGGTACTTCAATGTAATTGATATTAATACTTAATTTATCAAAATCCCCTCTATCTGGATGAGCGGCATCAAAACTTCCTTTATTGATAAAATAAATTTCGAATTGGGCCGCTAACTTTTCAGAAAGACTTGTATTTACAAATCCACCACCAATAAAACCTAGTTTGTTATATCCACCATATCCATCTCCTTCTATTTGTGCTCCAGTTATTCCCGCAATAGCACCTGCTTTGAAAGCTTGAGCTGAACAGTTTATGTAAGAGGCAATAACTATTAATATGGCAATAATGAATTTCATTAATTCAAAGATAAAGAAAAAGCCCTTGAAGATTTCTTCAAGGGCTTTACTTAAATTATTTTTTTATCAGTGAGTGTCTACAATATGTATTTCTTCTGCTTGTAAAATTTCATAATTTGGAGCAACTTGATATACATAGGCAACTACAATACATTGGTCTTTCTCCCAGGTTGGATCCATTGTAATTGCAAAATCTTGAGAGTCAGTATCACCAGTGTTAGAAGAAGGTAGTGGTGTACCCCAAGTACTGTTAATTGCTTTTCGTAACATATGTCTGTGCATATAGTTCGGAATATTAACATTATTATCAAGCTGATAAGCTACTATGCTGTCCTGTACAAGGTAAATTTGTATGTTATATGTTCCTGTTTCAGAAGATAACCATTCAGTATTTACAATAGTTTTTAATGTTTTAGTTGAATCATCATATAATGTGGATAACCCTATGCTCACTTTTGGAACATCATTTTTAATTGATAGAATGTCGATATCCCATTGAGAAAGACCAGTAGGAGCGCCATTGTTTAATCGAGATACTACGCCTGCAGGGAATTGTGTAATACCAAATGTTGAATTGTACAAATCACCAGCAGTAGTTCTAAAATCATCAGGAGCACCATTTGCTGGATTTGCAAAACCACCAGCATGAATTGAAACTGGGATTAATTGATCGGTGTATATAGAATCTAATCGTTCAATTTCTCGTGCTCCACCAGGGCAATATGTACATAATTGACCAGTAAATTCTTCAAGAACAATTTTTCGCATGGTTGCTGATGATTCAATGTACAATGAATCATCCCATTCAATACCGTCTGTGCTTACGATATCATTAGGTGTTGGGTCATCAATTTTATCACACCCTATAAAAACAATTCCTCCTAATAACAATATACTTAGTAATTTTCTCATAATTATATTTGTTTTTGTAGTTTCTAAAAACTACTTGTTATACTTACTGTTAAACCACTTGCTGCAGGTACATTTCTACATACACCTCCTACACAAAATATTCCAGCCCTTTGTCTACCATACCCAACTTGGATTCTGTTTGTTCCTTTTGAGTAACCCGCAGAAGCAAAATAATAATGTATTCTTTCATCATACTCACCATCACTATTTTTATGCTCATTACCATAGTTGTATTGATCCATTACCGCTAAAAACCAGTGTGGTGCGAAAGAATATTCAATTAATAATGTTCCCCAATCTTGCTGATCTTGTTCTGTAAATAAACCCTGAACTTCTACTCTTAAAGCGTGCTTTTTCGATAGCTTATAAGTAAGATCTAATACACCAATATTTGCATATACATTAGGGTAATCTTCTGGTTTTTTACCTTGAATAACTGCTTGATTAAACATCAGGTTTGAGTATGTAAATGTTCCTTTAAATTTCTTATTAAATTTCTTATTTATTTCTACATTTATTTCTTCGTAATATTTATCGTCTCCAACTGAAAATAGGTTTGTTGTGTAACCTTGCATTGAAGTATCTATTGCACTTGGTATTGCTGTAGAATCGATATTGTATACAGTAGAGTAATTAATTAAAATTCCCATTCCGTATTTACCTCCTAAAAGAGATTTCTTTTTGATTTTATAGATCAATTCTCCTTGAAAAGCAATTTCACCATTTGGCTGAGTTGCATAAGGATAAAGAGTTGCTAATAAGTTATAGGTGTGTTGTCTTGTTAGTGCTGGTAAATAGTTTATTTGTAAATCTGTAAGTGCAGCATTTCTCTCAGATCTAAAACTCATATTGTCTACACCTTTTGCAGAGAGGTTAAGACCAAAACCTTTGGTAGAGTATACTGCTTCTGCAAAAAAAGCTTCACCATCTTTATAGATAAAACCATTATCAGCAGAAGGGTCATTTATCTTTCTAGCATATTCACCATTAAGTTTTACTTTTCCGCGTTGAATTGTAAACCTACCAGCTGAGGCACCTACATTTTCTGGTAAGTTTAATGTGGCACTTTGATCTACTTGATATTTACTTACAAAACTCCCTCCTAAGGTAAGTTTGGTTTTAGCTTCTTTAAGTTTGCCTCCAAGAAAATCGTTAACCATCAATTCACCATCAATACCTCTAACAATACCTTCACCATAATCAAAATAAAAACGCTGTTTACCTATAATTCCTTTAACATGAAGTCCTTCAGCTAATTTGTAATTTATTCGCATTCCATCCATTGCATTGTCATAACCTAAACCTCTTGCTTCATAAGATCTAAATATTAGTCCACTACCAAATTGCTCATAATAATTACCTACTGTGATTTTCATATCTTCATTGATAAATGAGGCATAACGATAACCTATTCCATTGCCTTTATAACCAGTAGGGAAACCTAACATTGTGTTTAAGTAACTTTCGTATCTAAAACCAGCGGAAAAGTTTCCATTCGTATAGTTGAAGTTTGCAAATCCATTCATAAGAACGTCTTCAGGAACCTCTACAGCTCCGGTTAAACTATCTTCTTGATAATATTGAAGGTCAAGTTGAAAATTCCCATGAACTTCTCCTCTGTTCATGATTTCATCAATGCTTTGAGAATAACTATAGTTGATAGAAAATAAGGAGACAAATACTATTGTAATAACTTTATGTAGTTTCATATTCGTTAAATATGGTTTTAAATTTATGATGTAAAAATAAGCCCGAAATTAGATAAATTTCGGGCTTATTCAAGGTATTATTGAAATCTTATTTTAATGTTCTATTTTCTCTCCAGCTGCTACTTTCTTTACAACCTCAAGTAATTTCTCTTCATCACCTTCTTTATAACCTGAATGTGTCCATACAATTTGTCCATTTGCATCTACTACTGCAGTATATGGAGGGTTTTGAAAACCAATTGCTCTTTGAAAATCTTGATTAGGATCAATGTAACATTCGTACTCCCAACCTTTACCATTTACATAAGGAGCTACTTTACCAGCATTCCTTGAATCGTCAATAGATATAGCAATTAATTTCACACCAGTTTCCTCAACCCAGTCATCGTAAATATCTGCAATGTTGTTTAATTCTCTTTTACAAGGTGTACACCAAGTTGCCCAAAAATTAATAATCATTGGTTTCCCTTCATTGCTAAATTTTTTGGTGTTAACAGTATTTCCTTCTAAATCTTTAACGTTTGCAGACGGAATTGATCTAGCCTCCTTTTGAGAGTAAGCGATTAGACCTGAAGATAAAGTGATTAGTGATAATAAAATAAGTTTTTTCATAATAATTGTAAATTTTAATTTAAAAAAAGAATCAGTAGTGATTAGGCAAATTTAGTGCCACACTACTGATTCCTTAAAAGTTATTTACCTAAAGTCTTATTGTTTGATCAATGAAACTTTTTTAGTGATTACTTCATCACCAATAGTAAGGTTTACAAAGTAAATTCCATCTGGTAATTCAGTACCATCAAATACTACTTTTTGAGTTCCTGCATTCATTGTTTCAACGTTGTTAAATACAACGCTTCCTAATGCATTAACAATTTCAGTATTAACTGAAGTAGACTCCGTTAATTCAAAAGTAATTGTAGAAATATCAGCAGTAGGGTTAGGGAATGCTGTTAATCCTCCTTGAGCAGCAATAGGATCTATTCCTACAGTAGACTCACGAACATTGATATTATCTAAATAGATACAGTTACCATTAGTAGCAGAAATAACAGTTACTTTGATGATTACATCTGTTACTTTGTAATTGCTTAAATCAACACTTTTTGATCCCCAGTCTCCAGCAACAGGATAGAAAATGTTAACACCATCAACTGCTCCTGTAGCAAATGCGTTACCAGTTTCTAAAAACTCTTGAGTCCAAGTAGCACCACAATCAGTAGAAACTGAAATTCTAAGTCCATCATTAGAACCACTAGCTAATTGAGCATAAGCATAATCAAATTCAAATGCTGGATTTGTTGTTCCACTTAAATCAAACTTATAAGTAACAAAATCATTCTCTTGACCATTTGCCATGTTATAAAGTCTGTGACGGAAACTTTTAGGTGAGTTAGCATATCCACCTAAATCTGTAGTAGTTGAACTGATAGATTGGTCAACAACAAAAAAGTCAGCATCATCAGTATTAATTGTGTTGGCCCAAGTTCCTGTTCCAACAGCGCTGCTCTCAAAATCCCAAGTGTAAGTAGCACCAATTGATGTACTAGGGATATAAGGGATAGTGATACTAGCAGTTGAGTTGTTATTAGACTGCATATCAACAAATGTAGTTGAACTACCATTTGATACAGAATAAACGATAGTATTGTTACCAGCTGGTAAAGATATAGCTGGGAAAGTATGTGTATAAGTACCTCCTGCAATTACGTTACTAATAATATCTCCTGAAGTTACAGCAGTTCCTCCATTTAAAGAATAACTAACTTCTAATGTATCAGTAGGATCTGTTGTAGAGTTGTTTGTGAACGTTGCTTCTGGTGTAAATGACTGTGTACACATGTCAGAAGGAAGAGTGTGTGCTGTTGAAGCAGAACCATCAATTGAGAAAGTTCCAGCTGGGAAAGTGTAAGTAATGTCACCTACAACACCTGTAACAATATCTTGACATTTTGTTCCTTCACCAATAAAAGCAACAATTTCCATGTCAGCTAAATTTGTAGGGATTCCTCCAATAGAAGCAGGAATGTTATATGTGAAAGATCCACTTGGGTTAGATCCCATTGTAGTTGGAGTTAATGCATCACCATAATTTCCAGCTGTTAAATAAGCTCTTAAAGCATGTTGGTGGTTGTATTTTCCATTAGCTAAAACTTGAGATGGATTTCCTGTTGCTCCAGATTGATTTTCTTCAATATTACTTTGAAGAAGAGCAAAAGTAATTCTGTTTGAACCTGCAGTTGAGTTTGCTGTAAAAAAAGCATCCCAATCAACAGTCATAATGTTAGTGCTTACATCAATATCAGCTTTTAATCCAACATTTACGTAAGAATTTGCTGAAGAAATAACGGTACTCGCTTGGTTTGTCCATTCTCCTCTACTATATGCAAAAGTTGCAGTACAGTTAGTACCAGTTTGAATACTTCCACCATAAGAAGTACTTCTATTCATAGCTCCTGCAGGATAACCACAAGGAGAAGCTTCATTGTCTATGTCATCTCCTACAGTTGTTCTGAAATCGTATTCTCCAGCATTTGGTATTGCAAAACTACCTGCATGAACATTAATGATAATAGCATCGTCACCGTGAGTAGTTTTAATTGCGTCAGCAATGGCATGTCCTGCTGGACAGAAACCACAGTGAATTCCTGTAAATTCTTCAAGTACAGCTTTTTTTGTGTCTGATACCTGGCTTGCAGGGTAAGATTGTGCAAATAAGACAGATCCTCCTGCCAATGCAACAATAGAGAGTAATAATTTTTTCATCGTATTAAGTTTAAGTTTATAAAAATGTGAATTTGGCATCAAAAATAATTAAAAGGAGTTTCAATTTTTAACATGCTGTTGAATAATTTTCAAATAAAGTTGGAATCCTAGTTGTTTTATGTTTTTTTGATTTACATCGAATTCTTAATGAATGGAATCATATTAATAAGTAAATTTGATTCATATAAATTTTAAAACTATTAACTATGATTAAAAAAATACTCTTTGTAACAGCTCTTGCAAGCGCGTCTGCTTTAATGGCTCAAAATATTGAATTAAAAGACGCAAGTAACAATAATATTGGAGGAGGAACTTATTGGATATACGATAATGCTACTAATCTAGGAGCAACAAAATTTCATGTTGGAAATAATTCTGGAACTGCGATAACATTTGATGCTAGAGTTTATGAATTGCACAATGGACCAAATTCAGATTTACAAGTATGTTTTGGAACAGCTTGTTATATAGCTAATGCAGGTGTTTCTGCAGCTCAAAACTACTCTGATGTAGCAGCTGTTGCTCCTGCTGGCGGTGTGTATAATGATTTTAAAGTAGCTCCGTTTTCTGGACAGTGGGCAACTGGTAACTTCGCTAAGTGGAGACTTGTAGTTGTTGATGTGGCTAACCCTACAGATACTTCAACTGCTTGTGTTGTTTGGTCTGAAGGTGGTACTTTTGCTGGTGATCAAAATGGTAACAAAATTGTTGATGGAAGTGAAATAGCTGGTGATGTTGATTTAAATGGTATTATTGATGGAAACGAGCTTGCTGGAGATATGAATGGTAGTGGATGGATTGATGTTTGTGAGATTAGTGGAGATGCTAATGGTAATGGTAAGATTGATAATGGAGAAGTAGCTTCTACTGGAGAACTTGCTAAAGGTGATGTTGGGTTTGATGTTTATCCAAATCCTGTTGCTGATAACTTAACAATTAGATATGCTGTAGAAGGAGCTAATAGCCCGGCAGTGGTTGAGGTGTATGATGTTTTAGGACAAATAATGATCTCTAGAACTGTGAATAGTAGAAAAGGACAAATCAATTTAAATGTTACTGAATTAAATGCTGGAGTTTACTTCTGTTCAATTAAAGTTGATGATAAAGCAGTTAAAACAAAAAGAGTTATTGTAAAGTAATACTTACTTTAATAAAGTATTGGCGAGTATTGGAATTCCAATACTCGCTTTTTCTTTTATATACGTTAAGTTTTTAATTCCTTTGCTTGAGATGTCTTTTGGGTCAATTATGTACTTAGGGCAGGATTCAGGAACGAATTCTACGATGTTAGCAGCAGGATAAACAGAAAGAGATGTTCCGATAATGATCAAAATATCTGCATCTCGGCAAATCTTTTCGGCTTCTACCATTTTTGGGACAGCCTCACCAAACCAAACGATATCAGGCCTTAATTGAGTTTTTTGCTCGCATAGATCGCCAATGTTTAATTCTTCGCCATTGATTTTGTATTCTTTTTGAGTACCAGTACTTCTTGATCGTAATATTTCTCCATGGAGATGGAGTATGTTTGAAGATCCAGCGCGTTCATGAAGGTCGTCAATGTTTTGGGTAATAATTTGAACGTTGAACTTCTCTTCAAACTTTACTAAAGTTAAATGAGCTTCGTTTGGTTGTGCTTTTATTACCTGTTTTCTTCTTAAATTGTAAAAATCTAAGACTAACTTTGGATTCTTTTCCCAAGCTTCAGGAGTAGCAACTTCTGTTAAATCATAATTTTCCCACAAGCCGTCACTGTCTCTAAAAGTTTTTAGTCCGCTTTCGGCACTAATTCCTGCTCCAGAAAAAATAACAATTTTTTTCATCTTTAGTTAAAAAATAGATAATAAATGTATTCATTTTCAGCTAATTAACAATAACTAATTTGAATCAATTTATTTGCTGTGTTTTTACCTCTTTTTCGTTTCTAAAGCCCAAATTTTATTGCTATTTTTACGGGTTTTAGTAGAATAAAAATTATATGAAAAAATCACGTAAAGACATAGAGGCATTAGAGTATCATTTACAGGGTAAACCAGGTAAAATTGAAGTGGTTCCTACTAAGCCTTATAGCACACAAAGAGATTTGTCTTTGGCATATTCTCCAGGTGTTGCTATTCCTTGTACTGAGATTGCAGAAAATAAAGAGGATGTATATAAATACACAGCAAAAGGAAATCTTGTTGCCGTAATTTCAAATGGTACAGCAGTTCTTGGTTTAGGAGATATTGGGCCAGAAGCATCTAAACCTGTTATGGAAGGAAAAGGGTTGTTGTTTAAAATTTTTGCAGATATAGATGTTTTTGATATTGAAGTAGATGCTTCTGATGTTGATTTATTTGTGAATACAGTCAAGGCAATAGCGCCAACTTTTGGAGGAATTAATTTAGAAGATATCAAAGCTCCAGAATGTTTTGAAATAGAAGAGCGTTTAAAAGCAGAATTAAATATTCCTGTTATGCATGATGATCAGCATGGTACAGCGATTATCTCATCTGCAGCAATGCTTAATGCAGTGGAGTTGGCAGGAAAAGAAATTAGTGAAATAAAATTAGTAGTTAGTGGGGCGGGAGCTTCTGCGATGTCTTGTTCAAAGCTTTATCTTTCACTTGGAGTAAAGAAAGAGAACATTGTAATGCTTGATAGTAAAGGTGTTATTCGAAAAGATAGAGATGGACTAACGAAAGGTAAAAAGTTCTTTGCAACAGATCGAAAAATTGATTCGATAGAAGAAGCTTTGGTTGATGCGGATATGTTTTTAGGATTATCTAGAGGGGGAACACTTTCTAAAGAAATGCTTAAAACAATGGCCGAAGACCCTATAGTTTTTGCATTGGCAAACCCAGATCCTGAGATAGCTTATAAAGACGCCATTGCATCAAGAGAAGATATTATTGTGGCGACTGGGCGTTCAGATCATCCTAATCAGGTGAATAACGTTTTAGGATTTCCATTTATTTTTAGGGGAGCTCTTGATGTTAGAGCAACCACAATAAATGAAGAAATGAAGTTGGCTGCTGTAAAAGCAGTTGCTGAATTGGCAAAAGAAGCTGTTCCAGAGGAAGTGAATGAGGCTTATGATGAAAAAAACATTGTTTTTGGTAGAGACTTTATAATCCCAAAACCACTAGATCCAAGACTGATTACTACTGTAGCGCCAGCAGTTGCAAAAGCTGCAATGGATTCAGGTGTTGCTCAAATTCAAATTGAAGATTGGGAAGTTTACAAGGAAGAATTGTCCAGAAGATTAGGCTTGGATAACAAGCTTATTAAGAATGTTACGGAAAAAGCAAAGAGAAATCCTAAGAAGGTAATATTTGCTGAGGCAGATAATTATAAAACCTTAAAAGCAGCTCAAATTGTTCATGAAGAAGGAATTGCAAAACCGATTCTTTTAGGGAAGGTTAAGAAAATACAAGAATTAGTTGATGAGTATCAATTAGAGTTAGGAGATATTCCAATTATTGACCCTAGAAGTTCAAGTGAAAACGATCGAAAGCAAAAGTTTGCAGAGTTATTGTTTGAAAAAAGAAAGCGCAGAGGAATTACTTTAGTTGAAGCAAGGGATTTGATGCGTAGTCGAAATTATTTTGGTTCAGCAATGGTTGAGTTTGGAGAAGCAGATGCATTGATTTCAGGTTTAACTAGAAATTATGCAAGTACAATTCGTCCAGCACTTCAGGTTATTGGTACAGATGATGATGTAACTAAAATTGCAGGGATGTATATTCTATTTACGAAGAATGGACCATTCTTTTTTGCAGATACTACAGTAAATGTAAATCCAACAGCAGAGGATATTGTAGATATAACAGCACTTGTAGCTAAAATTGTAAATCGATTTAAAATTACTCCAAGAATTGCATTGTTGTCGTATTCTAATTTTGGATCAGCAGAAGGAGAAGATCCTTTAAAAATGAGAGAAGCTACAAGAATGCTGCATGAAAAGCATCCAAACATTATTGTTGATGGAGAGATTCAAGCAAATTTCGCTTTAAATAAAGAGTTAAGAACAGAGATCTTTCCTTTTTCAGAATTGGCAAGAAGGAATACGAATACATTAATTTTTCCAAATCTTTCTTCAGGAAATATAGCCTATAAGTTAATGCAAGAGATGGGAGGGACTGAAGCAATAGGACCTATTTTGTTAGGGATGAAAAAACCGGTACACATTCTTCAACTAGGAAGTTCGGTAAGAGAAATTGTAAATATGGTAACAATTGCAGTTGCTGATGTTCAAACAAGAAAGTAATTATGATCGCACAAATTAACGGTAAATTAATAGAGAAGACCCCTACCTATGTAGTTATAGATTGTGGAGGAGTTGGGTATGAATTGAAAATATCTTTAAACACATTTTCTCAAATAGGAGCAAATGAAAATTGTATGTTGTATACTCACTTTGTAGTGAGAGAAGATGCGCAATTGTTATATGGATTTAAAGAAACAGGAGAGCGAGAATTGTTTCGATTATTGATATCTGTATCTGGAGTTGGATCAGCCACTGCAATGATGATTCTATCTTCTTTATCTTCTAATGAGATAAAGCAGGCAGTTTTAAGTGGAGATGTAAATACGTTGAAAAGTGTTAAAGGAATTGGAGCGAAATCAGCCGAAAGAATTATCATTGATTTAAGAGACAAGATAGGGAAGGTTGATGGAGCTAGTACAATTTCTTTAGTATCAAACAATACTATTAAAGAAGAAGCGTTAAGTGCGTTAGTAATGTTAGGTTTTGGTAAAAACCCAGCAGAAAAAGCATTAAATAAAATATTGTCAGAAGGAGAAGAATTGACTGTAGAAGAACTTATTAAAAGAACTTTAAAAAAGCTTTAATAAGAGATAAAGGTATCATTGAGTTTTAAGAAGAATACATATAATAAGTTAGCGTTAATTCTTGGTTTTTCAGCCGTTATTATGGTTGGAACTTGGATGATTAATCCAGTTAAAACAGAAGCTGGGCCCCATTACAATAAGTTAGTAAACTATAATGCAGAACCTTTACCTATTGATTCTCCTGAAATAGATTTACCCTATCCATTTAAAGATGGAATTGGAGGTCCCAAAAGTCAAAATTCGGGAGGATTGTTCCTGAAAAACCCAAGCAATATTAAATCAGGTTTTGAGTATGATCCAGAAACGGGGTCGTATAATTATTCTGAAAAGATGGGTGATAATTACTTCAAATATCCAACGTATATGGATTTTGATGAATACATTAATTATGATTCAAAAAAATCATTACAAGATTATTGGAAACAGAAATCATCGGCAGATGATATTAATCAAACCAAAGGATTTAGACCTAAATTAACTGTAAAAGGACAAGCTTTTGATCGAATTTTTGGAGGTAATGTAATTGATATTAGACCCCAAGGTTCGGCAGAGTTATCTTTTGGAATTAACCGTTCTACTAGAGATAATCCAGCTTTGCCAGCAAATCAAAGAAGTACTACAACTTTTGATTTTAATCAAAAGATTCAATTGAATGTTGTCGGGAATATTGGTGAGAAACTGAAAATTACTACCAGTTATAATACTGAAGCAACGTTTGATTTTGAAAATCAAATGAAAATAGAATATACTGGTTATGAAGATGAAATTATCCAAAAGATTGAGGCTGGTAATGTTTCATTGCCTTTAAAAGGACAATTAATAACGGGTAGTCAAACCCTATTCGGGATAAAAACAAAGTTGAGGTTTGGAAGATTAACTGTTACAAGTGTTTTATCACAAGAAAAAGGAGAGAAGAAAGAAATTAATGTACAGGGAGGAGCTCAAATTAAAAAGTTTGAAAAAGAAGGCTCTGATTATGAACAAAATAAACACTATTTCTTGTCGCAATACTTTAGAGATACGTATGAAAGTTCTTTATCATCACCACCATTGGTTACCTCTAGGGCTTCTATTACAAAGGTTGAGGTTTGGGTTTCGAATAGAAATTTTTCAAACAATGATATCACCAAAAATGTAATAGGTTTTATTGATTTAGGTGAAGCAACCACTGCAAATATTTACAACAATGCCCAAGTTTCGGATAATAATCCTTTACCCAACGCTGACTTTTCAACTAATGATGCGAATAACCTTTATTTTAATATATCTGATACAACTGGAACTTCACCATATAATACCTTGGATATTAGAAACTTTGTAGACGCAAGTCAAGAATTACAAACTCAAGGTTTTGTTAATGGAGTTGATTTTGAAAAGTATGAAAATGCGAAACTGTTAAACCCTTCAGCCTATACTTTAAATTCTCAGTTGGGATATATCTCCTTAAATTCAACGCTAAATCCAGACGATATCTTAGCCGTTTCTTTTCAATATACATTGGATGGTCAAGTATATCAAGTTGGAGAGTTTTCTACAGATGGAATAAGTGGACAGGATGGACTTTATACAAAACTGTTAAAAGGAACAAGTATTAATACGAATATTCCAACGTGGGATTTGATGATGAAAAACGTTTATGCATTGGGTGCATTTAATATTTCTCCAACCGATTTTTATTTAGATGTTTTTTACAACAACCCTGCTACTGGAGTTCAGATTCCTTTTATTCCTGAAGGAGAAGTGAATGGATTGCCTTTAATCAGTGTTTTAAATTTAGATCGATTAAATACAAATAATCAAGCTAACTCTGATGGAGTGTTTGATTACATTAATGGAGTTACCATTAACCAGAACAATGGAAGGGTTTATTTTCCAGTATTAGAGCCATTTGGTTCTCATTTAAGGAGCAAGTTCTCTGATCAAATCACAGCAAATAAATATGCATTTGATTCCCTATATGTAACTACTCAAGTCTTGGCAGAACAAGATGCAAGTAAAAATAGATTTGTCATTAAAGGTCAATATTCATCATCGTCAAGTTCCGATATTTCTTTAAATGCATTAAATATTCCTGAAGGATCTGTTAGTGTTACAGCTGGAGGAGCTACATTAACAGAGAATGTAGATTATACCGTAGATTATAACTTAGGAAGGGTTAAGATTATTAATGATGGAATACTACAGTCTGGTACACCAATTAAGATTTCCTTAGAAAGTCAATCATTATTCAATATTCAGACGAAAACATTAATGGGGACAAGGCTTGATTATAAGTTTAATGAGAATTTTAATTTAGGGGCAACAGCAATTAAATTATCTGAAAGACCATTAACAAATAAAATAAACATTGGGGATGAACCAATTAACAATACGATTCTTGGTTTTGATTTAACGTATACACATGATGTTCCTTTTCTTACCAGATGGGCTGATAAATTGCCAATTTATAGTACAAAAGAAAAGTCTACGATAACTGTAGAAGGTGAATTTGCTAAATTATTACCAGGTAATCCAGGAGCAATAGGTAAGGATGGTACAGCTTATTTAGATGATTTTGAAGGAAGTCAATCCACTATTGATATGCGATCTGTTTTCCAATGGAAATTAGCCAGTACACCACAAGGACAGCCAACATTGTTTCCTGAAGGACAATTGCCTTTATCTAATCAATTGGATTATGGATACAATAGAGCAAAATTAGCGTGGTATAATATTGATCCATTATTTTGGAGAAATGATTCTAGAACTCCATCTCATATCTCTAACGATCCACTTACCCAATCTAATCATTACTCTAGAGAGGTTTTACAAACAGAAGTTTTCCCTTTTAAAGCACAACAAAATGGAACAACTCAAAATATATCTACGTTAGATTTAGCCTATTATCCATCAGATAGGGGGCAATACAATTTTGATAATGGAACTACGGCTGCGGGTATTGATGCAAATGGAAATTTATTAAACCCTTCTACACGTTGGGGTGGGATAATGAGAAAAGTTGAAACTACAGATTTTGAATCCTCTAATGTTGAATTTATTCAGTTTTGGGTGATGGATCCATTTGATGCAACTGATGGAGATCCTAATCATTCGGGAGGGCAATTATTTTTCAATTTAGGTGATATTTCTGAGGATATATTAAAGGATGATAGGAAAGCTGTAGAAAATGCAATGCCACTTTCTGCTATTGATTATGCTACAGGTGCTAATACTAATTTAGTTGATACAACGGTTTGGGGTAGGGTTCCGACTGTTCAAGCTCTTGTTCAGGCATTTGACAATACGCCAAGTACTCGTCCGTTTCAAGATGTAGGACTGGATGGTTTGAATGATGCAGATGAAATTGCCTTTTTTGGAGGTGCATTTGGAGCAGATCCAGCTGGAGATAACCATCACCACTATAGAGGAGATGATTATGATAACTTAGCTTTAAGTATACTAGATCGATATAAATTACATAATGGTGTACAAGGAAATTCAAATACTTCTGATCAAGATCCTAATCCTAATTATTCTTCTGCAGCAACTACAAAGCCTGATATTGAGGATATCAATACGAATAACAACCTTGATTTCAGAGAGAATTATTTTCAATATTCGGTAAATATGAACCCTTCAGAGGTTAATCCATCAAATGTTGGGAACAATTACATTACAAATGTTTTAGAAACTTCTGTTAAAACAGCTGATGGAACAACAAAATCAGTTCGTTGGTATCAGTTTAAAATCCCGATTAGAGAACCAGAAAGCGTAATAGGTAATATCCAAGATTTTAAATCAATTCGTTTTATGAGAATGTTTATGAAAGGTTTTGATAAAGAAGTAGTTCTTCGATTTGCACGATTAGAGTTGGTAAGAGGGGAGTGGAGAAAGTATACAGATGGATTGTTAAGTCCTGGAGATTTTCTTGGAGATGATGATGATGGGACAGTATTTGATGTTTCTGCTGTAAATGTTGAAGAGAACAGTTCTAAAACACCGGTTAACTACATTATCCCTCCAGGAATTGATAGAGAGATAAACCCTAATCCATCATCAGCAGCAGTAACTCAGCAATTAAATGAGCAGGCCTTGGTTTTAGATGTATGTAACCTTAATGATGGTGATGCAAGAGCGGCCTATAAAGTTTTAGATATTGATATTAGAAGGTACAAAAGGTTAAAGATGTTTATTCATGCTGAAGAAAGTGATCCTTCTAAACCTTTAGCAGATGAAGATCTTGCGGTATTTATTAGAATGGGGTCTGATTTTGATAACAATTATTATGAATATGAAGTTCCATTAGTAGTTACTCCAGCAGGGACTTACAATACTGATAACAATAGTAACTCATCGGATAGAGAAGTAGTTTGGCCTGAAGCAAATAATATTGATTTGCAGTTTTCTAAATTCACCGATATGAAAGTGGTAAGAAATAGTTTGTTGCCCGATCCATCTAGTGGAGTTTTACTCATTAAACCTTATGAGCAGGATGATGGAAACAATAGAATGAGAATAAAAGGAAATCCAAATTTTGGTGATGTTAGGGTGTTTATGATTGGTATACGAAATAGGAAACAAAGTCCTTTAAACCCTAATGATGACGGATTAGAAAAATGTGCAGAGGTATGGGTAAATGAGTTGCGAATGGCGGAATTTGATAATGAAGGAGGTTGGGCAACCGTTGCTCGAATAACTACTCAAATAGCAGATTTAGGAAATGTTACCGTTGCAGGTGATTATAGTACGCCAGGTTTTGGTAGTGTTGAACAAAAATTAAATGAAAGACAACAAGAAACAAGAAAGAGTTATGATCTTTCTACGAGTATAGAGTTAGGTAAATTTATTCCAGAAAAAATAGGGCTAAGTATCCCTATGTACTACAATGTTTCTCAAGGTGTTGTTACACCAAGATATAATCCTTTGGATCCAGATTTGGAATTGAATGATTTGTTAGCAAATGATGTCTTGACTCAAAATGCTAGAGATTCTATTGGACAAAGAACACAAGAAGTTACCAGAAGGAGAAGTATAACTTTTACTAATGTTAGAAAATTAAAACCTAAAGGGAAAAAGAAGTCCCATTTTTATGATCTTTCAAACTTCTCATTCAATTATGGTTATTCTGAAACAAAGTATAGGGATATCAATACTGAATTTGACAATAAGAAAAATTATAGAGGAGGTTTTGGGTACGCATTCGGTGCTAAACCTAAAAACTTTAAACCTTTTAATAAGGCTGGTTTTGCTAAGAAAAAGGCATTCAAATTGATTAAAGATTTTAACTTTTATTTGACTCCCAAACAACTTTCTTTTCAGACCGATGTGGATAGAATGTATTCAGAAAGAAGAGCAAGAAATAATACAGGGTTTGAGTTTGATTTGCCAACTTACTTTCAAAAACATTTTTATTGGAATAGGGTTTATGGGTTGAAATATGACATCACTAAGTCATTAAAGTTTGATTTTAATGCCTCTAATAATGCTACAATAGAAGAACCATTAACCTTTAACGGAGTAGATACTAGAGGTAGGGTAGATAGTGATTATGAAGAAGAGTATCAATCATGGAAAGATACTGTATGGCAAAATATTAGAGACTTTGGAACAAATACACATTATCACCATAACTTTAATTTTAACTACAAAGTTCCTATTGATAAGTTGCCAGGGTTTAACTTTATAACACTTAATACAAAATATTCTGGAGATTATGATTGGCAGAGGTCTCCAATAGGAGCAGATAGTCTAGGGCATACCATACAGAATGCAAATACCGTTTCTGCTACTTCTCAGTTTAATATGACGAAACTTCACAATAGTGTTGGTTTCTTGAAAAAGGTTAATAAAAGAGCTAGAGAAAGACAGAAGCGAAGAACATTAAATGCCCTAAAACCAGATAGGAACAAAACAAAAGCAGAAAATGCAAAAGCTAAAGGATGGAAAGAGGGAACTCCAACTCCAGAGATAAAATTTGATACAAAAAGATTTAAAGATTCTGATACAACAAAGGTTGAGTTGTGGAGAAAAGTTCTTCCTTTTAAACCGATGGATCAATTTTGGTTAGGTTTAATGAGTGTTAAAAATATCTCGGGAACATATACAAAAAACAGAGGTACATTGCTGCCAGGATATAATCAAGAAACACAATTGCTAGGGTCAAGCCCAGGGTTTACTGCTCCAGGATTTAATTTTATTTCAGGGATACAAGAAGATGACTTTGCACTTAGAGCAGCTAATGAGGGTTGGTTGGTGAATAATGATTCAACAGGCCTGATTTATAATTATGCAACAACTTTTTCTGAAAATTATAACATTAGGGCAACCATAAGACCATTCAAAACATTAAGAATTCAGTTGACAGCTACGCGTAACTATGCAATAAATAGTACACAACAGTTTTTTGCTATTGATGATGCTTTTGTAGATACCTTATCTAACGGAACAGCTCATGATATTGATAACAATGGTATAGATGATTACTTTTTAGTAAACCCTGTAAATACAGGTAATTTTAGCATGTCATTTTTATCTTTAAACACTGCCTTTATTGGAGATGATGATTTGGATAGATCTTCGGAAGTGTTCGCTAATTTCTTAAGAGAAAGAGAAACAATCTCTCAACGTTTAGCTGCAGAAAATGGAAATTCTGTAGGGACTTCTGCCAGTGGTTTTGCTGATGGATATAGTGAAACCTCTCAAGATGTATTAATATCATCATTCATTGCTGCTTATTCAGGCAAGAGCGGAGATGAGGTTTCAATCAAATCGTTTACCAAATTTATTCCTTTACCGAATTGGAGAATTACTTATGATGGTTTAAGTAAGTTGGCATTTGTAAATAGATTGTTTAAGAAGTTTACATTAACACATTCTTATAAATCTACTTTAAGTTATGGTTCATTTACGACCAACTTATTGTATGAAGGAAATGATGAAGGAGCTTTTGCTAGAGATATTAACGAAGACTTTATTCCTGAATTACAAATAGGTACGGTTACCTTATCAGAACAGTTTTCTCCGTTATTAGGAGCGGATATGACTTTAAATAACAATATGATTTTAAGGGTAGAATATAAAAGAGATCGAAATGCATCTTTAAGTATGGTGAATGATCAAATTACAGAATTGAAAGGAAGTGAATGGTCTATTGGAACCGGGTATAAGTTTAGACAAGTAAGAATGCCTTTTTCTAAGAAAAAAATGGTTAGAAGTGATATCGATACAAGAATAGATGTAGGACTTAGAAAAAACAATACGATCATTAGAAAGATAGTTGAAGAAGTAAATCAATTGACCGGAGGACAAAGAGTGCTGTCAATTAAATTTACAGCAGATTATAGAGTAAGTGCTAAGCTTAATGTAAGAGCATTTTATGATTATGTTTCTACAACTCCTTTTATTTCTACTTCATTCCCAACATCAAATACAAATGCAGGGATTAGTTTAAGGTTTACATTAACACAATAGGTAAATAAGAATTTGGAGTTAAGAATTAAGAATTATAAATTAGCGAAATAAAAATAGTCAATAACGAAATTAGATAAAGAGATGAACGTTCCAGCAGAATTAAAATATACTAAAGATCACGAATGGATTAGAGTTGATGGAAATACTGTAACAATTGGAATTACCGATTTTGCACAAGGAGAATTAGGTGATATTGTTTATGTTGAAGTAGAAACAGAAGGAGAAACTTTAGCCCAAGAAGAAGTTTTTGGAACAGTAGAAGCTGTAAAAACAGTTTCGGATTTGTTTATGCCTGTTTCAGGTGAAGTAACAGCATTTAATGAAGCTATCGAATCTGCTCCAGAATCAGTAAATAACGATCCTTATGGTGATGGTTGGATGATTAAAGTAGAGCTTTCTGATGCAAGTGAATTAGATGCTTTACTTACAGCAGATCAATACAAAGAATTGATTGGGTAATAAGAAAACAACTTTTCTAACGATATTTTATAAAATCCGCTTAGGCGGATTTTTATATGAAAGAAAGTTTTTGTTTCCATTTTAAAATGAAGAAAATCAGTTCATATTTTCCCGCAGTACTTTGGTTGTTGATCATCTTGTTCTTAAGTGGATTTCCAGGAAAAGAATTACCTAAACTACCTGTTTGGCAATTCGACAAGTTGGTACATACATTGATGTACTTTATTCTGTCTGTTTGTTTATTATTTCCTTTTAGTAAACAATTTATAGATAAAGAAAACCGTTTAAAGGTGGGTATTATTGTTGTGTTGCTTGGAATTTTTTATGGAGGACTTATGGAAATTTTACAAATACACATCTTTATTAATAGAAGTGGTAATTGGTATGACTTTATTGCGAACTCATTAGGCGCAATTTTAGGAGTACTAACTTTTCCGATAATTCTGAAATATTTACCGATAAAAAGATGGTTTTAAATATTGGAAATTGCTTCTAGCTTTTTTATTACATTTAATAACTTAAAAATTAAAAGATGAAGTATTTATTACAATTTGAATTTGAAAAAGATAAGAAATCAAAATATTGGTTTCCTTTGTTTATTGATGTTGATTCTAAAGAGGAAGCTGATGAGAAAGGGAAAGAAATATATTCTTTATTGAAGGCTGAATTTAAGACAGTATCTAATTATTCAATTAATACATTTAATAAAGATTCTGCTTCAAATAAAATTGTTGAGGATTATATAAAAGATGAAAGAGAAGGTGAATTTGCATTGTTATCCACCAAAGAAAAGCTAGACATAATTGATGTTGATTCTAATGCGGATAGAGTTGTAGAGTTTGATAAAGATTTTGTTTTTAAAGAATATGATAATGATGTAGTATCATATTTAGATTTTGGAAAGAAAAAAATACTTACTAGAAATTTCTCAAATAATATTAATAACTTTGATCAGTATTTAATCATTAAACTACAGCGAAAAGCTGGATTTATTAGGATGGACCCAAAAAAGAACCCAAAAGCAGATTTAGAAAAACTAAGAGGAACCTTTACTCTCGCAGGATTAGTATTGTCATTATTCATTGTTTATTCAATGGTGAATTGGAAATTCTATGATGTGCAAGCAGCTCAATTAGGTGAATTGGTAATGGAAGAAGAGGAAGAAGATATTATTCCTATTACAGAACAAAATACACCACCACCACCGCCACCGCCACCACCAGCAGCTCCAGAAATTATTGAAATTGTTGAGGATGATGAAGAGGTTGAAGATATTGAAATTGATACTGAAGTTGATGTTGATGAGGTTGTAGAAGTTTTTGAGGAAGAAGAAGAAATCGAAGAAGACGAAGTATTTACAATTGTGGAGAGTATGCCTGAATTTCCAGGGGGACAAAAAAAGATGTTTGAGTACTTAGGGAAAAGCATTAAGTTTCCACCAGCAGCAAAAGCAAATGGAATTCAAGGAAAGGTATATGTAAACTTTACTGTAGGAAAGAATGGTAAAATAAGAGATATCAAAATTCTTAGAGGAGTGCACGAATTATTAGATAAAGAAGCTATTAGAGTTATAAAAGCTATGCCATCATGGAAAGCAGGGAAGCAAAGAGGGAAGCCAGTAAGTGTTTCTTATAACTTGCCAATAAACTTTAAGTTACAGTAATAACTTAGTGCAGAAAAATTATTTTATTAAACATCCGTCCAATAGGCGGATGTTTTTTTATGGTATAATTTATGCAATTATAGCTATTAGAGCATCTATAGTAAAACATAGTTGCTAGGCAGCAATCTTTAAAATATACTGAATATGAAAACCAAATACATTTATATCACATTCGTAATAGTTATTCTTGGAAGTCTTATTTATGGCTGTTCCTCCTCTACGATAGTAGAGCCAGGAAGTACAAGTAAGCAGCCGTTGTTGATTTATGCAAAAGGAGATGTATATCAACCAGAATGGAGGGTCGTAGATTCATTAGAACAAAATGGACTAACAAAATCTGCATTAACAGAAGTTGAAGCAATTTATGATAAAGCTGAGAAGGAAGATAATCATGAGCAAATCTTAAAATCATTAATTGTTAAAGCCAAATTCCAATCTTATGTAGAGGAAGATGCTTTCGTGAATACGGTTAGAGAATTAACTGTAGAGGCAACAAAATCTGAGTACCCTCTTGATCCACTATTACATTCTGTAATTGCAGAAATGTATTGGCAGTACTATCAAAGAAATCGTTGGAAATTTCAAAGTAGATCAACAACTTCAAATTTTGATAATGATGATATTTTAACTTGGGATTTGAATAAAATAATTGAAGTTACTACAAAACAATATCTGCTATCAATAGAAGATATAGAAAGTTTAAGGAGAACTCCTGTAGAAACCTTTAGTGAGATTATTGTGATGGATAGTGCAAGTCATTATCGTCCTTTTTTATATGATTTTTTAGCACATAGAGCTGCTGATTTCTTTATGAACGGAGAATCCAATCTTACTGCTCCAATTAATGAATTTGCTTTAGATAATCCGCTTTATTTAAAGCCTTATGAAGAGTTTGCTTTGATGGAATTGAAAACGAATGAAAAAACTTCATTGAAATTTCAAGCATTAGAAATTCTTCAAAAGTTAACACTCAATCATCTTGAAGATGAAGATCCGACTGCATTAATAGATGTTGAGTTAAAACGATTGCAGTTTGTAAAGAATAATGCTGTGTTTGAGAATGTAGACACCTTATATTACCAAGCATTGAGTTCTTTGCATAAAAAATTTAAAGCTTATCCATCATCAACTGAAGTTGCACATGAGCTAGCGACTATTCATCAAAAAAAAGGCAATAACCATAAGCCTTTAAAAGGGGATGAAAATAAGTGGGAATTTAAAAAAGCGATAGCCATCTGTGCAGAGGCAATTAAGAACTTTCCGGATTCATATGGAGCTCAAAAATGCAAGGTTTTAGCAAATAGAATAGGGTTTAAAGAATTAACTGTAAAAGTAGGTAAGGTTAATTCGCCCAATACGCCAATTAAAGCAAATGTCGCATTTAAAAACATAGATAGTGTTCATTTTAAATTGGTTAAAATAAAGTTCGATGATTATAAGAAATGGACGAATAAGGAGAAAAGGGATGTTCGAATTCAAAACATTAAAGATAGTGAGCTTGTTGAGGAGTGGTCTTTGGATTTAAAAAACGAAGGTGATTTTCAAAGGCATTCAGGAGATGTGAGCATAAATGAACTTCCTTTAGGTTTCTATGTTTTGTTGGCATCACCAACTAATCAATTCAAAACTAAAAAAGGAGTGGTTTCATTAACTCCATTTTGGGTGTCTAATATGAGTTATTTAACTCGAAGAAATGCTAAGCAAGAAGTAGAGTTTTTTGTAATGAATAGAGAGACAGGTGCTCCATTAAAAGGAGTTAAGGCTAAATTGTTTTATAGTAAATACAATTATTCTTCACGTAAAAATGAACTGAGGCCGTTAGGGACAAGAACAACAAATGATGATGGGTTTTTTCAGGTTGAATCTTCATCTGAATATCGAAACTTTTATGCTGATCTGTCTTACGGTGAAGATGAATTAAATACAGAAGAATCGTATTATCAATATCGCTATAACGAAGAGAGTAATGAGGTTAGAACGAGAACAATTTTGTTTACAGATAGAGCAATTTATCGTCCGGGTCAAATCATTTACTTTAAAGGAATTGTTTTAGATTCTGATAATGAAAACAAAAATAAGATTAAGACAAACTTTGCTTCAACAGTAACATTGTATGATGTAAATAATCAGAAAGTTAGCGATCTAAAATTAACTACAAATGAATATGGTACATATAGTGGTTCTTTTATTATACCCAATAATGGATTGAATGGAACCGTATCAATTAGAACTAAGAATGGCTCAAAATACCTATCTGTAGAGGAATATAAGCGACCAAAGTTTGAAGTAAAATTTAACCCAATAAAAGGTGTATATAAGTTAAATGAAAATGTAAATGTTGTTGGAGTTGCCAAAACATATTCTGGAGCAGCATTGGATGGGGCAGAAGTAAATTATCGAGTTGTACGAAATGCTTCGTTTCCATATTGGTGTAGATACCTTTATGGTTATTGGCCTAATTCAGCTCAAAAAGAGATAGAGAATGGAACAATTAAAACAGATGATAATGGGGAGTATAAAATTGAGTTTGTTGCTGAAGTCGATAAAGCAGTCAACGAAAAATTTTCTGCGACTTATTCTTATACCGTTTACGCAGATGTTGTTGATGTTAATGGAGAAACTCATAGTTCTACAACAGCTGTTTCAGTTGGGTATAAAGCATTAAAAATTAATGTAAATATTCCTGGAAGGTTAAATAAAAGTGCTATTGATACTTTTAGTTTTTCGACTACAAATTTAAATGGGCAGCCAGAATTTGCAAAAGGAAATGTAAAGATTTGGGCGCTTAAAATGCCTAATAAATATTTCCGTTCTTCATTGTGGGGTAAAGGAGATAAAAAGTATATCTCAAAAGAAGATTATGTGGCAAAATTCCCTAGAGATGTTTACGGAGATGAAAATAATAAACATAAGTGGGAAAGGAATATAAAGGTTTATGATCATGATTTTGATACAGAACAGAGGGAGGCAATAGAATTGTTTCATCTACCAGAATGGCAACCTGGGGAATATGTAATGGAAGCCATTACAAAAGATAAGTATGGGGAAGAGGTAAAAGAAGTGAAATACTTTACCGTTTTTGATGAGCATGAAAAACAACTATCAAACAATAAATTGTCATGGTTTGTTCCAATTAAAAAGAAAGGTGAACCAGGAGAAAAAGCAGAGTTTTTAATTGGATCTGCGGCTAAAAATGTAAAGGTGCTGTATGAAATGGTGCACAAAGATAAGGTAGTTTATAAAGAGTGGTTGATTCTTAATTCCGAACAAAAAAAGGTTTCGATACCTATCATAGAAGAATATAGGGGGAACTTTCAGGTACATTTTACTTTTGTAAAACATGGAAGAAAGTTTACTTACTCTCCAATGGTGATTGTACCACATACAAATAAGATGCTTGATGTTGAATTTGAGACTTTTAGAAATAAACTATTGCCAGGTCAAAAAGAAGAATGGAAAATAAAAATTAAAGGTAAGAAGGGTGAAAAAGTAGCTGCAGAAATGTTAGCGACTTTATATGACGCATCTTTAGATGTGTTTAAGAAAAATTCATGGGGATTAAATGTTTTAAGTTATGCACGAGGTAGTCGAAATTGGCAGAGCAATGTCTCATTTTTAACCGCACACTCTGAATTGGTATCTGAAGATTGGAATAAGTATTTAACAAACCTTAAAACTAAAAACTACGATAAGTTAAATTGGTTTGGATACAATTACGGAAGAAGAAATTATGAATATGAAAACTTAGGAAGCTTTGCTGTGGCAATGAATGACGAAGTTGAAGAAAAGGCTATGGAAAAATCTGAAAAGCCCGCTAAAAAAAGGTTTAGATCTTTAAATTCTCCAGTTTTTGCAAATGCTTCGAGTACGAGTACTGGAAAAGATAAAAATGATCAATCTGTTTTGGACCCTCTCCCGGAGGTTAATGAGGAAGGATTGTCTGAGGTAAAAGCAAGAAGTAATTTTAATGAAACAGCTTTCTTTTATCCTCATTTAACAACGAATAAAGATGGAGAAGTGATTGTTAGTTTTACAATACCTGAATCATTAACTAGATGGAAGTTTATGAGTTTGGCTCATACGAAAGATTTAAAAACAGGAATGTTAAACGGAGAGGTGGTTACTCAAAAGGAATTAATGGTTTATCCGAATGCGCCACGTTTTTTCAGAGAAGGAGATAAAATGGTGTTTAGCACTAAGATTACGAATCTTTCTGACAAAGATTTGGTAGGAGGAGCTGAGCTTTTTTTCTATGATGCAATAACCATGAAGAAAATTTCTGATCAATTGTTAGTGTCAAAATCAAAAATTGGTTTTGATGTTTCAAAAGGGAAAAGTACTTCAGTAAGTTGGGAAGTAACTGTTCCAGAAGGTTATTCTGCAATTACTTATAAAATTGTAGCTAAATCTGGTAATTTTTCTGATGGAGAAGAGATGGCTGTACCTGTATTAACAAATAGAATGTTGGTTACAGAATCTATGCCTTTGCCAATCAGGGGCAATCAAACAAAAAGTTTCAAGTTTGATAAGTTGATTAACAATCAATCAAATACACTTAAGCATCATAAGTTAACGTTAGAGTTTACCTCAAATCCTGCTTGGTATGCGATTCAAGCATTGCCATATTTAATGGAATATCCTTATGAGTGTGCAGAGCAAACTTTTAGTCGTTTTTATGCGAATTCAATAGCATCGCACATTGCCAATTCAAACCCTAAAATTGCAGCAGTTTTTGAAAGTTGGAAAAATAGTAGTCCAGAAGCATTTTTGTCTAATCTAGAGAAAAATCAAGAATTAAAAGCGTTGGTTTTGCAAGAAACTCCATGGGTTTTAAATGCTCAAAATGAAAGTGAGCGTAAAAAGAGAGTAGGGTTATTGTTTGATTTAAATAAAATGAATAATGAACTAACAAAATCTTTAAAAAAACTTCAACAGTTGCAGGTTTCTAATGGCGGTTGGGTTTGGTTTAAAGGAATGCCAGAAAGTAGATATGTTACTCAGCATATTGTTTCAGGAATGGGACACTTAGATCACCTTGGAATTAAAAATATTAGAAAAGATTATAAAACTTGGAGCATGGTTTCAAAATCTGTTCGATATTTAGATGACAGAGTAAGAGAAGATTATCAGAGATTGAAGAAGCGTAAAGTAGATATGGCAAAAGATCATTTAAATAATGATATCATACATTATCTTTATGCTCGAAGCTATTATTTAGGAAGTGTTGAATTGAGTTCTAAAAATAAAGAGGCATATGATTATTACCTAGGACAGGCAAAAAAATATTGGTTAAAAAGAAGTAAGTATATGCAAGGTATGATTGCTTTAGCATTGCATCGCGATGGAAAGCCAAAATCAGGAATTCATGTAGAACATAAAATTATGGCTTCTTTAAAAGAGAATGCAACTCATCATGAGGAACTGGGTATGTACTGGAAAGATAATAGTTCAGGTTATTATTGGTATCAAGCACCTATAGAAACTCAAGCTTTACTTATAGAGGCTTTTGATGAGGTAGCAAATGATTTGGAAAGTGTAGAAGCGATGAAGGTTTGGTTGCTTAAGCAAAAGCAAACACAGGATTGGAAAACAACCAAGGCCACAACTGAAGCTTGTTATGCGTTATTACTTAGAGGAACAGAATTATTATCCAGCGATAATCAGGTTGAAATTAAGGTTGGCGGAGATATTATTGATCCAGCCAAGTTGGAAGGAGTAAAAGTTGAAGCAGGAACAGGTTATTTTAAAACATCATGGAATGAGTTAGCGATAAAACCAAAAATGGGCAATGTAACAGTTACTAAGAAAGATGCTGGAGTAGCTTGGGGTGCAATGTATTGGCAATATTTTGAAGATTTAGATAGAATTACATCTGCAGTATCACCTTTAAAGCTAAACAAGAAATTATTTTTGCAACGTAACTCAGATGCAGGAGTAGTAATATCTCCAATTACTGAAGGAACGAAAGTAATTCCTGGAGACAAAATTAAGGTTAGAATAGAATTACGGGTTGATAGAGATATGGAGTATGTTCATATGAAAGATATGAGAGCTTCAGGCTTAGAGCCTATAAACGTGTTTTCAGGTTATCGTTACCAGGATGGTTTGGGGTATTATGAAAGCACTAAAGATGCTTCTACTAATTTCTTTTTTAATTATTTGAAGAAAGGAACTTATGTGTTTGAATATCCATTAAGAGTTAACATGTCTGGAGATTTTTCTAATGGGATAACGAGTATCCAGAGTATGTATGCTCCAGAATTTTCCTCACACTCTGAAGGGATAAGGTTGAAAGTGGGTTCAAAATAATAATTCAATCATGAATCGAATTATTCTTTTAAAATTTTAAATTATATTTGTCTCTAAATTTAGGGAATATGAAAAGAGTAACTTATTTATTTGCAACAATTATAGCATTATCATTAACTGCTTGTGGTGGAGGTGAAGATCCAGTAGAAGATGTTGTTGAAACAGTTTCTTTAAAAGGTTTTGAAGAGTTGAATTTATCTGAATGGGGGTTTAACTTAACAGTTATGGTTCCAAAGGAAGATATACATGGAGCACCTGAAGTAACGTTAACGGAAAGAGGAGCTTTAGAAATAGTAGTTGGGTTAGATTTTGGAATGGAAATTATGTATGGAGAAGCTGATCTTGAATTGTTGAAAATGGATTTAAAGGAAGATTTAGTTTTTACTTCTGAGATTATTAAAGAAGAAGAAAATGCATTGATTTATTCTCAGAATATTCCTGATTCAGGAGTTAAAACTCAAAACCATTTTTTATACAAAGCTCAGATTGGTGCTGAAACTTATGAGGTTAGAGATATTATTGATGGAGAGTTTGGTTCAGGAATGATAGAGAAAATGTTAGAAGCAGCAAAAACGATAAAATCGTCTAGTACAGATGCTGTTGTTTAAAATATAAGTAAGAAAATACTTAAAACCCTATTCTAATGTTATTATGAATAGGGTTTTCTTTTTATGTAAAGGTTATAATGAAATATTTCTTTTCTATAGTATTATTAATTTGTTTGCTTTCCTGTCAGGAAGAAAAAGAGTCTGTTCCTAAAGATGTCTTGGAAAGAGATGAGATGATTAGTGTTATGGTGGATGTTGAAATAGCCCAGGCATTATTAAGATTTAATTTATCTCGCTTAGATACGCTTAATCAAGAACAAGTTTTTAATACTATTTTTATTGAACATCAAATTTCTGAAGAGGAGTTTAATGCGAGTTTGACATATTACTCTCAAGATCCTAAAGTTTTAGAAGGGTTATATGTTGATGTAGTTACTGCCATTTCTGAAAAGCAGGCCCAAGATCAGTAAAGTGGGTTTTTGAGTATTGGTTTAGCGTGTTCAAAATCACCTCCTTTTCGTGTTAAAAACTTAATACATCGTTATATTTTTAACCTTAATCGAATAAAAATTACTGTTCAACCCTGTTTTGTTTCAAAAAAGACGTAAAGTAACTTTTTTGTTACATATTACGTTAACTACTCTGTGTAGGAGCATCTATTTTAGTTTAGTTTTGCTTTATTGAACGATTGTTAAAATGATGCAAACGGCTGATCTTTATTTATATAGGTAGTTGCATTTTGCTTTTTACATGAGGTAATTAACCCATGTTATAACAGTTTTAATTAATTATGATATGAACACATTTTCAAAATTATTATTTTTTATAGGATTTGGTTTCTCCCTATTGGTTTCTTCCAGTGGAAAGGCGCAGAATTCTGTACCAAGTAACTTTGAATTTGAGAGGCAACAAAAAGTTGCTCCTAAGGTTATGAAAAAAGAGGTGGCGAAAACTAGCCTTAATGGCCAATCTTTAGTAGATCAGAAAATGATAGCTGATGCACCTACTAAAAGGGTTAGGGATTATTTAAAAACATTTCCATCCAATTACGTTGTTACTCCAGAATGGTACTCAGAGAATATTGAGAAATCACCGTTAAAAGATTTTACAAAAGTTGAGCTAACTCATTTTCGTAAGTACATGATGAGGTTTTATTCACCTAATCCTTTAAATTAAAGTGAATATGAAGAACTTTTCTCCTATACAATCCATTTTAACTTTACTATTTATAGTATTGAGTTCTCAGTTATCTTTTTCACAAATAACTCAAACTTGGGTGGGTTCCGATTGGGGCGATTTTAATTCAGCTGCTAATTGGTCTCCTGTTGGATCTCCTGCTGGTAATGATTTAATTATTAATTGGAGTGGTGACCCAGCAAGTCATATGAGAATAGGTATGTTTTCTTCTGTTACTATTAACAGTTTAACAATGACTCATAGTGATACTGGGGTTTTACGTTTGTATTTACAGACTTATGATTTGACAATTACGAATGACGTTACTGTTAATTCTTCAACGCAATATTATTCATATGGATGTGCTATTTTCCAGAATTCTGGAAATTTTACTGTTGAAGGAGATTTTAATTTTGGAAATTTAAACGGAATCGGATCAGAATGGTATGTTGCAGATTTTACGAATCCAAATTTTTTAACCTTTAAAGGAGATGTTACCATAGGTTTAAATGGAAGAACTGTGGCTGGTTATGAACCAGATATTTTGTTTGATGGTTCAGGAACACAAACAGTAACATTAAACAATCAAGGGGAGTTTGATGGTGCTCATTATTTTTTGAGTGAGGATATCCAGATAGGTTCAGCAACAAATTCACCAACAGTTGTAATAGCTGGAACTTATCAAAACTCTGGACTTCGACAATATAATGGTACTTGGCTTCTTATGAAAGAGAATAGTACATTGGTATGTAATGGTGCTACTTTTGATAAGTTTTTTACTTCAGGTACATGGACAATGGAAACTGGTGCTAAAGTTCAAATTAGTGGAACTTTTGATTTTCCTGCTTTTTATACTACATATACATTAGATGAAAGTAGTACAACGGAATATTTAGGAACAAATCAATCGGTAACAGCTCTTTCATATGGACATTTATTATTTAATGGAAGTGGAACAAAAACATCAGCAGGAAACTTTACGATAAAAGGTGATTTTACAAGTAATACAGCATGGGATGATGGAAATCATAACCATACGTTTAGTAGAGCAAACCTTCAAACAATTAGTGGAACTGTAGACCCAACTTTTTATGATTTAACCATTAATAATACTGGTGCTGATGGATTAGATATGTTGGTGGATGTAACGGTGGATGCTGGTTTAGTTTTAACTGATGGAAGGGTTAATATAGAATCAAATATTTTAACTGTAACAGATCCAACAACTACTACAATTTCTAGTTATGGAACAGATGATTACATCAATACAGGTAGTGATGGTTTACTTAGACGTTATGTCAATTCTACAGGCTCTTACGATTTGCCAGTTGGTAATTCTAATGGGTATCAATTGGCAAATATTAATTTAACTGCCGGAGGAACAATGACATATTTGGATGTGAACTTTGATAACTTGGCAACTGGAATTTCAGGGTTTCCATTTAATGAGTCAGGGTTTGTTTTTTCTGATATCTTAAATAATGGAGGTACCAGTGTTGGCAATGGGAATGCAAACAATGGTATTTGGACAATTTCTCCAAATGCTGGTACTGCAACTTATGATGTTTCTTTGTATGGGCGAAACCATGATAATGAAGGTGCTTCTAGACATACTGTTGTTAAAAGATCTTTTTCTGGAGGTTCTTATGGGGCTTGGGCTGCTTTAGGAACCTATTCTTCTAGTACTTTAACAACACCAATAACTGCTGTTAGAACAGGTCTTTCAGGTTTCTCTCAATTTGCTATAGGTCTTTCTAATCTTTTTTTACCAGTAGAGCTTATTTCTTTTGATGGTAAATGTATCGGGAGTTCTATTGAACTAAATTGGGCTACCGCTTCAGAAACTAATAATGATTTTTATACGATTGAAAGAAGTCTTGATGGAATCAATTTTGAGGTTGTAGATTATCTTGATGGTGCAGGGAATAGTAATGTAGTCAAACATTATTCTTATCAGGATCAATCGCCTTATTCTCAAAGTTATTATAGAATAAAACAGACTGATTTTAATGGTGATTATGAGTACTCTGATATTGTTTTCATTAAAAACTGTGAAGGATCTCAATTTGATTATGTTGCTTATCAGCAAGATAATAAAGTGATGGTTAACATAGCTTCAACGAATGAAGGTTTATACTCTTTTGAAGTGCTTGACTTAACAGGTAAAATTATATTAAGTGAAGAGAAAGAGATATATGAAGGAAGTAATTCAATTCAACTTTCTCCCAATATTGTAAGTGGTATCTATTTGATTAAGTTAACAGAACTAGATGATCAGAAAAGTTATACTCAAAAGCTTACTTATACACTAAGATAACTTCTGTTTAAATCTTTCTTTTATTTTTATTACCCAATTTGCTAGTATCAATAGTGCAGCAATGGCTGCAGAAAGTCTTCCTAAGATATCACCATATTCAATATAAAAAGTGGTTTTGCTGTTGGTGTTTATGGAACCAACGATTGAAGCATTCTTCCACCAGCCTGTTGCTTGTATCACATCACCTCTTTGATTGATAAAGCAAGATGTTCCAGTGTTTGCACTTCTTGCAATACTTCTACGTGTTTCTATTGCTCGTAATCTTCCGTAAGCTAAATGTTGTCTGTAGCCAGGGGTGTCGGCCCACCAACCATCGTTTGTTAATATGAAGATTAATTCAGCACCTTTTTTAACATAGCTGGCAACATAATCACCGTAAATAGATTCGTAGCATATTACAGGAGCTATTTGCAGTTTGTTGTCAGTAAGGTTGTGAGCTTCTTTTTCTGTTCCTAAACTACCGAAAGTTCCACCTAAATTGATGGCGAATTTTTCGAATGGAGCAAATACTTTCGGGTAAGGGAGTTTTTCAACTCCAAGTACTAATTTGGATTTGTGGTAGGTTTGAATAATAGATGTTTGATCGATTAAAAGAGCAGTATTAAACGCATCGTAATATTGTGTTGGAGTTCCAAAACCTCTTGCAGTTGGTGTTGGTTTAGAGTCTCTAATGCCGTATTCAATTCGAGAGGAAATTCCTATGATAAACTTAGTATGAGGAAACTCTTCAAGAAATTTACGTATCTCAATAATGCCATAGTTTTCTTCTATCAATTTTTCATCACTACTCCTTGGAATTGCAGTTTCTGGAGCTAAAATATATTTTGTGTTAGGAGTGATCTTAGCTCTAGCTAAAGATAAAATTCTATCCATTTGCTCAGCTTCAGACATTCCTCCAAATTTTTCATTATAAGGATCTATGTTAGGTTGTATAACAACAATTTCAGTTGGATTTTCTTTTTCTGTATAATTGAAATAAGTAATTACAGAAAAGGTTATAGGAATTATTATGATTGTAGCGATTAGGCCTAATGTTTTTGTGCTATTTTTTAGAGGTTCTTTTAAGAGGATTGTTTTTTTGAAGACTTTAAAAAGTAAAATATTTACAATTAAGATCCATAATGTTCCACCCATAACACCTGTATATTCATACCATTGAATAATTGATGTAAAGTTGGCAAATGTGTTTCCGAATGGGTTCCAGGGGTGAGAAAATTCCCAGTTAAAATGTAGCCATTCAAAACCAATCCATAAAACAATAAAAGCAAAATAACCTTTTTTTTCTCCTAAGTTTTTTTTGATTTTATGAAACCACAAAAAGGTAATTGCCATAAATAGAGAATAAAGTACTTCGGCAATTATCATTCCTGCTGGATCAGCATTCCAAATCCACCAAGTGGTAAAAGAATTAAAAACTAAAAATGTTAAGTATGCATTAAAAAATACATGACGTGATTTAAATTTTTCAGGATGTTGAGAAACAAAATGTTCTACGTATAGTAATGGGATAAGAGCAATAAAGAATAAAGGAGCAATCCCGCCAGTTTCTGGCCAAGAAACTCCCATTAATAAACCACTAAGAACAGCTAGGCCTGTTAATTTTAATTTTTGCATCTAACAAAGATAGATTAAAAATTAGATTGATTTTCTCCTTTTTTGCTCGTTTAAAATAAGAGAAAGCTCTCTCCCGGTTTGTCCTGCAACTGATGTGTTTTCTTGAGCCCTCCTGATTAAATATGGTGTTACATCTTTAACTGGTCCGTAGGGAACATATTTAGCAATGTTATACCCCCCTTCGCTCATGTTCATACTAATATGATCACTCATGCCAAGTAGTTGAGCAAAGTATACTCTTTCATCATTTAAGTCAATATTATACTCTTTCATTAATTGAATGAGAAGAAGTGTACTTTCTTCATTGTGAGAAGCGCAACAAAAAGAAATGGTATTGATGTTTTCGATGCAGAGTTTGAGTGCAAGGTTAAAGTCTTTATCAGTGTTTTCTTTAGTTTTTTGCATAGGGTCTTCGTAGCCCATTTTTTCTGCTCTTGCTCTTTCTTTTTCGATGTATGCACCACGAACTAACTTTACGCCAACTTTAAAATCGGTATTGTTGGCTATTGTTTTTAATTCGTTTAGATAGGCAATTCTGTCCCAACGATACATTTGTGCAGTATTGTAAATGATCGCTTTTTCTTTGTTGTACTTTTTCATCATATTTAGTGCAATATCATCTATCGCATCTTGTATCCATGATTCTTCAGCATCAATAAAGAGGGGAGTGTTTGTTTCAAATCCCGCTGCACATATTTTGTCTATTCGATCAACTAAACGCTGGTATTCTTCTTTTTCAGAAGTTGTAAGCGTTTGTTTTGAATTTACTTTTTGAAGGATTTTAAACCTTCCAAAACCTGTTGGTTTAAAAACTGAAAATGGAATGTTAGGATTTGTTTTCGCTTTCTCTATTGCCGTTAACGCTTCCGTAACATTTTCATCAAATACTTTTTCTTCTTCTATTCCTTCAACAGAATAATCTAAAATTGTTTTTACATGTTGAGCACCCAATGCATCAATAGTCTTTTTGCATTCAGAGATACTTTCTCCACCACAAAACTGTTTAAAAATGGTTGCTTTTATTATTGGAATAGGAATCCATAAAGGCATAAATATCTTTAGTAATGAAGGGCTAATTTTAATTAACCAATTCCAGCCAATTATTTTAAATAACCAGTAGCTCCTTTTTAAATCGGCATTACTTTTTCCGGAAAAAGCAATTTGGGTATTGTTAAAATTCATTTTTAAATTGGATCATAAAATTACTAGCCAAAATTAGTAGAATATTATGATTTCACTAAGATAGAAATAAGCTATTTTTACAATTAAATTGTATTCCAATGTCTATTAGTAATATAGTAAATATTAAAACAAACACATCAGATGTTTTTATAGGTGATGATGCGTTTAGTGTCTTGAATGAATATTTAAGAGCATATCACAATGCTAAAATATTTATTTTGGTAGATGAAAATACATTGGAACACTGCGTAACTGAATTAATTACTCAAAATGAAATTCTTCATAATGCTGAGATTTTAGAAATAGATAGTGGAGAAGAGAATAAAACACTAGATGTGTGTTATCAGTTATGGAAAACTTTAGCTGAATATAAAGCCGATAGGAATGCATTGTTGATTAATCTAGGTGGTGGTGTAATTACTGATATGGGCGGATTTATTGCTTCAACTTACAAAAGAGGAATCAGTTTTATTAATGTTCCTACTACTTTGTTGTCTCAAATTGATGCATCAGTTGGGGGGAAAACAGGAGTAGATTTTGAAGGACTAAAAAATATTATAGGTGTTTTCAATGAGCCAAAAGGAGTATTTATTTATCCTAACTTTTTAAAAACATTGGATAAGCGACAAATGCTTTCAGGTTATGCTGAAGCATTAAAACATGCACTAATTAAGGATGTTGAGTATTGGGAGGAGTTGAAAGATGGAATGTTGTCTGATGCTGAAAATTGGACGAAGTTGATTACACGATCCGTTAATATTAAGAATGAAATTGTTTTAAGTGATCCTTTAGAAAAAGGAGAGCGAAAGTTGTTGAATTTTGGTCATACTATAGGGCATGCTGTAGAAAGCTTTTCTTTAGAAAATGATAAGGTGCCTTTGTGCCATGGAGAGGCAATTGCAATAGGTATGATTTGTGAAAGTTATATATCTAATATGATAAATGATTTGACAGCCGTAGAGTTAGAGAATGTAAGTTCTACTATTAATAGCTTTTATAGTGCTTATACATTGGATGAATCCAACTACCATTCTTACATTGAGTTAATGAAGAATGATAAAAAAAATGAAAGCAATAAAATTAATTTTACACTATTGTCATCTATAGGATCTGCTAGTTTTAATAAAGAAGTTGGGGTAGATTTGATCTTAGAAAGCTTAAATTATTACAATTCTATAATTGCTAAATAATGTCCATTACATTATCACATTCAACAAAAAAAGTTAGTGGGAAAATCCATTTAACCTCTTCTAAAAGTGAGAGCAATAGGGCTTTGATTATTCAAGCTTTGTGCGATAGTACTTTTGAAATTCATAATTTGTCAATTTCTAATGATACCAAAGTTTTACAGGAATTATTAAGTTCTGGAGAAAAGGAATTGTCTGTAGGTTTAGCTGGTACAGCTATGCGCTTCCTAACTGCATATTTGGCTATTCAAAACAAAGAGGTTGTTCTTACTGGGGCTCAAAGAATGAAGGAGCGACCAATTAAAGTATTGGTAAGTGTTTTAAGGGATATGGGAGCCCAAATTTCTTACGAAGAAAATGAGGGTTATCCACCAATAAAAATTGAGGGTAAAAAGCTTTCTGGAACTAAAGTGGTTATCGATGGAGGTATAAGTAGTCAATATATTTCTGCTTTATTAATGATTGCTCCTCAATTAGATAATGGATTAATTATAGCGTTTGAAGGGGAAGTTATTTCTAAACCTTACATTAATATGACCATTGAAATGATGCGTTATTTTGGTGCTGAGGTTAAATGGAATGAGAATTCTATTGTTGTAGCTCCTGGAAATTATAAGGCAAAAGATTTTAAGGTGGAGGCTGATTGGAGTGCTGCATCTTATTGGTATAGTATGGTCGCATTATCTAGTGAAGGAGATCTAACCTTGTATGGTTTAAAAAAAGATAGCTTGCAAGGAGATGCTGCATTGGTTGATGTGTATGAAAATTTTGGTGTAGAAACGGAATTTATTGAAGGAGGAGTTCGATTAAGAAAGAATTCAGCATTCAATATTCAGGATTCAGAATTGAAAATTGACTTTATTAATTTTCCTGATATCGCACAGACTGTAGCTGTAACTTGTGCTACATTAAATGTTAAAGCTAGATTAATTGGTTTAAAAACTTTACGAATAAAAGAAACAGATCGAATTGCAGCTTTACAAACTGAATTAACTAAGTTAGGATTTAGTATCGATGTTGAAGGTGATGATATTTTGATTAATTCGTCATTGCGAACGAAGCAGAGTGTAGTGGAGCAATCTCATATTCAAAATGATAAGATTGCTTCGTTCCTCGCAATGACGAACATAAAAACTTATGATGATCATCGAATGGCTATGGCATTTGCTCCTTTGGCCTTAAAAAATTCAATTGTTATTGAAGATGAAAATGTTGTAGGTAAATCGTACCCTAACTTTTGGAAGGATTTACAAGAGTTAGGATTTGTAATTGATTAAATCAGCCAATCGATTAGAATATCCCATTTCGTTGTCATACCAGCCAACTAGTTTAACCATTTGTCCGGTTATAGAAGTTAGTTTAGAATCAAAAATACAAGAATGGCTATTTCCAATAATATCAATAGAAACGATTGGATCTTCGGTGTATTCTAAAATTCCTTTTAGATAAGTTTTAGAAGCTTCTTTAAATGCTTTGTTTATTGCCTCAACAGAAGTGTCTTCTTTTAAGATAACGCTAATGTCAATTAAAGAGCCATTTGGTACAGGAACTCTAATTCCACAGCCGCCAATGTTGCCATCTAAGTCAGGGAATATTTTTGTAATGGCTTTTGCTGCTCCAGTTGTTGTTGGTATAATTGATTGAGCTCCTGCTCTAGCTCTTCTTAAATCTTTGTGGGGAGAGTCGTGTAGCGTTTGATCACTTGTATAAGAATGAACGGTTGTAATATAAGCGCTTTCAATATGGTATAAATCATGAAGTACTTTAATTAAAGGAGCCACTGCGTTTGTTGTACAAGAAGCATTTGATATTGTATTTTCTGTTCCATTAAGAATATGATCATTAATGCCTAAAACAATAGTTTTGATGTTGTCACTTTTTGGAGGTGCAGATAGAATAACTTTTTTAGCTCCTGCGACTAAATGCTGAGAGGCTAAATCTTGTGTTAAAAATAATCCGGTAGCTTCTATTACGATGTCAATATTCAAATCTTTCCAAGGTAGGTTCTTAGGGTCTCTTTCGTTGAAGGTTTGAATCGTTTTGTTATTGATAGAAATAGAGTTCTTGCCGGAAGAAATTTCTCCGTCAAATTTGCCATGAACAGAATCGTATTTCAATAAATGAGCTAAGGTAGTTGAATCTACCAAATCGTTAATGGCAACAAGTTGAATGTTGTTGTGTTGTTGAAGTACTCTCGTTAATGAACGACCAATTCTTCCAAAACCATTTATAGCTATCCTTACCATAGAGCAAAGGTAATTATTATGCACAAAAAAAGGCTTTCTTTTCAGAAAGCCTTTTAAATATCTGTATCTCTAAATCTTACAAAGAAGCTACGTGCTTTGTTAATTTAGATTTTAAGTTAGCTGCTTTATTATTATGAATAATATTTCTTTTAGCTAATTTATCTAACATTCCAGAAACCTTAGGTAACATAGCTGTTGCTTCTTTTTTATTAGAAGAATCTCTTAAAGCTTTTATAGCGTTACGAGTAGTTTTATGTTGGTACTTATTTCTAAGTGTTCTTGTTGCTGTTTGTCTTATTCTCTTTAATGCAGACTTGTGATTAGCCATATCTTTCTTTTTTACTTAATTTTTAAGGACTGCAAATGTATGAATTTTTTCTAATTCCCAAACATTTTGTCTTTTCTTTTAAATATTATTATTTCAAGGATTATTAATTACCAACTAAAGTTAAGCATTGCACTAGGAGTAAAGCCTAATCCGTATTTATGTTCTCTTATTGCATATCCTTGAGGATAGTCTGGTCCAGCCGATTTCAAGCTTTGAGAAAATATACTTCTATTATCATAAAGATTCTGTATCCCAACTCCAAAAGTTAAGTTCCATTTTTTAGTTTTTGGAATTACGCTGTAAGCTACAGAAAGGTCTAATTGATGATTGTCAGGAAAAAAATCGGTGTAACCTTCAGGGCTATCTTCAGTAAATACAGGGTCTGGCTGTGTTGTGTTGCCTGTTGGAGTAGTATTAGTTCCAGCATTAACAGGAGCCCCATTAAAATATCTGATTCTAATTCCATCTGCAACAGCTAATCCTGTTTTATAGTTCCAGCCAGCTGAAAATTTTAATTTTTTCCATTTATAAGTAAGTACTGCTGAAAATATATGAGATTGATTCCATAAATAATTAAAGCTTAGGGTGTCAAACTTTGCGTTACTTTGAGAGTAGCTATAATTTAGCCATCCTTCTAAATTTTTGTATGATTTTTTTAATAAGAGATCAATACCATAATTTTTATAATTTCCATATATGAATTCTTCATCGGAAGCAAATTCAATAAAGTTATTTGTAGTAACATTATTTATTATTTTATAATAGGTTTCTACATCAAACACTAAATTGTTTTTACTGTAAATTGCTCCAAACATTACTTGTTCACCAGAAACCACTTTAATGTTGGTGTTATTGGATAGCTGCCAAAATGGAGCTTCTACTCCTCCTATTGGGCTAACTCTTTTTCCTGCAACATGGTTAATGAACTGATGGTAAACACCTAAGTTGGTTTTTACTGTTATAGAATTGCTTGGATGTAAATTTATTAACAATCGAGGTTCAGGGTATGTTTTTTTTGTTGGAGTATAGTAACTCGCTCTTATTCCTGCATTTAAGGTGATTAGTTTGTCAAAATTTAAGATGCTGTAGTTGGCAAAAAGAGTATGTATATAGCTGCTTGTTGGTTCATCTATTAATGATATAATCTCTGGGGAAGCGGGTGTTGGTGGAGGTCCTGGAGATCCAGGTGGAGGTGGTGGAGATCCAGCTATGGCTGCGGTGTAACTAAGGTATTTGAAGCTTAAATCATGATGGTCCATTTGATAGCCAAAATCAATTGAACGCTTGTTTTTGATTTTAAGGTGAAAGTTTGTTTTTATTTTGGTGTCACTAGTTTGGTTTAAGTAGGTTGATATAGAGTTAATGTCACTGTCAGTATCTCTTATAGTTCTAGATAGTTTTTGCCTATAGTAAGAGTTGGTAAAGTTTGTTGTTGAACTTAAATTGTTTGACCACTTATTGATAAAAGATAAATTTGCTCCCCAATTATTTAGTAATACAGAGTCTCTATTGTCATTGCTTTCAGGGTGAAAAAAAATATTGTAATTTAAATTATTGTTAATGCTTAAAAGACTTAGATTAACTTGATGGTTTTTATGAATTTGATATACAGCTTTTGCATTTAAGTCATTAAATGAATATTCATAACTCAGTAATTCAAAATCTTCAACCCCATTTAATACGGCACCTACAGATGATTTTTGATAAATAAATTCATTGATAGATTCAATTTTTGGGGAATTCCAATTTGTAGGGTAGGATGATCTTCCTCCGATTATTAGTCCTAATTTATTTTTAATAATAGGCATTGAAAAATTACCGGAGAAGTATGAAGTAGCTGCTCCAATATTGTATTTGGCAGAATCTAAAATGTTAGACTTAGAAGTTATTTCTATAAGTCCCCCCACTCTTCCACCTCTTTCTGATCCATGACTTCCATTACGTTGGATTTTAACATTCCCTATCATTTGGGTGTTAAAAGGAGAAAATGTACCTAAATAATGACCTGTATGATAGATGGGGATGTTATCGAATGTAATTAGTGTTTTATCAGGGTCTGTTCCTCTCATGGTAAGATTTCCGGCTTTACCATTTGGGCTATTAACTCCTGGTAAATATTGTAATGAATTGTAGATGTCTGTTTCTGTTTCTGTTTCTCCAGGTAAAAGACCAGCATTCTCTGGAGTTATTTCAATGCTTTGATCTTCTTTGTTGTAGATAATTCCAGAAGTTGTATAAGCGATAACACTATATTCATCCATTAATTTACTGGAAATTTTTAGTTGAAAGTCTCCAAATTCACCATCATTAATTTCAGATAGTGCTATTTTTTGTGTTTTAAATCCAATAAAACTAATTTCTAAAGAGTCAGTGGAATTTAGTTTTCCAAACAGTTTAAAGGAGCCGTCAAGTTTTGTTGTGGTGTATGATTTTTGATTCGGAATTTTGATATAAGCTCCAAAAAGCGGATCATCTTTTTCAGCTAAAACTTTTCCTTGAATTAATAGATTGTTGTTTTCTTTCTTTGGAGAGATAACAATATTGTCATTATTAATTATTTCGAATTTAAAGGCTGAAGTAGTATTTAATTGATTAATGACCTCTTTAAGATTCTTCTCATTAGAAGGATTTATTTTAATATCATTTAACAATTCAGGGTTATAGGAAAATACGATGTTGTATTGCTTTTATATAGTTTGAATGTATTCAGATAAGAGAATTCTGTTGTCGTTTTGACCAAAAGAGTTGGCAAAGTTGAAAACTAGAAGTAGGGTAAATAAAACCTTTCTCATTTTAAAACAAAAATTATTTTAGAATGATAAAGTTATTAGTTTTTTCGTATTTAATGTTAAGAGGTTCGAATACCATTTTTAATGCTAATTCGGAATCATTATTTATAAACTGTCCGGTAAACTTTTTTTCTAGGTTGATAGTTCCGTAATCAAATTCAAAGTTATATTTTAAACTAAGTGCCTTTAGAACTTCAATGATTTTAGAGTCTTTAAATTTGGTGTAGTCTTTATCCCAAGAAACTCCTTTATCATTAATTGAATACACAGAGCTATGGTTGTCAATTCCTTGTCCGGCTTTAATAATGTTTTCTTGACTTCCGAAAGTTACTTTTACACTACCTTCAAAACATTTAATGGCTTTATAGTCTTTAAAAACTAATATGTCAAATTCGGTACCTAATACATTTACTTCACCGTCTTCAAAAAGTACAGTAAAAGGCCCTTTCTTTTCAATGTCAAAAAAGACTTGCCCCTCAACTTCTACTTCTCTATTTTGAGTCCAATCAGATTCATGGTAACTTAAAAAAGAGTTTCCATTTAGAATTGCTTTAGTACCATCGGGCAATTCAATTGTTTTGGTTTGCCCAGCAAGGGTGTTGTGCTCTATGGCTGAAAAATTAGCTGTATATGTTTTAAATCCAATCGTGAATAGAATTAGTAGGCTCGCTGCTATTGCTAGGCTTTTGTATAGAGGAATTACTTTCTTTTCTGTTTTCTTAGAAAGTATTTTGTGTTTAAGACTATCATATTCTAATGCTACTGGGGGCAATACCCATGTATCAACTTCGTTAATGATTTTAGTTAAAGTTTTAAAATCACTTGAAGCTTCAAACGCTGCCTTTTCCTTTTCGGAAAGCTTACCATCGAGCCATTTAGCAAATATTATTTCTTTTTCTGTATTGTCCATTTAGTTAATAAACACTTGAGTAGAACTTTCCCCTACTAAATTTTATAAGTATTTAGTTCTTCTACGTTGTTTTTTAATGTCTTTAAGCAAATTCCCATTCTTTTTTCTACAGTTTTCACACTGATTTCTAAAGTTTTAGCAATTTCATTGTAAGACATTTTATCTATTCTATTCATTAAGAAAACTTCGCGTTGCTTTTCAGGCAAAGATGAAATAGAAATCTCTAATTTAGTTTTAAATTCATTTTCTTCCATTAAGTATTCTGGGGTTTCGTTTGAGTTTTTGCTAGGGTTCGTTTTGACAAAAGAAAGTTTCACTTTTTCATGTCTCACTGAATTAAGAAATAACCTATTGGCAACAGTGAATAAAAAACTTTTTGCTTTAGAGTAAACTACTTGTCCGCAGTTTTCCCACATCTTGATGAAAGAATCTTGTGCTAAATCTTCAGCATTTTCTAAATCGCCAGTTTTGTAAAACATAAAATTTCTAACATCAGAGATGTGCTCCTCGTATAGCGTTTTTAAGTTTTCTTCTTTACATACTGATTTTTCAGTCATCTGGATAAATTATGATAGAACAAGAATACAGAAAAATGATGGGAAATAATAATTGTCTAACATCATGTTTTGTGATTGAAATTGTTTGAGTAGGCTTGAAGATGAAGATAGGACGATGTTAAAAAAAAGAAAACCCACTGTAATAGTAGGTTTTCTTCGATTCTTGTGCAGCCCCAAGCGAACAAGTATCGAACCCCTTTTCTAGCAATGACAAGGGTTTCGAAGAAGATATTGATAAAATTTTAGAGTTAAAAAGATATCTTGAAGCTGCATAAATAAAATTCTTGGATATAAATTCAATGTCTTTTTGAGTAAACTCCTTCCCTAATTTAATTCAATATGTATATTTACATCTTATGAAAAAATGGGTATTAATATCTTTTGTACTATTTATCTCTATGGCATTTGTTGTGCCAAAAGATTACGAGTATTATTACCAAAAAGCAGAAGAAGCATACAATAAAGGAAATAACGCTGCTGCTATTTATTATGCCGATAGTGCTGTTGTTTTAAATCCTGAAATTGATTCTACCTACACTATTCTAGCAGCTTCATATTACAATTTAGGAAAGTTGAAAGAAGCTATTGAATACAGTAATAAACTGATTGAAGTCAATCCTAAAAACCCCTTTGGCTATTTTTATCGAGGTCTCTCCATTTCTTTTACAGATGTATATTCTGATAGCTTAGTAAAACAAATAAAAAAGCATAAGAAAGATAGTGCTTGGTTGAGTAATAACATAAGAAACAGGTATTACTTACCTGATACGGAAAATTATAGTTATTCAGGGCTTTACGATTATGGCAAAGCGATTGAAGACCTTACCAAGTGTATTGAATTAGATTCAATGTTTGTTACAGCGGTTTCTTATCGGGCAATATACTATCATTATTTACGGCAAATTGAAGCAGCTGAAAGGGATTATGACTATTGTATAGAAAAAGAACCCAACGTTGCTACACATTATTTGAATAGAGGTAGTTTTAGAGAGCAATACAGTTCTCCTGGTCATGCGAGAGATGATTATACGAAGGGTATTGACCTCGATTCTAACATGGCTGATTTGTATGAGAAAAGAGGGTTACTGTATTATAATTTTTTTCACGATAAAGAATATGCCTGTAAAGACTTAACAAAAGCAACACTTTTAGGAAAGTACATTGAAAATTTAGAAGATTATTGCACATTTACAGATTTGGAACTATCAACAAGAATGTATGGAGGATATCCTCATAGGCATGATTTTCGATATTGTTATTGCCCTCCTAAACCTGTTTTTAATCCTGAAACAGATACCATTAGACAAATAGAAATTTCTCCAGGAAATGTAATGGAAGTGGGATATTAAAGACAGTGAAAAAATCACTTGGGAGTTTGATGATGGGCGTGTCATAGAAATATCTAAAGAAACAAAAAAAAGATGGTTGAAAGAGGAAGAAGAAAAACGACAGAAGGAATTGTTAAGAACCCCTTAATTTTATTCAAGAGATGTGTTGCGAAATAATAGTAGTTCAGTTAAATTTTTCCTTTCTTGAAAAAACCTATGTAGTTTTTAAGTAAAAATTCCAAATTCCAGCAGCATTCAACATTAATTGATCGGCTATTAGATCAGATTTATTACGCAATACATCAGTAGTAGACCTTAACCTTTTCATACCACCAATGGCTTGTTCATTACAAACTCTAAGCCCACTGATTAAATAATTGTCTTGTTTCTGTTTTTTAGTTAGTAGTTTGTTTTTAGATTTTTTTGAAGGGATCATCACTGTAGCTTGTGTTTCTTTGTCTAATCCCTGAAATCCAGAGTCAACCCAAGAAGTGACTTCCTTTGGAATGTTTTGGGGTAATTCACTTTTTCTAAGCATACGCATATCATGCTGTGATCCTGATTTTGTTTTGGTTAATATCAAGATCTCCTTCTTTTGAGTGGTTACCACAATATTTTTCTTGGAATGTCTTTTCTTCTTTCCCGAATAATGTTTTCTCTGTCGTTTTGATTTTGTTGGGCGTTGAACAGCTCGTTCTGTCCCATCAATAAAAATATCTTCTACTGATGGGAAATAAGTGAGAAACTCTTCAATGCTTCTAATCTTGCGTTTGGGTAAAACCAACTCTCTGTCTAATGTCTTTTCAAGAATAGGTAATAACTCTTGTACCCATCGACAAGTTTGACTCCTGTCTACTCCAAATAAAAACCCTGCCAAATCATAGGTCGGGTAAGTTTTCATGTAAAAAAGAATGTAAAACAATTTCTCTTTGGATGTTATTAGGCTATGAATTCGTCCTCCGCCCATTAATCGCTTCTTTGCTTTAGATTCTCTTTTTGTCTCTTTTTGATGAACTAAATCAAAAGTAATTAATAATTGGTTGAAAGCAGATAAATCTAATCCTGTTAATGAACGCATAACTCGAGTTGTGCTAAAAGCTTTTTCTATTTGTAACATCTCATATAGGTTGAGTAGACAAAATTCTTGATATTTTCAAAACCAAATTAATTAACCGAAATCTTTTTATAACCAACCTTTTGTTTATTTCGCAACAACTCTAAGGTAATTACACATATAATCTTTTGGTGTCATCGGTCTAGTGTAATCCTTTAGAATACGTTTAAAGTACTTCTTTTTCACAATATATGAATTGCTCCATTTTCTAAATTTCAAATCGTTCAAAGCTCCTTTTGCTAAATATGGATTTCCCATTTTATCGTTTACGACAACTGTTAAAGTAGGGTTTTTATTATTGATTACTTTGTCCAGAACAAATTTTTTTTTTCCTAATTGTTCTGCAACTGCTAAATACTTTTCGTTAGGATAAGTTTGGCAAATCAAAGCATCTTTAAACTTTCTTATTTTAACTTTTGAACCATCTTTGTTACACGTTATACCTAGTGGTTTATCTAAATTGAAAGAATGTAATGTGTCTATTTTAAATAGATAAAACTGTGTTCCGTTTTCTTGATATGATAATTCAGACTTTATATTCTTCCAAATAACTTCTCCTTTTTTATTTTTTACTCCACCATAAAGTGTCATTGATTTATCTAGCTTGCCATTTTTAGTAGGGATTTTAATTTTAACAAATTTTCCTTTGTTAGGTTGTATTTCAACACCTGCATAAGTTGGTTTGATGTAAAGCATTCCTGCTGATGTTAAACAATCTCCATTTGCAGCTCGTGTTGTGGTGTTATTACTTAACATATCACATAATGAGAAAATTTCTGTTACGTCAAAATTAATGTCCTTAATTTTTCGAGGGTAAAATGTTTCAGCACTAATTTCTATTTGAGTGCCATTTTCAAAATAGATGGTTGTATCATTTTCAAATTTAGTGTTTACATAATTTACACTGTCTTCATTATTTAACTGAGAGGGTACTGCAATAGCACTTTCATCATTAAAGGTTATAATTATTTCAACACACCTGTTTTTTACTCTTTCTTGTTCAATTGAATTGGAGAACAATGGATTGGCTTCTCCTAAAAAGGTGGTAGTAATTTTTAATTTGTCAATTCCTTTAGTGTGCATAATTGATTCAACAGACTTAGCACGTTTCTCTGAAAGATATAAGTTTAATTTTTCACCACCAATACTATCAGCTCGACCAATTAATGTAATCTCATATTCTTTATTAATCAATGTACTAACTACAGTATCCAACTCCAATTTGTTTAGTTTTGAAATGAAAGACTGGTTAGGTTCAAAAAAGATAATCTTTTTCAGTTGATTTTGTCCAAATGAAAAAGAAGATAACCAAAGTGTTAATGTTATATATAATATACTTCTCATAGATTTTATCTATTGTACCATTTCCTTTTTCTATTAAGTAATAAATCCTTTATTAATTGAACTTAGTAATACCTCATAATAATATTAAGGTCAGAATACTAATACTATG
>CAJQOH010000024.1 GCA_905479915.1 uncultured Flavobacteriales bacterium
TTTAACCATTAACACCTTTGCTAATGGTACAGATGTACAAACAGCTTGTAATTCTTTTACATGGATTGATGGAAATACCTACACATCATCAAACAATACAGCCACACATACTATTCCTAACGGATCTGTAAATGGATGTGATTCTGTTGTTACGCTTGATTTAACCATCAACACTCCTACTACAGGAACTGATATACAAACGGCTTGTATTACTTATACTTGGATTGATGGAAACACCTACACATCATCTAATAATACAGCTACACATACTATTCCTAACGGATCTGTTAATGGATGTGATTCTGTTGTAACGCTTGATTTAACCATTAACACCTTTGCTACAGGAACTGATGTACAAACGGCTTGTATTACTTATACTTGGATTGATGGAAACACCTACACATCTTCTAATAATACCGCTACCCATACTATTCCTAACGGATCTGTTAATGGATGTGATTCTGTTGTAACACTTGATTTAACCATTAACACTCCTAATACAGAAACTGATGTACAAGTGGCTTGCACTAGTTATACTTGGCCGTTAAACGGAACAGTCTATACGGCTAGTACCAATACACCAACTGTTACATTAACCAATGCTTATGGATGTGATTCTGTTGTTACGCTTGAATTAACCATTAACAATTCAAATACAGGAACTGATGTACAAGTAGCTTGTGACACTTATACTTGGCCGTTAAACGGAACAGTTTATACGGCTAGTACCAACACTCCAACAGTTACATTAACCAATGTAAACAATTGTGATTCTGTTGTTACGCTTGATTTAACCATACCTCAAGCGATTGTATTAAATACCAATAAAGCTGATGCGCACTGTATGCAAGCTGATGGATTGATAGGAGTAACAGCTACTGGAGGAACTGTAGCTATAGACTACACTTACCTATGGACGGATGCCTTAGGAAATACAGTTGGAACAGTTGCTAATGTTCTTAATTTACCAGCAGGAACTTACACCCTACTAGTAACTGACGATTTAGGCTGTACCGCAACCACTACAGTAATAATAAACGATTTACCCGCAGGAACAGTAAGTGCTGTTGTTTCTTCCAATTACAATGGTGCTGATGTTTCATGTAACGGAGTTTGTGATGGTGAAATAACTCTCTCTATGAATGGAGGACATACTCCATTTACTTTCACAGTTGGTGGAAATCCACAACAAAATACTATCATTCCTAACCTTTGTGCTGGGACTTATCCTGTTACGGTAATTGATAATTTTGGATGTGTTGCCAATACCAATGTTATTATTTCCGAACCTTCATCACTAGTAACAACTACTGCAATTGTTCACGAAGTATGTATCAATGATTGCAATGGTAACATTACCCAATTAGCAAGTGGTGGAACAGCACCTTACACCTATTCATTTGATAATGGCGTTAATTATTTAGCTAACAACAATTTGGGGTCACTTTGTTCAGGTAGTTATGACCTTGTAACAATGGATAATAACGGCTGTACTTTTGATATAAACGTCCAGGTAAATCCAGGAGCAGTATATGCTGATGCAACGATAAACCCATCAGGACCACATTGTTTAGATGTTAACCCTGTTAATCTTAGCGCCATAAATACTGGAGGTACATGGAGTGGAATAGGAATTACTGATCCAGTAACAGGAATATTTGATCCAGCAACAGCAGGCACTGGAACTCATATCATAACCTATACAATACCCGGTACTTGTGGAGATGTTCAAACGGAGAACATTATCGTAAATCCTTTACCAACCATTAACTTTTTAGCAGATAACCTTCAAGGTTGTGCTCCAATAGCCACTAAATTTACCAATACTGGTTCTACGGGGAATTGTGTCTGGGATTTTGGAGATGAAACTACCATTACAGGCTCTGGACCAATCGCATACAATTATGCAAATCCAGGCTCTTATGATGTAAGCCTATCAGTTACTGATACAAACAACTGTTACAGTTCATTTACAGCAGTTAATTATATTAATGTTTATGCTAATCCTATAGCAGACTTTACTTTTGGACCACAACCAGCTAATGTATACGATCCGGTAATTGATTTTACCGATGAGTCATTGTTAGCAGATTCTTGGAATTGGGACTTTGCAGGGATAGAAAGTTCAACTCAAACACACCCCTCTTTCGATTTTATCAATGCCGGATCTTATGAAGTAGGTCTTCTGATAACTACAATAAATGGATGTACTGATTCTACTTCGCACACTGTAATTATAGATGATGTTGCAGACATATATGTGCCCAACACCTTTACCCCTAATGGTGATGGAGATAATGATTATTTCTTTCCAGTGCTAAGAGGTTTTGATGAAGACGAATACACTTTTATGATTTTTAACCGTTGGGGAGAACTTTTATTTGAATCAAGCAATCTTATAAGTAAATGGGATGGGACATTTAAAGGAAAACCCGTTCAAAATGGAGTGTACGTTTGGAAAATTAAGGCTAGATCAAAGAGTCTCCAAAAGAGTGAAACTAGACAAGGGCATGTAAATGTATTGAGATAGTTATCGAAAAGACATCAATGTAAAATGAAATTGTTATGAAAGAATATTATTTAGCAGATAGAGAAATAACTGATGATAGCGCAACTAAAACTATTAAGATCACTGTGCTTTTACTACTATTTTTTTATAGTATACTACCTTCCTTTGCCCAAACTAACCCTGGAGGCATTTCCACTAATATTCAATTATGGCTTAAAGCTGATAAAGACGTTCTAAATGGTGGGAGTTCTGCAACTGACGGAGATGCGGTGAATACATGGCAGGATCAAACTTCAGCAAGAACTAATGATGCAACAGATGTTAATATATCTCCCCCTACATTTCGAAACAACACAAATGATTATATCAACTATAACCCTGTGGTTGATTTTGATGGAATAAATGATGGCCTTGATTTTGGAAATGATTACATCTTTTCAACTGGGACAGGAAGTCAAAATGGAATGACATTTTTCGCAATTGTACAACCAGATCCTAGTTCAGGCAAAATATCTCAATACATTACTGATTTTGGTCAACTAGCAAATGCAGGCTACGGATTTCATTATGGTTCAGAAAGATTTGGAATGCATACACCAACAGATCATGGAGGAGCTGCATCAAGTCAATCTCACTCTTCAGATACATTAACAACCCTTGTTCGTTTTACTGTAGATTTTGGTACTGATCAAACCCTTACATTGAATGGTTCCTCCATACCTGCAAAAACTGATGCCATAACTTTAACTGCTTTAACAGCTACAGAAATAAATGAAAATGCTACACATGCTAATAACGGCCCATTTACAATTGGCCGTCAATCCAAAAACCTCTACTTAAGCTATAATAATGGTCGATTATTTGATGGAAGTATTGCTGAGATTGTTGGGTATAATACTGATTTATCAACAGCATCAGGATCAGATATTTCACGAATTGAAAGTTATTTAGCAATTAAATACGGTATAACTCTTGATAACTCTTCTGGTGGTACTGCAGGAAATTATTTTTCATCTACAGGTACAACCATCTGGAATGCCTCACTGTCACCCTCTCATCATAATGATATTATTGGTATTGGAAGAGATGATAATTCTGACTTAACTCAAAAACAATCTCATCAATTAGACGACTCTACCCGTGTATACATATCAACGCTTCACAGCTCCAATGCAGGAAATAGCGGCAGTTTTTCTACTGATGAACAGTTTTTATTTATTGGACATAATACAGCAGAGTTACAAAGTTTAGGCTCTTCTGAATTTCCTCCTGCACTTAACATTTACAGTAGAATAGAAAGAGAATGGAAAATAACTAATACAACATTTAATGGTACATTTTCACTAGACATTACGCTCAATACAAGTCCTATAAATCCTACAGACTTAAGAGTGCTGATTGATACAGATGGTAACTTTATTGATGCAACAATGTTTAGCCCAACTATTTCTGTTTCTGGAACAACAGTTACTATCTCAGAAATCTCAACCTCAATGATTCCAGTAAACTCTACAAGATATTTAACAATTGTATCATTAAAAGTCTCAACTCCTTTGCCAGTTGAATTGGTCAATTTTAATGCTACTGCAATAGAAAATAATTCTGTACACTTAAAGTGGCAAACTGCATCAGAAATGAACAACGATTTCTTTACCATTGAGCGCTCAATAAATGGACAGGACTGGCAAGAAGTAACTAAAATTGAAGGTGCAGGAAATTCTTCGTCTTTGTTAAGCTATTCAACAACTGATAACAACCCTTATTCGAGAATATCCTACTACCGATTAAAACAAACAGACTTTGATGGACAATTTGAATATTCTCAGATAAGAAGTGTCAATATTGAACAGTTAGATAATTCGAGAATAGAAATATATCCTAACCCAGCAACTCATCAAATTACAATAAAAGGAAGTTCCAGTGAGTTAGAATCAATTGTTCTTTACAATACGCTAGGACAAAATGTGACTTCATTAATTAATCAAGTTATAACTAATGAAACTCAATTGGATATTGATATGTCTAAATTGAATACAGGAATGTATTATGTGAAAACTAAAACTACCGCCAACAAGGTGTATAAGCAATAGCACCCTAAGGGATGCTTCGCTTCATATGCTAACCGTTATGTGCAATTGCAAGCAATGTAGATTCCTGAAACAGGTTGACTAAAAATTAAACCATTAATTATAGTCAACTATGAAACAAGAAAACCAGCAGAAGTACATCTCAATCCTAACATTAAATATAAATCATATAAAAGAAACATGAAGAAAACAATTTTAATTATAGCTTTAATACTACCCGCCTTAATAACATTTAGCCAAACAACCTACTATCCTGGTGGTTTAGGATCGACTGATTTACAAGTTTGGTTTAAAGCGGATGCTGGCATCAATTATGGGACAGCTCCAGATATCTCTTCTTGGAATGATCAAAGTCCAGTAGGGAATGATGTGAGTCAAGGAAACACTAACTGGAGGCCTTCTTACAACGCTAGCTTTACCAACGGGATGCCTGGTGTTGAGTTTAATGGAAGCGATGAGTGGTTAGTGACAACAACTTCTCCTGGTAATGGAATATTTAGTCCAGATGGCGCCATGTTTCTTGTTGTAGAAAACCAATCATCAGGGAGTAGTTGGCGAGGTATGCTAACACAAGGAAGAGATGTTGGTCCATGGTGGGGCTTGTGGACGAACCCAAACTGGATATTTGGTTCACTTGGATCAAACTCAAGTGGAGGTGCAACAGGTAGCTCGCCAACTATATTAAGTGGTGTACAGCAATCAGGCACTAACAATAAAAACATATATGTTAATGGGGCTAACATGAACTCTCATAATTCTATTAGTTCAGGAAATACTGCACAGATGGCAGTAGGAAGGGCTCTGGGTTTAAATGAATATTTTGATGGCTTAATGGGGGAAGCTCTTGTTTACGATGAGTATTTGAATAATAGCAAAAGAACTTTAGTTGAAAATTATTTAAATGCTCGTTATAACATTACTATTTCTAATGATAAATATGCACAACCAAGTGCAACTACATTTACGTCTGATTTGGTAGGTATTGGACGAGAGAGTGGCTCTGATAATTTTACTACATCTGGCTCAAGTGGGGGTCTAATTATTGAAAACTCCTCTTTTCTCCAAGATAATGGGGACTATATTTTAGCAGCTTACAATGGTTCTTCTGTTTCACGAGATACAACTTCTTCAAATATAAGTAGTAGTACAGTTTTAAGATGGGACAATGATTGGTTTGTGGATGTAACTGATGTAAGTAGCAATGGAGGAGATGTTATAATAACATATGATTTTAGTGACTTTAGAGCTGGAAATATAGGTGTTGATACAAACTATCAATTACTCTATAGGGCTTCAACTGGTGCCACTAATTTTACAGAGGTATCTGGAACTATGATAAGTAAATCTGGAGATCAAGTTAGTTTCACCGTTGATGCAAGAAGTTTATTAGATGGTTATTACACGCTTGGAAGTTCCAACACAAAGGAAAGTCCTCTCCCTATTGAACTTTTAAAATTCACTGCGGTACTTGTTAATAATGAATATGTACAATTAAAATGGACTACCTCTTCAGAAATAAACAACGACTATTTTTCAATAGAAAGATCATTAAATGGCTATGAATGGAAAGAAATAAAGCGAATTAATGGTGCTGGAAATTCTTCCTCCCTATTAAGTTACTCAAAAGTTGACAATAACCCATACGATGGAGTTTCATACTACCGCCTAAAACAAACCGATTTTGATGGTCAATTTGAGTATTCTCAAATCAAAAGTGTAAATATTGAACAGTTAGTAAACTCGAAAATTGAAGTATACCCTAACCCAGCAACAAATCAAATTACAATAAAAGGAAACTCCAATGAGTTGGAAGAAATTGTTATTTACAATACATTAGGACAAAATGTGACTTCATTAATTAATCAAGTTATAACTAATGAAAGTCAAGTGGTTATTGATATGTCTAAATTGAATACAGGAATGTATTATGTGAAAACTAAAACTACCGCCAACAAGGTGTATAAACAATAGCACCCTGCGGGTTGTAACTGCTCATAAACAGACCGTTATTGGTGGTAATAAAATTAAACGGTAAACAAAGCAAGTTATATAGTGAAATATTAAAATGAAATTTAATAAACACAGTAAATACGAGTCAATACAAAAAAATGGATATACATACTAAAACTATGAAAAAATATATAGTATTTTTTCTGACTTATACCCTTGTATGTCAAGGGTTTATTTACTCATAAGTTATTCCCCCTACCAACATAGGAACCTTGGGTAATAACCAAACCCCTACAGGTTGGGTATCGATAGGATCTCCTGAACTATCAAGTACTTCAGATAATTATTATACAGCTGGATCTGGATGGCTCAATGCTCCGCTTCCTAATTCTCCAGTAAATGGATTTTCTGTTTTTCCCGTAACAAGAGAGGGCTCACCTTTAGAGGGATGCCAAACAACTATTACGGGTTTAATTGCTGGATCTAGTTACAATATTCTCTATGAGTATATGTGGCCAAAAGGGTTTGGGCTATACGCTTCTAGATTTGATATTGGCCTCGCCAATCAAGGGTATATTGAAATTGACGGAGTGAAGACATACGTAAGCATTCATTCTGGCAATGGAGGGCTTGTTAACACTTGGTATTGTGGTATAAAAACTTTTACTGCTAACGGACCTACAGCTACACTCAAATTAGGGATAGATGTTAGCGGATCAATCGACAATTCTGCTATAGCTTGGGCAATCTTTGGTAACACATCATCAACAATTAACCTAGGCAATGACACAACCCTATGTCAAGGTGAAACATTAGCACTTGATGCAACTACTCCAAATGCTACTTATCTGTGGCAGGATAATTCTACAAACCCAACTTTCAACGTTAATCAACAAGGAACATATTGGGTAGAAGTGACAGTAAACAATTGTAACTCTTCTGATACAATCCAAGTCAACTATACCCCTTCACCAACAATTAACCTAGGCAATGACACAACCCTATGTCAAGGTGGAACATTAGCACTTGATGCAACTACTCTAAATGCTACTTATCTGTGGCAAGATAATTCTACAAACCCAACTTTCAACGTTAATCAACAAGGAACATATTGGGTGCAAGTGACAGTAAACAATTGTAACTCTTCTGATACAATCTCTATTAACTTAAAAGATTGTCATTGTTCACTATACATTCCTAATTCATTCACTCCAAATTCCGACAATAAAAATGACCATTTTTCACCTATATTTGATTGTGATATAACTGAGTACAACTTTACTATTTTTAATCGTTGGGGAGAACTACTTTTCGAGACTACAAACCCAACAAATTCCTGGAATGGAACATTTAAAGGAAAAATTTGTCAAACTGGCATTTTTATTTATTTATTAAAATATAAAGACAACAAGAATACACATCAAAAGAAATATGGACATGTAAACTTATTAAAATGATGAAAAACTACCACCAACAATCTCTATATTTCATTATGTTGGCTGATTACTGTACATTTGGTTTCAACAAAACGAAAACATAGAGTTGTCGTTGGCAAACATAAATATGACAGATAAAAAAGTACCACTTGGACTACGACTTGGAGCAATGTTATTGGACCATTTTATAATGTGTTTCGTCATAGTCCCTCCATTGATTGTTATGAGCCTAGTCGTCAGGTCAGAGCCGTTCGAAACTAAACCTATTGAAACTTTTGCTTTTTACCTCATGATGCTTGTTTATCTAAACAAAGATTTAGCGAAGGGGAAAAGTATATCCAAGAGAATACTCGGATTGAGAGTTATTGACCGTAAAACGGGCGTACCTGCAAGTGAATTCAAATGCTTCTTAAGAAATATGACTATCCCAATAATATGGCCATTAGAGGTTTTGATTTCGTTATTCTCACCAACACGCAGACTCGGAGACCTTATTGCTAATACAAAGCTGGAACTTTCTGAAAAGGAAAAAGCAACTTCGATTCTACAAGACCTTAAGAGTAAAAAAATAACGCAAACGACTTTCTTGACTTTGGTGGTTGGAATTATTTATATGGGGGGGCTTTGGTATCTTATGAATAATTTAATGGGAATATAAAAGACGCTTTGCCAACAATTTCTATATTTCATTATGTTGGTAGATTAATAAATTGTTTTTCCAATTCATTTGGGGTATTTTGGGATAAAAAACTTAGCTGAAAATATATTTACAATACATTAATCGTACAAAATAAAATATTAAAAAACACCAAACAACTGACTAGCAGATGTTTAGGTGTTTTCAAAAGTGGAGTCGGAGGGACTCGAACCCTCGTCCAAACAAGGAAACGACAAGCTTTCTACGTGTGTAGTCTTTAATTAATTGTTAGGCTCAATGCAGGCTAAAAACGACCAACAAAAAGCTTAGTCTTCTAGTATTTCACCGATAAATCGAAGCAATTTACCTAGCTAGTTCAAAATTATGAATCTCTAAGCCAACAGTTAATGAACAGAACTGTTGAGAGAATAATGGTTCCGCCACCTAGTGGCTGGAATTAAGCTAATCAGACTGAGTCTGGATTATGCAGCCATTGCATAGTTATTTTCGCCAATTAGCGATTTGTGAACCGAGATTAACGAGCAAATTCACAACGCTCGACACGCTTACAGGCCAAATTCATCTTGCTGTCAAAACCAAAAACGACCCCAATATTTTTAAAGAACTATATCTTAACAACAAAGATAGAACATTATTAAGTTCAAATATTTATTTTTGCATCAAAATTATAGAACATGAAGATTGGCGTAATTAAAGAAGGAAAAACTCCACCAGACGAAAGAGTACCGTTATCTCCTGCTCAATGCAAAGAGATAACAGAAAATTTCCCTTCTGTCAATTTAGTTGTTCAAAAGAGTGATGTTAGAAGATTTAAATCTGAAGAGTACGCAAAAAATGGAATTGAACTGGTAGATTCTGTAGATGATTGTGATGTTTTATTAGGAGTTAAAGAGGTTCCTATCGATCAATTAATTCCCAACAAAAAATATTTTTATTTCTCTCATACCACAAAAAAACAACCTTACAATAGAGATTTACTAAAAGCAATGTTAGATCATAACATTACTATGGTAGATTATGAAGGCCTAACAAACGAAAAAGGAATGCGTTTAATTGGGTTTGGAAAGTATGCTGGCATTGTTGGATGTTACAATTCGTTTTATACTTATGGAAAACAAACAGGTTCTTTTGATTTAAAAAGAGCTTATTTATGTGAGGATAGAGCAGAAATGGAAGAAGAATTAGCTAAAATAAAACTACCTAACAATTTTAAAATTGTTACTACAGGTGGTGGTAGAGTTGCTTCTGGAATTATTGAAATATTAAATAAAATTGGCCTCAAAAAAGTTTCATCAACAGAAATTTTAGAAAACGATTTTAATGAGCCTGTATTTGCTCAATTATTAGTTACTGATTATTATAAAAAACCAGACAATTCTAAATTCGAAAGAAGAGACGTATACAACAACCCTCAAGATTTCGAAAGAGATTTTATGAAGTTTGCAAAAACTGCTAACATGTATATCTCTGGTCACTTTTGGGATAAAAATGCTCCTTATATCTTTACAAGAGAAGATGCAAAACACCCTGATTTCAAAATAAAAACTGTAGCTGATATCAGTTGTGATATTGATACTGCAATTGCTAGCACTATAAAACCTTCAACGATTGTTGATCCTATTTACGGATATGATGCACAATCTGAAAGTGAAGTTTCTTTTGATGCAGAAAATGCAATAACGGTTATGGCTGTAGATAATTTACCTTGTGAGTTACCAAAAGATGCTTCAGATGATTTTGGAAGAGAATTTATTGACAAAATTCTTCCTCATTTAATAGATGATAAACAAGGAGTTATTGATAGAGCAACGATTTGTAAAGACGGAGATTTAACAGCTCATCATGAATTTTTAAGAGATTACGTTAACGGAGAAGTTACAGCCTAGCAATTTTATTCTTTCCGATCATTTCCTTTATAAGATAGTATACATATTCATTCTTAATGATCGCTTTACCTGAGCAATTGGTTTCCATTGCAATACGCTGTAAATGATTTTTAGCAGCATCTTTTTTCAATCCTGCACCACCAAAAGTAATATCAGTTTGATTGTATATTTTATCAAAAAAAGCCAATGAAACACCATCATCTGTAAAAGGAAAAGAAAAAGCACTGTAATCCAAACCAAATTGAGAAGTAATCATTTTAACACTTTCATTCGTCTGAACCAATTGTTCTTCTAAACTTATCTCCTTATATAAAGGGTGATTTTTACTGTGTGCTCCAAATGTAATACCATCACCTATAAGCTCTTTAATTTGCTCGGAAGTTAAATAAGGAGATGCCTCTTTCAAATAGGCATCAAAATCAATTTGATTCAACAACGCCAATTCATCCAAATGTTGTTCCTTACTATAAGGTATAGATAAAATGGATTTATCTTTCAACTTATCAAACAAGATACTTTCTTTAAACCTATAGAAAAGTTGTTTATTGTCAATAAAATCTGAATTTAAAAAAACCGTTGCATGCACCTGCTTCTCTTTTAATATAGGCGCAACAACATCATAAAATTCCCTTAACCCATCATCAAAAGTGATATGAAAATAATTCTCATCAATTTCTTCATCACTATCATTTAATTCAATCAATTGATGTAAAGAAATAGATTTGTAATGCGTTAATAAAAAATCCAAATCAGCCTTAAAAGATGTTATACTTCTTGATTGATAAAGATGTTGAATATGAATCGGGGTATTGTTTGCTACAGAATGATAAAAAGGCAAAACAATGTGCTGACCAGTTTTTCTAATCAAACCTTTCACACCATACAAGGGAGCTCCAATCTTAGAAATTGTTTTCGCTATTTTTTTTACCATAAGCCCATCAAAAATAGCTTTAAATATTAAAAACCGCTAAAAACTATTTTTATTTTATATTTTTGGGGCCAGTCAATGACTGGAAATTATTATTTATTGAGATTCTTAAAAAAAGAAACTCTTTAACTAATGAACCTTTAAGAACAAGGTATAAAACTTTTAAACCTTGTACTTTTAAACTTTGAACTTAATATTATGAGAGAAATTCAATTTAGAGAAGCTTTAAATGAAGCAATGTGTGAAGAAATGAGAAAGGACGACACTATCGTTCTTATGGGAGAAGAAGTTGCTGAATATAATGGTGCTTACAAAGTAAGTAAAGGAATGTTAGATGAATTTGGTGCGGAAAGAGTTATTGATACTCCTATTGCTGAAAATGGTTTTTCAGGAATTGCTGTTGGTGCTGCCATGAATGGTATGCGACCAATTGTTGAGTACATGACTTGGAATTTCTCTTTAGTTTCTATTGATCAAATTATCAATAATGCTGCTAAGATGTACAATATGTCTGGTGGACAATTAAACATTCCAATCGTATTTAGAGGTGGAACTGGTGCCGCAGGTCAATTAGGAGCAACTCACTCTCAAGATTTTTCTAACTGGTACGCAAATTGTCCTGGATTAAAAGTGGTTCAACCATCAAATCCTAAAGATGCAAAAGGTTTACTTAAAGCGGCCATAAGAGATAATGACCCTGTATTGGTTATGGAATCAGAACAAATGTATGGTGATAAAGGAGAAGTACCTGAGGGAGAATACATTATTCCTATAGGTGTAGCTGATGTAGTTAAAGAAGGAAAAGATGTTACAATAGTAAGTTTCGGGAAAATGATGAAAATTGCTAACGCAGCAGCTGAAGAATTAACAAAAGAAGGTATTGACGCAGAAGTAATTGATTTGAGAAGCTTACGTCCTATAGACTATGATACAATTATAAATTCTGTTAAGAAAACAAACAGAATGGTATTTGTTGAAGAAACATGGCCATTAGGTTCTTTTTCAACTGAACTTACTTTTAAAGTACAACAAAATGCTTTTGATTACTTAGATGCTCCTGTAGCTAGAGTAACTGGAGCAGATGTTCCAATGAGTTTTTCTGTTCCTTTGATTGAGGCGTACATGCCTAACGTAGAAAAAGTAATTAAAGCAGTCAATCAAGTAATGTATCGATAGACGAATAACTTATAAAACAAAAAAGCCAAGATGAATCTTCATTTTGGCTTTTTTGTTTTGAGATTTTTCTATGAAATTGAATACTTAATAGCTTAAAACCGCCCTTTTATACGACAAAATCAAATTCTTTATTCCTGATTCTTCATTCTTCATTTAATTACTTACTTTTGCCGACCTAAAATTTAAACTAAATAATATATAATATAGTATGGAAGCAATGATGATTTATATGCCAATAGTAATGGCAATCTTAGGCCTAATTTACATGGTAGTAAAAAAAGGTTGGGTAATGAAGCAAAGTGCTGGTGATGGTAAAATGAAAGAAATTGCTGATCACATTTATGAAGGAGCTTTAGCTTTCTTAAAAGCAGAGTATAAATTATTAACGATGTTTGTTATCGGAGCAAGTGTTGTTTTAGCTGGTGTAGCATTTGTTGTGCCATCTACTCATTACCTTATTATTCCTGCATTTATTATAGGTGCTGTATTTTCTGCTTTAGCAGGAAACATGGGAATGAAAATTGCCACAAAAACAAACGTAAGAACTACTCAAGCTGCAAAAACGAGCTTACCAAATGCTTTAAAAGTATCTTTTGGTGGTGGTACAGTAATGGGATTAGGAGTTGCTGGTTTAGCCGTTTTAGGTTTAACCCTTTTCTTTATTATCTTCTTTCAACTATTTATGGGGGGTGTTTGGACAAACACTGTTGACATGACTATGGTATTAGAAACTTTAGCTGGTTTCTCTTTAGGTGCCGAGTCTATTGCTTTATTTGCAAGAGTTGGTGGTGGTATTTATACCAAAGCTGCTGATGTTGGAGCTGATTTAGTGGGGAAAGTTGAAGCAGGAATTCCTGAGGATGATCCACGTAACCCTGCAACAATTGCAGATAATGTTGGTGATAATGTTGGTGACGTTGCTGGAATGGGAGCAGATTTATTTGGTTCTTATGTAGCAACAGTATTGGCTGCTATGGTTTTAGGTAACTATGTTATTTCTGATATGGGTGGAGCTATTCAAGATGCATTTGGAGGAATTGGTCCTATCCTATTGCCTATGGCAATTGCAGGTGCTGGAATTATCATTTCTATTATAGGTACCATGTTGGTGAAAATATCATCTAATGATGCTAAAGAAAGCCAAGTACAAACAGCTTTAAATATTGGTAACTGGACATCTATAGTATTGGTTGCTGTTGCTTGTTTTGGATTAGTTACTTGGATGCTACCAGAGACCATGCAAATGAACTTCTTTGGTGAAGGAAAACAAGAAATATCTTCTATGAGAGTTTTCTTTGCAACTCTAGTTGGTTTAGTTGTAGGTGCAGGAATATCATCTTTCACTGAATATTACACTGGATTGGGGAAAAAACCTATCTTAAAAATTGTACAACAATCATCTACAGGAGCAGGAACAAACATTATTGCTGGTTTAGCTACTGGTATGATTTCTACTTTCTCGTCAGTATTATTATTTGCAGCTGCAATATGGGCTTCTTATGCTTTTGCAGGATTTTACGGAGTTGCTTTAGCTGCTTCTGCAATGATGGCGACTACAGCAATGCAGTTAGCCATTGATGCTTTCGGACCAATTGCGGATAATGCAGGTGGTATTGCTGAAATGAGTGAACAAGAACCAATTGTTAGAGAAAGAACTGATATTTTAGATTCTGTTGGTAACACAACTGCTGCTACTGGTAAAGGCTTTGCCATTGCTTCTGCAGCATTAACATCTTTAGCTTTATTTGCTGCTTACGTTACCTTTACAGGAATTGACGGAATTAACATCTTTAAAGCCCCAGTGCTGGCCATGTTATTTGTTGGTGGTATGATACCAGTAGTATTCTCTGCATTGGCAATGAATGCCGTTGGTAAAGCCGCTATGGAAATGGTTTATGAAGTTAGAAGGCAGTTTAAAAACATTCCTGGAATTATGGAAGGCACTGGTAAACCTGACTATGCCAAATGTGTTGATATTTCTACCAAAGCATCTTTAAAAGAAATGATGTTACCAGGAATCTTAACCATTGGTTTCCCAATTGCAGTTGTTATCATTGGAAAATTAGTTTACCCTGATAACAACATGTTAGTAGCAGAAATGTTAGGTGGATATATGGCTGGTGTAACCGTAAGTGGTGTACTTTGGGCAATCTTCCAAAACAATGCTGGTGGAGCTTGGGATAATGCAAAAAAATCTTTTGAAGCAGGAGTAGAAATAAATGGAGAAATGACTTACAAAGGTTCTGAAGCGCACAAAGCAGCAGTAACTGGAGATACAGTTGGTGATCCTTTCAAGGATACTTCTGGTCCTTCAATGAACATCTTAATTAAATTAACGTGTTTAATAGGTTTAGTTGTAGCTCCTATCTTAGGTGGTCATACGGATGAAGCTCATGCCGAAGAGGTTGTAGCTCCGGTTGAAGAAACAATTACAGAAAAAGTTGTAGCTCCATTAGAAAATTCAAACTTAATTGAATGGACAGGAAGAAAAGTTGGTGGTGCTCATACAGGAACATTAGCTGTTTCAGAATCTACACTTAAAGTAGAAGAAGGAAATGTTACAGGTCAATTAACTATAGATATGAATTCTATTGCTTGTACAGATATAGAGCCAGGAGAAGACAATGATAATTTAATCGGACATTTAAGAGCTGCTGATTTCTTTGCTATTGATTCTATACCTACAGCTAGTTTCGTTGTTACTTCATCTGTTAAAGATGAAGAAAATGAAAACTACTATAAGATTACTGGAGATTTAACTATTAGAGGAGTAAGTAATCCTATTGAATTTCCTGCAATGGTTTTAAGTACAGATGGTAAAACTCAAATAGAAGCATCATTTGCATTTGATAGAACTGCTTATGGAATTGAGTACGGATCTAAATCTATGATTGGTAAGTTAGCTGGTAAATTCATTTATGATGAAATTGAGTTATCATTAAAAGGAAACTTCTAAAGAGTAGATTCTAATATAGAAAACACTAAACGGGTATTGTACAATACCCGTTTTTTTATTCCTATTAATGAACCGCTATCTCAATTAAACTTAGTAAATAAAACAGAGCTATTTATGGCCGATTTTAATACAATCGAAAAATAAACTTGTTAAATAATTGTTATTTTTCTTGCCGTTAACAGCTTAATACAACACAAAAAGAAGAAAGAACAACCAATAACAAAGGGGGTAGTAGTTATCAACACCCTGTTAACAACTATTAACAATTGTTAATAAATGAAAAAATAATTTGGCAGATATAAAAAAAATGTAGTATGTTTGCCCCGAACTAAGAATTTAAAATAATTAATAATTTAAAAGTTTAACTAAAACAATTTGTAATGAAAAGAAAAGTATTATTTGTAGCTTCTTTATTTTTAGCTACTGCGACATTCGCACAAGACGGTTTAACGTCAAAAAAAGGAGAAGCTTATTTACCAGAAGCTGGTGATTGGTCTATCGGATTTGATGGAACTTCATTAACTCAATTTATTGGTAACGCTTTCAACGGATCAGGGAATTCTACAAGTGTTATTGATCCTACTTCTGGAGTTGTAACAAATGGTGGCTCTACAAACTCATTAAACGCTGGTGGATGGATGAACGGAACAGTTGGTCAAGAAATTAGGTTTAAAATGTTTAAAGATGAAACTACTGCTTACAGATTAAGAGCAAGAATTGGTTTCGGAGGAGACAACTCTGATGCTGTAGGAAAATACGATCAAGATGGTGATCCATTAACTCAAGATGTTGACTACACAGTTAACACAAAAAATTCTGATGGATTTAGTGTTATTTTGGGAGCTGGTTTAGAAAAAAGAAGAGGGAATACTAGAGTCCAAGGTTATTATGGTGGTGAAGTAGTGTTTGGTATGATAGGTAACGGAACTACTACTACTGATGATGGTCGAGTTTTGTCTGACGACTATTCTAATGGTGGAGTAACCAGAACTACAGAAGTTGCAAACGCAAGTTCTATAGTTTTTGGATTACAAGGTTTTATTGGTGTTGAGTATTTCTTCGCTCCAAAAATTTCTTTAGGCGCTCAGTATACTTGGGGATTAGGATTTGCAACTACAGGAGAAACAGAAACTACTACTGAGCGTTGGGGAACTGCATTTGGTGCAGCTGTTGGAACAGCAAATTCTCTTCAAACCGAAACTACTACTACACGAGGAGCATCTGATTCAATGAACTTAGATACAGGTGGACAGTTTGCATTAAACTTAAACTTCCACTTTTAAGAAACTATTCTTAAAAAGAAAAGTATAAAAAGAAAGTCCCGATGAAAATCGGGACTTTTTTTTGCTTCAAACTTTTTACTTCTTAGTTACCTGACAACTACAATTTAAATTAACAACATCTCGCTTCACAGCCCAAAGTAGAAGATATCAACTTCTAGACTAACATTTCCAAAAAGAAAAAACCCAACTACAATTAAGATGTGTATTGAACTCTACTTAAGAGCTATTTTTAGTCACATATAAATAGAATTTACTAATTCCCAAATAAAAGATAAGAACAAGTCTATTCAGCCAAAATACATATAGAATATAAATACCCTTATTGAAGCATAAACGTCTACCCTATTCCATTACTTAGGAATTAATAGTAGTAGGGCCATAAAAAAAGCATTCTCTTTATAGAGAATGCTTTTTTTAAGTTATATCCTAAAAGTTACTTCGAATCAAATAGTCCATGCAATTCTGCATCAATACCTTGTATGATTTGCCCTAAATCTTCAGCATTTTCAGAAAAGTTATTTGTATCAACATCAACCACTAAGAGTTTACCTTGATCATATGTAGATATCCAAGCCTCATAACGCTCATTTAAACGCTTTAAATAATCCAAACGAATACTTTCTTCATAATCCCTTCCACGTTTTTGTATTTGATTAACAAGTGTAGGTACAGAAGCTCTTAAGTAAATTAAAACATCTGGTGGTTGTATAAAAGTTTCTTGAAGTTTGAATAAAGAAAAATAAGTCTCAAAATCTCGAGTGGTCATTAACCCCATAGAATGTAAATTAGGTGCAAAGATATATGCATCCTCATACAATGTTCTATCTTGTATTACATCCTTCTTATTTTCTCTTATCTCTTGAATTTTACTAATTCGACTTGTCATATAGTAAATCTGCAGATTAAATGACCAACGCTGCATATCATTGTAAAAATCATTCAAATAAGGATTCTCATCCACATCTTCAAAATGAGCATCCCAATTGTAATGCTTAGATAATAAAGTTGTTAACGTTGTCTTTCCAGACCCTATATTCCCTGCTACTGCGATTAACATAATTCAATTTTTAAAGAACTTAAAAATACAAAAAAATACGAGAGATTAATCTTACTCCTCAATTTTGTCAATAAATAATTGATTCTCACTATCAACAATATAAATCATGTTATTTTCTACACGAACAAAAATAGATGACTTGTAAGTAAGTGGTTTAAATTTAGCCGTTTCTAAAGTGAAAAAATCATAAGACTCTATCACTCCAAATTTATTCGTATATATTAAATTTTTATCCTTTACTTGAAACGCAGTTGCCCCAACAATAGGTAATGTTTTTAAATAAGTTCCATAATTATCAAAAACCAAAATACCATGAGTAATGTCATTTAAATACAATTTATTATTGTACTCCACCAAGTAATTAGCTTGGATGTTTTTATTCAAAAGATTGGCTAAATTTCCTGAAGTATTTGTAGTTATTAGCTCTCTACTTTTTCTTATTAACTCAAAATGAACAGGATCATAATACCATATTCCATCATTATAAGACCTACAAACTAAAGTAGTCTCATCCAACTCAAGATCTGTTAAATCTATTATTTCACTAGTTGGTGATAGCGTGTTATCAAGAATTAAAATCTTTGTAAAATCCTTAAAGTAAACCAAAATCTTTTGAGGATTACTTACATCCACATTCGCAATAACCCCTAAAACATTATTGCTATAAGAACAATCCAATTCTCCTTCAATAGAATATTTTTTGATTTCAGTATCACCTACTTCATAATAATAACCAAACTGATCTGTAGTAATAGAATTTCCTTTAAAGGAAACAGGTTTAACTTGAGCTAAAGCATCTCCAACAAATACTATTATTAATATGGTCAATAACTTTTTCATTTCATTTGTGTCTAACCAAAATTAGACCATTTTAAGCAATTCATTCACATATTTACTATTATTAGACAACCTTGGTATTTTATTTTGTCCACCTAACTTATTATTCCTTTTCATCCAGTTGTAAAAAGTACCTGGTTTAAGTTGATGTATTTCTGGTTTACCCAACACCAAATTATTGAATCGTTTTGCTTCATAATCAGAATTCAATTGTTTCAATTGAGTATCTAACACTTCAGAAAAATACTCAATATTTAACGGAGTCTTCTCAAATTCAATTAGCCATTCATGTTTACCCGTTGATTTATCCTCTAAAAACTGTGGAGCTACCGTATATTCTTTAATAATTGAATCTGTTTTTTCACAAGCTTTAGAAAGTGCAACTTCCGTATTTTCAATAATTAACTCTTCTCCAAAAGCATTGATAAATTGATTTATTCTTCCTGTAACCTTAATTCTAAATGGATTCAAAGAAGTAAATACAACTGTATCTCCTATTACATAACGCCATAAACCCGCATTTGTAGATATTACAACTGCATAGTTTTTATGTAACTCAACATGCTCCAAAGTTATTGTTTTAGGATTATCAGAGTCTAGCTCAGAAACATCTATAAACTCATAGAAAATACCATAATCTAACATTAAGAGCATTTCTTCAACTTTACTTTGATCCTGTAAACCAAAAAAGCCTTCAGTTGCATTATAATTTTCGTAATAATTCAGTTGGTTTCCTGGAGCCAACTTTTTAAACTGTTCTTTATAAGGTGAAAAATTTACTCCACCATGCATAAACAATTCCAAATTAGGCCAGATATCCAATATATTTTCTGTCTTATTAATTTCAAGAATTCTTTTGAGCAACACTAAAGTCCATGAAGGAACCCCTGAAATATTAGATACATTTTCTTTTGCAGTAGAAACAGCCATCTTCTCAATCTTCTCTTCCCAATTGTCCATTATTGCAATGGACATTTTAGGAACCCTACGCTGCTCAACCCACATAGGGAAGTTTTTCATAATAATTGCCGATAAATCTCCATAATAAGAGTTATTACTAAAAGAATTAATAGCACTACTCCCTCCTACTACTAATACTTTTCCTAAAATCAATTTTGATTCAGGATGGTTGTTATGATAAATAGACAATAAGTCTTTACCTCCTTTATAATGACAATCTATTAATGACTCTTTACTTACTGGGATAAATTTACTTCTACCTGTTGCTGTTCCTGATGATTTTGCAAACCATTTTATATCCGTTGGCCACAATATGTTTTGCTCACCATGCTTAATTCTGATAATTTGATCCTTTAAACTTTCATAATCTTGTAAAGGAACTCTGGAACTATAGGTCTTATAATCTTTAATTGATTTATAATCATACTTCCTACCCCATTCGGTATTCTTTGCTTTATCGATCAAATCAAAAAATACTTCATTCTGTACATCGATTGGATATTTCATAAACAACTCCATTTGATGAATTCGTTTTTTTATAATCCAAGAAAAGACCGAGTTAATAAGCACCATCAATTTAGTATAAAGACCAAAGTTAAAAGTTAAAAGTTACACTGTCAAAATCTTTAAGCTTTATAAACTTTACTAACTTGCATCTTTATAATATGATAAACAATAACAATGGAAATTACTGGTCAGCTTAGAAAAATGCACACCAACTTGGGTAATGAAGTGGAATATCAACTTCCTATCGGTGATGAACTAATTAATATGAATCAATTTATAGGTAAAGAGATTACGCTTACTTATCAAAATAGAATTGAATGTGTTAAATGTGGAAGAGAAACGGTAAAATCGTTTAACCAAGGTTTTTGTTACCCTTGTTTTAGAGACGCTCCAGAAGCTGCTGAATGGATTATAAAACCTGAATTATCAAGAGCTCATCTAGGAATTGAAGATCGAGATTTAGCTTACGAAGAATCCGTTCAATTAAAACCTCATGTTGTTTATTTATCATTGACCAGCGGAATGAAAGTTGGAGTAACTAGAGATACTCAAGTACCCACAAGATGGATAGATCAAGGAGCCGTTAAAGCGATTAAGCTAGCAGAAACTCCAAATCGCTATTTAGCAGGAATGATAGAAGTAAGCTTAAAAGATCATATGGCAGACAAAACAAATTGGCGTAAAATGCTAATGAACATGTATCCTGATATTGATTTGATTGAAAAGAAAAACGAAACTAAAACATTGTTAGATCAAGAATATCATCAATACATTACTAAAACTGATGAAATAATAGACATCAATTTCCCAGTATTAGATTACCCTGTAAAAGTAAAAAGTATAGGTTTTGATAAAGTACCAGAATATACCGGAACTTTAAAAGGAATAAAAGGACAATATCTTTTATTTGAAAACGGTATTGTAATGAACATTCGTAAACATGGTGGATACATCGTATCTTTAAAAGGGTAAAACCTCATTATTATGAAAAAAATCCTAGTATTTCTACCTCTACTATATACAATCTTTGGGCAATCTCAAACAGCCGCAATACTCAATATTAATGAAGTAGCAAATATGCCAATGGCTATTTCAAACAATGCTGTTATTGAAGGCTGGGCAAATGATACTGCTTATCTATATTCTTTTGGAGGAATAGATTCCACTAAAATTTGGTCTGGCATAAATAAAAAATCCTTCAGATATAATACAACAACAGACATTTGGGACACTATACCTGATTTACCCAATACAAATGCAGTAATTGCTGCTGGAGCCAGTTATGTTGACAGTATCATTTATATAATAGGAGGTTATCAAGTATTATCTAATGGAAACGAAATATCATCTAACATTGTTAACCGATTTAATCCAAAAACAAATACTTATTTAAGTGACGGAGCTCCTATTCCTGTTGCAACAGATGATCATGTTCAAGTTGTTTATAAAGACAGTTTAATTTATGTAATTACAGGCTGGAGCAATACTGGTAACATTCCTGATGTTCAAATTTACGATGCTCATAATGATACTTGGTTAACAGGAACAGCTATTCCAAACAATAATATTTATAAAGCATTTGGTGCTTCTGGAACAATTATAGGAGATACTATTTATTATCATGGAGGAGCTAGCACTGCATTTAATTTTCCAGGACAATCTACCTTAAGGCGAGGTGCTATTGACCCTTTAAACCCTACACAAATTACCTGGACAAATCAAAACACAAACTATACAACTTATCGCTCGGCTTGTACTCAATTTAGTTCATTTCCTTTTTGGTTAGGAGGTTCTGAAATTACCTACAATTACAATGGCATTGCTTATAATGGAAGCGGTGGTGTTCCTATTAAATCTACTAACCTGTTTTTGAATGCAGGTTTACTTGATTCAACATCAACTAATGGCGCAATACTTCCTATGGACTTAAGAGGAATCGCAAACGTAGGAACACATCAATATATAGCAGGAGGAATGTTAAACAATCAGGTTGTGAGTAATAAAACTTACCAAATTCAAATAGGAATCACTACATCGCTAAAAGAAGAACCAAACACAAAACATCGCTTTAATATATATCCCAACCCAACATCAAATCAAATTAATCTTGTTTTTCAAAAATCTGAAAACAGAACAATTCAATTACTGAATCTACTTGGAGAAGAAGTTTTGGCAATCAAAAGCAACAAGAATAATTTAAAGTTTGATGTAAGCTCCTATCCAAAAGGTATTTATTTGGTTACGGTAAAAACAAATCAAGAAAGAACTTCTAAAAAAATTATTATCCAATAAAAAAGGAGCTTTAAAAGCTCCTTTTTTATTTTTAGTTTTTTCCGTTGGTCATGCCAGGGTCAATTTCAAAACTAACCTGTTGTCCAGCTAGTTTTTTTGCTTCTGTTTCTACAAATGTATCTTTCCATGATATAGTCATATTGGCAAATTGCATATCTGCAATTCTTCCAGGAATATGAAAAACAGCTTTAACCTTTATTTTTTCTCCTTTTTTAAAGATCAATTTAGGATCTGAACTCTTAACATCATTTGCGTACTCTTTATCAGTTCCGTCAACCTTAATTACCAATTGAGAAGGGTCAACTATAGCAATTTTATTTCCTTGATAAGTACATTCAAAAACTAAAGCAGCCTCTTGTGTTCTTAATGAACTCTTTTTAAGAACTAGTTTAAAGGCATCTGAAGAAATTGAATTTTTACTCGCTGGAACTTGAAAATCTTCCATTTCACTAGTTTTTCCTTTTACAGGAACTAAAGAAAGTCCATCTACTTTTAAACTAAACTTATCTACTTGAAATTGAGTATTTCCATTTGCTTGTAAAACCTTTTTCTTACTATCGTTTGGCTTGATTATAATCTTTTTCTTTTTCGGAGAAAACTCTCCAAAATCAAAGTTAAAAACAGATTTCCCTTTTCTAAAAATCAAAAAGTCATTGGTGTTATTACTAACCTTAACAGCCATTTTACAAAACTCAGCTTGAGATTGAATATCTGAAAAATCTAAAGTATATTCATCAGTTGATATTGATTCAGGCACTTTAAAATGATGTTCATACCTAGGGTCTTTTTTCTTTTGAGCATTTACAGTAAAAGATCCAATCAAAACTGCTGCTAGTAATATTGTAATTTTTTTCATAGTCTTATTTTTAATTTTTCAATTACATGGCAAATCACATGCCAATATTCTTATTTTAAATACCTAAAATCGTGATTATTTTTAATTTTTTGAACTGATTCATAAATTAATTTAATCACATTTTCTACATCTTCTTTATGCACCATTTCTACCGTAGTATGCATATACCTTAATGGTAAAGAAATTAAAGCTGAAGGAACCCCTCCTGTTGCATAAGCAAATGCATCTGTATCTGTTCCTGTTGCTCTACTTGCTGCTGCTCTCTGAAAAGGTATTTTCTTCTTATCAGCTGCATCAATGATTAGTTTTAAAAGATTATTCTGTACTGCCGGACCATAGGTCAAAACAGGTCCCTGTCCTGCATGATTATCCCCTTCAACAATTTTCTTAATCATTGGAGTTTGGGTGTCATGACAAACATCTGTAACTATAGCAACATCTGGTTTAATATTCTGAACCATCATTTCAGCTCCTCTCAAACCAACTTCTTCCTGAACAGAATTTGTAATGTATAATCCAAAAGGTAATTTCACTTTATTTTCCTTTAACAAACGAGCTACCTCAGCAATCATAAACCCTCCTATTCTATTGTCCAAAGCTCTTCCAACATAATACCTATCATTAAGTACCATAAATTCATCCTCATAGGTAACAACACAGCCTACATGAATTCCTAACTCTTCAACCTCCTCTTTAGTAACACAACCACAATCTAAAAAGATATTATCCAATTTTGGAGGCTCCTCTTTTCCTTTACGTGTGTGAATTGCTGGCCAACCAAATACAGCTTTTACAACTCCCTTGTCTGTATGAATATTAACTCTTTTTGAAGGAGCAATCTGATGATCTGAACCACCATTTCTTCTTAGATATATAAACCCTTTGTCAGAAATGTAATGTACAAACCATGATATTTCATCAGCATGAGCCTCAATAACAACTTTATACTTTGTTTTTGGGTTAATTATAGCTGCAACGGAACCATAGTTATCGACAAAATAATCATCAACATAAGGTTTAATATACTCCAACCATAATTTTTGCCCTTCAGACTCAAATCCAGTTGGTGCTGCATTATTGATATACTTTTCTAAAAATTGTAAAGATTTTTTATTGATAATTGATTTTTTAGCCATGTTTTTATAGTTACTTTTAAGGAAGATGAAATTAATCATTTTTCTTAGAAAAAGCACATTTGATGACTATCGATATTGATAAGAAATACATGAACTTATGTATTCAATTAGCAAAAAAAGGAATTCAAGACGTATCACCCAACCCTATGGTAGGTTGTGTTATTGTATACCAAGGAGAAATAATTGGACAAGGCTACCATGAAAAATATGGTGAAGCTCATGCAGAAGTAAATGCAATAAATAGTGTAACCGATAAAACTATTCTCACCGAATCTACGCTTTACGTTAATCTTGAACCATGTGCACATTATGGAAAAACACCCCCATGTTCCGACCTAATTATTGAACATAAACTTAAAAAAGTTGTTATTGGATGTGTAGATACCTATTCTGAAGTTTCAGGTAAAGGAATCAAAAAGTTAAAAGATGCTGGAATAAATGTTGTCAGCGGTATTCTTGAAGAAAAGGCCAAAGAATTAAACAAGTATTTTTTCAACTACCATTCTAAAAAAAGACCCTATATCATTTTAAAATGGGCTAAAACTCAAGATGGTTTTATCGATGTAGACAGAACTGATGCTAAACACCTTGAAGGTTTAAAAGAAACGGCTCGCATTAAAAATGATGGAAAGGCATACAACTGGATAACAACTGATGAATCTAAAAAATTAGTTCACCGTTGGCGCACAGAGGTTCAGGCAATTATGATTGGAACCAATACAGCGTTAAACGACAACCCAAGATTAACTGCAAGAGCTGTGAATGGAGAAAACCCTTTACGCGTAATTCTTGATCTTAATTTAAGGCTACCTAAGAGTTTAAATGTCTTTGATAGCAATACCCCAACGATAGTCTTTAATTATTTAAAAGATGAAAAATCTAATAATTTAGAATTCATAAAAATTAATCCAAACAATCAATTAATTCCTGAAATCTTAACTGTATTGTACAATTTAAAAATACAATCAATTATTATTGAGGGTGGTGCTACACTACTTGAAACATTTATTGAAAGTAACACTTGGGATGAGGCTAGAGTTTTTACTGGAATCAAAGAATTTTCAAAAGGTTTAAAAGCACCTATCCTTCAAAAAACACCAAGTACATCACTTCTTTTTGGGGAGGATCAATTAGATTTTTTCATGAATGATTGATATCCTTTTAACTATAATAGCTTTTAATATTTTAATCATATTATTTAAGCTATTTCCAAAATACGAAATAGACAATCTCCAAACACTAATTATCAATTATTTAGTTGCTGGTGGATTGAGTCTTTATTTTTCTGAACAAAGTTTTTCATTACCCTATATTTTAAACGCAACATGGGTTTTTCATGCAGTTGTTATTGGAATATTATTTATTGTAACATTCAATCTATATGCTAGCGGGACCCAAAAAGTAGGGATTGCCATAACGACAATTGCTAATAAATTATCATTATTGATTCCTGTAGGAGTTGCTTTAATCATTTATCCAAGTGAACACCTTACCTATTTCAAAGTAATTGGTTTTGCTTTAGCCATAATAGGGATTTACCTATCCTCTACGCAACATAAAAAACTCTCATTTGATAAAAAATACATTTGGCTAATAATTCTTGTTTTTGTAGGACAAGGAATTGCTGATTCAATCTTTAATAATGCTCAAAAAATCGTAGTTAATGAAGCTGATAAAGGGTTGTTTTTTATGACATTATTATTTATAGCAGGCATCAGCGGAGTATGTATACTTTTAGGTAAATCGGTAAAATCGAAACCTAAAATTAAATTTAAAAACTTTATAGCTGGTGTAATTTTTGGCATTCCGAATTACATTTCAATACTTCTTTTTTTTAATGCGCTAGAAAATTCTGAACTGTCTGCCACACAGGTTTATCCTATTATAAGTATGGGAGTAATCATTCTTTCAGCCTTGATAGGATTAATTTTATTTAAGGAAAAATTGAGCTTAAGAAATTGGCTAGGTTTAGGCTTTGCTATTTTGAGTATTTTTATAATTACATTTCTTTAGTTATCGATCAATACAAAACCATAGCAAAATCTTCCGAAGGGTATTACAAAGAAAAAGGCAGTAAGTTTACTGGCTATGCTATTCCTGTATTTTCTGAAGAAGAATTTAGAGAACATTTAGCTCGAATAAAAAGAGAAGTGCCTGATTCTGGTCATTATTGCTACGGTTTAAGAATTGGTGCTGATAATAAATTATACCGCTATAGTGATGATGGTGAACCAAGTAATAGTGCCGGAAAGCCCATTTTTGGGCAAATACAATCCTACGAACTTACCAACATAATGATAGTAGTCACCCGTTATTTTGGTGGTACAAAATTAGGTGTTGGCGGATTAATAACTGCTTATAGAGCAGCTGCCAAAGAAGCTCTAGATAACGCTAAAATCATTAATAGAACTGTAGATAATTTTTATCAAATAGAATTTGGTTATGAGATAATGAGTGAAGTAATGAATTTTGTTAAAAAACATAACTTAGAGGTAACTTCTCAGGTCTTAGAAGAAAAAGGTACGATACAATTTAGAATTCGTCAGAGTGAATCTGATAATTTGATAGAACAGCTTGAAAATATTGAAGGTTTAAAAGTTGAATTTTTAAAAACAATTTAAAACCTATTCTCCTACAGCCTTTTCAAGGCTCAAAGATTTTTCTTCAATGTGAGTTTTTCCTTTTGCTAAAGGCAAATCAATCTCAATAGTATTTGTTTTATACCCTTCTGCAGAAATTACAGCTTTATACTTTTTACCTCCATCTAAAGTGATAAAATAATCTCCATTATCATCAGAGACAGTTTTTGCTACATCTTTTCCTGTAGCATCCTTAAACGTTATTTCAGCAGCAACCTCATCGTCTCCATTTAAAATTTTACCTTTTAAAATAGATAAACTAGTTGTGATACCATCAGATAAAATTGGATAATCTGTTAAATCAATTTTATAAATATCTCTTTCACCTAACCCTTCTTTTCTTATAGACGAATAATGAGCAGATTTACCATCAGTACTCAATACAAAATGTACATCATCTCCTACTGTATTAATTGGATAACCTAAATTCTCTGGCTTACCCCAAGTACTATCTGGCTGCATCTTAGACATAAAAATATCTAAACCACCAATAGACATATGCCCTTTAGAACTAAAAAATAATGTTTTCCCATCTGGATGAATAAATACTGAAATTTCATCTAAGGGCGTATTGATAATTGGTCCTAAGTTTTTAGGTTCACCCCAAACTCTTTTAGATATTTTCTTCGCCATATAGATATCCCCTCTTCCTTGAGCACCATATTTTTTACCCTCTTTTTCGCTAACAAAGAATAATGTATTCCCATCTGCAGATAAGCAAGCCGAACTTTCAAAGTAAGTTGAATTAATTGGTTTTTCTAAAGCTCTAGGCGTACCCCAACCTCCAGAACTTCTTTTTTTAGAAACAAAAATATCTCCTATATAAAGCTTTCCATCATTTCTATAAATAAATATCTGCTTTCCATCCGGAGAAATACTTAAACTAGCATCATGTCCATCTGTATTTAATTTACCCTCGATAGGCCTTGCTTTCTGCCAAACATTATCAACAGTGTCCCATTCAGAAATATAAATATCTTCAAAATATTTAAAGTCTCCTGCTTTATCAACTCCACCACCCTTTGTATCAGATCTTCTTGAAGTAAATATCATAGTTCTGCCATCTGCAGAAATAGAAGGAGCATAATCTCCTCCTCTAGAATTAATCTTATCCCCTAAATTTTCTATCCTTACTTTTACAGGAGCTGCCATCATTTTTTTAGCATAATCAACCTGAGCAATTCGCTTCACTACTTCCAGTTCTCTTTTATCTTTTTTAGAAGCAATTTCATTAAACGCACTATATGACTTTGAGGCTTCATCCAATTGATTATTTCTATAATACGCCTCTCCCATATTAAAATGCAATTCATCATCAACCTCAACATCTATTTTCCTTGCATTCTGAAAATATTCAACTGCTAAATCATACTTTTTCAATCTATAATAACACTCTGCTATTCGGTAATTTACCATAGCATCATTCGTATAATCTTTTAGTATCTCTCTATAAATGTTTAATGATTCCCTTACATTTCCTTCTGTTAAGAATTTATGTCTTGCATCCTGCATCTTAAACTTGTAAGCAAGCTTACCTGGTTTTTTATCCTCTTTTTGAGCAATAACTGCAACACTTAAAAAGTTAAAAGCTAAAATCAGTAGTGTTATTTTCGTTTTCATTTTTATGAGTTTTTAATTCTCAACTTAACATCAATTATGCCAATAACTGACGCCATTGCAGGTCAAACAAAAATAATCAATAAGATGGTGATAAAAAATATAGTTATTAACAAGTCTTAAATATCAGACAGTAACACTTTATGTGCTTCAATAGATTCTAAAAATAAAGTTACTGCCTTTTGCTTTTTCTCATCAAATGGATAAGAAATGTTTTCGACTAAATAATTTTTTAAGGCACTTTTAGAAATGCTCTGTTCATCATAGGCACTAAGAACATTTTCAATATTTTCAACCCCTTTATTTAAGGCTTCATTAAATTTATTGATGAATAATGATGGCAATTCTTTATTGGCAACCCAACACGCAAAAACAAACGGTAATCCTGTAAACTCCTGCCATTGTTCAGACAAATCATACTTAAAAGAATATTTTTTTGGAAGATTAAATGTTCTATCTCCTATGATTACTGCTGCGGTTTTTCCTGATATTTTATTTTCATACCCTACAGCAGCTTGAATAAAGTTTGGGGAAATATTCCAGTATTTTTTTGCTAAAACTTGCACCAGATTAACTGATGTTTTAGACTGATAATCTAAATAAATATTCTCTATTTCATCTAAAGGAACTTCACTAAAAAGTGCTACGGAATCAACTTTCCCTTCCGCCCCAATACAATAATCTGAAACAATATAATGCTCCTTTAATTCTGGAATAATAGCAACTGGAACTAACCCTAAATCAACTTCTCCAGACAATAATTTCTTAGCACAATCAGACGGTATATCTAACGAAATATCTAAATCTTCTTTAACGGTAGAATTTTCTATACCATAAAGAAATGGTAATGTATTTAAATAAGAAACTGCAGAAACCTTAATCTTCTTTACTATCATCTATCTGTTTAGGATTTTCATCTTCTGGTAACTCAATATTATCAATAATTTCTTCTTCTTTAACTTTCGAATATGGATTATTTGATAAATCAACCAACTCATGCGTTGCAATTGTTGCCGCAACCACAGAAACTATTGCAACAAATCCAGCTATTAAAGTTCCACAAGCAGGTATAAACATTGCAGCAGCAAAAACAATCCCATTACCAATTGCCAATCCTTTATTTGCTCTAATAAATTGAACACTTTGTTTTAATGAAAGTCTTCTTCTCTCATTCGTATAATCAATAAAAGCAAATCCGTAAAAATAAGAGGCAATAAAAAACAATATAACTGCTCCAATTACTCCTCCTAAAATTGGAATAAAGAAGCTTAAAACAAAAATTACTATCATATAGCCTAACTCAATAAACATGTTTCTAAAGGCAATCATAATTCCTCTCACTACATCTCTCATCATCTGATCTCCATTAAAAGGATATTTATTTCCTGTTAGAATCCCTTCTGTTTTTTCAGATAGGACAGCAAATACCGGAGACATTAGCATAATAATGATATATCCACCAAACAATCCATATAGAACAAAAAATAATAATTTAGAGATAAACCAAACGGCCCATCCTACTGCACTCGAAATAAAGCCTGAGTTAGATTGTAAATATTCTGCTAAAAAGAAAGAATCATCTTCAAACTTTAATGCTCCATTTGTCCAGGCTTCAGCCGCATCAGCAAGTGACACAATTCCAAGCCAGCTGGCTATCATCATTAAAACATTTAGTGCAATTGGAAATAGAAAGAACCACCAAAGTCCCTTAGAAAATATCATACTTAGTGCCTTACCATACGCACCTATTCCTCGTCCAAAATTCTTAAATAAACTCATAAAGTAGTAATATAATGAAACCCAAAAATTAAAATAAATACGAATATTAATGACACTAAAACTCCCAAACCTGTATTGCCATCTTTTTGATAAATAGTTTTAAAGCTAACTTTTCCAAAAGATCCTAAGAATCTTGATAATGATCCTATAAACTTAAAAAAGGGTTTAATAATTTTATTAAAAATAATTTCGACAATTAAATGCCCTAAAATATACACTACAGCTTCTACTATTATTTCACCAACCATATCTACAGTAATTCCTTTCAAATATACACAATAAACGATCTACATATTCTGCTTAAAAGCGTTACTTTTGCCTTTTAACAATTTTTATAATATTAACATGGGTTTAAGTGAATTAACAGCAATATCTCCAATAGATGGAAGGTACAGAAGAGTAACAAAAGATTTAGGAACTTATTTTTCTGAAGCTGCTTTAATAAAATATAGAGTAAGAGTAGAAATTGAATATTTTATTGCCCTTTGTGAGTTACCACTTCCTCAATTAGCTGATTTTGATAAATCACTTTATGGATCTATTCGTGCTATTTATGAGGACTTCTCTAATGAAGATGCTTTAGCAATCAAAGAAATTGAAAAAACTACCAATCATGATGTTAAAGCCGTTGAATATTTCATCAAAGATAAATTTACTGCTTTAGGAATTAATGAACAACAAGAGTTTGTTCACTTTGGATTAACTTCTCAAGACATCAATAACACTTCTGTTCCGTTATCTTTAAAAGAAGCTTTAAACGATGTCTACTTCCCTATGTTAGAGGAAGCAGTAACGTTAATTAAAGAAAAAGCAAACGAATGGAAAAACATTCCAATGTTAGCAAAAACTCACGGACAACCCGCTTCCCCTACTCGTTTAGGGAAAGAATTTTATGTTTTTGTTGAACGTTTAGAAAAGCAAATTGCACAAGTAAAAGCAGTTCCTTTCTCTGCAAAATTTGGAGGCGCAACAGGAAACTTAAATGCTCATCACGTAGCTTATCCTGAAACTGACTGGATTAATTTTGCGAACAATTATGTAAACAATGGATTAGGTTTAGATCGTTCTCAAACAACAACTCAAATTGAACATTACGATAATTTAGCCGCTCTTTTTGATGGATTAAAAAGAGTTAATACAATACTTATTGATTTAGATAGAGATGTTTGGACTTACGTTTCTATGGACTATTTCAAACAAAAAATTAAAGCTGGAGAAATAGGTTCTTCAGCAATGCCGCATAAAGTAAATCCTATTGATTTTGAAAATTCAGAAGGAAATTTAGGTTTGGCAAATGCTTTATATGAACATCTATCAGCTAAACTTCCTATTTCTCGTTTACAAAGAGATTTAACAGACTCTACTGTATTAAGAAATGTTGGAGTTCCAATTGGTCATTCACTCCTAGCTTTAGCCTCATTAATTAAAGGGATGAACAAGTTATTAATTAATGAAGCTAAAATTAATTTAGATTTAGAAAACAACTGGGTTGTTGCTGCTGAAGCAATACAAACTGTTCTAAGAAGAGAAGGTTATCCAAAACCTTATGAAGCTCTAAAAGAATTAACTCGTACGAATGAAAAAATTAATGGTGAATCCATTTCAAATTTTATTGATGGTTTAAACGTTAATGATGACATTAAAACTGAATTAAAGAAAATTACTCCATTTAATTTTACTGGAGTAGAGATGTTTTAGCAGGCAATTCCTGCCGATAATTATTGAGTAAGACAGATAAATATACTTTCTAGAACTTGAAATGAAAAGTTTCGCTAAAATATTAAAATACGCTATAGGCTATAAAAAATATGGCTTCATCAATATATTTTGCAATATTTTATCAATTATTTTCGAGCTACTTTCGTTAATGCTTTTTATTCCATTATTAAATTTATTATTTAATCAAGAATCAAAAGTAGTACCAGTAGAACCAAGCTTTGCCTACACCAAAGAGTTTGCTGCAGATTATTTTAATTATACCATGCAACAATATATTGGAGATAATGATAAGGCTGCAGCCCTATTATTTGTTTGTGTGGCAGTTGGAATTTTATCTTTACTTAAAAATGTATTTCGTTATTTGGCTTTGTATTACATTTCAGTCTTAAGAACTGGTGTAGTAAGAGATTTAAGGCAAAAAATCCATAAAAAAACATTAGATCTTCCTCTTTCCTATTACTCAGAACAAAGAAAAGGAGATATTATGGCACGAATGACTTCTGATGTGCAAGAAGTTGAATGGTCTATCCTAAACTCTTTAGAATTAATGTTTAGAGAACCTATTGCGGTTATTCTTTATGTGAGCACTTTAGTAATTATGAATTCTGAATTGACCATATTCGCTATGGTTCTCTTACCAACAAGTGGTTTAATTATTGGTCAATTGGGTAAAAGTTTAAGACGCTCTTCTACAAAAGTGCAAGAAATGGTTGGTAGTATTTTATCAAGTATAGAAGAAACACTTGGTGGATTAAGAATTATCAAAGCATTCAATGCTGAAGAACATATCAGAAATAAATTTAACACAATAAACGATCAACATACAAAGCTAACGCTTAAAATGGCTCGAAAGAAAGATGCCGCTGCACCTATGAGTGAATTCATGGGGATTGTAGTAATGGTTGTTTTAGTATTTTATGGAGGAAATTTAGTTTTAGAAGGAGGTTCTAATTTTAGTGGAAGTGAATTTATGGCTTATATTATATTATTTGCCAGGTTATTGACTCCAGTAAAAGCCTTTTCTACTGCTTATGCAATTGTATTAAAAGGTGCTGCTTCTGCAGATAGACTAGAAGAAGTATTACAAGCAAAAAATGACATTACCGATACATCTAATGCAAAAAATGTAACGGAATTTTCTAATTCAATCACATACAAAAATGTTGAATTTGGTTATGATGGTTCAACAGTTTTAGACAATGTAAATGTTACCATCCAAAAAGGAAAAACCATTGCTTTAGTTGGAGAATCTGGTGGAGGAAAATCTACTTTTGCAGATTTGCTCCCTCGCTTTTATGACATCAATAAAGGAGAAATTTTGATTGATGGGAATAACATTAAAGAAATAGAATTAAAGAGTTTAAGAGGGTTGATGGGTATTGTAACACAAGAATCAATTCTATTTAATGATACCATCATTAATAATATAGCTTTAGGAACTGAAAAGTTCACTAAAGAACAAGTAATAGAAGCCGCTAAAATTGCAAATGCTCACAATTTCATTGTAGAAATGGAAAATGGTTATGAAACCAGTATTGGTGATAGAGGAAGTAAACTATCTGGAGGTCAACGCCAACGACTAAGTATTGCAAGGGCTGTATTAAAAAATCCTCCAATATTAATCTTAGATGAGGCTACGTCAGCTTTAGATACTGAATCTGAAAAATTAGTACAAGATGCATTATTTAAATTGATGCAAAACAGAACTTCTATTGTAATTGCTCATCGACTTTCTACGATACAACATGCTGATGAAATATTAGTGATGCAAAAAGGAAAAATTGTAGAAAGAGGAACCCATACTGAGCTATTAACTCAGGCAGGTATCTATAAAAAACTTTCGGATTTACAGACTTTTGCTAACTAAATTCGTAAAGTTTTTCTATCTTTAAACTTCACAAAACAAACTATAGACATGAAAAAATTATTAGCATTATTAAGCATATTTACTTTTATAATTTTTATTACTTCTTGTGGAAGTGAAGAAATCATCGAAGAAGAAGTAATTGAAGAAGTTGCTCCTAACGATGTTGATGCTGAAGAAACAGCTGCAGATACAAGCTCTACTGGTGTTTATCAAGAAGAAGTTGAAGAGGAAGAAGTTAGCCTGCAGGAAGCTATGAAAGCTGAAGCTACTCCAGAAGTTGAGGAAGGCGGAATGTCATTTTGTGATTGTGTTAAAAAGAACAAAGAATTAACGGACAAGATGATGAGTGATGATGCTACTGATGAAGAGTTTGATAATGCTATGGCAGAATTAGAAGCTATGAAAACTGGAGATTGTAAAATCATGTTCCCAGATCAAAGTAATATTGATGAAGTAGCTGCACACAAACGGAAAGTTAAAAAGTGTTTAAAGTAAGTTATCACTTATTTCTTGATCCTTTTTTGTACTTTTGGTTAAGTAACCCTTATAATTAAACAACTATGAGAACTTTTTACAAGCTTATTTTTGCAATAGCAATTCTTTTTTCCATTTTTATTTCTTGTAGTAAAGAAGAAGATAGAAAAGGGTGTACTGATGAAGCAGCATTAAACTATAACACTTTAGCAGTAGTTGATGACGGATCTTGTGAATTTTTAGACTCTACCATTACGATATGGAATAATGGAGCATTTGGATTCTGGGGAGATGTAAATACAGGTTCATTTGAAGTTAAAAGTTGTTTTACTGATACTACAACTATTTTCTTAAACCCCGATACAACAATAACACCTGCTGACACCGTTATAGACAACAATGTAACCCCTCCAGATACAACAATAACACCTGCTGACACAACCATTAATGGTGATACTTACCTTTTAGTAAACAGTGATGCTCAAGGTCATTATGGATTTGTAATTCAATTACTTAATAAAAAAGAGGCTACAGACTTTAAAGATGGACAATTGGTCTTTACAGCGAAATTACATCCAGAAGCAACTATGAATACTTTTGAAATCATGATTCATGGAAACCATACAAATTCATGGGGAATGAATTGCCCTAATTTATACTTTAGTGATCCTGTAAATATTTCTTCCTCAATATTGGATACAAATAATTTTCAAGAAATTTCTATCCCTTTAACTAGTTTCACAAATAGACATATGGAAAGTATTGATTTTGTATTTGGGATTAAAGGAACTAACGCGACTCCAAATTCTTCGCTAATAATGATTAATAATATTAGATGGGAAGCCAAATCCCCAGATTAATCTGAGTCCTGTCTTTTCTTTAAAGCTTCGCTTATTGATATTTTTTCCCCATTGAAGTAGGCCACTATAAACGAGTCTGAATACCCTTTATCTACAACAGTATTCTTAGCTGTTTTGGCCTCATTATATTTCGCAAAATTACCTGCAATATATCTATAGTAAGTATTGTCAACCTTTTCCGAAGAGAGTGGGAAAATACCATCAAAATGTTCTGGGGGTAATTGACTTTTAAAAAAACCAATTTGAATTTTAAAAACGAGTCCGTCAGGACCTTTATCATTAGAAGGAATAGGTACATTCTCATTATAAAACCCACCTTTTTCTGTCGTAAATATATCTTTATGAACTATCTGTAACATTTCTTCACTTAAATCATTTCTAACATTAATTAACCTATCTTGACTTCCTTTCATCTTTTTAAAACATTCCTGCTCCTCTGACTTTAATTGTTCTATAGCTTTATTAATTTCATTTAGCTTACCACCTTTACTCCCCTTTGCCTCTTCCTTTAGCAATACCAATTCATCATCTATTTCAACCAATCTTTTACCATAGAGTTCTTTAATAGTCATATAAGAAAATTCATCTGCTTCTAATCTTGTAAGCTCTCTAGTATTCTCTTTTTTCTCTAGCGCTTTTTCTTCCGCTACATCTATAATACCTGTTTTAGTTGAATCTGAATCAGCAGGCGCCTTCAATTCAAATACTAATGATGCATGATAAGCATCAACAGCAGAGTTTGCTGCTGCATACATTGATTCTTTAGATAAAGAATGAATCAACTCAACATTATTTAAGTTCTTAATTTTTTTAAACTCAGTAATAGCAGCTAACTGAGAAGCTTTAGAAGCTAACATAATAGTTTTAGCATACGCGCAAGTATCACAAGCAAAATTTAATGCACTATCTGCATATTGCATTGCCGTTTCTGATAATAAAATTGAAGTGTCACAAACCTGTTTGATACTATAAATACTTGAAGAAAAAAAATTCTTTTGAGCCAGTAAATAAGCACTCTTACTATACTCAGCTGATAAGATAGCAAAAGCTTGTGCTTGATTTTCTTTATTAAACACTTCCGTTTTTTGAGCTTGAGAGGCATTAAAGAATACCAATATCAAACAAATCACGTTTACTATTTTTAAAATTCGAAACATACCTCAAAAATACAAACAATGTCCATTTAAATCCAATTTAAACATTTTCCATCCTTATAATTTGTAAAACTCCCAATAAAACCGGATATTTGTTAGTTAATAATTGATTTTCTTATGAAATTTTTAAGATTCTTTTTACTATCTATATTTATTATCTCTTGCAGTGTAAATAGTTATGCTCAAAAAAGTAATAAATCTTCTAAGGTAAAGAAAGAAAAAAAGACTAAGGAAAAGAAAGCTCCAAAACAAAAGAAACAAAAGAAAGAAAAACCTCCTAAAGAGCAACAAGCAAAAGAAGAAGGTGTGGATAAAAATTTTGGTCCAATATTCGATGGTGTTTCAATAAGTGCTTCAGCGGGTATTAATATCTACTTTGGAGATCTTGCTGATTATAATATGTTTCCTAAAATTAACGAAATAGGGAAATATTCGACAAGTGCATTTAAATTCTCTATTGCAAGAGATATTAAATGGGGTTTAGGTGCAAAATTAAACTATCAATCGGGTAAACTAGAAGGGACGAGACAACCTGGAAAACAATCTTCAACTATATCTTTTGAAAATAGTTTTTATGATATTTCTCTACAGCCTCAATTGCTAATTAGCGATGTCTTATTTAAGAAAAATGATTCTCGAAGATTAAAAATCTATGCCCATGTTGGTATTGGCTATATGTGGTACAGAACACAACAATACGATACAGAAACACGGTTCACAAGAGATTATGAAGGTTATATTGCCATTGAAGGAACTGAATCTCTATCCCAAAAAACGTTAAGCGACAAGACCCCAAAAGCAACAGCACTTACAATACCTTATGGCTTAACATTCTTTTATAAAATTAACCATAAAATTGATCTACACTTAGATTTTACTCAAAGCAGTACAAATACAGACAGATTAGATGCTTTTCGTAGAGATTGGACAGCAAAGGATAAATATGACTATATAGGAATTGGTTTAACTTATAATTTTAATAGAACTTCTGATGATGCACCAAAAAAACGCTCAAAAAAGGATGACATCAAAAAATTTGATGAAGAAACAACATTAGACTCTTCAACTAAAGAACCTAAAAAAGGTTTATTTAATGGGTTAAAAAAGAAGAAGAAATCATCTAAAGAAGATGAATTACTAAACGTTAGACTTAAATTGTTTGAGACTCAACTTAAACTATTTGAAATGCAATACCTACTAGGTAAATAAACCTTTCAGATTTAAGCAATTAATATTAGCTTAAAACCCAAAATTAATTCCTCCCGATATCGTAGTCTGAGTTCCTCTAAATATAGTTGGGGTATACTTATCATCTCCTATTATATCACTTACTCGTACTCTGGCAAACAAATACCCATCATTTATAATTTCATATTTTACAGCACCTTCTATGGTTTGGTTTTTCCATACAACAGTTTCTAAAAAAGATAAACCTCTCACATTCCCATTACCTTGTATTAATTCATAATTATGTTCACTACCCTTTTCAGCCAATGTATATGATAAAGAAGTTTTTAAACCTCTAAAAATTCTTACACCACCTTCTAAATAAATTTCTTGAGCATTCTCCCCCAAATAATGTCCTAAATTATAATCATTAGATTCATAAGTTGTAGATTTAATTTGATGACGATAAGTCCAAGGATTAGTTCTAGTGTATTCAGCTACAAAATAGGTATTTCTTATAGGGAAATTATTAAGTTTAAACCCAGCTTTAACACTTAAAATATTAGAGCTATTTTCCGAATCAAACATATTTCCTAAACTAATTTCATCAATAAACAAAGAGGTATATAAATGGAAATGCTTAATCTGTCTAGAGCTAATATTTAAAAACATTTGAGAATTTTGACCCAAAGCATTACTACCAGCACTATTATAAGTGTGATCGACAGACTTATAAAACATAAATGGTATCAAATAAAAAGGTTTAACACCATCATCTGCATATATTATTGAATTACCTATTGACACATGTAAATTCTTTAATGGCTTAAAAGTAAATAGGTTTGCTGCTCTATTTTTATTCACAAATACTTCTCTTTCTTCATTATTATATAAATATATTCGATTACTATCTATAATTTCAGACACTAACCATGAATGAGTATAATTTAACTCAAACCATTTAACTGGAGCCAAGTTAAAATCTATATATCCTACAGAAGGAGCTTTATTTGAACGAATATTAGCACCATGATAATTATCTCCCCAAGTAAAATTGTTTTTGGCAAACCCTAATCGCATCCAATCAGTAGAATAATAAATAGCTCCATACGTTTCACTATAATCACTCCTAGCTGCTGTTTGACCTTGATTGATCTTAAAATTCCCTCCTTGATCATAAGTTAAATACTCAGGAGCAGTTAATATCTCTGAAATTCCGTTATCTCTTAAACTTCCAGAAAATCCTAAATGTTTCCCAACATAACCATAAAACTCCCCTCCATTCCATCTATGGAGGTAATTCCCAGCACTATTTGTTCCATATTCCAATCCAAGAATAGGATTAACAGTTAAAGTAAAAAGGCTGTCTTTATAAAAAAACATATCCTTTCTCTTTTCAAAGTCACCTTTTGCTTTTAATTCTTTATTGAAATCTTTAAAATAAAAATCTAACTCTTTTTTTTGCCTTTTATTTAACTCTTCTGCATGTTTCTCTATTTCAACTAATTTTTTAGCAATAAAAATTCTTGAATAAGGTTTTACTGATGAATTAATTTCAATATACTTCATCTGAGCCATCTCATCTAAAAATTCATAAACACTAGATGTTATAGGCTGCATAACAATTTGAGAATAAATTGGTAATACCAATGTAATTAGAGCCAATAAAACAATTATTCTTTTTAACATAATTTTATTATTTACTTCTAGCTTTATTAATAATAATGTTTGATGAAGCTTTAAATAGATACTTAAGGTCAGTAATAATAGGATTTACTTTATAAGCATTTATGTACCTAATTTCTGATTGCATAATCTCTTCTAATGTACTGGGTAAATCCGCATAATAAGGAGGCACTAAACCTGGTTTAATCTCAATTCTTTTTTCTTTTAACTCACTAGTATACAAACTTAAGTAATGCTTACTTAATGGTCTAACCCCAACAATTTTTAATTGCCCTTTAACCAGATTAAATATCATTGGAATTTCGTCAATCCATAACCTTCTTAAAACCTTACCCCAAGTAGTTATTCTAAAATCATTTTTAAATTTACCGCCCTTCTGTAAATTATGAATTTTATAAATATATGCTTGTAAATATTCAGCATATGGATGCATCGTTCTAATCTTATATACAGTTATCATCTTACCATATTTTCCAACCCTTTTCATTTTAAATAAAATACTAAAACGAGGTTCCTTAACTGATTCTACAAATTTTTCTTTTTTAACTACAAAATAGTTAAGGTTATCTATTTCACATTCATCTACTATTTCGAAACCACAATATACTAATCTACCTAAAGCTTCTGCCTTAGACAATACCTGGTTTCTTCCTGCAGTTACAAAAAAATAAAGCCATTTAGTTACCCATAATTTTGAAAAAACTCTTTTAAAAATAAAATCAAATAAATAATATACTTGTGCTATACCTAAAGGATACTTTTTAAAAATTCTACTTCTACGCTCCTCTTTAGTTTCTACACATCCAACAAACACCCCATCTATTTCTAGTTTGGAGTTAATCAATTTAAAAAACTCATTCATCTTATTGATATCGTTAATCTTCTTTAAATTAACTATACCTGTTTTTCCATTCGAAAATTTTCGGATATTAAATTTATTGCTCGTTTTTACAACCCCAACATTTTCATCCTCAACATTAATAAACCGTGATATATATGAATACACCTTCTCACCTTGTTCCTCTATTAAAATATCCTTATTCATCAACTAACAATCACTCCTTTCGTTTTCCAACAAAATAATTTATCCATAAACTTACAACATCAACAGTTTCTTTAAGCATTTGCTCTTTTCTTTGTGTAAAATCCTTTTTCAGACTATTACTTCCTAACAACTCATCTATTTTAGAAAAAAGCATTTCAGGATTATTCGTTGATACTCCAAAAGTTAATTGATACTTATGTTCCAATTCTTCCAAGTAACCCAACTTTCCAACAAAATCGTTAAAACGAATTGAAGGAGTTCCTAATATAGCAGATTCAGCTGCCATTGTTTGGCTATCTCCAATATAAATTTGAGCAAAATACATTGCATGATGAATGTCTTTTGGCTTTATATTTATACGATAAGGTTCTAATTCTGTTTCTAATTTTCGTTCTGAGGTAATATAAACTCGACCAAAGGGGGTTAATTGAGCTATTAACCTTTTTGCTATCGCTAAATCAATTCCATTTTTACCCTTATCATGATGAGCTGTAAGTTCTGCAAACCTTAATATAAAGTATTTATCACCATCTTTCATCAAATCTAAAACCTTAGACTTATCAGGTTTAAAGTAATTGGGGTGTAAATACGCCAATTCATGATATCCATTATACCCTATTTTTTTATTTTCATAAGGTCCTAAATCGCATGAATTTGGTGCAAAAACAACAGAAGCATACTTCATTCCATATTTTGAAAAAAGAGGAACTTCTATAGCATCGTCTTCATTAAGGACAACAGAGTGTATGCCCAACAATTTACCTATGTGAGTGATAACAATATCGGTACCAATCATCATCTTTGGTTTATATTTTAACGCTAATCTAAAAAGTATAAACTCTCTTCTTAAGACTGTTGATATAAGTGCCCATTTCCCAGATCCATCTTTAGGTTTGATATAGATAATATCATATGGTAATCCTTCCAACAACTCAAACAAAACATCTTTTCCTCGAGCCACAAGAACCACACGATGTCCTTTTTCTGAAAGCTGTTTTATAACCACCGAAACGTTGTGATAATGCGCTGGGTGCCCTAAATAAAATAAAAATGTTTCTGGTGTTTTAGTCATTATCCACAAGGATACAAAATTTGCTCTTTAACTTAGCCTTCCTGACAATAATTATTATTAATCACTTAAAAAAATAATATTATTTAAGGTTTTTCAACTCCGTTAAAGCCAACAACATCCATGCTTGGCTCCAACGCATAAAAGGAGTTTTTATAGTGTATAATGGATATTTTTTATAATAAAAGTGACCTTTTTTACTTTGCATATTTTCAACAGTCCATTTGGCAATTTTAGTGGCAAACGGAGCGTATTCTTCTGATAAAAAGGAAAGACGTGCTAAAGTGATTATTCCTTGTGCTTGATTATGTATTTCTACAGGGTATTGATTCGGAACTCTAAATATAGACCGTCCAGAATCTTTAAACTGATTCTTAAAGTAATAGTCTACACCTATTTTTAATGCTTCTAAATAAAGAGCATTTTCACCACAATACTTTAATACATAATAAATTGAGTCTAACACATATCCTTGATGAAAATCAATTTGAGTTCGTTCTAAACCTGTTTTCAAATCAATACTATAATTCCATAAACCAGATTCTTTTTGATAAGCGATTGTAAAATCAGTCATTTTACAAGCCAATTCTTTATACTTTTCTTCTTTTGTTAAAAAAAATAATCGTGCATACAATTCTGCGCCAAGCATATTTGCATTGTAACAACAATCTACAGCTTTAGTACTATAACTAACACAGTAACCTTTTTCTGTTTTAGTCCAAGCCAATTTAGTTTCAATAAAGTTGCCAACACTTTTTAAAACTTCTAATGCTTTAGGATTCTTTGTAGACTGATAATATTCAAATATTCCTTTTGAAACAAATCCACTCACTACAATAGTTGGAGAATGTTTTTCTAAGAATTTAACAGGACTTGCCCAATCAAAATTATAGCCCCAACAATACTCATCGTATCCTTTAGTTCTATTTTCTATCAACCAATTAAAAAAGAAGTCCATCTTTTTTAATACTTCTTCACTCTTATTGTTTTGATATTCTAGTGAATAAGCATGTAACAACAGTCCAATAGCTTTAGGATTATATGCCTTTTTAATCCCTAAAAGACCTCTTATATTAAAAGGGTTTCTCTTTTGAAATTGAATAGCTAATACAGGTCCCCACTTACCTAACCAATGAAATGGAATTGGAGAATTTAAAGTGTCATAAGGATCATACCCTTTAAATTCTTCAGCTTCTATATAAGCCTTAAGTTTGTTAATGGAATCTTTTAAAATCATAGTTAACAATTGAATGCTTCAAAACATCCCTTTAATTTTATCAATAACTTGAAAAGTAGCTTCGGTAGAATTGTAACATTCTGAAAAAGATATTGGCAATTGTTTCCCTTCTTTGATTGCGGATAAAAATTGAGCTATTTCTGTGGCATGACCTTTATCTTGTGATCCATTCTTTATCGTTTTCTTACTCTTACCTATTACATCCATTGTTTTAAAATCGTCTAACAGAATGACTTTTTCCCCACAAAAAACTTCTAAATATTCTTTATTTAGCGCTTTACTTCCATTTGAGAAATAAGATATACTTGCCACACTTCCATTTTCAAAAGCCAAGCTAATACTTACTGTATCTAATAAATTATTCGCATCTTTTAATGCATTAGCATCAACTTTAGTAATTGGAGAGTTAGCAATAAAAGCGCATAAATCTATAAAATGGCAAGCTTCTCCGATTATTCTTCCTCCTCCAATTTTAGGATCTTGAGTCCAATGATCTGAAGGTAGTTTACCCGCATTAATCCTATAATTAATGGCTTTAGGCAAGTTTTCATTTAACTCTTTTTTCAAGGCTATAACCTGAGGAGCAAACCTTCTGTTAAATCCTACCATTACCTGAGCTGAACTTTTACTTTCTGCTTCTTTTATAGCTTCTAATTCTTCTTTAGTTAGGGAAAGTGGCTTTTCTACAAAAACATTTTTGTTGGCCTCTAAAGCTTTAATAACATAATTCGCATGTAAGTTATGAGGTGTAGCTATAAATAAAGTATTAATATTTTTATCATTAATTACCTCATCAGCATTGCCTGTACAATTATCAAAACCAAATTTATCGGCTGCATTCCTAGCTGTTGTAGCTCTTGCTGTAGCCACATTTACTAAGTTTTGGCTTTTTAAGTTTGGTAATAAAAAGTTTTGAGCAAATGAACCTGCACCAATAAATCCAATGTTTACATCATCAGCTTTATAAGCTTTATTATTGATTTGAACCGTTCTTTTTAACTCCTTGGATATATCATATTTCAATACAATACCACATAAGTGTTCTGATCTATCAACAATTAATTGGTAAGCATCTTTTGCTTTTTCAAAAGCGAATTCATGAGAAATTAACTTATCTATATCTACACTTCCATCTTCTACCAAATTGACAAAAGCTTGCATATTTCTATTTTCTGTCCAACGAACATAACCTATAGGGTAATCATTTCCATTTTGTTCATAATCATTATCATAACGACCAGGACCATAAGAGGAAGACATTCTCAAGTCTAATTCTTTTTTGAAATAGTGTTTCCTATCAAAACCTGTTGGAACAGCACCTACTATTACCACTTTAGCTTTTTTACGCGCTACCTCTCCAGCAAAATTAACTGGTTCTAAAGAAGATGTTCCTGCTGTAATAATCACTGCATCTGCACCATTCCCTTTTGTAACTTGTTCAATTACATTTTCAATCCCTTCATCAGCACTATTGAATGCATTTTTAAATCCATTTCTTTTAGCTAAATCAACTTGATTCTGATCTATATCAGTAGCAATTACATTTACTCCTGAAGCTCTCAATAATTGAATAGTCAATTGACCAACAATTCCCAACCCAATAACAACACAATTCTCTCCTAATGTTAATTCAGCCTGTCTAACTCCTTGCAGAGCAATAGCTCCAATTGTTGCAAAAGATGCTCCTTTAACATACTCAGTATTATCTACTTTAACACATAAGTTCTTTGGAACAACTACAACTTCTGAATGGTTAGCTGTTTGCCCTCCACACGCTACAAAATCACCAACTTTTAAATGTTTTATATCATCTGCAACAGCTATTATTTCCCCAGCACAACTGTACCCCAAAGGGTTGGGTGACTCTAATTTATTCATCACCATTTTGTAGGTTTTCATTACTCCATGTGTTTTAGCTGCAGTAATTACTTTTTTCACTTCTTCTTGCCTAGCTTTTGCTTTACCAACATAACTTAAGCGTGCATCTTTTACGGTTTTTCCTTCAGTACCCGCACTAATTACAGAATAATGATTCCTCACCATTACCTGACCTTCTCCTAAAGCAGGAAAAGGAACCTCCAATAATTGCATGTGCCCATCTTTTAAGTTCTGTGTCAATTGCTCCATTATCTTTAGTAAACAGTTTTAAGTAAATAGTTGTTAGTACTTATTATTCAATAAGTTTGATAAAATTATGCAATTTCTATCCTTAGACAACTCCAAAAACGACTAATAACCATAAACAATACACTAAAAACTAATCTATGTACATTTTATACCATTCCTGAAAAGATATTAAAGCATAAATTAATGCAGAATTATCTTCTCTTCCTGAAAGATGATTTTTAATTATTCGCTCAATATTATCCATAGAAAAACCTTCTATAGACGAAAATAGCTCTCTATCCAACAACTCATTTATTTTTTCTTCTGAACTAAATATACTTCGTAAAGGCATTCCAAAACCTGCCTTACGTCTTTTTGTAACATACTCTGGCAAATCATTTTTAAAAGCTTTTTTTAAGATTGTTTTGGTTACTCCAGTGCTACTCAACTTGTATTTTCTAGGAATAGTCTGCGCAAACTCTATTATTCGATAATCTAAAAAAGGAACTCTTCCTTCTACCCCATTAGCCATTGTCATCCGATCTAAATAAGATACATTTTTATGTAAAAAATTTTCATACTCAAAGGTTTTAAAACAATCATAAGGATTGGTACCTTTTGGAAAGTAACTATCTAAAATTTGTTTTGAAGTATTTTCTTTTGAGTTAAAAACAGACAATGAATTTTCATAATCTCCGACAATGGTGTACAAACCATATTTAAAATGAGGATAGCAGTAATATTTCCCTAATTTATGTAAATACCTTCTAAAAGCTTTAAACTTACCATTACCTTGATCGATAGCATAAAGTCGTTTCGCTATAAATTTAGAAAAAGGTATGTTGCTCAACCAACTATCTAAAAGCGTCATTTGATGACCTGCATAACCTAAAAAAAGTTCATCGGCTCCCATTCCACTTAGTATTACTTTAGATTTTTTAGCAGCTTCTTTCGTAATTAAGTAAGATGGTATTTGGGAACCGTCTGCAATCAAATCATCACCATATTTAATGGTGTTCCGAATTTGTTCTAAATTGGTATTATCACTTCCTATTGGAATTTCCGTTATGTTAATACCCCAATCCTCAGCCAATTTTTGAGCATACTGATAATCTGAAGTAGTTCCTTCTTTTTTTAAATCTTTTGCTTCTTTACTTGCACAAAAGTGAGTAATATCATTTTTATCTTTTAAGAAAGATGCAATAATAGAAGAATCTAATCCACCAGATAAAAATGTACCTAAAGGAACATCTGCTAACAATCTTTTTTGCGTAGCATCTTTTAACAAGTGTTTAATTTCCTTTTGAGCTGCTGTATAACTCAAGCCTACATATTTAGTCGATGTATTTGGATCCCAATATCGCTCAATATGAACAGTTGAATTACTCAAATCATAAGTTAAAAAATGTGCAGGTTGCAAACGATTAACCCCCTTAAAAAGCGTTTCGTTTCTAGGGGAATATTTAAATACAAAATAATTTTGCAAATTTTCTGTTGCCAACTCTGCTTTAACTCCTCCTTTTAAAATAGATTTAATTTCAGATCCAAAAATGAGCTCACTATTTTGATTAGAATAATACAAAGGTTTTACCCCTGCTCTATCTCTAATTAAGAACAATTTGTTTTTATTTTCATCTAAAATAGCAATTGAAAAATCTCCATTTAATAAATTAACAAATTCAATTCCTTTTTGCTGATACAATTTTAAGACAACCTCTGTATCTGTATTAGATATGAAGTTATCATTATCTAAATATGCTTTTTTAAGCTCTAAAAAATTATATATCTCACCATTAAATACTAAATGTATTTTTTGATCATCAGATACAAAAGGTTGATTCCCTTTTTCTGATAAATCAAGAATACTTAAACGTGTGTGACCCAAGCCAATTTGCTTATCATTTACAGCGGTTTGATAAGAACCTAGAGCATTAGGGCCTCGGTGTTGTAATGAATTGACCATTTCATCCAATGGCAATTGATTACTCGCTATATATCCTGTTATTCCGCACATTGTAGCAAAGGTAACAGAATATTGACTTTCTCCTTAAAAAAGACTAACTTCGTTTAACAACAGATTTTATATCACATTAAAACGTGACATAGAATAGCGTTAAACGAAATTATCCATCAAGACCTTTTCAAAAACTCCTTTTAAGTTTTCTACCATTCTTTCTTCAGTAAAATTGGCTTGATATAAAGCTTTAGATTGCTCAGAAAATTGCTTTCTTAAAACTGAATTATTAATTAACTGTTCTAATTTTTCTGCAATAACATTTGGTTCTTCTGATGGAACAATAAATCCATTTTCTCCATCAATTACAGATTCAACGATTGCTCCTTTATCTGTTGCTATAACAGGTAAACCATTAGCCATAGCTTCTACGATTACCCATGGATGTCCTTCTGGCATCTTAGGGCAAAACACAAATACATCCGCATTAGCAAATAATTGCATTTTAGCTTTACCAGATTGTGGAGGGTGGAGTTCTATATTTGTGAGCTCATTTTTTTCGATGATTGTTAAACACTCTTTTTCAAAAAATTCTTCATACCAAAAACCGGCACCAACTAACTTAAAATTAGTAATTCCTTTTTTCTTTAATAAAGCTACTGCTTTTAAAATATCATCAAAACTTTTAGTAGATAAAAAATTAGCAAAATAGAGAATTGTTACCTCCTCCGTATTCTTCTCTTGAAGTTCATAATTTGCACCATTAGGCACTACATAAATATGATCTTCATTGAAATAACCTGTAAACAAATGTTTCAAATTATTTCCTAAAACAATAACTCCTACACACTTTTTAAATGTGCTTTTAACAAGCATTTTTGTTAATGAAGAGGCTTTTTCTAACCAATTTTTTATATTACTTCCTCTTAATTGAATCAAGGTTTTACACCCCAAACTATTCGCAATCCATATAAATGGAACATCTTTAATAAACCCTAAAGTTGTTTGACTAATTGGTACTAAAACAATTTCAGGTTGATGTTTTCTTATCTTTTTTAAAAAATCTGTGTACAACCTTATACTTCTGTAAATTTTAGAAAAACCCCATTTCCCCATAGTAACTAGGTTTTCATTCATCCTAGTATCTAAGTGAATTAACTCATATTCATCTTTTAGGCTAGAGTTCAGAATAATATTTGTAGCAATTGCTGGACCGATTAATGGAGGCGGCAGTTTTCCAAGTATTAATATAGTTGACTTTTCTTCCATCAATTTTGCATTTTTTTAGGCAAAGCTGCAAAAGCAAAAACAGAAACAACAACATACATAAATGGAGGATAGTAAGTTGGTACAATACTAATAGAGGATAACAACAAAATCATTAACGTACCATAAACAAGGTACTTTGAAGCATTAACCATTTTTATTGATTTAATGAATACCATCAATAAAAATATGAGATAGTAAAAGATCCCAAAATAGCCTGATAAAAAAAGTATTCTCATATAATCGTTATGAGAACCTACTCCAACATAATGGTAAGAATATTTTAATGTAGTTGGATAACCAAAAAATTGAACAAATATATTTTCGTTAGTAAATGTTTTAAGCATATCTCCCCAACGACCAACTCTACCATGCAACAACTTATCAGACCCTTTATCTCCTTCATAAACAGAAATATCTGTTTCTAATAATGGTACAATTTTTTCTTCAATTAAAGGTTGACCAAAAATATAAAACATTAAAAATAATATAGTTGATAGTACGATAGCAGATCCTTTGTTTGTCTTAAAATTAAAAATCATAAACAGCAGTATCAGACCTAAAAATATAGTGTATGAAGCCACGTGATGGATATTGATTAAGATTAATACACTTATCACACCTACAATCAAAACAGTTCTTAATCGTTTTTTCTTAGAGACTTCTCCTTTCTTAGAAAAATAGAAATAGGTTGCTATTAAAAAACAGAAGAGCAGGTAAATACTATAGCTTACTACATCTCCAAAACTACCTTGGATTCTTTCCATTCCTCTACTTTCTTGTACTTCAATAGCTCCAAAAAATAATTCATAAAACAAAATAGCTGCTACTATTATTCCCGAATATAAAAACGTGGTAAGTATACCGTCTAAATCCTCCCTTGATTGAATGAAAATACGCATAAAAAAATAGAGGTATATAGGGATGGTGAGTTTTAAAAGAAATTCAAAAGAAGTAATTGATAATGGATCAAAAAGTATAACACAAAAGACACCGATTAAGATAAAGAATGACCATATCTTAAAATACTTATCGAGTTTGTATTTTTTACTTTTGGGTCTTTTCACTAAAGCTATAACCACCAATATTGGGGTGAATAATCCTACAATATAAAGTGGTGATAAAAAGGGAGAGATGTTCTTTAAAAAATAAAGGCTATCAATTATTGGGCGAAACAGCACCAAAAGAATAAACCATCTCAGAGTCCAAGGTTTTGATGAAAGCCATATTTTCCAATTCTTAAACGACATTAATTTAATCTTGATAACTTAAGTACTCTTTTTGCTATATTTTCAAAAGAATATTTTTTCTCATTAATCATTACTATTTTTTCTCTGTTAAATTTAGGATTATTTACAGCATCAAAAGCTTTTTGAAAAGTCTCTTCTATACTATTCTCTTTAATATACCAACCTGTTTCTTTATCATCCACAATGTGCCCAATATTTCTTTTATCTGGTAAAACTGCTAATAACCCTGTTGCTATTGCTTCAAATATAGAAATTGCAGCGGTTGGATAAAAGGCAATATCAGCAGCCATATACAACTTATTTAACGCAGTATAATCTAAAAATGGATAGCAATGAAATTTATCTTTATGTACCTTTTTATTGATGTAGTTTTTAACTTCAGAAGCATAATCATTTTCTAAAAACCCGATAATAATATAATGCAATTGATTACCATTAGTATTCATATCTTCTACCCAATCAATTACTTTTTCTAATTTTTTAAATGGAACAATTCTTGTCGCTGTAATTAAAGTTGTAGCATCTTCTGTAAGTTTTAATTCTGCTCTTGTTTCAATTCTTAGCTTAGGTGAATAATTAAAATAATCTTTATCAAACCCCAAGGTTATTTGTTCTGATTTACTTTCTAATTCAGCATAATACTGTTGCGCAACAATGTCTTTTACTAAATCAATTGTCTCGGGAGTATAAGGCAACAATTTATCAGAATGAGTAATCGATTTTTGATAAATTCTTTGTTTTAGTTTATTTTTTACTTTATCCACTATTTTGGATTTGTCTGATTGATAATTATCAGAGCTATCTCCTAATAGAGTTAATAGTTTATACGCTTTATTTTCAGTATAAATAGCTTCTGGGAACAATTTCCCTACCCCGATAACAATAACCAATTCTGGAGAAAATTGATCTATTTCTTTTCTTAGTCTTTTAACATAAAGCATTTGACCGAAAGATACAATCGGTTTTAGTCTAAGTATAGTATAATTAAATTCTTCATGCTTTGTTACACCAACATTAAAAGCTTCATTTTTAACAATTCCTCTTACGTATTTTGGTACTACTGTTGATGTAAAAACTTTTACCTCATGATGTAGCTTAGCAAATTCTTTCGCTAAATAAACTTCTACAAAACCCATTTGAGGTATAAAGTGACCGCAGACTATTGCAATTTTCATTGTTTACTTATTTATACCATTCAGTACAGATACAATTTCTGCAATTATGGATTGTTCTAATTCAGGGTAAATAGGTAAAGAAATGATAGATTCACAGGTTTTATTTGCTACTAAACAAGTCGTTTTATTTTTAAATATATTCATTTCAGAAAGTGCTTGAGGGTAATGAATGCCTGTAGCAATGTTATTTTCGGCTAATGCTTGAAGTACTTTATCTCGTTGATCTGTTTTAATTACATAAAGATGATAAACACTTTTTAAATGTTTGTCGAAAATTGGTTTTTGATAATCTTCATTGATCAATTCATTATAATAATTAGCATTGTCAATTCTTGCCTTATTCCATTGATCAATATACTTCAATTTAATAGATAGAACTGCAGCTTGGATACCATCCATTCTTGAATTTCTTCCAATTCTCAAATGATTATGTTTCACTTCCTGTCCGTGATTAGCAATTTGTCTTGCAATAGTCGTTACTTTATTGCTTTTACAAACAATTACACCAGCATCGCCAAAAGCGCCTAAATTTTTTCCAGGGTAGAAGCTGAATGTAGCAACATCTCCAAAAGTTCCTACTTTCTGATTGTTATATAAAGCTCCATGTGCTTGTGCGCAATCTTCAATAAAGTATAGATTATGAGCTTTACAGGTTTTCTGTATTGCTTCAATATTAGCTGGAGTACCGTATAGATGAACGGCAATAATTGCTTTTGTCTTATTTGTTATTTTTTCTGCTAACAAATCTGCATCTATTCCGTTATCAGTTGTATTTATATCAACAAATACAGGTTCAGCACCTATATTAACAACTGCTTCTGCAGTAGAAATCCATGTGAGCGCAGGCACCAAAACCTCATCACCTATTCCAATTCCTAATGCTTGTAAACCTATTTCAATTGCATCAGTACCATTAGCACAACTCACTACATTCCCTGTACCAAGGTATGCTTCAAAATCATTCTCAAATTTATTGACAAAAGGGTTATTTGATCCACCAATAAAGGCAGTCTTACTAATTACTTCTTGAATAGATTTATCGATTTCTTCTTTTATAGAAAGGTAGTTACTTTTTAAATCAACAAATGGTATTTTATCTTTCATTCTTTCTCAAAAATTTTGCAGGGTTCCCTGCATAAACACCTGGCTTTGTAACTTCTTTTGTTACCACCGATCCTGCTCCTATTACTACGTTATCACAAATGTTTACAGGTAATATTGTTGCATTACTACCTATCGAAACATTATTTCCTATGTTCGTAGATTTCCATAAAGACTTATTGCCTTGAGCTGGACCACCACCTTCAAATAAATCATTGATAAACATTACTCCGTGCCCAATAAAACAATCATTACCTATCGTAACCAATTCACAAATAAAACTATGTGACTGAATTTTACAATTATCACCAATAATAACGTCTTTTTGAATTTCAACAAAAGGGCCTACAAAACAGTTATTACCAAATTGACAACCATAAAGATTAACAGGTTCTACAACCTTGAAATTGGAAGAACAAGTTACATCCTTTATTTCACATTTAAATATCTGCATTCTTTTTAATACTAGTATATATTTTCTCGATAATTTCAACAGTTTTCAGTCCTTCAAAACCATTAGTAGCAATGGCTCCATTATTCGTTAAAACATCTACAACATTCTTGTAAACGTAATCATGATTAGACATGCTTCCCTGATACTGTCCATAATTATTTGCTGGATTTCCTTCAGGCAAACCTTCTATCTGAAAATTAGCAATATGTTGGTAATCCAATTCATTTAAATACTGTCCCCCTACCTTAATAGTTCCTTCCTCTCCAAATATAGTTAATGAACCCTCCATGTTTTTATCGTAACTATTAACTGTATAATTAATAGTCCCCAATACGTTATTGTAAAATTTAAGAGCAACAACACCAGTATCTTCAAATTCTATTGTTTCCTGATGATTTAAATTGGCTCCCACCGCAAACACTTCTTTTACATCACCAACTAGCCAATACAACAAATCTATAAAATGGCTAAATTGTGTAAATAAAGTTCCTCCATCTAAATCTTTTGTTCCTTTCCATGAGTTCTCGTAATAAGCCTCATCTCTATTCCAAAAACAATTCAATTGAACTGATAATAATTTACCTAGTCTATTCTCATCGATTGCTTTTTTTAACGCTACAATCGGAGGGTTAAATCGATTTTGCTTTACCACAAAAATCCTCCTGTTTGCTTTCTCCGCTTCTTTGATCATCTCATCACAATCGTGAACATTAATTGCCATTGGCTTTTCGCATAAAACATGATAACCAGCTTTTAAAGATTTAATGGTATGAGATGCATGCAGTCCATTAGGCGTACATATTGATATCACATCTGCTGTTTTTTCTTCTACTAAAAGATCTTCAATATTCGTATAATAAGGTACTTGGTATTCTTCTGCTAGCTGTTTCGCTTTTTTTTCATCTACATCACAAACAGCTATTAATTCTCCACATTTACCAATATGGCTAGCGTGTCTGTTTGCTATTCTACCGCATCCAACAAGTGCAAATTTTATCAATTTATTGTGTTTTATGTTCATCAGCTAAAGTACAAATTATTCAAAATGAATTCTTAGACTTTTAAGTTAAATATGTTATACCATTTTATTACTGAATATGCTCTCCAAAACTCACTTAAGTGAGTTGAATTTGAAAAATCTTGGTCGCACAATTGGAGCACATAGTCTCGATTCATAATGGATGGGATATTACTATCCTTTAGTTCCGTTGTAAGTGTTTTCATCAACTCACTTTTCCAATCTTGTTGGGGAGTAACAAAACCTTTTTTATCTTTTCTCCAAACTACCTTATCATCTAACTTACCCACTAACATTTTTCTTAATGCATACTTGGTCCAACCGCCATAAATTTTCTGATTATTAGGTAGTGTTCTGATAAAATTAACCAATCGATGATCTAAAAATGGAACTCTAGATTCAATTGAGAACGCCATAGAATTTCGATCTTCATACCTCAACAACTCATACATTCCATACTTTACACTTAGGTTCGTGTGTTCATCAAAAGTTTTCCCTCCTCTTTTAGGACTTATTAAATCCAATTCATTCAACTTATCTTCTTTAATAAACTGATAACTCAAACGCTCTCTTGCTCTTAATTTTTGCTGTAAACTATCTGGTAAATAATAATAGGCAGCTCTTAATACTGCATTTTTAATTTGTGGTGTAAAGTTTTGTTTAAGCTCATCATACTCTTTGAAGAATTGAGCAAATTTGAACTTTTTCAACAACTCTATGAGGTGGATTCCTGCAAAGTTATAGTATCCTCCTAAAACTTCATCTGCTCCTTGCCCATCCAATAATACTTTAATTTGGTTTTTATTGGCACATTTCATCACTTCCCATTGAGCAAACATTGATGTTGAACCTATTGGTAAATCTTGATGATACATCATTTTATCCATATCAGCAACTAATGTCTCTGCATCTGGATAGGTATAAATATCATTAACATTTTCTAATCCTTGAGCAACTAATTTAGCATAACTAGATTCATCAATAACTTTATTTTCATAAGCCGCAGTAATTGTTTTCAAAGGCTTCCCTATCAACTGCTGGCTCGCTCCATAAACAATAGCACTAGAATCTAGTCCACCACTTAAACAAGAACCAATTTCAACATCAGATCTCAAATGTAATGCGATGGAGTCGTTAAATAACGTCTCAAATTTTTTCACATTTATTTGAAGGTCTTTGCTACTCTTTTCTATATCATCATCTACTGAGAAATAGTTTTCCTTAGTTAATTTTAATGTATTTAAATCTAAATGATAATTACATCCAGGTTCAATATCAATGATATGCCTAAATAAATTTTGATAAGGTGATGATGTGGTTCCGTAAGCTAAATAGGTTCCTAAGTTTTCTTCAGAAATGGATTGATCTACTGCTTTTAATTTTAGAAGTGCTTTTATCTCTGATGCAAAAGCAAAATGATGATCATCAGCAAAATAATAAAGTGGTTTTATTCCAAATCGATCTCGAGAAAAGGTTAGTGTATTTTCTTGTTGATTGTAAATGACAAAAGCCCACATTCCCATGAATTTGGTAACACAACTACTTCCCCATTCAATAAAAGCATTTAAAACTACTTCAGTATCAGTATTAGATCTAAAAACATACCCCTTCTTTTCTAATTCTTGACGAATTTCTTTAAAGTTATAGACTTCTCCATTAAAAACAATCGCATAATTTTTATCTTCAGAAATGAATGGTTGATGCCCTAATTCAGAAACATCCAAAATAGACAAACGCCTATGCATTAAACCCAACTGAGGTTGATGATTAACTTCTGACAAGTTTTTTAGATGCTGAAGTTGAGTAATAGTATCATTCCCTCTGTAACTTTCAATTTGTCCTTCTCTACTCGTTAATACAAAACCTTCGTCATCTGGACCTCTATGCCTTAGAACTTCTGAAAGTTTGATTATTTCGCCAATGTTGACTCCTTTTCGACTATATATTCCTGCTATTCCACACATTATAATACTTCTCTATAAACTGTTAACAAATAGTCTCCAAAACTTTTTAGACCAAAACGACCTTTAATCTCATTGTGTATTTTTTCACTGTTGTATTTATCTCTATTCAAAATCAAATCTTCCATTGCTCCTGAAATCTCATTAATAGAATCAGGATCTATCAAAATACCATTCTCTTCATTTATAAATTCTTTTGGAGCTGTAAGGTTCGTACAGACAACAGGCAAACCACAACAAAGTGCTTCTGCAACAACTAAACCGAAAGTTTCATGCCTACTTGGGAAAACGAAAAAACTACTTTCCTTTAATAATCCTGTAATTTGAAGCTTTGTTAATGTCCCTTTAAGTATTATTCTACTTGTTAGATTATTCTCTTCTACATATGCTCTAATTGCTTCAAATTCTTCTCCATCTCCTCCTATTATTAAGTTGTAATCTGTATACTTATTTGAGATCTTATGAAATGCTTTAACCGTTCTTAACCCTCCTTTAAATTCATCCAAACGACTTACAAAAAGAATATTTTTAGAAGTAGTCGTTTTTTTAAAATTAAATATATCAGTATTAACAGGATTAAATGACACCTCAACTTTATCGTCTGAAATTCCTAGTTTTAATATCTCATTCTTTTGATGTTGACTTACTGCTAAAACTTTTGCTGCCTTATTGAATACAAATTTCGAAATCTTGCTTTTAATTCTACTATTCAACACACTAGAATATGGCCCAACATGCTCCGTAACAATAAATGGAACATTTAATTTTTTACCGATTAAATAAGCAAGTGTTCCATTTAAAACACCTCCATGAGCATGAATAACAGTCGTTTCTGAATACGATGCACCGATTTTAACTCCTTTAATAAACCATTTGATGTACATCAACGGTTTAATTAAGTTCATTACTTTTTTGTCAGTAATATTTACTCTCTTCAAGTAAAATTGATCTTGATATTTTTCATCTGTAACCCCCTTCTGTTTTCCGCTTAAGCGAACATAAAGTGTCTGTGGATTCAATGATTGCACACTTTTTAAATAATCTTCTATAAATACTCCTTTCCAATCACCATCAAATTCTGGAAAAAGTTCTGGTAATACTAATAAATTGATATGTTTTTTGTCGCTCAATCTTTCTTAAAAAGATAAATGTAGTCACTTCCTAAAGACGCATTTTTATTATTGTTTACATCTCCAAACCATTTTCGCGTTAATTGATATTTTCTATCATTCGAAAAAAGTCTCGAAAAGCCTATAAATGATTGATTGTACCGAAATACTTTTTCGAGCTTAAAACCCGCCTTTTGAAAACTATCTTCTACTCTTGATGCAGGAACTTTATTCAATCGGTATTTATCTTTTCCAAATAATTGACGAACACCTAAATATAAACGTATTAAATGGCTATAAAAATGAGTGCTATTCGTATTCTGTATAATGACATTACCTCCACTTTTCACTTTAGATTGTATGTAATTCAGAAATTTATCAATATCATCTAAATGAGCTAAGATCCCTAAAGAAATGATTAAATCAAACGATTCATCTTCAAAATCAGTTTCAAAAATATCTCCACAAATAAAAGATACATTTTCTATTTTTTCTTCCTCCGCCATTTCTTTCGACAACGCAATCATGTTTTTAGAGAAATCCACTAAAGTTAACTCTTTAAAATTTTTACTGTTTTTCAAAGAAATAAAACCATTACCACATGGCATATCTAATACACAATCATAAGTTGTGTTATTGATCAAGTCGGCAACTATTTCCGTTCTTATTTTAATATTATAATCAAAATAAAAATAAATATCAGTTTTCTCAAAAAATGTTTTCACTTCCGCTTTCCTCTCCATACTCTTTTTTATAAGCTCTCAAAGATAAAGTTCTTGTTCAATTTATAAATTAAAAAATCAATTCATTTTTTTACCTTTGGTGCTTATAAACTTCTCCACAGAAGTTTTGCTTCTACTCTCTTATTTTAAGAAAAAAGTTAATTATAAATGATACAAGAAAAAAAAATAGAACAAGTTGAAAGTTTCTGGAACGAGAACTTATGTGGAAGTCATTTTATAGACAAAGAAAAATTTTCTGAACAATTTTATACCGACTATCGGGCCTATCGCTTTAAAAAAGAACATCATATCCCTCCGATTATTGAAGCAATGAATACAGCTAATAAAGATGTTTTAGAAATTGGTTTAGGTGTTGGTGCAGATGCTACACTTTGGGCTAAAAATTCTAAATCTTTTACGGGGATAGATTTAACAGAAGAAGCAGTTTATGCTACTGGCAGACACCTAGAGTTATTAAATTTAAAAGGAAATATTGTAAAAGGTAGTGCTGAAAATTTACCATTCGAAGATAATTCTTTTGATATTGTATCTTCTCATGGAGTTCTTCATCATACACCAAATATTGAGAATACATTCAAAGAGGTGAGCCGAGTCTTAAAACCAGGAGGTTCATTTATCATTATGCTTTATACAAAAGATTCCTTTAATTATTGGGTGAGAATTCAATTTTACTTCAGATTAAGACTTCTTTTTGAGATGTTTAAACACAAACTAGGCAGTCAACCAAAAGGGTGGTGGAAAGAGCACATTGATAATATCAAGAAAACAGGTTGGAGCTATTTATCGTGGGAAGAATTCCCTCATCATTGTACAGATGGACCTAACTGTGACATAGCCAATATTTATTATAAAAAAGAGATCATTGATTTATTACAGAAATATGGATTAAAAGTGACCAATACAAAAAAGTATCATTTTCCAGTATTAAAGCGATTTCCAAAATTAGAATTAATTCTAGCAAATTATTTTGGATTCTTTCGATTTTATTGGGGAGTAAAAGAATAAACAACTATTAACTCCATTTTTTCACCAACCTCTTTTCATTCCACTTTTTCAAACCTAGTATCTGTATAAAAAGTATACTTATTTTTTGAATACTCCTTTTGAGTTTACACTTGGTTATTAATTTTTTCATTCGATCCGTATAAGGAGAATCATATGATTTCAGAATTAAATATCCTTCTTTGTAAGAAGTACAATTTGCACTTGTTACCCCTCCAAGTCTAAAAATTGCTAGAGGTTTATCTAATAACTCAAAAGTAAAACCAGCCCTATAAATTTTGTAAATCAAATCATAATCTGCTGACACCCTATATTTTTCATTAAACTTTCCTACCTGATCATAAACCTGTTTTTTGATAAAAGTGGCTGGATGAAAAATAGGCATTGTTTCTTCAATTAAATCAAGATTTGGTTGTACCTCTTTAAAGTATTCTTGATTATTTATTTCTTTTAATTTAACGATGCTTCCATAAACAATTTCAGCTTTTGATTGATTAAATTGATTAACCACCAGCTCTATGGTTTCAGGATAATAATAATCATCCGCATTTAAAATTGCTATTATTTCTCCTTTAGCTAGAGCTAAACCTTTATTCATCGCATTGTAGATTCCTGTATCTTTTTCTGAAACAATTTGCGAAATACTGCTTTTATATTTTTGAATAATCGCCAACGTTCCGTCTGTAGATGCTCCATCAATAATAATGTATTCTATATTGGTGTATGTTTGTGATAAAACACTTTGTATGGTTTGTTCAATATGCTTTTTACCATTATATACTACCGTAATTATGGAAACTAAGGGAGAATCAGAAGTTGAGAGTTGAGGAGTGTGAAGCTGGAAGTTGGAAGTTTTCAATTTTAATAGTTCTCTTTTTAGTTTACTGGATCAGTTACTTAATTCCTAGTCTTAATTAATTTCAATGGATTACCCCCATAAATACCATAAGGAATTAGTTCGGTATTTTTTACAACTGTTGAGTTTGACCCAATAAATGCACCCTTAGGTACAATTACGCCCATTAAAACTACACAACCAGCACCAATACCTGTATCTTCACCTAAATGGATAGATTGAGACACATTCCCTTGTAATCGGTAAGGCTGATCTTTTAACATTTTATGAAAACTACCCCTGACACTTACATTTTCTGCTATGGCTGCCCAATCTCCAATCTTAATTTCTGAGATGGTACTTAATAAGATATTATCAGCTAACAATACATTATCCCCTATTTGTAGTTGTCCTTTCTCACCTATCTCAAATACAACATTCCTACCTAGCGTAACATAATTACCAATTGTAATGTTTCTGTTTGGAACTGCTCGTAATTTTGGAAACCCCATACATTTCAAACCTTTCCCAACTTTACAACCATGCATCAATAAATAAAATTTAAAGCAACGCCCTTTGCATCTAAACTTTAAATTTCTAAATGCTTGTTCTAGGTATATTAAAACGTTAATCATCTTTTTACAATATTTCATGATAAAAATTAGGCGTTTCCATACCTTTTAACTGTTTTGCATATCCTTTAATAATTCGGACATAAACAAAGCCTAATTGTTCCTTTTCTGAAAATTCCCATTTACTAAAATAATGTTTTTCGTTTGGTCCTGAATACTTTGTTAAAATAACCTCATGTTTTTCTCCATAAGACCAGTCTTTAGGTACTACACGTTCATTCTTTATTCCCCTAATTTTAAAATGTTCAACTTGTTTTTTTGCCAGTACAATTCTTATTTCATAATCGTGGTCTTCGTATCCGATCCCTGGAAATCGTTCATCAAACCAGCCTACTTTTTTTACAATGGATTTATTCAACATAAAGTGGCTATAACTACCATTAATCAACCCAAACTCAGTATTTAAAATATTACTTCTTAATAAATCGTCACGAAAAGAGGTTGATAGATTAATATCTTCATTGAATAAAAACACCTTATCAGTTACTGAATTAACAACCAACTGATTCCATAATTTACAGAGCCCTTGAGGTGCTTTATAAGTAATTAAACTCACATTTTGATAAGGCTCAACCCAATCTGAAATTTCTTGAAGATATTCCTCTTGCTCTGCTTGATTGTGATAACCATTCACAGCAATTATAATTGGTGTATCAGGAAAAAGGTAAACCAATTTTTTAACCAAAGGTTTTAGGTAAGATTCGTAACGTTCTTTGTATGTTGTAATACCCAACGTAAAAGTAGAAGATGAAGTATTAGAGTTACTACTTTTAGGCAACTTGATAAACAACCATCTTAACCTAATCAATAACCATATTAATTCTTTCCAAAATTGTTTTACTATTCTTAGTCCTTTACTCATAATCTATCACAACGGCAACATTATTATGCTCTCACTTTAATCTGTTATTTTTTTTAATGCTTGAATATTTTTTGACCAATAAAAATGTTCAGCGACATGTTTATTTGCCTTTATTCCAGCACCACTTATATCTTTCTCACCTTGAATAATATCATTTAAACAGGTAGCCAATTCCTCTCTATTATTAACTCTTACCTTATGTCCAAAACTTTGATTACCTGATATATAATCAAAAGAGCTCATCCCATCCGTACCAATTACATAATTCCCAAAATAGAGTGCTTCAATATAAGCTACACCAAAGGATTCTAGTACAGATGTTAAACAAAAAACTTTCGATCGATTATAATGTTCATACAACTCTAATCGATCATCAATATTACCTGTTAATTCTATTTTCTCGCTTAAATGTGGGTGTTCAAAAATTAATTGTTCTACCTTCTTATCAAAATCATTATGTATTTTTCCTACAAAGACAACCTTCCAATCTTCTAGGTTTAATAAAGGTATAGTTTCTAACAACATTTCATAGTTCTTATCGAATGCTCCAATTCTACCTGTAGTTAAGATAATATTCTCTTTCTCTTCAAAGCTTCTTTTATTTGGAAAACTTTCATCTAAAAACTTGTCATTTAAATTATGGCTTAATAACACCAATTTATTTTCTGTACCTTCATATTCTTCCGCAAAAGCATCTATCAAATCAGTAGAATCTGCTGCTATCAGATCTGTTTTACGAAGCATTTTTTTTTCATAAAATTTATGAATTGAATTGAACATCTTTTTTTTAGAATAAAACATTCTTTTTTTTAGATCTGGAATATGCATATCTAATTTCAAAAGAAGTTTTCCTTTTGGATTAATTAGCTTATAAAATAGCGCATAGTAAATATTCGCTTTATTTAATTGTTGGATGTGCAAAAAATCTATTTTTTTTGCTTCCTTCATGAAATATTGTAAAATTCCTATCTCGAAAAACAAAACCCTTCCTTTATTCTCAACAACGTGTATTGACTGATTTTTAGCTTCTGTTTTTAAACTTGGAAAAGAGTTATCATTGCAACAAACCAATACTGGTTTTACATCACTATCCAGCTCAGCAAAAAAATTCCCAATCTGACCAATATCCTTAGAAAGATGCGAATTATCTAGCGTAATAAAAACGCAAGCTATTTTTTTAATCATACACCAAATATAATTTTTTATATAAATAATTCAGTTATCTTTATCGCAATATATTTAAATTCTTTTCTCCTCCAAGAATGCAGTATTTCGGACAGTATAAACAGGATAAATACCTCAATAAAATATTTAAAAACAAATCCAATGGAGTTTTTGTTGATATTGGAGCTCATGACGGCATAACTTTTAGTAATAGCTATTTTTTTGAAAAAGAAAAAAACTGGAAAGGGATTTGTGTTGAGCCAATTCCTGAGATATTCGACAAATTAAATAAACACCGTAATTGCATCAAAATAAATGGATGCATCTCTAATAAAGTGGGCAGTGAAAAATTTTTACGGGTAAGGGGTAAATTTGTTGATACGGAAATGTTAAGTGGGTTGGTCGAAGATTATGACAACAGACATCTTGAACGTATTGATCGAGAGATAAAAGAGTATGGTGGTAGTAAGGAAGAAATTGAAGTAACTTGTTATGATATTAATAACATATTAAAGAAAAATGAGCTTAATCAAGTGGATTTTTTCACCATTGATACTGAAGGAAATGAATTAAAGATTCTAAAAACCATCGATTTTGATCAATTCGACTTTGATGTTTTCATTGTCGAAAATAATTATAGGACTAATGAAATGAATAATTTCATGACCGAAAAAGGATATAAAAGGATTAAAAAAATAGGACATGATGAAGTTTATAGAAACAAAAATAAACTTACAATAATGCAACGTTTAATCTGATCAACTTACTTTTTCATTGATCGAACAGCTTTCCATATAATTGGAGGCACACAATCTTTCAGTAATTGTTTAGTTTTAAATCGATCATTTTCCGCAAAAGCTACTTTGTCTGCTTGACTCGTTTTTCTAGCTTGAAACAAGGTGTCATGAGATTTTGGACTAATTTCTTCAGCTGGACGTCCATTTGAGTAATAGTAAAGCGCCAATGATTTTCTACTCATCCCTTCTGGACATTTTAACGGGTCGGGATGCCCGTGATAAGAAAAATCAGTAGTTGAAAATATAGCCATTGTATTGTAAGTTGGTAATATTTTTTTCTTACACGCTGTCATTTCAGTATCCCAAAGTTCAAAATGCCCCCCATATTCTTCTTTCCAAGACTTATTTAGATAAATTAACACATTTATTCTACGATCCAGTTTTGTTGAAGGATGCTTATTAAAATCGGCATGTATTTTTAAAAAACCATCTCTTTTAATTTCATGTTGTCCTCCTCCTGAAAAATAAGGATCACTTAACAAAGGTTCTTTAATTCCAGTTAAAATTTGAAGAAACCCCAAAAAGGCCTCAGAATTCAAAAAATGCATAAATTTTTTAGTTGCTTCCCCAAAAAATGCTTCACCTTTACCCGCTAACTTCTTTTCTACAGGAGAATTATGCAAAATTGCATCTTTCTTAGACATATCAGGAAATTCAGCAATTACTTTGTCTAAAATTTCAGGATTAAAAAAATTATCTAGTGATATATTTGGAAAAGGATTACCTTGTTGATAGTCCTTTGCGTATTTAATAGCTATTTCATTTAAGTCAGTATTGTCTTGATTTAAATAGCTATGCATAATTAAATATTATTTTCCATTAAATTCCCTGTGTCTATCGATACCTTTTTCACAAAACATATCTATTGTCAAAGATAAATTTTATTTTCAAGTACCTATCAAATAATTATAAACAATATCTCTTCACCATTAATTTCTGAGCTAATAACAGTTCCTAAAATAAAAATATTAAATTTGAAACGCTCCCATTTTAATGGAGTAAAACATACCATTTCAACTATGATCTTGAACATCGAAAAATAAAAAAATGCTTTTTAACTCCATTGAATTTGCTTTTTTTTTACCGATTGTTTTTATATTGTATTGGTTCATCACAAAGAAAAGTTTACAACTTCAAAACTTACTCTTATTAAGTGCTTCTTATTTCTTCTACGGCTGGTGGGATTGGCGTTTTCTTTCATTAATTATAGTCAGTTCTTTTATAGATTACACTATAGGTCTAAGTCTTTCTAAAACTAAAAAAACAATAAATAGAAAAATTCTATTGTGGTCAAGTATTCTTACTAATCTAGGTTTTTTAGGTTTCTTTAAATATTTTAACTTTTTTGCAGACAGTTTCGAATCAGCTTTCACGTTATTAGGAAGCCCTATTTCTACTGACCGCCTTTCTATATTACTGCCTGTAGGAATCAGTTTTTACACCTTTCAAACATTGAGTTATTCAATAGATGTTTATAAAAGAAAATTAACCCCAACAAAAGACTTACTTTCTTTTTTTGCGTTTGTTAGTTTCTTTCCTCAACTTGTTGCTGGACCTATCGAAAGAGCCCAAAATTTATTGCCTCAATTTACTTCAAGAAGAGTTTTTAATCAAAAAAAAGCTATCGATGGAATGCGTCAAATTCTCTGGGGACTATTTAAAAAAGTAGTTATTGCAGATAATTGTGCAGAATCTGTTGATCTCATATTTAATAATACGGGAGATTATTCGGGAAGCACTCTAGCTGTTGGAATTGTACTATTTACTTTTCAAATTTATTGCGATTTTTCAGGATATTCTGACATTGCTATTGGAACAGCTCGCTTATTTGGTTTTAATTTGATGAAAAACTTTGCTTTTCCATATTTTTCTAGAGATGTTGCTGAATTTTGGAGACGTTGGCACATTTCTTTGTCCACATGGTTTCGTGACTATTTATACATCCCATTAGGAGGAAGCACAGGAAGTAATCAAAAGAAAATTAGGAATATTTTTATCATTTTTATTGTTAGTGGCTTTTGGCATGGAGCCAATTGGACGTTTATTGCATGGGGAGCACTCAATGCTCTTTACTTTTTACCACTCCTCCTACTTAAAAGAAATAGGAAAAATATCAAAATTGTTGCTCAAGGAAAGTTTTTTCCTTCAATAAGAGAGCTTATTAATATACTCCTTACATTTTCTTTGATTACGATAGCTTGGGTATTTTTTAGGGCCAATAATATTCAACATGCTTTTGATTATTTGTCTCAACTATTTTCTTTATCGTTATTTAGCATTCCTTCTGTAAGACCAACGGCACTAACAATATTAATTATCATTTTTATATTTGTAGAATGGTTAGGTAGAGAAAGTGAGTTTGCCATTGAAAAGATAAACCTTAAGTTCAATCGACTTTTTCGATGGACATTCTACCATTGCATCATTATCTGTATTATTTTGTATGCTGTAAAACAACAGCAATTTATTTATTTTCAATTTTAAAATAATACATGATTCAATTTCTAAAGAAAATAATCCTATTCTTTTTCATTTTTTGCAGCTTTATTGTTGTTGGATTTTTATTACCTGATAAATCTGATCCAGAAAACATGCATTATTCTATTTATGACAAACATAAACTATTAGAAAATACAACTACTACTGACAAAAGAATTATACTTATTGGAGGATCGAATGTCGGCTTTGGATTCTATAGCCCTTCTATTACTTCTGCTTTTAATACTAAGACTATCAATGCAGGTATACATGGAGGATATGGTTTAAGTTTTATGCTTGATGATATACTCCCATTTGTTCAAAAAAATGATATTATTATTTTTTCTCCTGAGTATGAACAATTTTTTGGGAATGATTTTTATGGTAGTGATGTATTGATTCAATTAGTAGATGCTAAACCATCTGTATGTAAATCCTTATCAATTAAACAATGGTATTTACACTTGCCTAATATCTGTAAAATATCTGTTTTAAAATGGAGGTCATTCATTTCACATCCTTTAAAAGAAAAATCTAAAAGTAAATTAACAGCCTATGAACGTAAATCTTATAATGAATTTGGAGATGCTGTAGCTCACTGGAACTTCCCTAAAGAAACGATTGTTGAAAAAGAAATTATAAGTGAATTTAATCCAGATGCGATGGATTACTTACTAGAAAAACAAGAGCTTATTCAACAAAAAGGTGCTCAATTATTTATAGTTTATCCTTCGTTAAATCGCCCATCATTCAATAAAAACAGTAATAAAATAGAAAAAGTAGTAAAACAATTCATTCAAAAGAAGATGAACTTATTGGGTTCTCCAAAACGCTATAGTTTTCCAGATAGCTTACACTTCGATTCTCCTTACCACCTAACAAAAGAAGGACAATTATTAAGAACAAAATTGCTTATAGAAGATTTAAAACCTTTATTAAATTAATTGGCTATTTATTCCAAATACCTTTGGCTTGGCCATTAATAATCTTCCAACACTGAATCGGCTGAAAAAGAATACTTATAACAACTCCTACACAAGTTGCAAGAATAACACCTGTACTCCCCATTCCTAAATTTTTAGCAAAAAAAATAGATAACGGAATATTAATAATTCCTACAAAAATAGAATGATAAGTACTTAACCTCACTTTACCTACTCCACTCAAAAAATTACCAAACACCATAATACTGGTTACTAACAAAACATATATTGTCATCATCAATGATAAAGAAAATGGTACTTCTGGTAATTCAGGCACCCATAAATAATAGATATAATTAGAAATCAGCAACATAATTATTCCTATACAGATAAATCCTAGCCATAATAGCATTACTTTTCTAATTGAATTCCTCATCCAATCCATCTCTTTTTTTGCAAATGCTTCTGTAAATGCTGACCATAAAGAAGAAGTAATAATCGTGAACACCATGGTGATAATTCCAAAATATTTATAAACCACATTATATGTCGTTACTTCTTCAGGTCCTGAAACCTGAGTAATAATAATATTGTCTGTCATGTATATAATTAACGCAGCACCTTGCATTATGAAAAAACTTATCCCAATACTCATTAGATCTTTTGCATAAGAAAAATCGACAGATGACCATGTCGGTTTATACTTTTTATATGATGTATTAAAAAAATACAAACTTGCAAAAAGAGGTACAACCAAGGTGATAATACTAAAAGATGCTCCCAGATAGATTAGTGAGCCATGTGTTGTTTTTATTAAAATGAAAACAACTATTAAAGAAATTAAGCTTCCTAAAGTATTTATTGCACTGCTCATTGCCGGTTGTTGATCCGCAATAAATATCATATTTATTAACTTCACAATAAATTGCATACAGAAAACACCAAAAACGATTACGACCAATCTTTCTAACTCTAATGGATCTATCGCTGTATTCAATATTTTATTCCAACTCACAAAATGATTAACAATAAGGAAAATGAAAAAAACTCCTAATCCAATTATAGAAACGATAGCATATGTTGTGCTAACATAAATCTTTGCTAAATCGTCTCTTCCTTCCGCTTTAGCTGTTGCAAATTTATTTCGTAAGCCATTGCCTAACCCAACATCAAAAAAACCTAACCAAGATACAATTGACATTAATACTAACCACACACCATACTTGGTAGGACTAAGATAATCAATACTTAAAGGAATTAATAAAAGGCTTATGAGTATACTCACTCCCTTTAACAGAAAAGAGCTTAAAATATGTTTTTTTGCTTTAACTGAACGTTGATGACCAGATAGAAATTTTTTTACAAGATTACTTATCAAGATTTTTTAAATATTCGGTTAAATAAGTTTTTCTTTTCACTTTCATCATAATATCCGTGGCCATAACCATAGCCATACCCGTAACCGTAGCCAATCCCACCACTTTTAGCAGCATTAAATAAGACAGATGCATTTATTAATTTTTCTTCTTTATACAATTTATCTACACTGCTTAAATGATCTTTTTTTGTTACGTTTTGACGAACAACAAAAATTAAGGAATCAGCATATTTATTTAATAATAAAGCATCAGTAACCAATCCTATTGGTGGAGAGTCAATAATAATGGTATCATACTGCTTCTTTAGAAGCTCAATGAGTTCGTCCATTTTTTTGTTCATTATTAATTCTGATGGGTTCGGAGGAATAGGCCCTGAAGGAATAATATCTAAGTTTTCTACTACTGATTTCTGAGTAATTTGATCAATAGTTTCAGTTCCTATTAAAAAAGAACTAATACCCTTATCATTAGAAATATTAAAATCTCCAACAATTTTTGGTTTTCTCAAATCTAAACCAAGTAATACCGTTTTCTTTCCTGATGCTGCTATAATTGATGAAAGATTAATTGACGTATAAGTCTTACCTTCTGAACCAACAGATGACGTAATTAAAATAACTTTTTGTTCAAAATCCGAAGAGAAATATTTCAAATTGGTTCGTATAGATCTAAATGATTCTGCAATTAGCGATTTAGGATTTTCTGATACTACTAACGTAGATTTTTCTTTACTTAACCCAACAATTCCTAAAATTGGAATTTTAGTTGTTCTCTCTATTGTTTTCAGATCCCTTACAGTATCGTTTAATTGTTCTTTTATAAACAAAAAACCAGTTGGTAATAATAAAGATAATAAAAATGCCAATGAATAACTTTTATTAGGAATTGGTCTTATAGGATACGGGAGCGAAGTTGCCTCTTCAATAATTCGGTTATCAGATACAGATGCTGCTAGAGCTAAAGATGTTTCAGCTTCTTTTTGCAACAAGTACAAATACAGACTCTCTTTAACTCGATATTCACGTTCGATACTTACTAATTGTCGTTCTGTCTTAGGTATAGATCGTAATTCCCCCTCTAAAACAGCTAATGCTCTTTTTGTTTCTTCCTTAGATGTTATTAATCCGTCCTTAATACTTTCAATATTCTGAAGTATTTTTTTTCTGACATACTCTATTCTTTGATTTACTGATGCTAAAGATGGGTTTTCTCCTTTTTTTTCTAATTCTATTTGTTGTTTTTCAATCTCTAAATCTGTTATCTTACTAATCAAACTAATTAACAAAGGATCATCTACCCCTAACGATGAGGGTGCTATGTCGGCAATACTATTATTTTCCTTAACGTATTCTTGTAAATAATTTATAAAGCTTAGCTTTAAATTAAAATTGGATAATTCTTTGTCTTTAATATTTACATAATTCAAAACCATCTCAGATTCAGAACTTACATCAGTAATTCCTTTTGAAATTTTAAAGTCTTGCCTTTGGTTTTCAATACTTTTTAACTCTGAAGAAATTGTTTCCAATTGATTTTGAATAAATACTGCAGTACTACTTGCTATTTTATTTTTTTCAAGAATATCATTTTTCAAATAAACTTGTACTAAAGTATTTAAAAAGTCAATTCCCCTTTGAGGAACTTGATCTTCTACATTTAAAGCAATAACTGAAGAATTACTACTTGGCTGTACTATATTTAATTTAGCTTTATAGAATAAAATATTATTATTAATATGATTGAATTTAATTCTAAAGTTTCTTTTTTGATAAGATTCATCATTAAAAAGTAATTCATCAAAATGAGCTCGTTTATTCAGAACAAATGTTCCAGCTGTTAGATGAATTTTCTCACCAAAAGAATGCTCTTTTTTATAACTTTCATTCGTTTGTTCGATGTTAAACATTAACTCAAACTTATTTTCATTAATTATCTTTATAAAAAATAAATTATTGTAAGCATAAAAATTAAGGGAATCACACTCTATTTTAAATGGGGAATTTGTATAAACTTGACTCTTTTTTACATTACCAATTAGAAAATACAATACATCTACCTCTAATTTCAGAAGTGTCTGTTTTAAAATCTTGCGAGATTTTAAAACAGCTATTTCATCATCAACATTCTTACTTACATTGTAAACATCTAAATCTTTTAGTAATTCTTGAGTACCAACACTAGTACTCTTATCATCCTTAATTAAAATTTTAGTAGAAATAGCATAAACTGGTTTAGAATACCAATTATAAAAATAAGCACAACTAAAAGAAATAATTAAAGCTAGAGCATATATATACCAATAACGTAAATAACCAAAAAGAAAACCTTTCAGATTAAAATCACTCTCCTCTTCTTCAAAATTATTTTTAATATCGCTATTCTGCATTCTATAATTTTACACTGCAAAGATACAGTTTTGTTAAAGATCTAGAGTTATTGTATAACTATTACTTCAACTCGTATATTTTTCATTGCTTGACTCATATTTTTAGGTTTAGAAATGATCATTTTATCCCCACCATAACCTTCAGTTTCTAATTGATCACCTGACACCCCATTTTCAATTAAAAAGGTTTTGATTTTTTCTGCTCTAAGTTTTGATAACTTTTTTGAACTTCCCTTAAAATTCCAATCATCTCCTAAATGAGCATACTTCTTTACTCTTTTAACGGATCGATTACCATTTGTATGCCCTTGAATTTCGAAAGAAGAGTTTGTATTTTCTAACATAAACGCCAACAGCTTATGTAGCTCTTTTTTAGATTCTTCTTTTAAAACATAAGTATTCGGATGAAAATAAACCTTTTTCATTATTAGCTTATCTCCAACACTTATTGGAATCAACTCAATTATAAAGCTACCTGATGTTACAGCTATAGTATCCGTAAAATCCTTGTAACCAAACTTATTAACCGCAATTACAACTTTCTTCTCACTAAAATTATCCAATACAAAACCACTTCCAATTACTGAACGAACCTCCTGCTTTTGAACACTATTGTACGGTAAAATTGAAACTTGCGCATCAACACTTCGTTTTGTTTTACCATTTATGACCAAACCCGAAATTCCATTTTCTATTTTAACAGATTTTAATGGTTCAGCAACATTCTGTTCTTCAGCAATAATTTCTTCCACAATCTCTTCAACAACATTCTGTTCTTCAGCTACAATTTCTTCCATCACCTCTTCAACACAACCGTTCTGAATTGCTTTAATATCCATATTATTATCTCCTATACTAAGAGATAAATTATGACCACAACCATTACCATTTAAATAAACTACATTAAAAAAATACGATTCTCCTTGTTTCAAATTCAATGTTCCTTCTTTAGCAATAGAAAATGGAATTATCTTTTTATTGATAATACTATTGCAAAAGTTATTTCCTTGATAATTATAAATTAAAAATTCATAATCATCATCTTCATTTATTAAGCTCATTTTGTATTTTAAAATACAATCTGATTGAACTGAAATTTGATACCAATACGTATAATCATCTTCAGGTTGGTAATATATTTCTTCAATACTAGTTTCAATAGTGCTTGATTCAAAAGGAATTTCTATTTTTTTGGGGTGAGTACAATTCGGGTAATTCTCTTGACTGAACAAAAAATTACCTATCATGATCAAGATCAGAAATAAAAAAAAATGAATATACTTCATAACTATTAAGCAAATTTAAAATGAAATAACCCAGAGTATACCTCTATTAAAAATAGTTTTTAACGCTAAAAATTTAATATCAAGAGGTAATGGATAAAGTCTATTTCAAATCAGGTTGATAAAACTGTTCGTTGAAATTTACGAGATACAATTCTTTTTTAGCTCTAGTGATTGCTGTATAAAGCCAGCGCAAATACTCTACATTAATCATTTCATCCGTAAGGTAACCTTGATCTACAAAAACAGCATCCCACTGACCTCCTTGAGATTTATGACAGGTAATAGCATAGGCAAATTTCACTTGCAAAGCCTGGTAATAAGGGTTTTTACGAATCAATTCATTCCTTTTCTTACGATTAGGTTCATCCGCATAATCTTCTGCAACGGCATCATACAATTCCCTAAATTTATCCGAAGGTAAAGATGGTGATTCTACCAACATACTATCCATCAATATCTTTATTTCTAAATTTGGTTCATTGGGATAATCAATCATTCTAATGGTCAAATTTGCAAAACGAAAACCGTACAATTCTTCTTCTCCTCCTATTTTTAATATTTCGATAATGTCTCCATTTGCTATAAAACCAGCTTTAGCATCATCTGTTAACCAAAAATAATTGTTCTTTACCACCATCATAAAATCGCCTGCAGCAAGTTCATCTTCCAACCATTTTATTCGTCCTCTAATCTGTAAATTAAAAAGATTAGCTCTCTTGTTACTTCTAGTAATCAGCATCACATTATCATCACCAAACTTACTGTAAGCATCACTTAATTCATCCTCCAATTCTAACCCAGAAATGGTTTTAACGTCCGATTTATTTACTGAATTAAATAAAGGCAAATCATTATTTAACAAAGCTATTTTACTTCTTAAATGAGTTGCATTAGTCAATATTTCAGAATCTTTTTTTTGCCTTACCACCTCACTTAGCTCATTAAATTCAAGATTTAAATGGTAAGAGGTATATAAAAAATCTTCATTTAATGCCGGACTCAACTCCATGCCAACCGGTGGTAATTGAGCGGTATCTCCAATTAAAACCAACTTACAATTAATCCCTTCGTAAACAAACTCTAATAAATCATCCAACAAACTTTTACTTTCTCCCCAACCTTTAGAACTTAAGGCTCCTCCATCACCAATCATAGAAGCTTCATCAACTAAAAATATAGTATTCTGAAACTTGTTTTGTTTAATTGTAAAGCGTGTAAATCCATCTCCACCTGATTGCAAAGAATAGATCATTTTATGAATAGTAAAAGCAGGCTTATTGGCATAATTAGACAATACTTTTGCTGCTCTCCCTGTAGGGGCCAATAATACAGAGTCAAAATTAATAACAGGTAATGTTTTCACTAAAGCTCCCACAAGAGAAGTTTTACCTGTACCAGCATACCCTTTTAATACAAATAGATGCTTTTTCACTTTCAAGAAAACAAAATCAGTCAATTCACCGATTACCTCTAATTGATTTTTAGTTGGCTCAAAACCAAAGTTTTCTAATAATGATTTGTAAAATAAATTTTGCATTTTATTAATCACCAAATTAACCTTTAATGAATAGATTATACCTTTTCTTAATTAATAAATAGTTACATACTATTAATTTTAGCTTTTGCGTTATTAAAGGAGAAAAAAAATTGTAGATTTGTGACAAATCGATTAAAGTTAAACGTATGAAAATTGGAATTCAAATAGGACTAGCAGTATTATCAATCTTTATTGCATACCTAATATGGGACAGCATCGACAGTAAAATAATTCTTACAGAATCTGTTGATATGAGAAATGAAGTTGTTCAAGAAAGACTAACTAGAATTAGTGAAGCTCAAATAGAGTACAAAAAGGTAAGAGGTACTTATGCAGGTTCTTTTGATGATTTAATTGGTTTTTTAGAAAATGACTCTATTGTATTAGTAAAAATGGAAGGTGAAGTACCAGATAGTTTATTAGGTAAAGAAGCTGAGGCTTTAGCAATGGGAATTATTGTAAGAGATACCACTAAAATACCTGTAAGAGAACAATTGTTTAAAGAAAAATTTGAAAGTATTGTAGACTCTATGCCATACATTCCTTTTTCAGGAGGTAAAGAATTTACGATTGCTTCAGGTGCTGTTGAAAAAAACAAAATCAAAATTGCTGTTTTTGAAGTAAAAGCTGCTTTAACAGATGTTTACAAAGGACTAAAAACCGATAATGAAGGATATGACATGTCTGAATTTATAGCTGTTGGATCAATGGAAGAACCTAAAACAAATGGTAACTGGAATTAACCTTAACATCAGTTTATAATACTACTAAAGGATATGATTTTCATATCCTTTTTTTATACCTTTACTTTTAATAATGGTAACCCATAAAGCACATATTAGCACATTTGATAAATCTTATTCTGAGAAGAATGCTCAGCAATACAAGTTATACGTTGAGATTAGCTTAAATGGTTTAAAACATACAGTATTCAATACAGAAAACAATACTTTTATTGGAATCGAAGAATACCAATTTTCTGACATTCATAATGACTATTCATTAGTTAGCCCATTAAAAGAAATCATTAGCAATAACCCTATCTATAAATTAATTTTTAAATCAATTAGTATAGCATTCGTAAACAATCGATCTACACTAATTCCTAATGCTATATTTAAGGAAGATAAATTAGATAGTTTTCATCAGTTTAATTTTTCTAAACAAGAAGAAGATCAGTTTTTTTCTGATCAGTTAATTAACCTTTCTGCGCATACTATATATAGTATTCCCGATTTCATTATTGAAATTTTTAAAGGTCTAAATAATGTGAATTTCAAACATTTTTCCTCTGCTTTAATTGAAAAATCTTTACTTCAAGTAAAAAAGACAAAAGCACTTTCGTCAATACACGTGCATGTTTTACCATCTTCTTTTCAAGTAATTGCTATCAAAGATCAAAAATTAGAACTCTACAATTCTTTTTCTTATCAAAGTAGTGAAGATTTTATCTATTATTTATTGTTTGTATTGGATCAATTAAACATTAATAATGAAGAAGCTTCTATTACTTTAACTGGACAAGTAGAAAAAAACTCTACCATTTACACTATTCTACATAAGTATATTAAAACATTGAACTTTGGAACAAGATCCGAAAATGTAAAATTCAGTTACATTTTTGAAGAAACACCTCAACACTACCATTACGCCTTATTTAACCAGTTTTTATGCGAATAATTAGCGGAACACATAAAAGCCGAAGAATAATTGCACCAAAAGGCTTACCTGCAAGACCTACAACTGATTATGCAAAAGAAGGGCTATTTAACTTTATTGGAAATGAATTTGACATTGAGAATTGTGATATCCTTGATTTATTTGCAGGTATCGGTGGTATTACTTTTGAATTTGCCTCAAGAGAAGCAAAAAAAATAGTTTGTATTGATCAAGACAATGGTTGTATTAACTTTATTAAAAAAACCACTATGGAGTTGGGGTTTGATCAAATCCGAGTTCTAAGAAATGATGCTTATAAATTTCTAAAAAAATGTGATTCTCAATTTAATATCATTTTTGCAGACCCACCATACAACTTAAAAAACATTAATCAGGTACATGAAATTGTTTTTGCAAACAACCTCTTAAAAGAAAATGGGTTATTGATTCTTGAACATGATAGAAACTGGGATTTTTCTGATGCTCCAAACTTTATGCTTCATAAAAAGTATAGCAATGTAAACTTTAGCATTTTTGAAAACAGCTAATGCTCCAAAACATATCCTATAAAAAAATTTGGAAAGTTGCTCTTCCCATTATAATTAGTGGTGTTGCTCAAAATGTAGTAACAGTAACTGATACTATATTTTTAGGTAAACTAGGAAACATAGAACTAGGAGCTGCTGGAAACGCAGGCATCCTCTACTTCCTTCTAGTACTAACCGGCATGGGATTTACTACTGGTGTACAAATAATTATTGGCAGAAGAAATGGTGAAGAAAATTATTCGCAAATAGGAAAGGTATTTGACCACTGTATTTATTTTATCGTTCCTCTAAGCATCTTACTATTTACTATTGTTAAGATTTTTGCTCCTTTATTTTTAGAGAGCATTACTCAATCTACTAATATTTTAGAAGTAGCCATTGATTTTTTAAACTACCGAATTTATGGACTTTTCATAGCTTTCCTTTTAGGTGCATTCATAGCTTTTTACGTTGGTACTACTCAAACTAAAATTCTAATCTACGTAACTCTAATTATGATGTTAGTCAACGTTTTTTTAGATTACTCATTAATATTTGGAAATTTTGGCTTTCCAGAAATGGGAGTAAAAGGTGCTGCTTTAGCCTCTGTGGTATCGGAAATATGCGCCTTAACTTTTCTAATTCTGTTTACCGTCAAAAAAATCGATCTTAACAAATACCAACTCTTTAAATTTTCAAAATTTGACAAAGCAATTCTAAAAAGAATAACAAAGGTTGGTGGTCCAGTAATGTTACAAAATTTCTTATCCATTAGCTCTTGGTTTATCTTTTTTATGATTATTGAAAAACTTGGAGAACGTGAATTAGCCATCTCCCATATTATACGAAGTATCTATATGGTCTTAATGATTCCTCTATTTGGGTTTAGCTCTGCTACTAACACTCTTGTGAGTAATCTAATAGGCCAAGGAAACCAAAGTGCTGTATTAACCTTAATTAAAAGGATAACTTTTTTAAGTTTGATCTGTACCACTTTCGCACTACTTTTCAATATATTTTTACCAACTCAAATAATTGGATTTTACACTTCTGATACTGTTTTAATACACGAAACTATTCAAACCTTAAACGTTATAAGTGGAACCATGTTTTCGTTTGCGATTGCCTTTATATTCTTTAATGGTGTTAGTGGTACCGGAAACACTCAATTTGCTCTTCTAATAGAGTTTATTACTATTTCCATTTATTTAGCAGCTACTTATTATATTGCCATTGTATTAGAATCTTCTCTACCTATAGTATGGTGTTCTGAGTTTATCTATTTTGCACTTTTGGGTAGTATGTCTTTCATTTATTTAAAGTGGGGCAATTGGGGAAAGACTAACATTTAAGTTTCTATTTATCCAACCACACTTTACAATCATTACTATTTTTTAATAATCTTGAAGGGAAATTGGTCGTTTTTACCATCAGACAACACTAAAAAATAAATACCAGAAATAAGTTTATCTAAATTAAGATCTAATTGATTTGTATTGAGTACAGGCTTCTGCTGTATTAACTTTCCATTAACATTATAGACAGCGATATTTCTCATGTCCTGCATACCGGTAATATGACACTTATTTTCAACAAAAGTAGGGTACACCTTTAATTCGTTAAGAACAGGATCTTGATTAAAATTTGACACAGTACTGGAAACACAACCAGTAGTAGAATCAAGATTAGAATAGAAAAGGGTTCCATTTTTAAAGCAGCAACTTACCTTACCCACACCATTTACATCCGGAAAACCAGATGGAGCGTTAACAAGCGAAAGTGAACCAACACCCTCTATCCATTCTGCCGTATTTGTACTTACAATATTAGATAAGCTTGGTGAAAGATAATAATGTCTATAATTATTCCCATCCAGTAATTGCTCCATATTAATAGAATCTAAAGTAAAATAACCTGCATCAGTTGTAAATGGAGATATTGGGTTTTTCATAAATATTGAATCTCCAATCTGTAATGAAAAATCATACAACAAATCTTCTATTCTAAACCCTGCAGGACTTGTTACATCCTTATATGAAAGATATACTTTTTGGTTTACAGAATCTTCTCTTAACCATAATGTTCTTGAAATAAAATGAAACCCATCCAACACCTTATACTGATAACCTCCATGTAACGTATCTCCATCAGTATAATAAATTTCATCTGAACAATTGCCTTGAAAACAATTTGTGAGACGCCATTCATTAAAATTATCGAGCATTGGCTTATAAGGCTGAGCGCTAATTATAAAACTTAAACTAAAAAGAAATGTAAATACTGTTAATTTCATTTTACAAACTTAATTATTTGACAAACAATTATTTAGTATAAAAATAACATTAATTAATGAAACCTATTTAAAGTTATAGCCAATTCTATTACTTCGATTTGCCTAACAAAAGAATGTTCATATCAACTTATCAAACACCCCAAAATAGCTTATAAGAATTTATTAAGTTTGTTTCATGTCAGATTCAAAATTATATTACGCAATAGGAGAAGTTGCAAAAATGTTTGAGGTGAACACATCACTTATTCGCTTTTGGGAAAAAGAATTTGATATTATCAAACCTAAGAAAAACAAAAAAGGGAACCGTCTTTTTACAAAACAAGATGTAGATAATTTCCACATCATTTTCCACCTTGTAAAAGAAAGAGGATATACACTTGAAGGGGCTAAGAAAAAATTAAAAGACAATAAAGAGGATACCATCCAAAATGTAGAGATTGTTAAGTCTCTACAAAAGATAAAAGGCTTTTTAATAGACCTAAAGGAAGAACTTTAAGATCAATGTCAGTTCGAGTGATTTTCAGAGAAAATTATATCGAGAACCAATGATTCTGAATTTTAAAACTTAATTACTTTTTCTGTTTTTAGTAATTCTCCATTCCCATAAATATTTACAAAGTACACTCCTTGTTTATAGTTGTTATTAAATTTAATTCTTGATGTATTTGTAAACACTTTTTTATCTACTGTTCTTCCCGTAATATCTAAAACATCAACTCGCACATTTTCAATTTCTTTTACATGAATTGAAATGTTAATTTCCGAATTAAAAGGATTAGGATAAATTGTAAACTTACTGGCTAACTTTGTTGATTTAATTCCTACAGGAAAAACATCTATTACTTGAAACTTATCAAAACCTGCCTCAACAATATGCCCTGGATTATCATCCATTGTTCTAACAGTTAATTGCATAGTAGCTGTTGGAGTTAAAAAGTTTGAAACTTGAATTTGTTTAGAAGCCCATGTAGACATATCCGGGTCAAGTGCATCAGCAAAATCAATCACAGCACTACTAGTACCATTAGAGATTTCAATCACCAAAGAGTCATTAGGAGAACTACTTCCTCCTCCATTAAAGAACCATCTGTCAAAATGAATATAAGGATCATTATAAGTTGACAAATCAAACATTGTGATACTAAAACTGTTTCTCCATCATCTACATCATCATTACCAGCCTGACCACCATCATTACCTGTTATATATGCTTCATCATTACAATCTGTTTGAGAATCATCTCCTGGATTTGATACTACTGGCCCTAATGTAGTTACTTCTGGTAGCCCCTTCTCCCAATCACCAGAAGAAGCAGTGCTCAATACTGTCCAACCTAAATCAAATCTAAAATCATCATAATAACCATTATGCAAACGATAAGTGTAAGGATTATTAGCTATTAAAATAGGTTGATTCGTTAAACATAACTGATCATTCCCCCACTTAGTAATAATGGTACTATAAGTTCCTTCTACAAAATTGGGAATAGAAAAATTACCTGAAGCATCAGTTTGAACTGTAGTATTATATGAAGCATTCTCTATTCTAACAAAAGCATTTTCTATAGGTGTAGAAGATACGGCCTCAACAACTTTCCCCTGCAAAGTAAAGGTTGGTAATGCTTTTAATTCAACATTTAGCAAATTAGTAACTCCTGATGAAAGCGGAACATTTGCAATTGTTTTTGTTTCGTAACCAAATTTAGAAAAGGAAACAGAATAAGTTCCGGTTGTTGCTATTCCTGTCTGATAATCTCCTATTATATTTGTATTTGTACTTACTGTTGAAGAAAGAATATCTACCTGTACTCCATCTAAAGCAAAAGTAGTCACTGAATCTACCACATTTCCTTTTAAGAATGCTGCTGGAGTATAAGTTGGACCAAGAACAAATAATCCATTTTCAATATCAGTGGCAATAATTAATCCTGATGGTAAATATGGATATACCCCCCAGCAACCATTAAATCCGTCTCCTGTAAAAGCAGGAGAAGTATCATAATTACCTACCTCAACCAAATTAGATGGATCTCTAGCATCATGAATCGTAACCCCATCTCTATAATAAGAAGTTACTATATAATCTCCTAAAACGAATGTATTGTGCGGTATTACTAAATCTCCAGGGCTAGATTGTATCCTGTCCAATTCACTTATATTGGATAAATTACTTACATCGTATGATGCAACAAATGCATTACTCTTCTCATCTGTAGTAAACAACGTTTGTCCATCATCAGAAATCCAACAATTGTGAGTAAATGTACTTGGCGTATTTTTGGTTGCCAAAGTAACAGGATTTGCTTTATCACTAACATCAACAACTACAAAAAAACCATCATTTATAGCTCCACCCCACAGCGTATCTCCTCTCACCATTCCATCATGAAGATAATAGTCGTTATATCTTCCTTTCTCAATAGGTACTTTTGGATTTGTATTTAAATCTAAAAAAATTGCCCCTCCAACACCATTATCAGCACCCATTACATAAGCATAACCATTCTCGTCAATGTAAATATCATGCGCTATTGTAAAAGGATAAGTAGTTCCTGTATGAACATAAACATCTCCTGCTGTAATGGCCCCAGGAAGATTAGACATATCAATAATCTTTAAACTACCACCACCGTTATCATTTGTGATATACACGTGATCATTCCAAACCTTTAAATCTCTCCATATTGTTGTATCTCCAGGGCTAAAGAAAACTTCCACGGGATTAGAAGGTGTTGAGATATCAACTATTGATGTTCCATACTCTGTTCCAACCAATGCATACTCTTTACCTGTTGCATCCACATGCCCCCAAATATCACTCATTTCACCATGTGATGGAAAAGCAAGTTGACCTACAAGGTTCATGTTTAATTGTGCATTTACAGCAAAAACATTAAAAATAATGAGCGTAATAAAAAGTATCCTTTTAAACATATAGAAGTGATTTTAACTTGATAAACTGCAAGTTACAATAAAATTTGTTGTTTATTTTTTCAATTCTAGTAAAGGAGCTATTCTATAATGAACGGTAGAATTTAAATGTTTAATCTTTTTCCTTAGACTTATTAAAAGCTGTCGGTAAAATTTCCATCCCTTTTTTCTTTGCCATTTTTATTAAAAAAGGCATTAATAAACTTGCTCCAGGAATCAATGCAAAAGGAACACCAATACCCAATACTTTTAGTAAATCATACACCTGAGTACGAAATTCTTTTTCTTCTTCTTTAGATATATTTTCTGCTTTGATATACTTAACAAGTATCTTAGAGGCATCCTGAGTCTCAATCGCTTCCTGTTTAATGTTCACCAACAGGTCAGAAAAAGCATTGTTCACTTTTTCTTTATGATCAATCAGTTTTTGGGAGAATGCTGTTTTACCAGATTTTTCAAAGATGGATACATCCATTCCGAAATCATCTTCTTTTTTAGCCATTTTTAATCAATTCGTTTTAATGTAAAATCATCAAAACGTAAAAGGAAGGCACTTTTGTTTTCAAACCCACTTTCTATACCAGTCTTAAAAAAGTTTAAGTCTATGGACATCCCTTTATAGAGGTTCAGTGAAGTTGCAGAGAACAATGTTCCATTATTTATAAAATTATTACCTAAATAATAAGCTAAATCAAATCCCAACAATGTATTATTAGAAGGATATGTTTTTCTTGTTTCAATGTAGTTTTCCATAAAACCAGTTACTATAGAATCTTTATCATCAACAAATCTTGTTGAACAGTAATGAACATTTAATTTCTGAAAATATTCCAAATCAATATTCTCATACTTCATCCATTCTTCCATACCAATTATGGTTATTTTATAATCTTTATATACTTTCTTATTGAGTGTTACTGCTAAATAATTGAACAGGTTGGTAACAAATGTTTGATCTGAAGCTGGAACAAAAATCACATTGTTTTTATCCATTTTAAGAGCACTTACAATATCTGCCATGTTCGAATTTATTTGCAAAACATTTATTGGAGAATAAATGATTGTATCGTCAGAATTTAAAATTTGATTGTTGTATGATTTCACATAAAGGTCAACTAATGATTTTTCTTTGGCTTTTTCATACTCAATCGCAATTAAATTTTCGCTTTTAAAACTATCAACCACCAACTTAGCTATTGGTGCTAAAATTGTAGATTTTGAAGGTATTGCTTTAAATACATATTGGTTTCCTAACAACAGTTTATTACTTTGATTGACAGGCGAAACAACAGGGATTCGATTTTCTTGAGCAAATTGAGCTACCTGTTTAAAATTGTTATAATATAAAGGACCAACTATTAAGTCAAGGTTTTCCATTTCTTTCTTTAATAGTAAGTTTCGAGTTCTTAAAGAATCATTTCCTTTAGTATCATAAACGTAAATTTTAAATTTGCAAGTGTCATTAGAAATAGAATCTATTGCTGTTTTAAAACCATTGTAAAATTCAATAGCAAATTTTGATTTTGGGTAAATAGATTTCTTTTCTAAAACACTTCTGTTTTCAGTCATTTCATCATTCTCATCCAAATAAAATGGTAGCAACAAGCCAATTGAATACTCAGGCTTTTTTGCAACAACTCCGGTATCTTCAATTAGTTGTTCAATCTTTTCTCCAATTTCAGCAACAACACTTGAAACCTTTACTTCATTTTCAATTACTTTAGGGATATAAATAATTTCTCCTTCTTTTAAGCCTTGTTTTAACCCTCCATTCACTAATTTAATGGAATCTACAGATGTTGTATAGAGCTTACTTAGTGAATAAAGTGTTTCTCCTTTTACAACTTTATGCGTCTTGTATTTAACACCTGTTTTTTTCGAATCTGCAACAGGTAAGTTCTTACCTTTCTTAATCTTTAAAACAGGTATTTTAATAATTTGACCCTCTTTTAAACCTTCACCTACGCCAGGATTTACAGAAACAATTTCTTTCTGTTTAACATTATAAAGTTTAGCAATTGAATATAAAGTTTGTTGTTGTTTTACTTCATGGTTAATGAAATTACCATCTGCTTTAACTTCAATTTTGGCATCTCTTTTAACAGGAATAAAAACCTTTTCTCCTATACTTAGTCCATCTAAAACACTTGGGTTTTCTTTCTTTAAAACCTCTATTGGAACAGCATACTTTTTATGAATAAAGTAAAGTGATTGCCCTTTCTCAATACTATGAATATAATATTCTTTGCCTTTAACAGTATGGATTTCTAATGAATCATTTTGAGCAATAGAAACCGTTGTAGTAAATAAAATTACTACACAAAATAATAGTCTATATATTGGATTTTTTATCAATTCTTATTTTCTATTCCCATTCTATTGTTGCAGGTGGTTTAGAACTAATATCATAAACTACTCTATTTACACCTTTTACTTTATTTATTATATCGTTAGACGTTTTTGCCAGAAAATCATAAGGTAGATGACACCAATCTGCAGTCATACCATCTGTAGATTCTACAGCTCGTAAAGCTACTGCTTTTTCATAAGTTCTTTCATCTCCCATAACTCCAACAGATTGAACTGGTAATAAAATTGCTCCAGCCTGCCAAACTTCATCATAAAGATTTGCTTCTTTCAAACCATTTATGAATATTGCATCAACCTCTTGCAAAATCTGTACCTTTTCTGCTGTAATATCTCCCAATATACGAATTGCTAACCCAGGACCTGGAAAAGGATGCCTTCCTAACAAACTCTCAGACAATCCCATAGACCTCCCAACTCTTCTTACTTCATCTTTAAATAATAACCTTAAAGGTTCAACAATTTCTAATTTCATATAATCTGGTAAACCACCTACATTATGATGTGATTTAATTGTCTGCGAAGCTCCTCCGTTAACAGAAATCGATTCTATAACATCTGGATAAATGGTTCCTTGTGCCAACCATTTAACATCAGAAATTAAATTAGCTTCTTCATCAAAAACGTCAATAAACGTTCCTCCTATGGCTTTTCTTTTTGCTTCAGGATCAGACAATCCAGCTAAAGAAGTATAAAATTTATCTTTAGCATCAACACCTTTAACATTCAATCCTAAATGTTCATACTGGTCTAATACACTTGTAAACTCATCTTTTCTTAATAAACCATTGTCTACAAAAATACAATACAAGTTTTCTCCTATTGCTTTATGTAACAAAATAGCTGCAACAGTAGAATCCACTCCACCCGATAAACCTAAAACAACTTTATCATTTCCAATTTTTGCTTTTAAATCATTTACTGTACTTTCTACAAAAGAATCTGGAGTCCAATCTTGAGAAAATCCACAAACATCCACAACAAAATTCTTTAGTAAGATAAATCCTTCAGTAGAATGATAAACTTCTGGATGAAACTGTATAGCAAAAGTATCTTCACCTTTAAAATGATAACCTGCTACCTCAACATCAGAAGTACTTGCAATTATCTCTACATTTTCTGGAGCTTCTTTAATCGTATCACCATGACTCATCCAAACTTGAGATCCATCACTCATCCCTTTGGTAAGCACATTTTCTTTATCAACATAAGATAAATTAGCTCGTCCATACTCCCTAATTTTAGAAGGCAAAACACTACCTCCATAGGTTTGAGCCATATATTGAGCACCAAAACAAACACCTAAAAGAGGCTTTCTTCCTTTAATTGAAGATAAATCTGGTTGAGGTGAATTCTCATCCAAAACAGAAAAGGGGCTTCCTGATAAAACAACACCTTTAAAGCTATCTATATCCAAATCCGACATTTTATCGAAAGGATGAATTTCGCAGTAAACGTTTAATTCCCTAACTCTTCTTGCAATTAGTTGAGTGTATTGTGATCCAAAATCTAAAATCAGTAGTTTTTCCATATTACCGCAAAGATAATCGTTGTAAACTGATTACAATATTTTTAATCCATCAACTTTACAGTATTCTAAATTATTTTTAAACAAGTGTTAATAAATCACTTAAATAAATTCAAGATAGCTAACCTAAAAAAATCGTGCTTGAGTTTTTCTTAGTCCAAATGGGTTAGGACTAATGTAACGGAGAGAGATTTCTAATCCTCCTCTACCATTTGAAGCAGGGCTTAATCCTGAGAGATTAAAATCGTAGCTTGTTCCAATGGCAATTGATCCTGTTTCTATGAGGGCTGATAAAATAAAAGCATCTCCTGTTCTATAATGAGTCCCTAAACTAAATGCTGCCCCACTAGCAAACTTCGTAAACCTTGATTTTTCTTGTAAATTATACCTAAAGTAAGTTCCTACGGTAAATTCTTTAGCTCCATTTTGGTAGGCAAAAAACCCTGAAGGCTGTATTGCCAAATTAGTTCCACTCATTCCAAATGAGGTTAAACCATGTGCTATATATCTAAAGTTTTGCTTATTATCTGAATTATTTAAAAAGGAATTTTTTAAAAATGGGGCATGATGAATACCAATTCCTGCATTTATTTTTACACCATCATACCCATTGTTAGATATTACTCTATTCGAGTTTACTCCATAAGAATAAGATGCTCCGATAGAAAAATCTGGATATACAAATCCTGTTGGAAGAATTGTTTCTCCTGAACTATAAGTTCCATTGTGTCCTGTACCATCATATTGATTGCCATACCTTAAAGCAGTTTCATCTAAGCTTCGCTGGCCAAAACCTCCTTGAATTCCTGCAGATATATAACTTTCATTACTTGTCTTAATGTGATAGGCCAATGACAATTCCATCTCTAATAAACTCATACCTATATCTCCTGCCTTATCATTATAAGCCGTAAACCCTAAACCAAAGAAATTATCTTTCCGCTGTTTTTTATTTAATCTAGTATCAAATGAAAAACCATAAGTTTTATAAGGATTGGAAATGCTTCCCCACTGATCTTTATAGTTTAAAATAGCCTTTAGACTTGCACACAGCTAATCAATAAAAAAATAGGAATTAGATTTACGTATTAAAATTAACCAAGATAACTGGGGTGAACTATCAAAATAGCCAGGTTCTACAGACCTATGTGGCGGAATTAGTCCCCA
>CAJQOH010000025.1 GCA_905479915.1 uncultured Flavobacteriales bacterium
AATTTTTTGTTTTTCTGTTTAAAGTGGTTCATAGTGCAGTATTTTAATAGGTTAGTATGTTTTATAAACTGAATTTACCTACTTTTATTACTTAGATGATTCGTATTTACAATTCCATAAAATGAAAGGTCTTTTTTTTAGTTTATCGGTAGTTATTTTGATGTTTGGTTGTAAAACTTCCGAGCAGGTAAAATCTGATACCATTCCTAAAGGGAAAAGATACGCTATTGGACAAGGGGGAGGTTTTACTGGAGATTATACAGAGTTCATCTTAAGTGAAAATGGCAAAGTCCATAAATATGACTTTAAATACGATAGAGAAGTCTACTTTAAAGACCTAAGTAAAGTAGACTTAATTTATTTCAAAGAAAAGATTGATGCTTTAGGATTAGAAGGTTCTGAAATCAACCAACCCGGAAACACTTCCTATTACATAGACCTGAGAATTGGAAGAACTTCTATAAATAAAATTACTTGGGGGCACTATAACTATCATCCTGACCAAGAATTAATTGATTTACATAAAGAACTTTATGATAAATTAAGTACCTGGGACTGAAGCAACTTCATGTCCCGATTTCACGTCTTAGTCCTGTATTCATAGTAAATCACAATTAAATTATAAAAATGAAAAATCTAATCCTCTTACTTTTTTTATGCTCATTTTCTTGGTGTCAAGCTCAACCAGGAAATAACATTTTTGATGATTCTTTTCTTCATGAAATTCGATTTGAAAATGCAGATACTGCAAATTGGATCGCTACAAAAGACTACCAGATGTTAGATGTGATAATTGATGGAAATACTGTTGATAGTGTTGGATTTAAACGAAAAGGAAACATATCACAATATCCCTCTACTAACAAATACGGAATAAAAGTAAAAAGTAATAAATACGTTCGAGGTAAATATTATGATGGAATAAAAGAATTTACACTTCATATGAATTATCAAGATCCTACAATGATGAGAGAAAAATTGACCTACGATATTTGTGATGAATTGGGTCTTTTCTCACTTAGAACAGCTTTTGCTAAAGTATACATTAACAACGTGTACTGGGGGCTTTACACAATTGTTGAAGGTAAAGATGAAATGTATAAACACATTTTTGGAGATAGAAGTTCAAACGCGATTGAATCATTAGACTTCGGATCAATGTGTTATATAGGCAACAATGTAGCAGATTACGATTATAGCCACCCGTCAAGTATCTTCCCAAGATACATCCTTTCAAATGGAGATTCTGCTACTACTTGGCCTAGTTTTATAAATATGCTTGATAAAGCCAACAATACTTCAAACAGTGAATATTTAGATACCCTTGCTAATTATTTTAATGTTCAAGACTTTTTTAAATATCAAGCAGTAAATACTTATCTAATGAATTTTGATTCTTACATAGGTTTTTTAGGAAATCAAATTTATGTTCATGATACCATTAATAAAATTTGGCAGGTTACACCGTGGGATTTTAATGCATCTTTTGGTTTGTGGGAAACCGGTTCGCATAGTCCAAACAACTATCCAATTATTCCCAATAGGATTTCTACTGGCTGTATAGGTTCAAAAATTGACTCTGTTCCACAATTAAAAAGTTATTATTTAGATGCTATGTGTGAACTAAATGACCTGATTTGTGATACCACTGCAATGCATACAAAAATTACAACATGGAAAAATCAAATTCAACAAGCTGTTTACGATGACTATCGAAAAGTAGCAAGTAACCTTGATTTTGACAATGGGCTTGAATATGGCTACTATAATGTGCATGGCCTACCGAATGTTCCTGGTCTAAAAACATTTCTTTCAGAAAGATATACGTTAATTAAACAAGGTTTAGCAAACGAAAACTACACGTGTACTGTAGGTATAGAAGAAGATGAAAACGCAACTTTAAATATAAACCTTTATCCAAACCCTTTTAAAAGTGATTTAACAATAGAGCTTAATTTAATTGAGCAGCTTGAAGTAGACGTTTTTATTACAAACCTTGTTGGAAAAAGAGTCTCTCAAACTAAAAACTACTCCTTAAATACTGGTAATAACAAGTTGAATTGGAATGCTAGTAATCTATCTAATGGAGTTTATCTATTGAACGTTAAGACGGCTAATTCAGTACATGTTAAAAAACTGATCGTAAATAGATAATCATCGTTAATAAAACACTAATAGATTTTAAAGCCTCCGACTATTCGGAGGCTTTTTTATTCCTACTTTAGTCATCAACATGGCAAGACATAAAAAAAATAAAAGTTCAAGAAAATCAGGATCATTTAAACATGATTTGATTCAACAAATCATTACTGTTTTTGACAAAAACCCAACCAAGTCTTTTAACTACAAACAATTAAGTAGTGCCTTTGGGTTTAAAGATATGGCGAACAAAAAACTAATTACCATTGTACTCCTTGAATTGGTTGAACAAGGGAAATTGAGAGAAACACAAAGAGGAAAATTCAGTTTAAACGAATCAGAAAACTTTATTGAAGGGAAGGTGGATATGACTTCTCGTGGTGCTGCATATATCGTTATTGAAGGATCTGATAAAGACGTTTACATACATCCAAGAAACACCAATACTGCTTTGAATGGCGATATTGTTAAGGTAAATATCTTTTCAAGCAAGCGAAATAAAAAAATAGAAGGTGAAGTTGTAGAAATTGTTGAAAGACATCAAACAGAGTTTGTTGGAGTAATAGAAAAATCTGCAAACTTTTCATTTGTTATTGTAGATAATACTAGAATGCCTGTAGATATTTTTATTTCTAACGACAAGCTTAAAAATGCAAATGATGGTGATAAAGTTATTGCTAAAATAACAGAATGGCCTTTAGATAAAAAGAACCCTTTTGGGAAGGTATTACAAATATTAGGTAAACCCGGTGAAAATGAAACTGAAATGCATGCTATTTTGGCTGAATTTGGTTTGCCTTATGAATTTCCTCCCAAAGTAGAAAAAGCAGCGCAAGACTTAGATTTAGAAATTACACCCCAAGAAATTAAAAAGCGAAGAGACTTTAGAACAACAACAACATTTACTATTGATCCTAAGGATGCGAAAGATTTTGATGATGCCCTATCACTTAAAAAATTAGACAATGGAAATTGGGAAATTGGTATTCACATTGCCGATGTATCGCACTATATACAGCCCGGTTCAATCTTAGACAATGAAGCATATAAAAGAGCAACATCAGTATACCTAGTAGATAGAGTTGTACCCATGCTTCCTGAAATCTTATCCAATCAAGCATGTTCTTTAAGACCACATGAAACCAAATTGTGCTTTGCAGCTGTTTTTGAGTTAGATGAAAAAGCCAATGTATTAAATGAATGGTTTGGAAGAACAGTGATTTTTTCAGACAGAAGATTTACTTACGAAGAGGCTCAAGAACGCATAGAAACTAAAGAGGGAGATTTAGTAGAGGAGATTTTACAATTAGACAAACTAGCTAAACTCCTAAGAAAAGATCGCTTTAAAGATGGTTCTATTGCCTTTGATCGCTTAGAAGTGAAATTTAACTTAGACGAAAAAGGAGCTCCCTTAGGAGTATATTTTAAAGAAAGTAAAGATGCGAATAAACTTATTGAAGAGTTTATGCTATTAGCGAACAAGCGTGTTGCTGAGTTTATAGGGAAACCTGCGAAAGGCGAAAAGGCAAAAACATTTGTTTACCGTATTCACGATGAACCCAATTCAGAAAAATTACTTTCATTATCCAACTTTGTAAAGAAATTTGGATACGATTTAAAAACAGAAGAAAAAGAAGTTGCTCATTCAATAAACACGCTCTTAAAGAAAGTTAAAGGAACAAATGAAGAAGATATGATCGAACAATTAACCATTAGAACAATGGCTAAAGCGGTATACTCTTCGAACAATATTGGGCATTATGGTTTGGCATTTAAGCACTATTCTCATTTTACATCTCCTATTCGAAGGTATCCAGATGTAATAGTTCACCGTTTATTACAGCATTATTTAGATGGAGGTTCTTCCGCAAATCAACAAGAAGTTGAAGATCAATGTAAACATTCTTCTAAAATGGAAATTTCTGCTACTGAAGCCGAAAGAACTTCTATTAAATACAAACAAGTACAGTTTTTAGAAGATAAGATTGGAGAAGAGTTTGAGGGCGTAATTTCTGGCGTGAGCGAATGGGGACTTTACGTTCAAATAGTTGACAACATGTGCGAAGGAATGGTTCGTTTAAGTGATATTGAAGGTGACTATTATATTTATGACGCTCCCAATTATTGTGCACGAGGAAACAACACTGGTCAGGAATACCGAATGGGTGATGAAGTAAAAATCAAAGTAAGGCGTGCAGATTTAGTAAAGAAGCAGCTCGATTTTGAATTAGTTTAGTAAATATATTACCTCATATTTAACTTTACTTCCATCTAGAATAAAGCGTTTATAAAAATCTTTTGCGGTCCAACAATATCGAGGGGTGTCCCCCAATTGTACCCCCTTTTCTTTTTGTCTTTTGGTATAAACAACATAATTTGGCTGAAGGTTAATTGAAAAAAATGAAAAGAACACTATTACTTTTTATTGTCTCTGCGATTTGTACAACCATTACTGCACAAATCGCAATTCCTACTGCAGCAAGCCATGTAGTGGTTCCGTGTGGAACTAATAATTATACTGCTACAGCAACTACCGGTGCCGGTGGAACAGGAGTGGAATGGTTTAGTGATTACCTATGTACAGCCTCTCTAGGAACAAATGCCAATTATAATGGAGCTACTGCTACCTCAACCATGATCTATTGCAAAAGCACCAATGGCGCAGCTTCAAGTGATGACCCTAAACAAGTTTATATTTTCAAACCACAAATTCCTACAGCGTCATTTACTACGTCATCAACTTGTACAGGGTTAGATATTATTGTTGCTGTTGATACCATTTTAGATTCTCTAACAACTATTGTTTTAGAAGATGCTACTATTGATCCAAATGTGCCAGGAACTAATTATGACAATAACTTTTTAATGATCCGACCACAAGGGTTTTGTGGTGGAAATGTTAACTTTTTATCTAAATATGATGTTGGTGTCATTCCTCCAAACGTTACGCCAGTTTATAGTGAATCTTCTATTACAGCTTACTCTGGTTTTGCACATGGAGGTAATGGAACCGTTTATGAACAGTTTGTCGCAGATGATACATGGGACGAAACTACAGTTACCTATGGTACATCTCCATTACCGGCACTTCCTAACAATACTGCAGACCATATCGGTTCATGGTGGGTTTGGTATGGTTTCCCTTCTCTAACTGTAGCACACTATAATGCTTCAACTATGGGAACAAGTGATGAAGGGGATAAATATAGAAGAAATACGAACGCACTTTTAAATCAACAAGTTATTACAGAACGTGCAGGAGATCAAACACTTTCTATGTACCACTTTAGCCCAGGATATGACTCTAGGTACTATGCAAAAAACCACAAAACAAATGCTAGTTTATTGCCTCAATTAAAAACTATATTTGCTTACAATGATGCCGCAAGTTGCACTTATTCTTGGACTGGTCCAGGTGGGTTTACTGCAACAACAAAAGACATCTCCAATCTTACACAGTCAGGACTATACGTGTTAACAATAACTTCTCCATTTGGATGTATTGGTACAATGAATGCAAATATTGTAGCTCCTCCTGGTGCTATAGATATTGATCCAATAACAGATATAATTGCTTGTGACAGCGTTCAGCTACCTGTTATTACAGGAACCGGTTTAACCGCTGGTGTGGCCTATTATACTGGTCTTGGAGGAACTGGAACAGCTTATAATGCTGGCGATTGGATTACAACTAGCGGAACCTACTATGCTTATGATCAAACAGGTACTATTCCTAATTGTACAGACGAAGAGGCCTTTATAATAACAATAAACCAATGTGGGTGTGTCTCAACATTATTGTCTGAAACATTTGATCAAGGGACTATTATTGGTGCCAATGGACCTGTCTTATATGGAAATGGAGGATCTAACCATAATGCTGCCTACCCTTTAAGTGGAACATTTTTTGGTTGGTTCAATATTCAAAATGGTATTGGTCCAGTAGATATTTATGACAGAACAGTTAACGGGTTATCGATTGGCTGTACTATTGATGCTTCAATATGGGTAAGGGAAACTTACGGTGGTTCTAACGTAGATATTAGCTTAATAGATGGTGGAGGTGCAGTTTTGGCCACTACAAACTTAACCTTAAACGGTGTTTATCAGCAAATCACATTATCTGCAGTAGCAACTTCTGCGAGTATGCGTTACCTTATTCATTTTAATGGAGTTGGAGGCAATGGTTTAGATATTATTGCAGAAGATTTATTAATCACTCAAACTTGTGATCCAGGATACAGTACAGATCTACAAACTGCCTGTAACAGTTTTACGTGGACCAACGGAGATGGTAACACTTACAATACATCCAACAATACAGCTACACATACTATTGTTGCTGGAGCAGCAAATGGTTGTGATAGTATTATTACACTAGATTTAACCATTAGTAACTCTGCCAATAGTATAGATACTCAGTCAACTTGTGGACCTATAACTTGGATAGATGGAAATAACTATGCTGCTAGTAATAACACAGCTACTCATACAATTGTTGGAGGTGCCGTTGGAGGCTGTGATAGTGTTATAACCTTAAATTTAACAGTTAACAGCTCAGTGAATAGTACAGATGTTCAAACAACTTGTGGGCCTATAACTTGGATAGATGGAAATAATTATGCTGCGAGTAATAACACAGCTACTCATACAATTGTTGGAGGTGCAGCGAACGGGTGTGATAGTATTGTCACGCTAAATTTAACAGTTAATAGCGTAGTTAATAGTATAGATGCTCAAACAGCTTGTGACTCATACACCTGGATAGATGGAAATAATTATGTTGCTAGTAATAACACTGCTACTCATACAATAGCTGGAGGTGCAGCGAATGGCTGTGATAGTATTGTCACACTAAATTTAACCGTTAACTATACTGCCAACAGTGTAGATGTTCAAACCGCTTGTGACTCTTATACTTGGATAGATGGAAACAATTATGTTGCTAGCAACAATGCTGCTACACATACAATTGTTGGAGGAGCTGCTGGAGGCTGTGATAGTATTATCACATTAGATTTAACCGTTAACTATACTGCCAATAGTATAGACGCCATAACAAGTTGTGGACCATATACATGGATAGATGGAAATAATTATGCTGTGAGTAATAACACAGCTGTGCACACCATTATTGGGGGTGCAAACGGAGGGTGTGATAGCATTATCACATTAAATTTAATTGTTAACAATAGCGTAAATAGTATAGATGCTCACACTGTTTGTGACTCTTACACTTGGATAGATGGAAACAATTACACAACTAGCAACAACACTGCTATTCATACTATAAACGGTGGGGCGTCTAACGGTTGCGATAGTATTGTTACATTAAACTTAACAGTTAATAATACTCCTATTATTGCTTCGCCTACTAACACTATTGTTTGTGATAATTATACGCTTCCTGGTTTAACCGTTGGTAATTATTATACTGGTCAAATTGGTAGCGGGGCTCAACTAGCAGCAGGAGGAAATGTTACTACAGCAGGTAGTAATACTGTTTATATTTATGCAGAAACAGGAACTACTCCGAATTGCTTTAGTGAAAATAGTTTCACAGTATCTATTGTTAAAACACCAACTATAGACTTAGTAAATGACACTACAATATGTTTAGACCAAACTTTTTTGTTAGCCCCTGTGGTTAACGGAAATGTAAGCTATCTATGGCAAGACAACTCTATAGACAATACCTTCTTAGTAGAAGAAGAAGGCACTTACACCGTAGAAGCAATTTTAGCTCCTTGCCCTGCAGCTAAAGATAGTGTAACTATAAGCTTTGAAGATTGTAACTGTTATGCTTACTTACCGAACTCTTTTACTCCAAATGGTGATTCAAAAAATGATGAATTTAAAGCGGTATACTCTTGCGATTTTAAATCCTTTAATCTGGCCATTTATGATAGATGGGGAGAAAAACTATTTGAAACAAGTAACCCTGGAAATGGTTGGAATGGTACATTTAGAGGAAAAATAGTTCCTACTGGAGTATACGTTTGTAAAGTCAATTACAAAGGGAGTGACAACATCGATATAGAGAAAGTAACAAAAGTTGTTCTTGTTGAGTAATTGAAATTATTTAGTATAATCTACAATTGACGTATTTAAATAATCACTTAACAAGCTAGCCTGAGCTAAAGCTTCTTCATATTCCCCTTTAAAAAGTAGCTTCTTTTTTCGCTTATCCTCACAAACAAAAACACAATATTTGTAGCTACTAAAATCAGAAGTACAGGATTGATTCCCCATCAACTTAGGTGTTGATACTGTTTTGGAATACTTAACTTTTGTTACTGCTATATAATTAGGTGTTGGAAGTTTTTCCCAATCCCCAACTTTAAAAAATAAAATTTTATTGTAAACTTTAAGCCTAGAGCCTTCTATGTCTAGAATAAATCCATTTCCCTCAAGCATTGTAAAGGATATTATTTAGGCCTTTTAAATAAAGGAACTGCAGAACACGCCTCTCCAAACATAATGTTTTTAGCAACCTTTTGAAGTTTAATTGAGAAGTCTACAACAACGGATTCTGGGATAGGGTATTTTCCACACCCTTTTAAAATTACACTTCTATCTTTATAATCATTAAAATCTATACCCGAAAAAACATCGCTAAAAATAGCTTTTTCCAGATCTTCTCTATTTCCGTAAATTACTTTTTTAGCAAAAGGTTCTAATTGAGATGCGATTAACATAAAAGCCCATAATGGAACAATTGCATCAACCGAGCATACTACCCCAACATATTGACCTTGATATCCCTCCCAATTTGTATTTTTAACTTTATCCCTAAATTCCTTTTCAACTAAAATAATCTCTTCCTTTAAAAAACCTTTAATATCAAATAAAATTCGTTCTCCCTTTGGGTAAAACTCATCCAAACTAACTTGAATTAAGTTACTATTCTCTACTCTATTTATAATTTCTTCTGACATTTTGAAACAGTTATAAGTACAAATTTAAGAAAGTTAAAGCTTTAACATATTTGAATAATAAAGGAAAATTTAAAGTTGTATCTTTGAGTAAGTAATTATGAAGTTTTCACTATTAAATATCCTTCTTTTCTCTCTTCTTTCATCACAAAGTTTAGTTGGCCAAAATCAAAAAGACACAACTGCGATAAATAACTCTGTTGAAGATGCTTTAAAATTAAGTCAAGAAGGAAATAATGAAGAATCTATAAAAGAGTGTCTAACACTTTTATCCATAGACCTAAAGCTTTCTTTGAAAGATAGTTTTAGGGTTTATAGATCTTTAGCCCATAACCTCTATCAATTTGGAGATTTTGACAACGCTTTAAATTATGCGAAAACATCCTTATCTCTACAGTTCCAACTTAACAATACCAAAGAAAAAAGTTATCTATTTCTGATGCATTTCTTCAATGCTGCTGAGCAATATGACTCCTCTATTTACTATATGAACTATACAGTAAGGTCTATTTTAGAAAAAAAGGATGAGAATAATATCAACTTACTTATAAAGACTTACAATAATATTGGGTTTACATATTATCTTAATAATCAGTTAGATTCTGCTGAAGTCTATTATAAAAAAGTCATCAACATGCCCGGTGTTAAAGAAAACCATAGCAGCATTTATGGCTTGGCAACAGGGAATTTAGGGCAAATATATTTTTCTAAAAAAGAGTACAAAAATGCAATAAAGTGTATGCAAACAGATGCCAAATTAACCAAAGGGAAAATCTGGGAATCATACAACAATGCAGTATTTGGAATAGCAGAATCCTATTATGAATTAAAAGAGTATAAAAGAGCTAAAAAAGAACTACAACTTTTATTCAGTCAAAAACGACAAATAAATAAAACATTATTGAAAGCTTATGCCTTAATGGCGAAAGTTCTTGAATATACAAACAATGGTGATGGAAGTGCAATCTATTTAAAAAAGTACATCAAACTCAATGATTCTCTGATCCAAAATGAAAAACCTAAAAAAGAGGTAAAAAATCAACTTTCTAGAACACGTATTAACCTAGTAGAGCAAAATTTAAAGCTTAAAGAAAAGGAAGTTGAATTGATAAACAACCAGCTTTTATTAAGTGAGAATACCGCAAAAACACACCAATTAAAAACACGAGCCTATATCATTACTCTTATTCTATCTTTAATTTTTATTATCCTATTATTCGCCTATTTTAAAAACAGACAAAAAAAGAACCGTGCTATCCGAGAATTGGAAAAAGAGCTTCTAGAGGTTGAAATAAAAAACAAACAAAAAGACCTAAACAATGTGGTTACAAATCTTTCCTATAAAAGGTCATTTATTGATGATGTTCAGCAAAAATTGAAAGATCTAAAACACCAACCAGTAGAAAATTTATCTGAAAACTTAACTTCTTTAATTCGTGAATTTAACACCTATAAAAGTGCAGATAAAAATGTTGAAGTTTTACAATCAGATATAGAAAAAGTAAACTTATCCTTTTTTGAAGCTTTAGGTAAAAAATACCCTTTGCTTACAGAAAACGAAAAAGAACTTTGTGGATTACTCTTATTGAATCTATCTTCTAAAGATATAGCTAACATCAGGAACATCTCTCCTAATGCGGTCAAAAAAGCACGACAAAGAATTAGAAAAAAACTACCTATTCGTCCAGACGAAAAAATAACAACTTTTTTAAGCGCTATCTAGTGATTCTTCAAAATGTTAAATAAACTATAGGTTTGTTTAAATCATAAGGCAAATTTCCATTTTCATCAATTTTTAACAGATTGGTATGTTTTTGTTTGATTATCAACCAAAAGTACCCTCTCAGTACCCTTTATGATTTTCAATTTTCAGCTTCAAAAATCAAACTTTGCTGTGTTAAATCATATTGAAAATGAGAAAGACAGCTAATATATTAACGTTAATTATTTTATTTTTTGTATCAGGTAAATTTTTTGCTCAGTTACCCGGCTGTGCAACGACTGTCAATACATTCCCTTACAACGAAGGTTTTGAAACAGGGGTTGGGACTTGGAATCAAAATGCAACAGAACAGTTTGATTGGACACCACTTACTGGGGGTACAGGTTCTGGAAGTACTGGACCAAGTGCTGCATCAGAAGGAACACAGTATCTTTATATAGAAACTTCTTCTCCAAGAGCTACAGGAGATGAGGCTTGGTTAGAATCCAATTGTTTTGATTTTACAGGAGTATTACCCACAATTGAATTTGATTATCATATGTATGGAGCAACAATGGGCTCTCTAGAATTATTGATCAGCACGAACGGAACTGTTTGGACATCACTTTGGAGTATGTCAGGAGATCAAGGAAACATATGGAGTACAGCTTCAATCAATCTATCTGCTTACTCTGGGCAAACTGTTGGATTTAGATTTAGAGGAGTTCGTGGAACCAGCTATACTGGCGATGCTGCAATTGACAACATCACTATTTTTGACTGTAACCCACAAGGATCTTGTGCAGGAATGCCAACATTTGGGAATACAGATCACATTACAAATGTTGACATTAATACTATAAATAATACTAGCGGTTGTTCTCCATATACAGATTATACTGCCACTAGCACAAACTTAAATGCCGGTAGTAGTTATGTTCTAGAAATCACTACTGGTGGAGGATTAGGATTAGGAGTCTATACGGATTGTGCAGGTTGGGTTGATTGGAATAATGATGGAGACTTTATTGATGCCGATGAAACACTTTCATTTTATGACAATGGAGTTTCAGGATCTAAAACAGCCATCGTTACAGTTCCAGCAGGAACAGCTTTAGGGTCCAAAACCATGAGATTAAGATCTGCTCAAGGCGGAACATCAATGACCCCTTGTAACACAACTGCTAATGGAGAAACGGAGGACTACACATTAAATGTAAATACAAATACTACTCCTACAATTACAGCATCAATTACTCAAGGAACAAGCGCAACTGCTTGCTTAGGAGATTTTTTAACTTTAAATGCCGTTCCGGTATCTTCTTCTGCAATAACATCTTATCAATGGTATTTTGGCAACTATAGTGATTCAGATATTGATGACAGCATAGATGCTTCTCGAAATGGTGTCTATTCAATAGTTATTGAAAATGCAGACGGAGAAGCTGCAATAGTAACTTTTACATTAACAATAAACGACCTACCTTCTGGAGGAGTAATAGGTAATTACACATGGTGTCAAGCAAATGACTCCGTAGATGTTCAATTGTCTTTAAATGGAAGTGGACCATTTTCAGTTGTAATTCAACCTGGCTCAATTACCTATAACAATGTTAGTAATGGCGATCTAGTAAAAGTTTTGTCAACTATTCAATCTCCAGTTAGTGTTTATCTATCCCAAATAACTGACGCAAATGGTTGTACAGTTACACTTGGCAACCCCGTAAATGAAGTTGTAAATGGAGATGGAACAACTTTAACAGGCTGGACAATAACCAATAATGGCGGAGATGGGTGGCTTGCAAATGGTACATTTAGAACATCTTATGGTTGGGCCAGAAAATTTCAAGTAATTGATTTAGTTGCTGCCGGATATACTACTGCAGAACTTGATACAGCTCCAATTGTTTATGCTTCTGAACAATATTCAAGTGTCTTTAATAATGGTGATCAATATGAATATACTGTAACGCTACAAGATGCATCATTTAACACCATAGATACAAAATCAATAACCCTAACTAATGTTGGCTCGAACAACTGGCAATTAGCAGGTTTTACTTTTTCCAACTATGGGTCTGGTTTAAGGTATATTCGATATGAGCATGGTGGAGTTGATACTGAATTCTGGGCAGATCACTATGGAACAAGAATTGACAACTCTACGATTACACTAAATGTAAAAAGAAACATCTCCGCTGGAAGTCTGGATTTTAATTGCCCTTTACCGGTCGAATTAACGAATTTCGAAACTGAATGCGATAATTCAAAAACAAAATTAATATGGACAACTTCATCGGAGACAAACAATGATTACTTTTCTATAGAAAGAAGTGTAGATGGCGTTAATTTTGATGTAGTAGATAATGTTGATGGAAAGGGAAACAGTTCTAACCTAACAAATTATAGTTGGACAGATGACAACAACTCCATAAGCAATACAGTTTATTATCGATTAAAACAAACTGATTATAATGGTAATTATAAATATATAGGTCTAAAAGCAGCTAATTGCAAATCAACTGCAGATATTAATCTTTACCCTAACCCAACCAATGGGAAAGTAACTGTTGATTTAGGAGCCCCTTACTTAAATGTTAATGCTAAGGTTACCAATGTATTTGGTCAAATCATCAAGTCTGAAAGTTTTGAATCTATTAGTTCTTTAGAGCTTCTATTAGATAATGTTAATGGTTTATATTTTGTTGAAATAACAAGCAATAACAGGCATCTTAAAACTTTTAAATTGCTAAAACAATAGAAGTTTGCTCTTGTTGAAAAAAGTTTAGCTTTTCTTTTACTACTGTTGTTTTCTTTCAGAAATTAGCACCTTAGTTTGTAGGTTTAATTCAATTATAATTTCTTAAATTTGCAACCGATTTAGATAGAAAACAAAAATATTTAACAATGTCAGAAACTTTAACAGCAGACAAATATGGAATGCAAGAAGCTTTAAAAGCTCTTGGATTAAAAGAAATTAACGAAGGAACTTCTACAGGATCTAATAACTTTGGAGGAGGAGAAATTATCTCTTCATATTCTCCTACAGATGGTGCTTTAATAGGAAAAGTTACTACTACAACTAAAGAAGATTACGAAAAGGTAATGGATGCAGCAACAACTGCTTTCAAATCTTTTAGAGCTATGCCAGCACCTCAAAGAGGAGAAATTGTTCGTCAGTTTGGAAATAAATTAAGAGAGCTAAAAGAACCTTTAGGAAAGCTTGTTTCTTATGAAATGGGGAAATCTTTACAAGAAGGTTATGGAGAGGTTCAAGAAATGATTGATATCTGCGATTTTGCAGTTGGATTATCCAGACAATTAAATGGTCAAACAATCCCATCAGAAAGACCTGGTCACGTAATGAGAGAACAATGGCATTCAATTGGTGTTGTTGGAATTATCTCTGCTTTTAATTTTCCAGTTGCTGTTTGGGCATGGAACACTGCTTTAGCTTGGATTTGTGGAGATGTTTGTGTTTGGAAAGGTTCTGAAAAAGCACCTATGTGTTCTGTAGCTTGTCAAAACATTATTGCAGACATTTTAAAAGAAAATAACTTACCAGAAGGAATCTCTTGTATCATTAATGGAGATTACAAAGTTGGTGAGTACATGACTACTGATGAAAGAATTCCATTAGTATCTGCTACCGGTTCTACAAGAATGGGAAGAATTGTTGGTGCTACAGTTGCACAACGTTTTGGAAAGTCTTTATTAGAATTAGGTGGAAACAATGCTATCATTATTACTCCAACAGCAGATTTAAAAGTTGTTGTTCCTGGAGCCGTATTTGGAGCAGTTGGTACTTGTGGACAAAGATGTACTTCTACAAGAAGATTAATCATCCACGAATCTGTTTACGATAAAGTAAAAGATGCTATTGTTGGAGCGTACGGACAGTTAACTATTGGTAACCCATTAGATGAAAAGAATCACATCGGGCCATTAATTGATCAAGATGCTGTAAACACTTATTTAGCCGCAATTGAAAAAGCTAAAGCTGAAGGAGGAAATGTATTAGTAGATGGTGGTGTTTTACAAGGAGAAGGTTATGAAAGCGGATGCTATGTAAAACCAGCTATTATTGAAGCTGAAAACAGTTACGAAATTGTTCAGTCAGAAACTTTTGCTCCAATTTTATACTTAATGAAATATTCTGGAGATGTAGAAAATGCTATTGATACACAAAATGGTGTTGCTCAAGGTTTATCTTCAGCAATTATGACTAACGAAATGAAAGAGGCTGAAAAGTTCTTATCATTTGCTGGTTCTGATTGTGGTATTGCTAATGTAAACATCGGAACTTCTGGTGCTGAAATTGGTGGTGCTTTTGGTGGAGAAAAAGAAACAGGTGGTGGACGTGAGTCTGGATCTGATGCTTGGAAAGTTTACATGAGAAGACAAACAAACACTGTAAACTATTCTGATGAATTGCCTTTAGCTCAAGGAATTAAATTCGATTTATAATCAGAAAATAAATATTTCAAAAAAGCCTCTTCAGAATTGAAGAGGCTTTTTTATTTTAAGACGATTCAAGAGCTAAAAAATGAGCTTGCGGGTCTGTTTGATATACAAGCTTCTCTACAGTGTCTAAATGTTTTGCACTTTTAGTAACTAATATCATCTTATCATCAGCTTCATTATGAATTAACTTTAGCACATCGCCTTTTACATGCTCATTTTTAGCAATTGCCAATTGAATTGCAACATTACTTTTAGAAAAAATAAGAATTGTTTTTTTCTGTTCAGTCTGCTTGGCATAATGCCCAATAGTTTTACTTGTTGTTACAATCGTAATTAAACAATAAGCCGCCATTGTATAATCCTTAAAAGTTAGAATTCCTAACACCACCACAAGCGCATCCATAATTAACAATAAGTGACTAAATTGAATACTTGTTTTTTTATTCAAAATTCTTGCAACAATATCACTACCCCCTGTAGTTGCTCCACCCATTTTTACAATAACTATTGAAGTGCCAACTAACAGTCCGCCAAAAATTCCAGAAACTAAAATATCATCAACAATAATAGCGTTACCAGTTTGAGCAGCAATAGCATCAATTAGAAAAGAAGACGCTACCATAAATACAGCAGTTTTTATTATTGTTTTTTTACCTAGCACCTTAGTCCCCCACAGCAACAATGGTATATTAATTAACAAAGCTATAGTCCCTATAGACAATTCTACCACCTCAAAAACCACAATACTTAACCCAAAGACACCTCCCGGAACTAGTTTGTGAGGTACTATAAATAGAGAATACCCTAAAGACAATACAAACGCACCAACAACTATAGATGCATAATTTTTAGTTTCGGAAAGAAAATTTTTTAATGCTACTTTTCCTACAATTTGATTTTTCATTTTATTCTATTTTGAATGTTTATTTCAAAAAAAATCCCTTCGATATGTGCTATCGAAGGGAGTAATTATTTAGTTATTATTTCTACTTAAATTATTCGATTCGATGTGGCATTTTATTACACAAAATAGTATTAACAGGCCTCGTCATATAACAAGCTGTCTTACTCTTAAAGTTATTTGTAGTAGTTTTTATCATTTTTTAAACATAAAAAAAGCGTTCATCTAGTAAGGTGAACGCTTAGATCTTTTAATTATCTTAGTTACACCTCAGAATTTACTCTGTGCATCTTTTGTCTTGTATTTGAAAAATTTCTAGTCATAAATATGAGGCAAAACTAATTCAAAAAACAATTCAATTGAATTAATTACTGAAAATAATTCCATTTTATTTTAATCAGACTTTTTAATCAAGGCGTTTATTCTTTTGACTTTTCTTTGGTTGATGAACTATTTTTATTATATTTAGAGTCCTAAAGCTTTAAACTTCAGGTAACTAAACAAAAGAAAAGAGCGTCTTTTCTACATACAAGGATTTTAACACTATCACTAAAAATGAAAAAAGCAGTCTTTTTAATAGCATTGTTGGCTACAATTATGAGTAATTCTTTTGCTCAAACAAACAATACTGAAGAAACAATCAACAAGCAAGCCCAAGAGTACAATGGAAGAAAATGTAAATTATCTGTTGAAGATATTTTACGTCAACAACCTTTTGATATTGATCATTACAAATCTGAAAAAGCAGGAAATATTACGGCTGCTTTAATTAAAGATATCAATCTAATATACTACAAAGAAAAAAATCACCTTCCAGGTATAAAAACACATATTAATTCAGTAAGAAATTCTGTTAAAGCAGCAAAAGACCATGGCATGGATTTAAAACTACTGAAAGCTGACCTTGACTTTGTTAATTCTATAAAATAACAGACATGAAAAAACTAATACCTATACTAACTGTACTTTCTGTTTTTTGTTTTCAGAAATTAAATGCCCAAGTTACCTCTGTACTTCCCACCCCTCAATCTGTAACGATTTGTGAAGGCGATGCAACCACTATAAATTTTTCACCAACTGGAACATGTACCGGAAACTATGAATATCAAGTCCTAAATGGAGCAACTGTAGTACAAGCATGGAGTACAACCACATCTTACAACGCATCTAACATTGTAGGGATTACATATACTGTAGAACTAAGGTGTAGTAATTCTCCTGGAACAGTTGTTACAGATACTTTTCTTGTGGATGTAGTTGCTGAACCAACTATTACTGGAAATTTAACCATTTGCTCTGGAGATTCAGCGGCACTTACTGCTAGCGGTTCTACGCCACCTCTAGAATGGTGGGATAATGCAACAGGAGGAACTCAACTTTCTAATACCGCAAATTACACTACCCCTAATATAACAACTACAACAACATATTACACTCAAGGATCTGGAATATCTAGTGGTGGAGGTGGAACAATTTTGATTACAGAATGTGGACTGGAAGGATATGCCGGTTCTTCTTCTGCAGATTATATTGAAGTCTCCAACTTATATTCTACAGCGGTAAACACTACTGGTTGGACAGTAGCAGTTAGTGGCTCTTACAGCAATATAAACACAGTTAATTCAATTGAATGGAGTTTGCCTAACTCTTTTAACGCATGTTCAGTTGTTTCTAAAAATGATGTTTCTAGTGATCCTAATTATTGGGGAAGTAACATTCTTTGGAACCCAGGTAATGCTCCAACATACAACGCTTGGGCAATCATAATAGATGACCTAGGAAATGTTGTTGACTTTGTTTGTTGGGGATGGACTGCTGCTGATTTAGTTGGATTCAATCCTACTATCAACGGTTTCCCCATTACTCTTGGACCTGAATGGACTGGAAACGGAGTAAACTCAAGTTGTGGAGTTGCAGGAGGGCCTCAACTAAGTATTCAAAGAACAGGAAACAATGACAACAATAATTCTGGTGATTTCGTTTGTGCAGCAACAACAGTTGATGTAGTTAACCCTGGAATGCTTTGTGGTTGGTCTCCTTTAACTTGTCGTTTCCCTGTAACAGTTACTGTGGAACCTACTCCTACTGTAACAGTTCCTGCAAATGCAACTTATTGTGATGGAGATAATGTACCTGCAACAAATTTTATAAGTAATCCTGCAGGAGGAACTTTTACTTGGACGAATTCAAATACCACTATTGGTTTAGGGGCAAATGGAACTGGAGATATTGCTACGTTTACTGCAACCAATACAACTAATGCTCCTATAATTGCAACAATCACAGTAACTCCTAATGTAAATGGATGTGAAGGAACCCCATCTAGCTATACTATTACTGTTAATCCAACACCTGCAGCACCAACTGCTTTAAGTGTTAATATTTGTGCAAACAACTCTACAACTCTAACCGCTACTGCTCCAGGAGGAACTTATGAATGGTATGATGCTGCAACTAATGGGTCGTTAATATTTACTGGAGCTGGATACACAACTCCTGTATTAGCTTCTGATACTAGTTTTTGGGTACAAACAACATTAAATGGTTGTGTAAGTCCTAGAACCCAAGTTGATGTAACAATAGCTGCAACACTTACTGTTAATGCTGGTTTAGACGATACGATTTGTAATGGACAACCATATAACTTAAACGTATCTCCTAATGGAGTAGGTTATGCTTTTGATTGGAATTACGCAGCAAACCCTAGCTTTTCAGCAATATTTAATCCAGTAGTAAATCCAACAACTACCACAACCTATTGGGTTACAGTTACTGACCCAACTCTTTGTACCGGTAATGACACAGTAGTTATAACCGTTATTCCTACTTCAACAGTTGCTGTACCAGCCGCTGCAAGTTATTGTCACGGAGACAATGTTCCTGCAACAAACTTTGTAAACAGTCCTGTTGGTGGAACTTTCTCTTGGACAAATTCAAATACTGCGATAGGAATTCCTGCAAGTGGAAATGGAAACATAGCTACTTTTGCTGCAACCAATACTACTGGAGCACCTATTACAGCAACAATTACTGTTACTCCTGATAATGGATGTTTAGGAACACCTTCTACATACACCATTACTGTAAACCCAACACCAACTGTAACAGTAACTCCAAATAACGCTTATTGTAATGGAGACCCTGTGCTTGCAAGTGCATATGTAAGCGCTCCTGCAGGAGGAACATTTACTTGGACAAATTCTAACCCTGCTATTGGTTTAGCAGCTAATGGTACAGGAAACACTCCTGCATTTACAGCTACTAATACTTCTGGAAATCCGATAACAGGAACAATAAACGTTACTCCTACCGCTAACAGTTGTGCTGGAACACCTTCAAGTTATACCATTACTGTAAACCCAACACCAACTGTAATTGTAACTCCTAATCTAACGTACTGTAATGGTGATCTGATTTTGGCTGGTGCATTCACCAGTACACCTTCTGGAGCGACCTATACTTGGACAAATTCCGACCCTACTATTGGCTTAGCTGCTAACGGTACAGGAAATACTCCGGCATTTACAGCAGCAAATGCTTCTGGTGCCCCTATAATTGCTACAGTAACAGTTACGCCTACAGCAAACAATTGTCCAGGAACTCCATCCAGTTATACGATCACAATTAATCCTGGAGCTACTGCAAATGTTCCTGCTAACATTACAGAATGTGTAGGTACATTTATTCCTGCTAGTAACTTTAGTAGTGTTCCTGCTGGTGGAACATTCTCATGGACAAATTCAGATCCTACTATTGGTTTAGCTGCTGCTGGTACAGGAAATATTCCAGCATTTACAGCTACTAATACTACTAACACCCCAATAGTTTCAACTGTTTCGGTTACAGCAACTGCTAATGGTTGCCCTGGAAATCCATCAACATTTACGATAACTATTAACCCAATAGTAACCGCTAGTAATAATGTTGCTATTTGTCCTGGGGATAGTGTTCTTATTGGAGGAACATACATTTTTGGAGCAGGATCTTATTCCGAAACATTAACCTCCTCTTACGGATGTGATAGTATTTTAACGACCAACTTAACGATAAACGTTGTTCCAGTTGATTCAGTACCTATTTCTATTTGTAGTGGAGACAGTACATTTATTGAAGGAAATTTTTACGATAGCTCAGGTGTTTATACATTTAACTATACAAGTTCAGTTGGGTGTGATAGCATTATAATATACAACCTTACTGTTAACCCTTTACCAAGTTTTAATATTAATGTAACAGGAACTACTTTTATTAACCTTGGAGAATCAGTAGACCTAGCTGTATTGCCAGGTGTTCCAGGTACTAGTTATTCTTGGGATCCTCCTGCCGGACTAAATTGTATATTCTGTCAAAACCCAACTGCTACACCACTAGAATCAACTTGGTATTTTGTAACAGTTACTAATGCTCAAGGTTGTCAAATAGTAGATAGCGTATATATAGAGGTTGATCCGAGTTCAAACATTTATGTTCCTAATATTTTCTCTCCAAATGGAGCAGGAGATAACAACATCTACTATGTAAGAGGTAAAGGAATACAACAGTTTAACTTAATGATATTTAATAGGTGGGGACAAATTGTATTCGAATCTACAGATATCGAAAATGGATGGGATGGAACAACCAACGGGTCTCCATTAAACCAAGGCGTATTTGTTTACAAACTTGATGTCACCTTTTATAGTGGAGAGACTTTTAATCAAACCGGTAACATAACACTTATCAGATGATAAAAAAACTATTACTCATACCATCCTTACTATTTGGACTATTTGGCTTTAGTCAAGACGTCCATTTTAGTCAATTTATGAATTCCTCTTTTTTATACAATGCAGGAAACACTGGTTTAGTAAATGGCGCTCATAGAATATTATTAAACTATAGAAGTCAATGGGGAAGTGTTGCAACGCCTTACAACACCTACTCTTTTACTTACGATACCAAAGCCTTTACGAAGGCTACTAGAAAAGTAAAAATGGGTATCGGTTTAGGGGCTTATAAAGATGTTGCAGGAGATACAGAATTTGGTACAACTGCCATAATGCTGTCATCAAGTGCAATTCTAAAACTAAATGAGTTCCAAAACCTTTCTGTTGGTTTACAAGGAGGAGTAATGCAAAACTCTATCAACAATTCAAACATGAGGTGGGTAAACCAATATGATGGAAATAGTTATAATGCTTTAATTTCTTCAGGAGAAGAATCTGCTTTTAACTCTACTCCTTTTGTTGGTGATTTTAATGCAGGTGTTGTTTGGAATTACGGAACCTCTGAAGCAACAATTACTTCTAATGACTTATTCAGTGCTCAATTTGGGCTTTCTGTAAACCACATTAGCAGACAACGCATTAAACTTTCTAACTATTCTGACAAATTACACAACAAATTTACCTTCCATGGAAAAAGTTTTATTGGCATAAAAGATAGTCCATATGCTGTAGTCCCGGGATTTCTATGGCAAAAACAAGGCCCTTATAGTGAATTCATTCTAGGAACTTATTTTAGAACAAAATTGAAAAATGAATCTAGATATACAGGTATTTTTAAAGAAAGTGCAATGTATATTGGTGCCTTTTATAGAGTTGGTGATGCTTTTATTCCTAAGGTTGGTTTAGAAGTGTTTAATTTCAATCTTGGTGTTAGCTATGATGCTAGAGTATCGGGAATATCAGGGGCAAGTGCATATGAGGTTTCTTTGCAGTACATTATTCCAAGCCCAATGTTATATGGAAAAGGAAGCAGTCCAAAAATGTATTAACATTTTAACTTACAATCAAGCCTAAATAGTTAATAACTCCTTTTTATCTCTCAAATATTTTTACCTACATTCGCGCTAATGAAAAAGCTAGTTTATTTCTTTTTATTAATTATTGTAGTTGCTTGCTCTGGTGACAACTCTCAATCAACCACTGAAAAATCTTTATTAGTTGAAGGTGATTGGCTCTTAAAATTTCAATTATCTGAAACAAACATAGCACCTATCAATTTTATTTTAACTAAGAGTGATTCCCGTTATGAAGTTACTTTTTCTAATGCTGATGAAAAAATAACAGCAAAAGAAATAACTATTTCCGACAAGAAAATAACCATTAAAGACCCTCTTTTTAACACTTGGTTTGAAGGTGTAATTATTAATCCAACTAAAATAGAAGGATCATGGTTTAAAAATGGTCAAGAATATAAAATTCCTTTTACAGCTGATTACGGGGTAAATACTCGATTTGAGAAACCTAAAAAAATGTCTAATTCCAATGTAAATATTAGTGGGAAATGGGAAGTTGATTTTAGTAAAGACAACACTGAAAATCATTACAAAGCTATTGGTCAATTTCAACAAGTCGATGATTATGTTACTGGAACATTTATAACTGAAACAGGTGATTATCGCTATTTAGAAGGTAACATGTACAACAACAACCTTTACCTCTCTTGTTTCGATGGGTCTCATTTATTTTTATTTAAAGGAACGCTAATTGATGGTCGATTATCAGGTATATTCTATTCAGGAACACACTGGGAAGAACCATGGGTTGCTATAAGAAATCACAAATTCGAATTGTCAAACCCTGATTCTTTAACCTATTTGAAAGAAGGATTTGATAAACTAGCTTTTACTTTTCCAAACACTAATGGAGACAGTATTTCATTAACAGACGAAAAATACAAAGACAAAGTAGTAATAGTAAATATTATGGGGCCTTGGTGTCCTAATTGTAAAGACGAAACAGCTTATTTATCAAAACTCTATGAGAACAATCATGAACAAGGGTTAGAGATTATAGCTTTATCTTTTGATAAATCAGAAGAGTTTGAGATTGCTAAAGAAAATATTCTTAAAGTACAGTCACACTTTAATGCCAATTATGATTTCCTTATTGCTGGAAAAGCGAACAAAATTGCTGCTGCAGAATCGTTGCCAATGCTAAATCACATTATGTCATACCCAACATCAATTTTTATTGATAGAAACGGTCAAATTCAAAAAATCAGAACAGGGTTCTATGGACCAGGAACTGGTTCATATTATACCAGATATGTTGAAGAAACAAATGACTTTGTTGCTCGACTATTAGCCGAAGAGGTTATTAAAAAGTAATTGACTTTATTAACGCTTCTTGCTCTCTTAAAAATTCACGTTTGTCAAACTTTGGAGAATAAACGTAACCATCAATAGTAATTACCCTATTGTTTTTTTCATCCACCAAACTGTAATTAATAAATGGACCTCCCATAAAGTCTCTATGCATGTGCCATAACCCGCGCAACTCATTTAAATAAACCCCATTTAAGCTTATTTCTTTTTGAATAGGTACATATTCTTTATATGACAGCATATAAGAACCCTCGTTAGCTCCTTCAACATACTTTCTTGTATAAGAATTCCTTTTTTCAACAAGATTTGCAATTTCAAAAGTACTGTCACTAATGTAAGGATATGTATATATCATTATCCCTTGAATTATCTGATGTCCTCCTGCAGTCTTGTCTTTCCTCATCCATAAAAAATCTTCTGATTCTGCTGCCACAATATACAATTCATCCAAGTTTAAACGCAATCCAAATTTATCGTGAATGTATTGTGCATTTTTACTATTTGCATTTACTCGATGTTTTGCTTGTAACCTTGTTATTTCTTTATTGTTAAAGTAGTCCAATAAAACACCTGCATTTTTAGATATAGTTTCTGCTGCAATTTCATCTGAAGGAGCTGTAATAGTTACCACCAATTGAGATGCTGACCATACCTCTTTTCTTACCGTTAATTTAATTGAGCTTTCTTTCTCAATATTGATCATAATAATATTTCTCATCGGATGAAACAACCTAGCGAAAGATCGGTGCGGAACTTGTATTAAGCTAAATAACGGTTCTCTCTGTGGCAAACCGACCTGCTCTTGAGAAAAAATTTGTTTAATCGCATCACCCGTTTGATTGTTATAATACAAAGAGTCTGTAACTATTAATAAGTCTCCCGCTTTACCTGTAGCGCTTGGCAATACCCTCTCATTCATCTCATCACAAGAAACAAATGTTAAAGAGGTTATTAATACAATAAAAAGAATTTTAACTGTTTTCATATTCTAGCAATTTAGCCTACAGGTTTAATTTTTAGTTTGGTTCCTAATTTTAGCTTTTTAATGTTTATTGCTTTATTCAGTCGCTGAATTTGCTCTATACTCACCCCTTCATATTTCTGAGCGATGTCCCATAAATTATCGCCAGATTTTACGGTATGATACATGTATTTCCCATCTATCGTTGGTTTCGCCTTTTGAGCATCAACATTTGCTTTCTTTTTGTTTTGAACTGCGTAACTTGATTTAGCATAGATATATAACTTCTGACCTATTTTCAATCGGTCACTATATAAATTATTCCAGTCCTTTATTTGACTCACTCTACAATGATAACGATTAGCAATTGTTCCTAAAACATCTCCACTTTTTACTCGATATACAATAGCATCTCCTCTTTTAGTTGAAGAAATAGGTTTATTTTGAGCAAATGCAATACTATCCTTTATATCCTGTTCAGTTTTTAAAGCATAAATTGTTTGCTCATTCGTAATAAAATCCCCCATCTTTTCAACAGGCAAACAAAGTATATTGGCCTCTGCAGTATTAGGAATAAAGTTCTGCTTATAGGTAGGGTTTAAATACTCTAGATAATCAAGTGGTATATCCAAATATTCTGAAATTTGAGCAAAAGACAAATGATCTGACAACGAAACAGTATCTACATTAAAACATGTTAAATCAGGTTGTTTAGGATAAATATTGTGTTCAGAAGCATAAGCCATTACATAATTAACAGCAATAAAGGCAGGAACATAACCTCTTGTTTCTCTTGGTAAAAAATTTCGAATTTCCCAATAGGTTCTTTTACCTCCAGACCGTCTTATCGCCTTATTTACATTTCCTGGACCACAATTGTAAGCAGCTAAAGCTAAATCCCAATCATTATACATTTTATGTAAATACTTTAAATAACGGCAAGCCGCATCGGTAGATTTATACACATCACTTCGCTCATCATAATATGAAGTAACCTCTAAATCAAACATTTTACCTGTTCTATACATAAACTGCCATAAACCAGTAGCTCCAACTCTCGATTTTGCTTTAGGGTTTAATGCCGATTCAACAACAGCCAAATACTTAAGTTCTAAAGGCATGTTGTATTTATCTAAGCTCTCCTCAAATATTGGAAAATACATTGGAGCTAAACCCAGCATTTTTGCCGTTGTCTTTTTTCGTCTTTTTGCATACAGGTTAACATAGCCAGTAATGTGACTATTGTAAACTAAACTAAAGGGCGAATTTGCATTTAACTTTTCAAAACGTTGGGCATATGTTAAACTATCAAAAACGGGAACAGAATCTTTAGCATATCCGTTCGTGTTTAATTCTTCTACATTATCATTAAACCCTAAACTTTCAAAATAACCAGAGGCCATCATACTATCGATTGCCGCCAAAACAGGATCATCATCAAGCATTATTTTTGACGTATCTTTTGTTTGAGCAAAAGTATTGGCAACAAGTATAAATGATAATATAATTGAAAATTGAAATTTCATCTTTTATCTAACGGCTTTTTTTATTGATTGTTATCTGAACTCTCTAGATAGGGGTTTCTCTTGCCAAAAGATAAAGGCAATAAGTAGTATAAAAACCCTAAATGGAACAGTTCTCCAACGGATAGTTGAAGCTCTAAATTTTTCAGAAAAGAATTAACTTAACTTTTCAGTCTCTTTGTCATCAGACTTTACAGCGTCTTCTCCCTCTTTAATTCCTTCTTTAAACTCTTTAACTCCTGAACCTAAACCTCTCATTAATTGTGGTATTTTTTTACCTCCAAATAATAATAATACGATAGCAACAATTAATGCTATTTGCCATGGTCCAATAAATCCTAATAATATAGTGTTCATCTTTTTGTTTTTTTTTCACTAAAATAGTAGTGATTCTAGTTGGTAAAGGTACAAAAGATTTTGTTTAAACCGTTACAGCTTTTTTCTTTTGGTTTACCTTCCAAATTAAAACTAAAATTGTTGCAGAGAGTATAAAACTAAGCACATAAAAAATGATGCTACTGTCACTTTCTCCAAAAATAGAAATATCAGCATTCTCCATCATTTCAGGGAAAAAATAACTAGCAAAAACAACCGTTCCATTGTTAATAAAATGTCCTACAATTGGTAACCATAAAGATTTTGACCAAAAAAAAGCATAACCAAAAACAAGCCCTAAAAGCATTCTAGGGAAAAAGCCAAAAAACTGCATGTGTAAAGCACTAAATGCAAAAGCCGTAACCCATATTCCTAGATGAGGATTATTAAACCATTTAATAAATATCTTTTGAAGAACTCCTCTAAACAAAAGCTCTTCACCAACTGCCGGAACAATTGCTACAATAATCAACACATAAAACAAACTCCCTAAACCATCATACTTTAAAAATGCTTTGGTTAACATTCCTGCTTGATTTTCAGCATCTCGCATCCACTCTTCAATTCCACTCAAAAAACGAGGCAAAGCCATCGTTTCGTTTGCTTCAATGAGCCACGATAAAAAAGGCATAGAAACAACCATTAACAGTAGAATTAATAAATAATTAATTCCATTACTAGTTGTGCTTAAACTTAATTTTTGAAAGGCTGTTTTTGAAACAATAACCGCATAAACTATAGGAGGAATAACAAATAAACCAACTGAACTAAACAATTGCAAAATTTTCATCCCAGCAATTGTATTAGGGTCTCCAAGATTATTAATATTTGAAACATCTAACCCATAAGTCGCCAATGTAATAACCCCTCCAACAATAGAGAAAAATATAACCGATATTAAACACAAGCACAAGATTAAAATGAATTGTAATCCTGGTTTATTCTCTGTATCTATTCTTGAAAACATTTGACTTTATTTTAAACAAAAATAATAATTCTTAAACGCAATCAGCTTTAGCTTCTAAAACTAACTCTTTAGTATATTTGTGGGGATAAAAAACAAATAGAATTGGCATGAAAATTGAAATTAATGCCTTTTAACTATCTATGAAATCAGTCATTTTAATAACTCTCTTAACTTTTAGTATCTCTAGCTTTGCTATTGAAAAAAGTACTTTTTACAAGGTGCTTTCAGGCAAGTCTGAAACAGAAATTGGCAATACCATTCAGCAGCTTAACAAAGAAAAGTCATCCTCTTTAAACAATGCTTACAAAGGGGCTTTAATTGCCAAACAAGCTGAGTTTGCAAAAAGTGCGGTTGAAAAAGTGAAATTATTCAAGTCTGGTGTCAAACTTTTAGAAGCGGAAATTGCCAAACAACCGAACAATCTTGAATTGCGATTTTTACGTTTGGCGATCCAAGAAAACTGTCCGAAAATATTAAAATACAATTCAAATATAACCAGTGATTCTAACGCTATAATAGAGGGGTACTCAAAACTAGAAAACAAATTAAAAGCAATAATTCTGGATTATTCAAAAGGTTCTAAAGCATTAACTTCTAACAAAATTCAATGAAAAAAATATTAGTCGTTAGCTTTTCTCAAAGTGGACAATTATCTCAAATTGTAGAAAAATTTTTAACCCCTTTTAAAGGTGTTGATATTGATCAAGTTAATATAGAGCCAAAAAAGCCATTTCCTTTTCCTTGGGACACAACTTCATTTTATGATGCCATGCCTGAAACGGTTTTGGAAGAACCTATAGAAATAAACCCACCACAATTTAAACACCAAAATTACGATTTGATCATTTTTGGCTATCAGCCGTGGTTCCTTTCTCCTGCAATGCCTGCCACAGCCATTCTAAAAAATAGTGAATTTTGCAAAAGACTAAAAGATACCCCTATTATTACATTACTTGGAGCAAGAAACATGTGGCTAAATGCTCAAGAAAGTTTAAAACAGTTAATAAAAGAGGCAAAAGGTGAACTTGTTGGACACATTCCTTTGGTTGATAAAACATTTAACCTGATTAGCGTTATCACTATTGTTCATTGGTTAAGTACAGGAAAAAAAACAAAAAAATGGGGAATATTTCCTTTGCCAGGAGTCTCAGAAAAAGACATTAACGAAACTTCCATTTTTGGGGAAATTGCAGAGAAATCTCTTCAGAATGAAGACTTTACCAATTTTCAAAAAGATGTTTTAGCACTCAATAAAATACAAATTAACACAAGTATTTTATTTATAGAATCTAGAGCAAAAACCTTATTTAAAATTTGGGCCAATACAATTAAAAAAAGAGGTACTACTCCTAAAAAAAGAAAAACGTGGTTAACAATTTTTAGAATTTATTTGTACTTCGCCTTATTTATTGTTTCTCCTATAATATTAACGATTTACACATTAGTATTTAGGCCGTTAACTTTAGGTAAAATAAAGAGAAAAAAAGAGTATTTTCGCAATGTAAAACTAAATTAAAAAATGTCGAAAGTATACATAACTAGAACTTCAAACTTTTTACCAAACAGCGTTGTTTCCAACGATGAAATGGAGGAATATTTAGGTTTAATTAATGGCAATAAATCTAGGTCTAAAGCATTGGTTTTACGAAGCAATAAAATCCAACAACGATATTACGCTTTAACTAAAGAAGGAAAAGTAACACATAGTAATGCTGAATTAACTGCCTTAGCGGTTAAAAATCTATTTACAGCAAACCCTGATGAAATTAAAGAGGTTGATTTACTTTGTTGTGGAACATCTTCTCCAGATCAAATGATGCCAGCGCATGGGATTATGGTACATGGGAAGTTGCCAGAAATGAACTCTATAGAAGTAATTACACCAGCAGGAAACTGTTGTGCTGGAATGCATTCTTTAAAGTATGCCTACATGTCATTACAACTTAACGATAAAAGTAAAGCTGTATGTACTGGATCTGAACGCACATCTATTTTGTTACGTTCAGAAAATTATGAAGATGAAATACAAGAGTTAAGTAAATTACAAGATTTACCTTATTTAGCTTTCGAAAAAGATTTTTTAAGATGGATGCTTTCTGATGGTGCAGGAGCTTTTATGTTGGAAAAAGAGCCCAACAAAGATGGCCTTTCTTTAGAAATAAACTGGATGGAATCCGTTTCGTTTGCCAATGAAGAAGAAACATGTATGTACATGGCTTCTGAGAAAATGGAGAATGGTGAACTCAAAGGTTTCGCTGAATTTACACCTCAAGAAAGTGCTGCACAATCGGTTTACAGCATTAAGCAAGATGCAAGACAACTTGATGGAAAAATTGTTGAATTAAGTTTTAAGAAAGTTCCTGAAATTTTCGAGAAACACAATTTATCGTCAGAAGACCTTGATTACTTCTTGGTCCACATGTCAAGCTATTACTTTGAGAACAAGATTGCTCAACATTGGGATGACTTAAACATGCCTATTCCTAAAGAAAAATGGTTTACCAATCTGGGTACGAAAGGAAATGTTGGAGCTGGATCAATCTACTTAATGGTTGATGAATTATTAAACAGTGGTAAACTTAAAAAAGGTCAAAAAATATTACTTGTTGTTCCTGAAAGTGCAAGATTCTCTTACGTGTACTGTCTACTAACTGTTTCTTAAGATGAAAAAAAAGGACCTCCCACAAGATGATAGTGGCTTAAAAGGTTTTACCAGAGAAGTCTGCTATGTAAAAAATAGTGATGGAAAGTATGAATCTGGCTTAAGTTCTGGATGGGATGTTAAAAATGAAGCGCTGGAAAATGCTTGGGGAGACATTAATGAGCAAATAGAAGAAGCTAAACAAGCTATTGCTGCAGGGGAAAAAAGTCCTATATATTATTATTTCATAAAAAATTTAATGGATTTTCAAGTCTTATCTGGTTATACTGGATTTTGGAAATTCTCTATAAAAAAACACATGACACCTAAAGGGTTTGCTAAACTCAGCGATAAAAAGTTAGCTAAATATGCAAATGCCTTTAACGTAAGTATAGAAGAACTTAAAACCCCAAAACTATAGTGGTAAAGGATTATAAACACATACAAACTGCTCATTGTGAAAATGGTGTAATAACAAGCCTATTACAACATCAAGGGTTAGACTTTATGACTGAACCATTAGCTTTTGGAATGGGAGCGGGTCTTTTTTACATTCATATTCCTTACATGAAAGTTAATGGTGGCCCTATGATTTCTTTTAGAGCGATGCCTGGAGGAATATTTAGTAAAACATGTAAATCTCTTAACGTAGAACTTGATAAACGAAAATTTAAAGACGAATTAACTGCGCAAAAGTATCTTGACGAAAAAGTAGCTCAAGGTATTCCCGTAGGTTGTCAAGTTGGAGTTTATAACCTGTCTTATTTTCCAAAAGAGTATCGTTTTCATTTTAATGCGCATAACTTAATTGTTTATGGGAAAGAAGGCGATACCTATTTAATTAGTGACCCTGTAATGGAAGAGGTGACAACCCTTTCTACAAATGATTTAAATAAAGTCCGTTTTGCTCAAGGTGTATTGGCTCCTAAAGGTCACCTTTATTATCCTAAAAGCATCGGAAAGGTTGATAAAACAACTATTCAAAAAGCAATTATTAGCGGAATAAATAGAAACATCATTTACATGTACAGAGCCCCTGGGCCTGTTATTGGTGCTACTGGTATTAAAGGTACCGCAAACAAAATTAGAACTTGGCGTGATAAACTAGGTGCTAGAAAAGCAGGTTTATACCTTGGCCAAATTGTTAGAATGCAAGAAGAAATTGGTACAGGCGGTGGTGGTTTCCGTTTTTTATATGCTGCTTTTTTAGAACAAGCTGCAGATCATTTACAAAATGATAAGTTGATGCCTATATCTGATCAATTTACAAAAGCAGGAGACCTTTGGCGTTCGTCAGCTGTTCAAATGGCAGGTATTTATAAGGGGAGATTAACGGAGCAAAAAGATTTTGATCATACTGCAGATATCATGACTGAAATTTCTGCAATCGAGTACAATGCTTTTAAACAATTGGCTAAGCTAAATTTAAAATAATGCCTGCTTTAGCTCAGATAGAAATAAATAGTGTTTCCAAAAAGTATAAAACCGCTTCAATAGAGAGTCTATCTGATATTTCCTTTTCTATTAATGTTGGACAAACAATAGGTATATTAGGCCCTAACGGTGCAGGAAAAACAACCTTAATATCGATTCTCTGCGGATTAATATCTCCTACCAAAGGTTCTGTTTCTTATTCCTCAGAAAGTGCAAATATAATTTCAGGAGTAGATTTAAAACGAATAATTGGTTTTGTTCCCCAAGAATACGCATTTTATCATGAGCTTACCCCTGTTCAAAACATGAACTATTTTGGGTCGCTTTACAACCTTTCTAAAAAAGAAATTAAAGAGAAAACAGATGCATTGCTTTCTGTATTGGGATTATCTCATGTAGCCAATAAAAAAATTAACACTTTTTCTGGAGGGATGAAACGTAAAGTAAATTTAGCTATTGGACTTATTCATAGTCCTTCAGTTCTATTTCTAGATGAACCTACAGTTGGAGTTGATGTTCAAAGTAAACTTTCTATTATCGAGTTTTTAAAAAAAATAAGAAACCAAGGCACTACAATTATTTATACTTCGCACCATTTATCTGAAGCTGAAGATTTTTGTGATGAATTGCTATTAATTAGTAAAGGAAAAATTGTAGCCAACGGCCCAACAAAACAGTTGATAGAAAAACATAAATCTGATAATTTACAGTCTTTATTTATAAAATTAACAGTGGCTGAATGAAATTAATGGCTTCCATAAAAAAAGAGCTTTTATTACTATTCAGTGATAAGGTTGGGCTGTCTATCATGTTCTTGATGCCCTTGTTATTGGTCTTTATCATTACCATCATTCAAGACAGTGCTTACAAAATGGTTAATGAAAATAAGGTTTCACTAATCATCTCAAATCAAGATAAAGGAGAGCAAGGGGTTAAATTAATTCAACTGTTAACCGAATCTGGTTTATTTGAAATGCATGCGCAAAATCAGCTCCAATCTCACGAATTAAAAAATTATTTATTAGATGAGAACAAACTAACCGCGCTTTACATTCCTGAAAACTTCTCTGATAAACTAAAAGAAAAAGCTACTCAAATAAGTGAAACATTAACTTATGAATTAGGTCTTTCTGAAATAGAAAAGAGCAATACAGCAATTATACTCCCTAATCTTCATTTTTATCACGACCCTGTTTTACAAGAAAATTATAGTTATTCCATTACCAATGTTATTGGTTCATTTTTAAACATTATTGAAAATGAATTAATGATAGAATCTATTTATGCTGAAGTGGGTATTGAAAAATCTCCTAATGATTTTAAGGAAAAAATAATGTCCAATAAAATTGTAATTGATCGTATTCCTGCCAAGAACGATGAGCACATGATTAACCCCAATTCAACTCAACACAATGTGCCTGCATGGACTATTTTTGCGATGTTCTTTATGGTTGTTTCTTTAGGAAGTAACATTGTTAAAGAAAGAGTAAATGGTAGTTTTTTAAGGTTAAAAACAATGCCAACAAATTATACCCATATTCTATCCGCTAAAATGATTGTTTACATGGTGGTGGCAGTATTACAATTTGCACTTATCTTTTCAATTGGAATAACTGTTTTCCCTTTAATTAATCTCCCTCAATTGGTTTTACCTTCAGCATTTTCTGCTTTTATTGTTATGATGTTAATGTGCAGTATGGCAGCAGTAAGTTACGCTATGATGATAGGGGCATTATCAAAAACACAAGAGCAATCAAATGGAGTTGGGGCAGTATCAATTATCATTTTTGCAGCATTAGGAGGCATTTGGGTGCCTACTTTTGTAATGCCAGAATACTTACAAATCATTAGCAACTTTTCACCAATGCATTGGTGTTTAGAAGGCTTTTATATCTTATTTTTGAAAGGTGGAAGTTGGAGTCAACTTTTCCCTGTTATAGGATTTTTATTTATCTTCATCGCAGTTTGTCAGATTACAACTTATACAAAGCTTAAACTAGAAAAATTAATTTAAAATGGAAGCAGCAGAATTAAAAGCAAATTTAAAAACACAAATCATAAAGTATTTAAACTTATTAGATATTACTCCTGAAGAGATCAATGATGACACCCCTCTTTTTGGAGAAGAGTTAGGTTTAGATTCTATTGATTCTATCGAGCTTATCGTTTTATTAGAAAGAGAATACGGAATTAAAATTACGAACCCTACTGAGGGTAGAAAAATTTTAGTTGATGTAAATAAAATGGCGGAATACATTTTAGAACATTCTGATAAAGTTTAATCTCTTCGATTAAATTTCATGTACCAATGAAAAAAGTTTTTGTCACAGGAATGGGTATTATTTCGGCTATTGGAAACAATACTCCCGAAAATCTTAACAGCCTAAGAAGTGGAAAAACAGGAATTGGACCAGCAAAATATGTAAATTCTAATTATGGAAAAACACACCCTTTTGCTGAAGTAAAATTGAGTACCGATGAATTAAAATCAACACTCAACCTAAAAAATAACCATGGGTTAACCCGAACAGATTACATTGCTTTTACCGCCCTAAAAGAGGCAATTGCTCAATCCAATATATCTACTGAAGAGCTTTCTTCGGAAGAAACTGCATTTATTTCTGCAAGTACAATTGGAGGGATGTGCAATACTGATGAACTTTATAAAGATGCCAACTTAATCTCTTCAGGTTCTGAATATGTAGAATCTTACCCTGGAAGTACACACACCTTAAAAATTGCCAAAGAGTTTGAGTTGTCTGGAGTTGTTGGTGCAATTAATACAGCTTGTTCTTCTTCAGCAAACTCAATTATGCTTGGTGCTAAACTCATAAAATCAGGAAGAGCCACCAGAGCGATTGTTGGTGGAACCGATAGTCTTGGAAAGTTTAGTATTAACGGGTTTAATTCTCTTCAAATAATGTCAGACATTCCTTGTGCACCATTTGATGCAGATAGAAAAGGGTTGAATTTAGGTGAAGGAGCTGCTTACCTTATCTTAGAATCTGAAGATGTTATTGAAGACAAGCAAGCATATGCTGAAATTTTAGGTTATGGAAATAGTAATGATGCCTTCCATCCTTCATCTCTTTCTGAAGATGCAGTAGGCGTTGTTGAGTGTATTTCTAAAGCTTTAAAAAGTGCTCAGGTAAATCCAAATGAAATTGATTACATCAATGCTCATGGAACGGCAACAGGTAATAATGATATGACTGAATTAACAGGGATTAGTAAAGTCTTTAACGGCTTCCCTCCATTTAATTCTACCAAATCTTATACAGGGCATACACTAGCTGCAGCGGGCGCTATTGAAGCCGTATACAGTATTTTAAGCATTAATAACAACGAATTATTCCCGAGTTTAAATTGCAACACTCCTATCGAACCTTTTAATCAATTTCCAATTAAAGAGCACATTAATTCAGACATCAAAACAGTCCTTTCCAATTCTTTTGGATTTGGAGGAAATTGTTCTTCATTAATAATAAGAGAAGTAACGTAAATGTACATTACCGATCTCTATAGCATATCACCCCAAAAAACATTCAACAATTCATTGTTTGAAGGAGAAGTAGAAATCATTTTTGGGAATAAATATTATGCGATTGAACCTAATTACTCAGAGTTAATACCAAGAGGCCTACTCCGAAGAATGGGTAAAGCCGTAAGACTAGGTATTGGTGCAGGAATGCCTTTAATCAAAAAACAAAATAATCTTGATGGCATTATTATAGGAACTGCTAGTGGTGGGCTTGATGATTGTATTAAGTTTTTAAATCAAATTGTAGAATATAATGAAGGTACACTAACCCCAACTAATTTTGTATCAAGTACTCCAAACTCTATTTCTGGCCATTTAGCATTAATGAGTAAAAACACCGGATACAACAATACGCACATGGGGATGGGTCTCGCTTTTGAATCTTCTATTTTAGATGCTTTTTTATTATTTGAAGAGGGCGATGTTTCTAAACTATTAATAGGGAGTGTAGAAGAAACTTCAGAGCACAATCATAACATAGATACTTTCGCTGGCCACTTCAAAGATGTAGAAATTCCATCTACAGATTTGATTAGTAGCAACTCCAAAGGCTCAGTTAGAGGTGAGGGTTCTTCTATGTTTATCGTCTCAAAAGATAAGGAAAACGCTATTTGTGAATTGGCTGATGTGCATCAGTTTACCTATCCAAAAGAACAAAACATTGAAGATCGCGCAATTAAATTTTTAGCAAAAAATAAGTTAACATCAACTGATATTGATGGTTTAATGCTTGGATTTAGTGGAGATAATAGACATGATTTTTGGTACGAAAACTTAATGAAGTCATTTCCTGAAGCAACAATTTATACCTATAAAAACTTGGTTGGAGAGTATGCTACAGCAAGTGGTTTTGCTACATGGTTTGGAGCGCAAATTCTAAAGGGACAAAACATTCCTGATGAAGCCATCTACAGAAAAACCAACCGATCCCAAAAAAACATACTGATTTACAATAACTACTTAGGGGCTCAGCATGGATTTATTCTTCTAAAAGGAATATAATCGAGCAATTTATTAATCTACAATGTAGATTCTTTTGATATCATCATATTCTGTTTCCAAGATCCATTCGCCTTTTAGGTTAATTAACCCCCACTTACCATCCTTTCTTACTGAGGCATAGCCATGATTAAAATCTCTTGCTATATCATAAGTCGGTTTTATTATCCATTCTCCAGAACTGTTTAAAAATCCAATTTTTGCGTCACCTGCATGTTCAGAATCTCGACACATTCCACCCCAAAAATTCTTATACTCTCTCGAATTCTCAAAATTAATTACTTCACCTTTGGTATTCACATAAGCCTTTTTGCCATCAAGCCCTACAACGATAGCTAAACCGCTAATTGGGTCAAAGTTTTTCGCTCTTATCATAATTGGACCAACAATCTCTTCTCCTTTTTGATTAATATAACCTACCCTATTGCCTTTTCTGGTTCTGTGTTTTACCCAAGCTAAACCTCCAAAAAAGCTTCCCGAAGAGAGATATTGTCCTTCAACCACAACCTCTCCTTTAGTATTAATAAACCCCCACTTTTTCGAAATCTCAACAGCAGCTAACCCTTCAGAAAATTCTCTTACAGCAGTAACCTTACTTTTACCACCAAGCATAATTTTTTGTTCTTTGCCTTTTTTATCTATAACAAAATATTCTTTCCCCTTTTTAACAATGGCATAGCCTCCATTAAAATCTGTAGAATAATCATATGCAGCAGAAATTACTACTTCTCCACTAGTATTCATATACCCCCAATAATTAGAAACCTTAACAGCCAATAATCCGTCACTAAACTCTCTTACGCCCATTAATCCAGATTTAATATAAGTCCGAATACTAATTCGCTCTCCTTTGGTGTTTACAAAAAAGATTCCTCCAACTTTTGAATAGCCACTGTTAAAAGGTTTACAGGTTGGATATTTAACATCTATTACAACTTCTCCTTTTAAATTAATAAATCCCCACAATTCGCCTTTTCTAACCATTGCCAAGGTATCTTGACTAAAAGATTCAGCTGAAAAACTTAAAAAGAAAACAATAATTAAAGCTACTTTTTTCATGATTTGTTCATTTAAATAGAATTAGATTACCTCTTAATTTCTAATAGTAATGTTAAGATAAAAATTCATTTAAAAAAAGTAATCCTAACTTCGCACCGTAAATGGTAAAAATAGCCGACATAGAATTGGGAGAATTTCCGCTCTTACTTGCTCCAATGGAAGATGTAAGTGATCCTCCTTTTAGAGCTTTATGTAAAGAGAACGGTGCTGATTTGATGTATACCGAGTTTATTTCTTCAGAAGGTTTGATTAGGGATGCTGTAAAGAGTGTGCAAAAGCTTGATATTTTTGAATATGAAAGACCTATCGGCATTCAAATATTTGGAAGCAACATAGAGTCTATGAAAAAAGCTACAGAAGTTACTGCAGCAGCTAAACCAGATATCATTGACATTAACTATGGTTGTCCTGTAAAAAAAGTTGCAGGGAAAGGCGCAGGTGCAGGAATACTTCAAGACATTCCTAAAATGGTTGAAATGACCAAAGAGATTGTTAATTCTACCGATTTACCAGTTACCGTAAAAACTCGTTTGGGTTGGAATGAAGAAACCAAATACATCGTTGAAGTTGCAGAACGCTTACAAGATATTGGAATTAAAGCCATTTCAATACACGGAAGAACTCGAAAACAAATGTATAAGGGTAGTGCCGATTGGAGTTTAATAGGAGATGTAAAAAACAATCCAAGAATGCACATTCCTGTTTTTGGAAATGGAGATATTACAACCCCAGAGGATGTAGTAAGAGTTAAAAATGACTATGGTGTAGATGGTGTTATGATAGGAAGAGCCAGCATTGGTTACCCTTGGATTTTTAATGAAATCAAACACTTTATGGCTACTGGAGAACATTTACCAGGACCACAAATACAAGATAGAATAACAGCAGCTAGAAGACATCTAGAAATGTCTGTTAAATGGAAGGGAGAAACATTAGGGGTTGTTGAAATGAGAAGACATTATGCCAACTATTTTAAAGGAATTTCTCACTTTAAAGAACATCGAATGAAACTCGTTACTCGAGATCAAAGTGCTGATGTTTTTGCTGCTTTAGATGAAATTGAAAGTGTGTTTGCTTAGTCTACAAATACTTCTTTGTTAAAATTCTAACTGGATACCAAGAAGCAATTAATCCAATAATTATTACAATGATAGAAACATTTGCAAAGTCAAAAATATTTAATTCTATAGGGTAAAAATCTACCACTCCTCCAGATAATCGTAACAATCCAAATTGGATTTGCAACCAACAAACAAAAACACCAATAGACATGCCAGAAATGGCACCCAATAAATTAATCAGCATCCCTTCAACAAAAAATATTTGACGAACTACTCGATTATTCGCTCCCATTGTTTTTAAAATCCAAACATCTTTCTGTTTGTCAATAATAAGCATGGTTAGTGAACCTATAATATTAAAGGAAGCTATCACCAAAATGAAAGACAGTATTAAAAAGGTAATCCACTTTTCGGTTTTATTGGTTTTAAAAATTAACTCGTTCATCTCAAAACGCGTTTGTACTTTATAATTGTCTCCAACAATCTGCTGTACTTTCTCTTTTGTTTTATTCCAATCTGCGCCCTCTTTCAATCCTAATTCTACTGAAGAAAGCTTTCCTTTATGCTTCAGTAGCTTTTGAACAAATTCCAAATCGCCTAAAACATATTTAGTGTCAAAATCTGGATTAACAGAAAATACTCCCGTTGCGTAGGCAATTTTCTTGTTGAATTCTGAGCCTGGAGAAATGCCTTTTTTAGTTCCTCTCTTTGGAACAATTACACTAATCTGATAAACACTTTGAGAAATAAATAAGGAAAGCTGATCTGCTACTCCCCAACCCATAATAACACTATTCTTTTTCTCAGGATTATGATTAATCTCTCCCTCTATAATTAGAGAATCCATCCCTGTCATGGTATAAAAAGATTCCTCAACCCCTTTTATTGTTGTAACCGTTTGCTTGTCTTCATACTTAACTAGAGCAACTTCTTCCAATGCAGAATTATAAAACGCTACCTCATCTATTGCTAATATTTTATCTTTGGGAAAATCATTTTCATCAAAGGTTTTGCCTTCAACAACTGTAATTTTTAAATCTGGATCAAAAGAAGCATAAAGATCTTCTACTAATGTTTCTAAACCATTAAAAGCAGACAATACAATTATTAACGCCATTGTTCCAACAGCAATACCTATCACCGAAATCCATGAAATAATATTGATTACATTGTGTGATTTCTTAGAAATCAGATATCGTTTAGCTATGTAAAATGGGAAATTGATTATTCTCTATTTTTAATTGATTATTCGAAGCTGTTTTTCGTGAAGCTATAAAAATAGCTGTTAATTCTTGAGCTTCTTTTAATAATAACTCTATTTTATCTTTAGGTAGTAATTCTTCATCCAAAATAGTCAATTAAAAATAATCACTCTTTTAGAATCTTATCAATTTCTTCAGCGTAATCTAAAGAATCGTCAACATAAAAAGCAATTTCTGGGGTAATTCTAAGTTGTTTTCCTATTCTTTTTCCTAACTCTCCTCTAACCATTTTAGCATGAGCAGATATTAAATCAACACATTCTTTAGGTTCCATTTTTCCAAAAACACTTAAATAAACCTTCGCAAAACTAAAATCAGGAGCAGGTCTAACTACAGTTACGGTAACCATTGTTCCTGGAAACCAATTAGCGCTATTTAAATGAAAAATCTGACTAATCTCTTTTTGTAATAACCTAGCTACTTTTTGTTGTCTAATCGAACTCATAGATACAAAGGTATCAATTATGTTTTTAACATTTTTAGTGTTGAAAAGTTAATTGAAAATGGCCATTTTAATTTTCTACATTTACTCGAAATTTTGAAAAAAACAGCCCTCATATTCGCATTTACTTTTGGTGTATTCAATGCCTTTTGTCAATCTAACTTAGATTTTGAAAAATGGGACATCAATTACAATGGAGTTGATGAAGCTAAAAGCTGGGTCAATACTTCAAATGCTACAAAGTATGGTGCTCCTGCAACACTTCTTAAGGAAGTGGATAACCCGGCTTCAGGATTGGCTTACATGAAAATTACTACAGCCTACTGGGAAGAAGGGACAACTTACCAACTGGATACACTTGTTGGTTCGTTAATTCAGCAGACTGCATATTCTAAACGCCCAATTAGTTTTAATTTTTCTTATAAAGCTAAACCAAAAAATGGAGACGAAGTTTTAGTTGGTGTTCAACTGACAACAACAATTAACGATTCTCTAATTGTTGTTGGAGAAGGTTTTTTTACTTCTAACCAAACCGTAAGCGACTGGACTACCCAAACAGTAGATATAGAATATTACTCCAACCATACTCCTGATAATATCAATATTGTTGCTGTTTCAAGTGCAAATGCGGTAATTAGTAATGGAACAAATGGCTATGCTAAAATTGGATCAACGTTATACTTAGACAACTTAAAACTCAATGTTGAGCCAGTAAAATCATTGGAATCAGAATACTTTATTCACGTTTTTCCTAACCCGGCAAAATCTCACATTAATGTAGAAACGAACTCTCCAGATCATCAACAAATTCAAATTTATGACCTGTCTAGTAAATTGGTAATCAATTCTTCGTTCAACCATCAAACAAGAATAGATATTTCTAACCTTCCTTCTGGAACTTATATTTATAAAGTTTACAGCACTATTTCTGGCGAAACAACTGCAACAAATAAGTTTAATGTAGTGCGTTAATTCTTTACTGTTTAGTAAAGTAGCTGATGCGGATAAATATCCATATGTGTTTTTTTGATGTGATTGTACAACACCTCTTTTAACTCATCTGTATTTATCTTTTTAACTGCAGAGATATAAACGGTAGGATAATCCACTTTAGACATCCACATTTTCTTCAGGTCATCTAAAGAGTAGTTTGCTCTTGTTTTTGGCAGTAAATCATCATCATCTTTCTTATCATAAGTAAAAGCATCTACCTTATTAAAAACAACAATTGTAGGTTTATCTAAGCCTCCTATGTCTTTTAATGTTTCATTTACAACCCTTACATGATCTTCAAAATTTGGGTGAGAAACATCTACTACATGCACCAAAACATCAGCATCTCTCACCTCATCCAAAGTAGATTTAAACGACTCCACTAAATGGTGAGGTAGCTTCCTAATAAACCCTACAGTATCCGTTAATAAAAATGGCAAATTTTGAATCACCACCTTTCTAATTGTTGTATCTAATGTTGCAAAAAGTTTGTTTTCAGCAAATACATCAGATTTACTCAACATGTTCATTATCGTAGACTTACCAACGTTGGTATACCCTACTAAAGCAACTCTAACCAGCTGCATTCTTTGCTTACGCTGAGTTGATTTCTGCTTGTCTATTTGCTTTAATTTTTCTTTAAGAAGGGATATTTTCTGAGTAATAATTCGCTTATCCGTTTCAATTTGTGTTTCTCCTGGACCTCTCATTCCTGCACCACCACCTTTCTGTCTATCCAGGTGCGTCCACATTCGTGTTAAACGGGGCAACAAATATTGATATTGAGCCAATTCTACCTGAGCTCTTGCATGCGCAGTTTGCGCTCTAGTGGCAAAAATATCTAAAATCAGGTTACTCCTATCTAGTATTTTAACGCCTAAAATTCGTTCAATATTTCTTAATTGAGAAGGTGTTAACTCATCATCAAAAATGACAATGTCTACGCAATGTTCTTTAACATATGCCTGAACATCCTCCATCTTTCCTTTACCAATAAATGTTTTTGGATGGGGCTTATCTAACTTTTGAGTAAACCGCTTTAACGACTCAACACCTGCTGTCTTCGCCAAAAACGCCAACTCATCTAAGTACTCGATTGTAGTTGCATCTTTTTGACCACGAACAGTAACCCCAACTAGTACTGCGGTTTCGTGTTTTACTTCTGAAGTCTTATGCCCTTTCTTATTTCCCATAACATTCTACTCTCCCTTAGAGAAGGGAGATAAAAGAGGGATTGACTCAAATTTTATATCAATCTCCCTAACCCTCTTCTCCAAGAGGGATTTTTTGTTAAAACCAACCTCTGCCTAAGGCAAATGGCTTAATTACTCCTGCCCAAAGAATTAAAATTAATGCTATAATATAAAAGATAGCACCCTTTTTATGCTTCAATTCATCCGTTGCAGCTTTTTTAGATTTTGCTCTTCCTATCGTAATTAAAACAACTACCAATAACATTATTACAGCATGTTCAACAGCCCAAAATCTTAAAGGTGCATTTTTCATGGTTTCTCCCATATTCGCCAACCCCGCTTTAACCATATCACTCATTGCATAAACAACAACCCCAACAAGAAATTGAGTGTGTGTTAATGAAACTAAAATAATAGCAATTATATTATCCGCTTTTTTAAAGGGTTTTTTTCCTAGCCAGCCTGCCAAAGATTTAACAATAGCAGCCAATAAAAAAAGTAAAATTAATAGTCTTAATCCTGAATGTAGATGTAGCATAATTCTTTGTTTTAATGTCGAACAAAAGTAAGTAAAAGTGCACTCTTTTTTTAGCAAAATACATTTATCTTACCGCTTATCATTTACCCATGTTAACTTAAGGTTTAAAATATTATTTTTGATCCTCATTAATTCAAATGGCCGTTATATGAAAAAGGGACTTCTTTTTGTTTTTATTTTAAGCGCATTTATTTCTTCTGCCCAAGAAACATTTATGGTAAATGGAGCTCACAATAAAAACCATAACTATTATGCATTTACCAATGCAATCATTCACATTGATTATCAAACAAAAATTGAAAACGGAACGCTTTTAATCAAAGATGGCAAAGTGGTAAGTGCTGGAGATAAAGTTGAACTCCCTGCAAATACTGTTGTGTATGATTTGCAACAAAAACACATTTACCCCTCTTTAATAGATCTTTACTCCAATTACGGAGTTGCTACGCAAGAAAAACCAAAACAAAGAAACTATAGCCGTCAAGCGGAAACAAATAAAAAGGGAGCTTTTAACTGGAACCAAGCCATTAAACCAGAAATAGAAGCAGGGCAAGCATTTAAAGTAGATGATAAAAAAGCAGCCGAACTTAGAAAGTTAGGTTTTGGAACCGTATTAACCCACCAGCAAGATGGAATAATGCGAGGAACTTCTGCTTTGGTAACTTTAGCGAATGAACAAGCAAATGCAGTAATGTTAAAAGACAATGTTGCCAACCATTTAGCTTTTAACAAAGGGTCATCTACACAGAGTTATCCTGGTTCTTTAATGGGAATGATTGCCTTAATTAGACAAACTTACTATGATGTTGATTGGCTTTTTAACAACAAAAAAGCAGATGAATACAACATCTCATTAAATACAATTATTGATAATTGGGAGCTTCCTCACATTTTTGAAGCCAACGATAAACTGAGTATTTTAAGGGCTGATAAATTGGGGGATGAATTTGAATTGCAATACATTTTTAAAGGAAAAGGTGACGAGTACCAAAGAATAAAAGAAGTTAAGGCAACAGGTGGTAAATTGATTCTTCCTGTAAACTTTCCAAAAGCTTACGATGTTAACGACCCTTACGATGCTTTGCTTATCAATTATTCTGATGTTAAAAATTGGGAGTTAGCTCCATACAACTTAGGGATAGTTGCAAAAAACAAAATTGATTTTTCTATTACAACATCCGACTTAAAAGACAAAAAAATGTTTTTTAAGAACTTAAGAAAAGCAATTAAAGCAGGACTTTCTGAAGAAAATGCATTAAAAGCATTGACCTATTCTCCTGCTAATTTTATCAATCAATACGACAAGGTTGGAAGTTTAAGTGAAGGAAAATTGGCCAACTTTATTATTACTTCAGAAAACTTATTTTCGGAAAAAAATACCATACACGAAAATTGGATCAAAGGAAAACAATACATTATTTCTGATTATAACATCCTTGATGTTAGAGGGAATTACAGCTTAAACCTTGGAAAGAAAGTTTATGATTTAAAAGTAAAAGGAGAGCCAAAAAAATTAAAAGGAAGCATAACGGTTCTTGGAACAAAAGACAACAAACCAGATACTGCTAAGATTGCTGTTGCGCTTAAGGTTTCTAGTAATTTAATCTCATTAAGTTTTAATCCTAAAGATGATTTTGAAAAAGGCACAATCCGTTTAAGTGGTACCATAACTAAAAATACCATTTGGGATGGTAACGGACAACTTTCTAATGGTGATTGGATTAAATGGACGGCTATAAAAGGAAAGCCAGATGCGGATAAAAAGAAGAAAAAAGAAGCCGTATCAGATTCTATCGTTATTCCTAGAATACAATACCCAAATATGGCTTATGGTTTTGATTCTTTACCCAAAGAAGAAACTATGGTAATTAAAAATGCCACTGTTTGGACCAATGAAGCTGAAGGGATTCTAAAAAATACAGATGTGGTGATTCATAACGGTAAAATCATGGCTGTTGGTAAAAACTTATCCTATGAAGGAGCTACGATTATTGATGGGAAGGGGAAACATTTGTCTGCAGGAATTATTGATGAACATTCTCACATTGCAATTAGTAGAGGTGTAAATGAATGTACACAATCTGTTACCGCTGAAGTTAGTATTGCTGATGTTGTAAACTCTGATGATGTTAACATTTATAGACAATTAGCTGGAGGGGTAACTGCATCACAATTGCTTCATGGTTCTTGTAACCCCGTTGGAGGACAATCGGCAATAATTAAATTAAGATGGGGAAGTACTCCTGAAGAAATGAAAATTAAAGACATTGATGGTTTTATAAAATTCGCTTTAGGAGAAAACGTTAAGCGTGCTGGAGGAAAAGCACGATTCCCACAAACAAGAATGGGAGTGGAACAGGTTTATTACGATGCTTTTACTAGAGCAAAAGAATACAATAACAAATGGGATAATTATGCTGCTGTTCCTGAAAAAGAAAGAGAAAATGTTGTGCCCCCAAGAGTTGATTTAGAGTTAGAATCATTGCTTGAAATTTTGAATAAGAAACGTTTTATTTCTTGTCATTCTTACCAGCAAGGAGAAATTAACATGTTAATGCATGTAGCAGATTCTATGGGGTTTACCGTAAACACTTTTACTCACATTTTAGAAGGGTATAAAGTAGCGGATAAAATGAAGAAACATGGGGCGGGTGGTTCTACCTTCTCCGATTGGTGGGCATATAAATTTGAAGTAAATGATGCGATACCATACAATGGAGCAATCATGCACAAACAGGGTGTTTTAACTGCTTTTAATTCTGATGATGCTGAAATGGGCAGAAGACTAAACCAGGAGGCAGCAAAAGCGGTTAAATATGGAGGAGTTAGCGAAGAAGAAGCTTTAAAGTTTGTTACACTTAATCCGGCTAAACTTTTACACCTAGACCATAGAATGGGAAGTATAAAAGTGGGTAAAGATGCTGATGTTGTTTTATGGTCGGATAGCCCTTTATCAGTTTATGCTAAAGTTGAAAAAACAATCATTGACGGTAAAGTTTATTATGATTCGGTAATTGATGCTGAATTTCAAGATAAAAACAGAAAGGAAAAAGCCAGAATCATTCAAAAAATGATTGAGGCTAAAAAAGGTGGGGCCAAAACACAAGCTCCAAATAGCAAAAAACCAAAACTATATCATTGTGATACTGTTGGGGAATAATTGATTGTGCATGAGAATCCCTCTTGGAGAAGAGGGCTAGGGAAATTGACTGTTAATCAGAAATAAAAGATCAAGAAAAAGACACTATGAAAAAACTACATATAATATTTGCAATAACTTTTTGCTTTTTACTTTCCACTTTTGACTTAGTTGCTCAAATAGAGACTCCAGGAAAAAAGCAAACAAATAAAATAATGTTGCTTAATGGAATAGCACATTTAGGTAATGGAGAAGTTATAGAGGGTTCAGCCATTGCTTTTGAAAACGGTAAATTGACTATTGTAGCAAATGCAGCAGCAATTAAAATTGATTTTAGCCAGTATGATACGGTTATAGATATTGCAAAAAAACACGTTTACCCAGGAATAATTTCTCCAAATTCTACTTTAGGATTAACGGAAATTGGAGCAGTACAGATGACACATGACTATGCTGAATACGGAGTATTTAAACCTCATGTTAGATCAATTATTGCTTACAATACAGAATCTAAAATAACAACCACCGTTCGTTCTAATGGTGTATTAATGGCGCAAGCTACCCCTAGAAGTGGTGTTATTTCAGGAACATCTTCCATTGTTCAATTTGATGCGTGGAATTGGGAAGACGCTGTTTACAAAGAAGATGAAGGTGTTCATGTAAATTGGTCGAGCATGTACAATAGATGGAAAGGAGAGAAAAACAAAGAATATGAAAAATCTATTGCTAAATTAAATTCATTTTTTGCCGATGCTTTAGCTTATTCTAAAGGGAGTCATTACCCAGAAAAGAACTTACGTTTTGAAGCCATGCGCGGTATTTTTAATGGTGATAAAACTTTATACATTCATGCCAATTTCGTTAAAGAAATAACTGAAGCCATTAATTTTTCTAAAAAATATAAAGTAGTTAAGATGGTAATTGTTGGAGGTTATGATGCTTGGATGGTAACGGATATGTTAAAGGAAAATAAGGTTGCTGTAATTCTAAAGAGGGTTCATAGCTTACCTAGTAGACAAGAAGAGGATGTTTACCTCCCTTACAAAATGCCAAAAATTTTACAAGATGCCGGAGTGCTTTTCTGTTTAGAAAACTCTGGAGACATGGAAGCAATGGGAACACGTAATCTGCCTTTTTATGCAGGAACTGCAGCCGCTTATGGCGTAAAAAAAGAAGATGCTTTAAGCTTAATTACACTAAACACTGCTAAAATACTAGGTATAGATAAAACATGTGGGAGTATAGAGGTTGGTAAAGATGCTACACTTTTTATTTCTACTGGTGATGCCTTAGATATGATCGGTAATGATGTAAAATCAGCGTACATTCAAGGAAGAGAAGTTGATATGGACAACCATCAAAAGAAGCTTTTTAGAAAGTATAGCAAGAAATACGAGGAGTAGGAGGTTCTTACTCATTCCCTGAAGTAGCGAAGCGGATATCAGGGATCCAAAAAATCTAAGATTCTTGAGACCTCTACTGGATCCCCGTCTGCACGGGGAAGAAAGTCAATCCAAGGCTTTGTTATCACATAAATATTACTAACCCTTAGCTCCAGGAACTAATTCATCTACCCCCCAACACGCTTAGACTCACTTTCTAAACCAGTTTTACGCTTACGTGATTTTAATTTTTGGTTTCCGAAATTATAACTCAAGCTAAAACTAACAAAAGTGTTATCAAACCTACCACTACCAACATTCTGTAATCCATTAAACTCTGAGGTTCCTCTCCATCCAAAATTTCTAAAGATATTGTTTACTGCCAATCGTGCTTTTAATTTCTTCTTTAAGAAATCCCTCATAAGACCAGCATTTACGTTCCAGTTTGCATCGTATCTAAAAACTCCACCCCAAACTCCAGGACCAGAATAATAACCAGAAATTTCAGCTTTAAATCCCTTTGGTAAAGTGAATGTATGTTGTTGATACGTCATATATCCAAAATTTTGAACATCAACTATAGCCCCATTTCCATAATCCGCCTGATTGTTTAAATACGTAGCACTAAGGTTCATAAATACATTCCACCATTTTTTAATTTTAAAAGGTAAACTAGCATTAAAACTATACACCTCTTCGGTAGCTAAATTATCCCAAGAAACAAAAGCAGCTCTAGGATCTACATCATCCGGACCAATTAAACGGGTAATCTTATCCGTGGTTCGGCTATAAGCCAATTTAAAGTTGAATTTATAAAATAGGGTATATCCTAACTCAAAATTATTTACAATTTCAGGTTGTAAAAACGGATTTCCCTTCCCTAATGAAAGCTCACTTGTTTGAGTTCTAAAAGGATTTAAAACATTGTAATCTGGTCGGTTAATTCTTCTCCCATAATTAAACGCTAAGCTATTCATCTTAGATACCTTATAGGTTAAACCTGCACTCGGAAACCAACTTAAATAACTCAACTCAACTGGTGGCTCTTGTTTTGAAACTAAAAAAGGAGATAAGTTTCCGATCGCTTCAGTTTGTTCTGCACGTAAACCACCTATAAAATTCCATTTTTTACCTAAAGGACGTGAATAACTTAAGTAACCGGCATACACACTTTCATCGTAATCAAAAATATTAGAACGAGAGTCATCCTGAACAGCAACACCATTTATATCTTCATAAAACAAAAAGGTATTGAAAGTATTCACCTGTCCAAATTTACCTCCAAAACCTAATTTTCCTTTTCCTAAACCTCTTTCATAATCGAGTTTAGCCGTATAAATTTCTATCTCAATAGGAGTATCAAAACTATTGGTTACTTGACTTATAATAACATCTTCAGACGAGTTATAATATAAGTTGGGTTGAGTTCTAGTATTTTCTGTGAGGTACTTACCATAATCAACATCAAAATTTAAACTCTGCCCTTTTTTATTGTAAAAACGATAATTAAGGTTGTAAGTATTATTTGTTCTCTTACTATCCCCTCTATTGTCGGCAATTAAAATACTATCAATTTGAGTAATTGAAGCAGCATCAGAAATGGCAACTTTGTTATAGCTAATCTCTTCACCTGTAAAATCTCTTCCACTTACTAAAAATCCTACCGTGTGGTTTTTGCTTAAAAAGAAATCTGATCCTAATCTATAATTATACCCAGCCCTATTGTTTTGAGTATTGTTTACTTCCTGCTTATACAACCCATTTTGACTATTCTTAGATTTAATGTTGTGATAATTATCATTCACTCCATAACCTACAGCACCAAAAACATTCATTTTTTTAGTTCGGTAGTTTCCTGTTCCATTCACATTGTATCGTGTTAAATCTCCTTGTGTATAAGTAGAACTTAATGATCCATTGGCTCCAACACTTTTATCTTTTTTCAAACGAATATCAACTATCCCGGCATTTCCTTCAGCCTCATACTTTGCTCCTGGGTTCGTAATAATTTCAATTTTATCAATCTGATCTGCTGGTAAGTTTTTCAGATAGTTACTCAAATCATCCCCACTTAAAGGCAATTGTTTCCCATCAATATAAACCCGAACCCCAGAGCGTCCTAAAACATTTATATTGTCACTATTGTCTACCGAAACAGCAGGAGCTTTTCTTAATAAAGAAAGTGCGTCAGACCCTGTACTGTTAATTGTTCCTTGAACATTAAATACTGTTCTGTCTGGTTTAACCTCAACCATTACCCTATCCTCAACAACATTAAATTCAGCTAAATCTGCAGCTTGAGCTTCAAATGCTAAAGTCCCAAAATCTTTATTTTCATTTTCTGATAATTGAATGTTTGGTTTAACCAAATCTGGCAACCCTACAAAAGTTGCTTTTAAGAAATAATTCCCCGCATTTACTCCAGGAATGTTAAAGGTTCCATCCAGATCACTAACTCCAATTTTAACCATGTTACTATCCGTAGAGCTATACAGCGCAACATTTACAAAAGGCATTACTTCTCCTTTGTCGTCTGCCAATTTTCCTTTAATGGAAGATTGTGCAGAAGCACTAAAAAAAACAACTGATAAAACACATGTGAACAATAACCGCATAACTTAATTCTTTAGAACAAAACTAAGTCCAGTATTTTAGTTCTGAAATAAAATTATGATAAACGGCTTTTCTTTAGCGATAAAGGGTCATCGCTGTTTTTAAGATCTCTTTTATTGATTTAACATCAATGTCTTCATTGGGGTTGACTCTAAAAATTTTCATTTTTTTCCTATTCCCTGCCTCCAATAGAGGATGCTCCATTTCACTCCCCTTTGTTATTCCTATATAAGGTTCTTGAGTTTTCTTGTCCTTCCAGAAGTAACAAAACATCTTTTTCTTGTAATAGAAAAAAGGCAAACCATATTTCCATTCTGGAGTAATGCTGTCATCCAAACCAAGAATAATATCCTTTAACGCCAATAAACAGCTTTTGTAAGGCTCTTCTTGCTTCAAGTAATAATTATCGTGGTCTGTTAACATTACTTATTATACTCAACAATATAATCCAACATTTTTTGAATTAAGTGAACTCTATCTTTTCCTCTTACATTGTGCTCATGCATTGGATAAGTAAAGAAATCAATTTGAACTTCCTTTTCCACCGCTTCCTTCAATAAAGTCATGCTATGTTGTGGCACCACAACAGGGTCAACACTTCCGTGGATGATCAACAATTTACCTTCTAAGTTTTCTAAGTACTGCCCTACTCTAGATTTTGCATATCCTTCAGGATTTTCTTGAGGAGTATCCATGTAACGTTCTCCGTACATTACCTCATAATATTTCCAATCAGTAACCGGACCTCCACAAGCACCAACATTAAAAACTTTTGGATGTCTAAGCATTAAAGAAGAGGTCATGAATCCACCATAACTCCATCCTTTTACCGCAATTCTATTGCCATCAACATACGCTAAAGATTTTAAATAATCTACTCCTAACAATTGATCTTCCATTGCCGCTTCACCAGCATTTCTATGAATGATACTCTCAAAAGCAAACCCTCTGTTTGATGATCCTCTATTGTCTAATGTAAACACAATGTAGTCTTTTTGAGTTGCCAACCAGTCCATCCACATACTTGCTCCACCACCCCAACTATTGGTAACCAATTGAGCATGTGTTCCTCCATAAACATAAACCAGCACCGGATACTTTTTTGTTGCATCAAAATTGGCTGGTTTAATGATTCTACTGTATAAATCAAATCCATCTTTAGATTTTAATGTTACAAACTCTGTAGTTCCTCTTTTATAATCTTTTAAAGGATTTTCAGCTTTAAAAACACTTCTTGCTTTTCCATTTTTTGTAGTAACAACCTCTATGTTTCTTGGAATTGTTAAGCTACTATAATTATCAATTAAATAACTTCCATCAAAACTTAATTGAGCATGATGAACACCACTTACCGGTGTAACATTCTTATACTTTCCTGATTTTAAATTAACTTTAAATACATGGGTGTTTCTCGCATCTTTTCCTGTTGCACTTACAAAAACATTTTGTCCCTTTTTATCAAACCCTAAAATTGACTTTACAACAAATTGAAATTTTGTAACCTGCTTAATTAACTTTCCTGAGATGTTGTATTGGTATACATTCATAAAACCATCACGCTCACTCATCCATAAAAATGATGTAGATCTGTTTGGTAAGAATACCGCATCATGTTCAGGTTCAACCCAACGGTCGTTTTTTTCTTCAAAAAGCGTTTTTACTTTTTCTCCTGTAAGCACATCATACATGTTGTATGCTGCATGATTTTGTGCTCTGTTTACTTCTGCTACTAAAACAAACTTACCATCAGGTGTCCAAGAAAGGTTAGTAAGATAATGTTCATCTTTAGTATCAATATTTAAATAAGATGTTTGGTTCTTTTTAACATCGTAAATACCAATTTTAGCGATCTCACTTTTTTGACCAGCCATTGGGTACTTAATGTTTTTTAATTCCGCTGGATAAGTTGTGATATCTACCAAAGGATAATCAGTAACATTGCTTTCATCCTTTTGATAAAATGCCAAAAGATTACCACTAGGGTTCCAAAATGTTCCTTTAGAAATACCAAATTCATAACGGTGGATCGCTTGACCTGATACAATGTTCTTATCTTCAGTATTGGTAACAGGCAAGGATTGCATTTCAAATGGTTTACCATCCCTATTTGCTTTTGAGACAAATAAATTGTTATCAATTGTATAAGCCAAAATCTTTCCTTCCTTACTGTAATCTTTATTTACCGCATTTTCATTGTATGGCGTTTTAATCAATTCTTTACCCTTGATGTAGTCGTAATGAATGTATTCATTAGAATTGCTAAAAATTATTCCTGTATTGCTAATGTCTTCAATATAAGGAAGGCTTTTTAACTCTGGATATAGCTTTTGCAGTTGCTCTAACCCCAATTTTGTTACATCTTTTCCTGAAGCAGTTTTGATGATGTACTGATTATCTGCTTTATAGATGTAATTGTTTGTACCAGAAATCCACTTTAGCCCATTGTAATTTTTTGGGGTTAATCCTTTAGATCTCGATAGAACGGCATCCTCTAACGCTAATTCTTTTTCTTGAGCAAAAGCGCCAATAAACGCTGATAGTGCTACTACTAAAAATATATTTTTCATCTGTTTTCTTATTTTTTATCTTGTTTGATCAGTCTATTTACAATTCTCGTTCCGTTTTTGAGAAATTGAGTACCAAAGTTATAAAAATGAATGTTATTTTTGCCGCATGGCTAATAAAGAAGATAATTTAAAGAAAATCATATCGCATTCAAAAGAATATGGTTTTGTATTCCAATCAAGTGAAATTTATGATGGTTTAAGTGCTGTTTATGACTACGGTCAGATGGGTGCTGAGCTAAAGAAAAACATAAAAGATTATTGGTGGAAAGCTATGGTAGGCATGAACGAGAATATTGTTGGTTTAGATGCTTCAATATTTATGCACCCTACTACTTGGAAAGCTTCTGGACATGTTGATGCTTTTAGTGATCCATTAATTGACAATAAAGATTCTAACAAAAGGTATAGAGCTGATGTTCTTATTGAAGAGCATGTTGAGAAAATTCGCCTAAAAACAGAAAAAGATGTTGCCAAAGGAATTAAACGTTTTGGTGATGATTTTGATGAAGAACAATTTAGAGCAACCAATCCTAATGTTTTAAGAAATCAGGCTAAAATTGATGACATCAATGCGCGTTTTAAAGCGGCAATGGACAATGATGATTTGGCTGCTGTTAAAGCATTAATTGAAGATTTAGGAATTGCTTGTGCCATTAGTGGTTCTAAAAACTGGACAGATGTTAAGCAGTTTAACTTAATGTTTAGTACAGAAATAGGTTCTGTTGCCGATGCTGCAAATACTATTTACTTAAGGCCAGAAACTGCTCAAGGTATCTTTGTAAACTACCTTAACGTTCAGAAAACCGGCCGCATGAAAATTCCTTTTGGAATTGCACAAATCGGTAAAGCTTTTAGAAACGAAATTGTTGCGCGTCAGTTTATTTTTAGAATGAGAGAGTTCGAGCAAATGGAAATGCAATTTTTTGTTCGCCCTGGTCAAGAAATGAAATGGTACGAGCACTGGAAAGCAGAGCGTGTAAAATGGCACAAATCTTTAGGTATTGATGAAAAGTATTACCGTTTTCATGATCACATTAAATTAGCACATTACGCTAACGCTGCTTCTGATATAGAATTTGATTTCCCAATGGGATTTAAAGAATTAGAAGGGATTCACTCAAGAACAGATTTTGATTTAAAGCAACACGAAGAACATTCAGGAAAGAAGTTACAGTACTTTGATCCTGAAATTAATGAAAGCTATGTGCCTTACGTTGTAGAAACTTCTGTTGGTTTGGATAGAACATTTTTAGCTATTCTTTCTGCAGCTTATACTGAAGAGAAATTAGAAAACGATACCGAAAGGGTTGTGCTTAAACTTCCTGCATTTTTAGCTCCTGTTAAAGTTGCCATTATGCCTTTAACTAAGAAAGATGGTATGCCGGAAAAAGCAAGAGAAATATTTAATAACTTAAAATTCGAATATAATTGTCAATATGATGAGAAAGATGCTCCAGGAAAACGTTACCGTAGACAAGATGCTATCGGAACTCCTTTCTGTATAATGGTAGATCACCAAACATTAGAAGACAATACCATTACTATTAGAGATAGAGACACCATGGAACAAGAGCGTGTTGCTATTGATAAAGTAGAAGGTATTTTAAAAGAAAAATTGGACATTAGAAAAGCGTTGAGTTAGACTCTAAGTCGTTAACAAAAAAGCCGCTATCAAATGATAGCGGCTTTTTTTAATCTCAGAATTAAACGTTTAACTACTGTACTATTCTTAGGGTGTACCAAATCATCAATAAATCAAAAGGGTTTCGCTTTTTTAAGCTATATTTGAGAGCATAATACCTTAAAATAATAAAATGAAAAAAACAATAGTTTTAATAGTAGCAATATTTTTCACAACAAGTTCATTTTTTGCACAAACTAGCCCTAACGTTATTTTAAGCGAAAAAACAGCAAGAACAGACTTCAAACATTTTCTTTTTACCAACGAAGGTCTATCTTATTGGTTGATTGCAGAAAGAGGTGGTTTTGCTCTTCAAAGAGTGGATAGTACTATATCTAAAATAGAAAAAGCAAGTATTCGTCTACCAAACGAACGTGGTCAATATTCTCATGAAAAACTATGGGAAATAGTGCCATTAAAAAACAGTATAGGTGTATTTTATTTAGCATTTAATAAAAAAACTAAAAATGCCGCAGTTAAATGTCTTGAATTTAATAAGATCAATTTTACTGAGAGCCCTAAAATCACCAAAATAAAAGAGTTTGATGATTGTGATTATGGAATAACAAGTATTTCTTTTCGTATAACCAAATCAGATGACGATTCAAAAATTTTAATTGCATACCGTCATAGAAAATCAAAAAAAGATGGTGCTGAATTCCATTTAGATGTAAAGAATAGTGAGTGGGAAACAATTTGGAAGACTAGAGTGAAAGAAAAAGCGCTTCAAAGTGAAGGTTTTTGGTCTAACCTAGATGCACCTACATATTACTACCGTACTTCTGATTTTGGAAATCCTCAAAGATTTTTTGTCTCTTATTTATCAAATGGGGGTAAAGTTATTCTTCAAATGAAAAAAAATATAGATAACGGGAGACAAACTTCTTTTCTGGTTTACTCAAAAGAATCTGAGGGTAATCATGTTGAATTTACTCCCGATCATGGAGAAGCTTCAAACCTGGCTCAGATTGATGATGTGTATTTAAAAGGAGATGAATTAATTATTGGAGGTGTTTATAAGAAGGAAGAAAACTATACAAACACGTACATTGGGTATTATGGATTCGGATTTAATATCGAAAAAGAAGAGATTTCATGGGGAGTTGGTGCCGCATTTGAACCTTCTTTTTTACTTTCAGGTTTATGGAGTACTGTTGATAAACAAAAACTTGATGAAAAAACAGGAACTACTAATGTCGATTTTATTCCTGATTTTCATAGTGTTTATTCAAATGAAGACTATATCTTAGTATTCCTTTCTGAATATGTTGGGAAGTATAGCACACGAGGTAATTTCATTGTGTATAGATATTCTAAATCTACAGGTAAACTTGTAAATAAATTTAAGATTCCTCACTATTGTAGTCTTGGTACTTTTAATTCTGGAATGACTAATAGTCATGTATATCTTTTTTTCGATGATGAAAATAATTTATACAACTATGAAACACACGAACCTGCAGAAAAAAGACATGGTGATAAACTAAAAGGTTTAATAAAAATTCCTTTTGAAGGATCAGGAAAAGAGTATTCAAGAAATTTATTATGGTATGAAAAGAGCTTAGGAGAGCAGGGGAAAATGTATTCTCAATTTAATGAAAATGGATTTTATTTTTATTTATTAGATACAAGATCGAAAGAACAAATCGGACATATTAATTTAAGATAAATGTAACAACGATTTGCCAACAATATCTATGTTTTATGTTGTAGATCATTAAAATGAAACACTCCTTTTTTTACATACTCTTGCTCTTGATTTCTATTAATGGATTTTCACATGTTAACAGACTAGACAAAATTAATCCTCCCTATCACAATGTTTTTAACCCATTTTTACAAGCTCTAAACCTTGACAATCATGGTTTATCTTTAAGTCGAGATAGTTCGAGAATTAATCTTGAAAATGGATTCAAAATAGATATCCTTCTAAAGGACAAAAAGCTTTGGAATTTAACTTTATACAATAAAGAAGGTGAAAAAACTGATGTAGGAAATTTCAAAAACGGAACTGGTAAAATAATCTTAGTATTTAAAAGTAACGAGTACACCGCCAAATTTAAAAATGGTCTATTGACAGACTCTGTAACTTTTATCCACACCTATAATTCAATTAAAAGACCAAGGTTCATCCGCATTTTCAAAGATGGATTATTACACGGTAAAAGTTACTCATACTCTTTTATAGATTATAAAGTTATATCTAACATCAGCACCTATGAAATGGGTATGATAAAAATGTCTGAACAGTATGGTATAAAAACTTTTCCTATTCCTTTATTCTTTTTCATACTTAGTCCTAAAATAAAAGAAAGCGACAAGGTCTGTAGCAGAACTAAATACGAAAAAGGCAAAATAATATCTCATGAATGCTTCATAACAAAAAAATGTAGAAGATGTGGTTATTAAACACGTGCCAACAATCTCTATATTTCATTATGTTGGCTGATTACCTTACATTTGGTTTCAACAAAACGAAAACATAGAGTTGTCGTTGTGCCTCTCTATAAAAATAAACATTAATAAATTATCAGATGTTTTAAAACTTCGTTCAGCTATAGAAGTTTATGTGAAATTTTATTGAACACTTTTGTCCAATTTCTAAATTTTCAATCATTAAGCATATAAACGTTTATTAATAATACATTAAAAGTAAAAGACATGAAAAATTTTATGATGTTGTTCCACAGTGAACCAAATCCTGATTTTAACCCTACTCCTGATCAAATACAAGATGAAGTAAAAGCTTGGCAAGATTGGATGGAAGGTATTGGCGCACAAGGCAAACTTAAAAATCCGGGAGAAGCTTTGGGCTTTGAAGGGAAAACGATACACGCTGACGGAACTATTACAGATGGTCCCTATGCAGAAGTTAAAGAAATTGTAGGAGGCTTTATCATTGTATCAGCCGAATCTATTGAAGAAGCCACCCAGCTTGGAAATGGTTGTCCTGCATTAAGTAACGGTGGTAAAGTAGAAGTCAGAGACATTATGGTTTTTGATGAAATGTAATCTGCATAACTAAGATGATAGCTAGATGGATGACGAACAACTATCCGAAATATTTAAGTCTGAGTACAGCAACTTGATTGCTGTACTCAGCAATTATTATGGATTAACTGACCTACAATTAGCAGAAGATATTGTCTCAGATACTTTTCTTAAAGCCATGAAGTCATGGTCTCATAAAGGTATTCCCAAATTTCCAAAAGCCTGGCTCCGGAAAGTAGCTCAGAATCTGTTGAACGAACATTATAGAAGAAAAAAAATCTATGATGAAAAAATCACTCCTGAAATAAGAGCAAAAAATCATCAAATTAATTTCATAGAAATTACTGATAAAATAATTGAAGATAGTCAGCTTCAGATGATATTTGTGCTTTGTGATCCTGACCTCAATAGAGAATCTCAACTTTGTCTTGCTTTAAGAATTTTATGTGGTTTTAGTATTGAAGAGATTGCTAGAGCACTTTTGTCAAACAAAGAAACAGTTAATAAAAAAATCTATAGAGCTAAAAAAATAATCAAAGAGCGTGATCAAATTGAAATGAATCTTACATCAGATCAATATATATCAAGGCTTGACAATGTATTAAGGGTCATTTACCTACTATTTAATGAGGGATATTATAGCAGTGTTGATGAAGAAAATATCCGATATGAAATATGCTGGGAAGCTATGCGCCTCAGTCTTTTTTTATCAGAGCAAAAAAAATTTCCAAAACAAAAAATATACGCACTGATAGCCTTAATGTGTTTCCATGCTTCTAGGATAGATGCAAGGACATCTGGTGAAAACGGTGATCTTTTGTACCAAGAACAAGATAAAAGAAAATGGAATTCAGCACTGATTCAAAAGGGTATGAAATATCTTAAACTATCCGCTGCTGGAGATATTGTTAGCAAATATCATCTTGAAGCGGCAATCGCTTATTGGCATACAAGAGATAATGATGGGAAATGGAATAATATATTACAGTTATATAATAAATTGCTAACAATAGAGTATTCACCTATTATTGCTATGAATCGGACATATGCCCTTGCACAGACAAATTCAATTGTCGAAGCTATTCAAGAAGCACTTAAACTAGAATTGAAAAACAACCCCCATTATTTCTGTTTGTTAGCAGAACTATACCGTATGAATAATAACATTGAAAAAGAAATAGAATACTTAAATGTTGCAATTGAATTTGCCAATAAGAAAAATGAAAAAGAATTAATAAAACACCGATTAGAAAAAGCAAACCGATTAAAAACTTGAATTTCTATGAAATTAATACTTTGTCAAAAGGAACAAATAAAAATCTTGTTTTCTTGGCTTTTCAAACACTCCCTTTCATTCCACCTCCCAATCAGAAGCATCATATTTCTGTTTTACTTTTTTCCTTTTCGGTGTATTCTCATTTCGTTCCGTTGAAAAGACAGTGAACAAAACAGCTCCTGCTGCAAATAATCCTATCCCTATATATTGTGTAGAATTGTCTGGTTGATAGTTATTGTTTTGTGACCCTACAACATAAGTTATAGCTCCACCAATAACAAAGGCACCTCCCGTAATCGCTAATGGATGACTTATGTTGTTAAATGTTTGGTCCCATTTATCATCACCAATATAATTGCTTCCATTCTTTTCGAATGTGTTTCGAATAGTTTGCTTTTGCATTTGAGTCTCCAAGTCCTTTTCTTGTCCAAAAGAGAAAGGTACTAGAGTAAAAAACAGAAGTATCACAAAAAGTTCTCGCATTTTCCCTCAGTTCAATTAAGTAAGAAAGTTAGCGAAAAATTCTCTTAGACTAGATCAAACCCAATATCCGTTCGGTAGTTTTTCTTTTCGAATTGAATGTTCTCTGCATTTTTAAAAGAATACTGAAGTGCATCTTTAATATCAGACCCAAAAGAAGTTAATGCCAATACTCGTCCTCCAGAAGTAACCACATTAGCACCATCTTGCTTCGTTCCAGCATGGAAAGGAATACTGTTTTCAATAGCATCAAACCCAGTCATTACTTTTCCTTTTTCATAAGCCTCAGGGTAACCACCAGAAACCAACATTACTGTTGTAGCAGTTCTTTCATCCACTTCAAAAGTCTTTTCATGTAAAGTTTGGTTGGCAACACCTTCAAATAAATCCAACAAGTCAGATTTAATTCTTGGAATAACTACCTCCGTCTCTGGATCACCCATTCTAACGTTGTACTCCACAACTGAAGGGTTTCCATTGTCATTCATTAAACCAATAAAGATAAACCCTTTATAATCTATTCCGTCAGCTTTTAAACCAGCTATTGTTGGTTTAACCACTAATTCTTCAACTTTATTTATAAAAGCATCATCTGCAAAAGGTACCGGAGAAATTGCTCCCATACCCCCTGTATTTAATCCTTTATCTCCTTCGCCTATTCTTTTATAATCTTTAGCTGAAGGCAATATTTTATAACTCTCACCATCTGTTAAAACAAAAACTGAAAGCTCAATTCCGTGTAAAAATTCTTCAATAACAACAGTTGCAGAAGCATTACCAAACTTACCGTTAGTCATGTTCGCCAACTCCGTTTTAGCCTCTTCTAAATCTTCTAAAATTAACACCCCTTTACCAGCTGCTAATCCATCAGCTTTTAAAACATAAGGAGGTTTTAAAGTTGCTAAAAAAGCGCATCCATCTTCTAAGTTAGCAGAAGTAAAGCTTTGGTATTTAGCGGTTGGTACTCCGTGTTTCTCCATAAATATTTTAGAGAACTCTTTACTTCCCTCTAATTCTGCACCATCTTTTTTAGGTCCAATTACACCAACATTTTTTAGGGCCTCATCGGCTAAAAAATAATCATGAATTCCATTTACTAAAGGATCTTCAGGACCAACAACAACAATCTCAATATTGTTATCTAACACAAACGTTTTAATTGCATCAAAATCATTTACACCAATTTCTACATTGGTTCCCACCTCTGCAGTTCCTGCATTACCCGGAGCAATAAACAAGTTGGTTAACTTTTTACTTTGAGCAATTTTCCATGCAAAAGCATGTTCTCTACCTCCTGATCCTAATACTAATACGTTCATATGATGAATTTTTTTCAAAATTAACTAATTATTCATCTTTTTAAGATATTAATTTTAAAATGTTATATTGCATGGCTTATTGAGATACAGCCCCTATGAAAATTGGATTTCTTTTTGTTTTTACACTAACTCTTCTTCTTAATTTAAGGGGGCAGACAAGTAGTACTCAAGAAATCAATATTCTAAGTCAGAATATCGTTGTAAATACCAAATTAAGTCAAGATGATTTAATTCATACCATTGAAATGTTTTTTGAAGACTCCTTGCATTTAAGTACCACTACTACAAAAATGCACATTGTAACAAAATGGGACACACACTCCTTAAGGGAAACAAAAAAGTTCTTGTGGTTAATCCCAATAGAACAAGCGGTAGATACGGTTACTATGCGGTATATTATTGATGCAGAATCTTCAAAAAAGATTAGTTTTAAATCCAATATCGTAGAAGACAAAAAGCAAGACCATAAGAACATGCTTAAAATGGCAAAACTAGATGCCATTGATGTTAAACGCAGGTTAAGAAAGTATATAAAGGCTTCTTCTATATGAAACTGTCCAAAGCCCAAAATATAACAACGGTTTTCTTTTTAGTGCTTATGTTCATAAACACATTGGGAGCTATTTCTCTCTTTGATTTTTCTAAGGTTGTAAACATCTATTTAGAAACTTTTGGGATTCACCTTTCTATTATCATTGCCTATTATTTTGTACAAACACAAAGTGCGAGTAAAACGATTGTAGTAAGTAAATTTAAGCTTGTGCTGTTGTTAATTTTAATTACCATGTGGAATGGTTTAATTATGGGAGTTACCATACAACACAGTTCTCACATTGAAAGTTTAGAACATGATTTATCTGAATTTACCAGATATGCTGATTTCTTAATTGCGGGAGGAATTATCTGGCTTTACAATGGAAATCAAGACAAGCTTAAAGATAAACCTCAAGATTCGTAGCTTCTAAAAAGCGGCCTTAAACTGATCTAAGAAACGAACATCCCCTTCAGAGTATAACCTTAAATCGTTCACTTTATATTTAAGCATTGCAATACGCTCAACACCCATTCCAAAAGCAAAACCGGTATATTTTTTAGAATCAATTCCACAATTTTCTAAAACGTTAGGGTCAACCATTCCGCACCCCATAATTTCTAAATAACCGGTGTATTTACAAACGTTACAACCCTTGCTATTACAAACCGAACAAGAAACATCCATTTCTGCACTTGGTTCCGTAAAAGGGAAGTAAGAAGGTCTTAACCTAATTTTAGTCTCTTCACCAAACATCTCTTTTGCAAAGTACATTAGGGTCTGCTTCAAATCTGCAAAGGATACATTTTCTGCAATGTACAATCCCTCCACTTGGTGGAAAAAACAATGTGCTCTTGCGGAGATAGCTTCATTACGATAAACTCTACCTGGTGATAATGTTCGAATTGGTGGCTCGGTATTCTCCATAATCCTAACCTGAACCGAAGAAGTATGTGTTCTTAAAGCAATCTCTTCCTCACCATCAGATTCAACAAAAAAGGTGTCTTGCATATCTCTTGCAGGATGTTCTGGTGGAAAATTTAATGCAGAAAAGTTATGCCAATCATCTTCAATTTCTGGGCCTTCTGAAACAGTAAAACCTATTCTCGAAAAAATATCAATAATCTCATTTCTAACAATAGAAATTGGATGTCTACTCCCTAGTTCTACAGGGGTTCCGGTTCTTGTTAAATCCAAGTCATTCTCTGCAGAATTTTCTCCCCCTGCTAATTTTACTTTAAATTCATCAAGCTTATCTTGCGCTTTTACTTTAAGCGTATTTATTAATTGTCCAACTTCTTTTTTTTGTTCGTTTGGAACATTTTTAAAATCAGCAAACAATCCTTTTATCTTCCCTTTACTTCCTAATAATTGGATTCTAAAATCTTCTAACTGTTCTTTGCTCTCAGCTTTAAATCCTTCAACTTCACTTAACAGTTCTTTTATCTTTTCTTGCATAATATTGTTACTTGTGTTGTTTGCTTTTACTTAACAAACCTATCTACCAGAAACTATTTCTTCACAATTTTCATTGTCATTTTAATGTCTTCCTTTGGTCTGTCGCCTCTACCTTTAGCAACATCAGCAATTTTATCAATTACATCAAGCCCTTCAATTACCTCTCCAAAAACAGTATAGTTATTGTCTAAAAAAGGAGTTCCACCATTTGTCTCATATTCTTTAATTTGCTCTGGAGTATAAGTAGCGTTTGTTCTTCTACTCATGTTATCCAACTCAGCTTTTGTTGTTTTTTTCCCTTGAACAATGTAAAACTGCGAACCTGAAGATGCTTTCTTAGGGTTGATATTGTCTCCCTGTCTGGCAGCAGATAACGCTCCTTTTTTATGAATAAATTTGGCATTAAACTCAGCAGGAATTGTATACCCTGGACCACCACTTCCTAGCATTTGTCCTGCCTCTGCGGTTTTAGATTCTGGATCTCCTCCTTGTATCATAAAATCTTTAATAACCCTATGAAACAACGTTCCGTTATAAAACTCTTTCTCTACTAATTTTATAAAATTATCACGATGCTGTGGTGTTTCATTGTACAAAACCATTTTCATATCTCCATAAGATGTTGATATTAAAACCATTGTTTGTTTCTTATTTTTTTGAGCAAAACCATTGATATTAATGATTGTCATTAAAACCAAGATTAGTGGGAATATTTTCTTTGTCATGATAATTTATTATATTTGTTAATTACAATATTAAGAATTTATGCCTTATTGAAGGCTTTGAAGGATTAAAATTAGGAAGAAATGAAACATAAATATATCTACTCAATAGCCGTTTTATTAGTTGCAGCCATTACAATTGTTGCATGTAGTAAAAAAGAAAGAAGTCCAACATTAATCGTTCATGTACAAGAGCTTGATGGAACTCCAGCGAATGGAGCTACAGTTCACGTATGGCCAGGAAGTAACGCAGGAACACCAGGTAGTGTAATCGATGACAATGTTGTAGATCAAACATTGAAAACAGATGCGGCTGGAGATGCAATTTTTGAGTTTGAACATTCTGTTGTATTAGATGTTGATGTTATCTATTACAAAAATTATTTTGACACTTTATTAAACCCAGTAACAGATACGTTAAGTGGACGAAAAGTTGTTAAAATAGAAGCCATTAGACAAAAAAGCGAAGAAAACAATTTTAACGAAACTGTAGAGGTAAGATAACCTCCTTTACAAATCGAAATAATCTACTATAGCTTGCTTTAAAAGAGCTTGTTGATTCTCCCCTTGAATTTCATTGGGGAGTTTTTTTATGTTCTTAAAATGAGGCCAACCATCATCATCTTTCCCTATTAGTTGGTAATAACCATACTTACTTAAAACGGTACAAATTCCAATATGAATTATATCTACTTTTTCTTCCTTTTTATATTCTCCGGCTTCTTTTCCTAACTCCTGCAACCCAATAATAAAAAGAATGGTTTGTTCATCAAGTTTTTCTCCAAAACGCCTAAAAACCATTTTTTCAACCGCTAACCACTTCTTTGCTAATTCTTCTTCCATGTTGTAAAAGTAAGGACTTATCCCTTAGCTATAAACAATTTGTTTTTAATAAAGACTTTTCTTTTTACACCTGAACACTATCGGTTTAATGTAGCTTTGATTGCAATGAACTATTTTGACATCATCATCATTATCCCATTAATTTGGGGAGCTTACAAAGGGTTTAAAAAAGGGTTTATTATTGAAATTGCTTCTTTTATTGCCTTAGGACTTGGGGTTTGGGGTGGAATGAAGTTTTCATCTATTTCTGCCAAATACTTAAGCGATGCTTTTGATATTTCTGAAAAAGTAATGCCTTTAATTTCTTTTGCCGTAACCTTTATTTTAATTGTTGTTGTTGTTTTTATGTTGGCTAAAATGCTTCAAAAAATAATTACAATGGTTGCTCTTGGTTTTATTAATAGAGCGGCCGGTGCACTGTTTGGAATGTTGAAATTTGGATTAATAATGAGTGTTATTATCAACTTTACCGAAATCATCAATAAGCAAATTGACTTTATTGAACCTGAAATGAAAAATTCTTCTGTACTTTATGAACCTGTAGGTAAAATTGCCCAAATCATTATTCCAGGACTCAAAAACATTAGCGTTGATGGAATTATAGATAACACGATACTAGAAGAGGCCTCCACAAGAATTGAAGAAGCCTCTGAAAGTATAGAGTAAAAGCACTCTTCTATCAAAAATCAATTCGTTAAAGCGCTTAGTCCGGTACAATAAAAACCGAATACCAAACTTCGAACCTTAAGGCAGGTTAACAGTTATAAATTTTAGATAGGTGATTAAAGCATTCTATAGGTAGAACCTAAGTTCTTTAAGAAAACAGCTTACTTACTTTTAAAGACATCCTTAAAGTCTTCACTAGTCGTTTTGAAGGCTGTTCTTCTATTTTTCTGATGACAGTCACACTCACCATGTCTTGTATCTCCACAATCAGGATTTTTTGAACAATCTTCTAAAGGATCTGTTTCTCCCATTCCTCGAGATTCTAATCTGTCAGGATTAATACCATGAGCTACAAGGTATTTAACAACAGATGCTGCTCTTTTATCCGAAAGTCTTAAGTTATAATCATCATTACCTCTAGAATCAGTATGTGATCTAATTTCAATTGTAATGTTGTTGTTCAATTCTAAGAACTCAACCAATTTGTCTAGTATCTCTCTTGATTTAGGACGTAACGTTGCTGCATCGAAATCGTATTCAATTCCAGGAATTTCAAGTTCTCCTAAAGGGATTGGTGATAAGAAGAAATCCTGTATAATGTGCTTCGACTCTGTTAAACCAGAAGTTGATACACTAGCCGCATCACCAAAATACTTTGATTTTTGTGCTTTCAAAAATAAATCCCACCCTACTTCTAAATCTCTCTTATAGTTCCCTTGTTCATCCGTAGTAACAAATACAGGATCCATCTTTCCTTTAATATCTTTAAATGTTATTAAAGCATTCGGTATAATCTCATCTGTTTCTGCATTAAATGCAGTTCCACTAATACTAAACTTCATATCCGGTTGTCCGAACTGAAAGATTTTATAACAATAAAGTGATCCTTCATACTCTTCTCCACAATCACAGGTAACTCTATCAGATGATAAAAACCCTTGAGATTGTTGTTTGTTTATGATAAAGTAGGCATCATCTTTACTAGAGTTGAAAGGCTTTCCTATATTCTTAGGGTTACTCCAAGAATCCTCATCTTCATTGTAAGTTGTTTTATAAATATCTAAACCACCTATACCTCCACTAGCGTTTGAAGAGAAATACAATGTTTTCGTAAAGTAGTTAAAGAATGGTGTTACGTCATCTCCAGGGCTATTAATATATGGCCCCATATTCGTTGGCTCACTTAAACCTCCATACTCATCAATATTACAATACCAAATATCCATTCCTCCAATTCCTCCTGGACGATTTGAAGAGAAATAAAGTACATCACCTTCCATAGATAATGCCGGATGCATAGATTTATAACCTTCTACATTTACCTTCTCATCTAATTTTAATGGTTGTAACCATTGATTGTTGAAATTCTTACTTACCCAAATCGTAACTTCTTTATTGTTAAGGGCAGACTTTCTAGTAAAATAGAATGTAGTTCTATCAATAGACAAAACACCTGCACCTTCATTATTCTCAGAATTAATAGGCGGATTAAAGTTTGTAGGTTTTCCATACCCATCACCCATAAAGCTTTGTGTAATATAGAAATCACTTAAAAAGTTACTTTCTTCTTGATGTTTTTCATCTTTTACAACTCCGTTTGGTCCAGCTGCTGAAAATATAAATGTTGTTTCATCTCCGAAATAGTTTAAACCATAACTTGATGTTCCAAAATTCATATTAGAATCACTTAATACTACCTCAACACCATTCTTTGTTGAGCTCGGGTCTTGAGCATAATAACACCCAACAATTCCCTTATCAGCACGTTTAGCCAAATCCATATTTGGAGTCTCTTTTTTAAACTCTTCAAACTGAATAACGGCATCATCGTATTTTTCATTATTCATTAATGCTTCACCATACCATAACCTCGAACTTTGTAAATCTTCATCTACTTCAACATCATCAATTTCATAATTTACTGCAATTGCATACCATTTTTCAGCATTTAAATAATCATGGTTCTTATAGTATGAACTAGCTAGTTTATGCAATACAACTACATCATCTGTGTAAGCATTTGTATCGGGTGCTTCCAATTTTAACGAATCGCGTTCTGCCTTCGTTTTTTTAGGAGGTGCTACCCAGCTTCTTGCTTCATAAGGATGAACTAAACCACTTGAAACTCCTTTTTTATCAATAATTTTTTGATAAAAATAGGCCGCAGAAGCAAAGTTTTCATTTTGATATGCTTTATCACCTTGTTCTTCAATCTCACTTTTACTTTGAGCAAAAACAACCTGTCCAAGCAAGACAATTAATACTATTAAAAGACCTTTCAACCTCATATTCTTGGACAGTTTTGAATAGGGTTTGGTTTAAATATTTTAGGGATATATGTTAAAGAGATCTCAAAACCTCCTTTACCATCAGAAAAATCATTTAATTCTGATGTATTGAAATCGTAACCAAGTTTAGCCTCATAACTTCCAAACTTCAATCCTCCTTCTAGAATAAATGCATCTGCAGATCTATAAGTAGGTCCAAACAATACTATTGTTCCAGAAGCCCCCATATGGTAATGAAGCATTAAACCATAATTAACCTCTTGAGCATTTTCTTGTTTCATAAACAAGACCTTAGGCATTAACTGTATTTTTTCTGATAAATTTACTTTTGCTCCACCATGTCCAATATATCGCATTGGCAACTTACTTTCTTCTCCATAAAACGTTTCATTAGGTTGAGTTAAATGAAAAGCAGAAGCTCCTACAAAAGGGTTGATTCTTTTTTGATTTGCTCCATAATAATAAACAAACCCTATATTAACATCTGGTAACCAAAAACTAGAATTTCCAAAAGTTTCTCCATTAGGTAATGATTCATCAAAGGTTCCTCCACCAGCTGTTGTATACTGATCTTCGAAATAAAGTTTATTAAAATCAACACTCTTTTGAATTACTCCTCCTTGTATCCCTATAGAAAACTTATGAACTTTTTCTTTGTCAACAGTAAAACTATATCCCCCATTTAAAAGAATCCCTAAAGCATTATAATCTCCTGCACCTGCTCTCCTATTAATTATTTGAGCACCAAAACCTATTTTATTAAACGACTTGTCAAAAGAGATTGCAGCAGTTTTGTACGATTTAGACGATAAACTACCCCACTGTGTTCTATAGTGTCCATGAACTCTATATTTCCCTTCAAATTGACCTACCAATCCAGGGTTCAAATACAATGCTGCAGCATCATGTTGAGATAAATGGAAATCTTGAGCGTTTAAACCAACACTTAAAGACATCAAAGCCAATAAAGCTAAAACATTATATTTCTTCATCAATCTATTCACTACCTCAATAATGTTACATCTCCTTTAATCGTGTGTTGTGTATCATCTAATGTTACTGCTTTAACAGTATAGATATATACTCCTATTGGTTGTTCTATACCATCTCGAGTACCATCCCAACCGATGTTTTGATCAATTGATTCAAATATCAATTCTCCCCAATTGTTATAAATCTTAAAGTCTAACTCTTTATATGGCCCTCCTAAAACACTAAATACATCATTCCCACCTTGTCCGTTAGGAGAAAATGCATTTGGTACTGCCGGAGGCATAAACACAATAACCTCTTTACAAATAGAATCTGTACAGGTAAGGTTGTCTGTTACTACTAAACATACTATATAGTTTCCTGAAGCAGTATAGCTATATGTTGGAAATTGACTTGTAGAAGTTCCTAAAGTATCACCAAAATCCCATTGCCAATCAACTATGTTTGTAACCGAAAGATCAGTAAATGTAAAGCTTTCGTTAATCTTAACAGATCCTGGATTACTAATGAAATCTGCAGTAGGTGGAGATAATATCGAAATAGGTGTTAAAACCGTATCAATACAACCTTGAGCAGACGCTACAATTAACTGTACATTATATAAACCATTAACTGCATAAGTATGAGTAGGGTTTTGAACAGTATCTGTATTGGTATCATCAAAATCCCACTGCCATGTAGCGATTGACGATCCATTTACCGTTGACAAATCAGTAAAGAGACTACTTGATCCTTGACAAACTCCATTAACACTAAAAGCCGCATCAGGTATCGAGTAAACCAATACCGGTTGGATTAATGTGTCAATACATCCATTTGTAGAAGTTACAATTAAACTAACATTGTACGTTCCTGCAGTATCATAAACTGTTGACGTATTTTGAACATTATCTATATTGCTGTTGTCAAAATCCCAATCCCAAGAAACTATCGGGTCAATAAATGTTGATGCATCAGTAAATACAACAGTATCTTTAGGACAGGCAGAAATAAAAGTAAAGTCAGCTGCTGGTGCCGGAATTAAATATAAATCTAAGGTATCTGAATAAGCTAGACACCCGCCATTATTTGTTGACGTAAAAATTAACGTAACATTTCCATTAAAGTTATCTAATGAATCTGCAAAATAAGTTGTTGACAGTAAAGAATCATTAGGTGAAAAATATCCTGTTCCTAGTGTTTGCCAATATCCTGTTCCAGTTGAAGAACTAGCACTGATTGGAACAAATATACTTCCTGCACATGCTGTATCTTTTGATAAAATAGCTATCTGTGGTATTCCTGTAAATGTAACTGTAATCGTATCAATATCTGGCAAACAATTTCCGTTACCAGTTGAAGTTAAGTATATTTCAATTGAACCTGCTGCTGTATCAGAAGTACTTGGTATATAATGGGCATTCATATCAAAACGATTTGGAGAAAAAGATCCTCCCGTTCCACTTGCTGACCATTCTCCACCAGAAGCTGTTATAACAGAACCAATCAATGGAATTGAATCTATATCTTTACATACAGCGATATCACTTCCTGCGTCAGATGTAACGCCAACTGAATAAGTAATTGTCATCGTATCAGAACTTGCCGGACAAAGTCCATTTCCTGTCGTTGATAAAATAAGTGTTGCAAATCCTGCTGCAGTATCCGCAGTTGTTGGAGTATAGGAAGAGTTCAAATCACTAGTATTACTAAACCCTGTGGATAGACCTCCTGGGCCAACCCATAAACCTCCAGTTGCACCAATAACGCTACCGTTAAGGTTATTAACAACGGGGTTACTTTTACAGGCAAAGGTATCTATGGTGACGGCAATAGGCAGCGCCTGAACAAACATCGTTTTAGAAATAGAATCAAAACAACCAGAAGTTGTTCCAGCTATCAATTTCACAGAATAAGTTCCTGGAGTCGTATAGGTATGAGTAGGATTAGGAATAACTGCCGTGCTGTTATCTCCAAAATCCCAAGCCCAACTATTTACCGTTGCATTTGTTGTAGGAATTGATGCATCAAAAAAGTTAACAGGATCATTCACACAAGCAGAATCTGTGTATGTAAAATCAGGAACAAGTCCAGAAACAGTTAATGTATCATAAATAGTATCAGCACAAGGCGTTCCTGCTTGAGCAACTAACATAACTATATACGTTCCTATAGCAGGGTAAGTATAGTTAGGGTCTGTTGCCGTTGAATTATCTGATGTTGTTGAAAGGTCTCCAAAATCCCAATAAAAAGAGTTTCCTACTAAAGGAGTACTTGTGTTTGTAAAGTTAACCGTTAACCCCGTACATCCAGTAACAGGAGCAATTCCCGGCTGTGGTATTGGAGGACAGTTCAATACATTAAATTGAAAATCTCTGTAAATAGTATTTATTAAAACTCCATTTCGATACTCTTCTGCCTTCACTCCTAAAACATACTGACCAAGTGCTGGTGGTGTTCCAGTAATTTCACCTGTAGTTGGATTTACACTTAAACTTGCCCCACCTAAAGGATCCAGTGCACTATAGGTTGCATTGTAAGGCATAGGTACAAATGTTGGAACATTACCAGGGAATGTTGGATTAAAACCATGGTATGGATGATAAAAAGAGTATGAAAGAGAATCTCCATCCTTATCTGTAGCGCCATGATCAAAATTTAAAGGAGTTCCTTGACAAACAAATACTGGCGGAAAATTTTTCCAAGTTGGACTAGAGTTCGTTAATAACAAACTATTATCTGGAATATACGTGTAAAAACCAGAACCTATACCTCCTGTTCCATTTGGAATATTAACTATTGACCAGTTTCTACAACAAGTTACAAAGTACAAGTGATACCCTCCTGGGTTTGGCGGCAAATTATTTACAACTTTAGAATATATAGCTTCTTCAACACATACTCCTGGGTCAAATGCACAAGTATCAATTGGTGGATTAAGAATGTTTTGTTCTGTTAAAGGTATTGTTATTAATTTGTCCGGAACAAAAACAGTACCGTCAGGTTGTCTAACCTCTATATCTAAACTTGCTGGAAAATTTTGATTACCAGTATCACAGTCTCTATACATCTTGAAAGTTACCTTGTAAGTAGAACCTCCTAAATGCTCATATGTTATTGATCCTCCAACAACATGCGTAGACATCGCCCAAAAAGGGGACACCAACAATACTAGCACTAAAATTAAATGTCTAAACTTCATTAGTCTGCTTTAAATTTCTCACTGTTAAATCAACATCTGTTATCTTGATTTGTGTTAAATTTTTCACAAAACTATAAAAAATAGAAGACTTATGCTAATAATCGTCAATTTCTATGCTTTTATCTACAGTTATTTAAGATTCAACTTGACCCTCATGATATTTTATATATCTTTGCGCACATTAATTTTTAACACAAAAGCTTATGCAACCTGTTTTTAAAACACTTTCGCGAACTAAAATTCTTTTCTTTTTTATAGCTATAAGTGCTTTTTCTATTGCCAATGCACAAATTAACGTGTTGTGGGAATCTCGATTTACTAGTGCTAACTCTAATACAGATACAGGAAAAGAAATAGCTATTGACCAAAGCGGAAATGTTTATGTAACAGGAACATCTTATACTGATGTAACAAATGGATTTGATATTGTTACAATAAAATATGACCCTTTAGGGGTTCAATTGTGGTCTGCAACATTTAACGGTTCTGGGAGCTCTTTAGATGAAGCAAGAGATATTGCTGTAGATAAAAATGGAGATGTATTTGTTACTGGGTTTACAGCTTCTACAGGTCCAAACTATGATTATGTTACAATTAAATACAACAATGCTGGTGCCCAACAGTGGGCAACTACATATGATGGTTCAGGAAATGGATTTGACGAAGCTTACGCAATTGCTGTAGATACATCTGGAAATTGCTACATAACAGGTTCTGCTGACGAAGGTGCTCAGGGAAGTAATTTTGTGACCATAAAATACGATAATAGTGGGGCTCAACAATGGTTAAGATCTTATGATGGAACAGGTAGTAGTATAGATGCAGGAACTCAAATTAAACTAGACGATCAATTCGATGTATATGTTAGTGGTCATAGTACTGGTGCTGGAACTGATTTAGATATTACAACTATAAAGTACGATAATAGCGGAACTCAACAATGGCTAAGTTCTTACAACAATAGCCCCCTTAATTCTTTTGATATTCCAGAAGCTTTACACATTGATAACCTTAACAATGTATACGTTGCTGGAGCATCTTACGGAGGTTTAGCAACAGAAAATGATTACATCACTATTAAAATAGACAATTCAGGGGCTCAACAATGGGCTGTAAGGTTTGATGGAACGCTTAACGAAGAAGATAAAGCTTTTGACCTTCTAACAGATCTAAACCAAAACGTTTATGTAACAGGGAGAAGTATGAGTTCTGGAAGTTCTGCAGAAAACATGGTAACCATTAAGTATGATGCTACTGGAAATTTAGTATGGCAAGATACGTATGATGGTCCATCTAATGGATATGATGATGCCCAACAAATGAGACTTGGAAATTCTGGAGCACTTTATATTACTGGTTATAGTTCTGGTACAGGTACCAACCACGATTATTTAACCCTTAAATATGATACTGGAACTGCAAACATTTTATGGGAAGCTCGATTTGACGGTCCTTCAAGCAACAGTGATCAAGCCTTTGCCATGGAAATTGATGCTACTGAAAACATCTATGTTACCGGAGGAAGTAATGGTTCAACAACAGGAAAAGATTTTTCAACGATTAAATGGTGTCAACTGGAAACATTTGCAGGAAACGATGTTTCTATATGTATTGGAGATACTGCACAATTAAATGCAACAGCACTTGGCGCAACAAATTATTCTTGGTCACCTCCTGCTACCCTTAGTGACAACAATATCGCTAACCCAATCGCAACACCAACAACTACTACTACTTATGTTGTTTCTTCAACAAACGCTCTTGGTTGTGTTGATTATGATACCGTTACTGTATTTATAAATACACCGCCTTTAAATACAATTTTAACAAGTGATACAACTGTTTTCTGTTTAGGAGATTCTGTTACTTTAACCGCTGCCGATACTGGAACATATAGCTGGATGCCCGGAGGAGATACCACAAGATCTATTACAGTATTTGCCACTGCTAATTATACTGTACAAATAACAGATTCTAACCTTTGTACAACATCAGTATCTAAAAGTGTAACCGTAAATAATTTGCCGACTATTCTTGTAGGTAATAATATTAATCTATGTGATGGAGACTCTGTTCAGCTAAATGCTACAGGAGGATCGATATACACCTGGAATACTCAAGCAACATTAACTGATTCTACAATTGCAAACCCTCTAGCGTTTCCTAGTGTTCAAACTGATTATTGGGTAATGGGAGAAGACACTAATGGCTGTATAGGAAGAGATACTTTAAGCACATTTGTTAGTGTATCTCCAATAGCAATGATAACCCATACAAGTCCTAATGACACTTTAGACATCGGTATTCCAAATGGCGGAGACATTCAATTCTTTTCCACTTCAAGTACAAATGCACTTACTTTCTTTTGGGATTTTGGAGATAGTTCCCCAACAACTACAGATACAATACCTGTTCACACGTATTCCAGCACAGGAGTTTTTACAGTTATGCTAATTGCTTATAATGGGGGTTGTATTGATACCGTTTATGCTACAATTACAGTGATTAACTCAACAGTGTCTATAGAAGAAAATAGTTTAGAAGATATCATTTCTATTTATCCTAACCCGGCTAAAAGTGACCTAACAGTTAACTTTGGTAGTTTAAAAAATGAAGTTGTTAAAATGAACATTTATTCAAGTGTTGGAAGATTAATAAAATCCTCTTCTACACTTTCTAACAATCAGTTTAAAATTGATATAAGAAATCTAGCCAATGGAATCTATTTTATTCAATTAGAAACGAATAAAAACAGCATCACTAAGCCTTTTACTGTTTATCATTAACTCCAAGCGAATAAATATCACCGGTTTTCACCTTTCCATTTGGAAACTGTTTATCGTGATTTCTATTTCACTTACACTTCCCTTTTGTACTCCAAAAGGTCCAAAAACGTATGCAAGTTCATTCGTTGGAAAAACAAAAGCAGAATTAATTGCTGCCAAGGGAGCTGCTAAAACAATTAAAGTTTATGATAATGCTGAAGCCCATATATACAAGGTTAAAGAAGAGTACTTTGGAAAAAACGCCACCTTTACTGAGGGCAAAATTCCCATCCCTAAAAAAGTAACCGTAACCGAACATATATACTACATTAATGATAAAGCTATCGTTTACAAGTATCAGGTTTGGGTCAAAAAACACAAGCTAAATTAATTACTGGCATTAAGATTGATAAAAGCAAGGTATTAAAAAATAACTCAAACAAATGTTTAAACATTAAATGTATATACATACATTTGTAGTCTAATTTAAAACTAAAAAGATGAAAAAGAAGATTTTATTAATGAGCATCGTAGCGCTAACAGCGTTTAGCAATACTCTATCTGCCCACAATCACAGCGATTTAAAAATCAATACTAAAGTTAGTAATGTTGAATGGATAGGAAAAAAAGTAACAGGACAGCATTCTGGTACCATAACAATTAAAGAAGGAACGCTCAATTTACATGACGGACATCTTTCTGGTGGAAAAGTAGTCATTGACATGTCAAGCATTACTTGTACAGATTTAAAACCTGAAGAAGGGGCATCAAAATTAGTAGGACACTTAAGTTCCCCTGACTTTTTTAATACAGAAAGTTTCGCTACTTCAACATTAGACATTACTGCTGTTAAAAAAACAGAAGGAAACAAACACTCCATTACTGGAAACCTAACAATTAAAGGAATAACAAAGCCGATTACTTTCGAAGCAACTGTTGACATGAAAGATGGCAAACTTGGTGCTTTCGCTGAAATGAAAGTTGACAGAACATTATACGACATCAAGTATGGTTCTGGAAAATTCTTTGAAGGACTTGGAGACAAAGTAATTGACGATGAATTTATTATCAAATTTAAAATTGCTGCAGAGTAATTTTGTAGCAAAAAAAATAAAAGCCCAACACAATGTGTTGGGCTTTTATTTTTTCAGAACCCTCCTTATGTGAGCAAGCCCCCAAAGAAGCTTCATAAAAAAACCAGCACTAAAAAGTGCTGGCTCTCAATTTATCGAGGTTCCGATCAGATTCGAACTGATGTAGATGCTTTTGCAGAGCACTGCCTAGCCACTCGGCCACGGAACCTTTTATAAGGTCTGCAAATCTAATAATAATTTTAATACTTTTATTGAAAATTTACACCATGATTATTGATTTAAGAAGTGACACTGTTACACTGCCCTCTTCAGAAATGAAAGAAGCCATGTTTAATGCAAAAGTTGGAGATGATGTCTTTCAAGATGACGAAGCTGTAAATGAATTGGAAAGTCTTGGTGCTAAAATGTTTGGAAAAGAAGCAGCGATCTATTGCCCTTCTGGAACCATGACCAACCAAATAGGAATAAAAATACATGCCAATGCTCCTGGAGAAATCATTTGCGATGAACTTTCTCACGTCTATAAATATGAAGGGGGAGGAATTGGTTTTAATTCTGGTCTAGCAACAAAATTAATTAAAGGTACTGCCGGTCAATTAACAGCTGAACAGATTGAAGCAGCTATAAACCCTGATGATGTTCACTTTCCAGAAACCCAACTTGTAAGTTTAGAAAACACCTGCAATAAGGGAGGAGGAACAATTTACGAATTAGAGAACCTCAAAGAAATAAAAACACTTTGTGCCAATAAAGGGTTAAAGCTACACTTAGATGGAGCTCGTGTTTTCAACGCAATTGTTGAAGCAGATTATACCGCTCAAGATATTGGAGAGCAATTCGATACCATTTCCATTTGCCTATCAAAAGGTTTAGGTGCTCCGGTAGGTTCTTTACTTTTAGGAACAACAACAGACATCAAAAAAGCCCGAAGAATTAGAAAATTATTTGGAGGAGGTATGCGACAAGCAGGATATATTGCTGCCGCAGGAAGCTATGCCCTTGAAAACAACATCAATCGATTAACAGAAGACCATCTTCGAGCAAAGGCTTTAGGCGAAGCCTTAACAGGATTATCTTATGTAAAAGAAGTCTCTCCAATAATTACCAACATTGTTATTTTTGAAATAATTGAGTCTATTGACTTTAACAGTATCATTCAAAAATTAGCCGACCAAAACATTAAGGTTGTTCCTTTCGGGCCTCAACAAATTAGGCTGGTAACACACCTTAATTTTACAGACGAAATGCTCGAACAAACAATTAAAACACTAAAGAGTTTAAGCTAAAATAGCGCTTAATCTAAATGGATAAAACTATTTTTGTTCTATGATTCAAATTGATGATACTGTAGTTTCAGAACTCCTATTGGAAAAAAAGTTTGTTTGCAATTTAGACAAATGCATGGGAGCTTGTTGTATCGAAGGTGATGCAGGAGCACCTCTTGAAGAAGAGGAACTCGAAAAATTAGAAACCGTATTTCCTCTAGTGAAACCATACCTCACAGACAAAAATATTGAAGCCTTAGAGCAAGATTTATATACCGTTGATAGTGATGGAGAATTTGTAACTCAATTGGTTAATGGTAAAGAATGTGCCTTTGTATATTTTGATGATAAAGGAATTACCAAGTGCTCTATAGAGCAAGCTTACTTAGATGGCAAAACCGATTTTAAAAAGCCTATTTCTTGCCACTTATTTCCTGTAAGGTTAACTCAATACAAAAACTTTACTGCTGTAAATTATGCACATTGGGACATTTGTGATGATGCTTGTTCTTTTGGTGAGCAATTAGGAGTTCAAACCTATCAATTTTTAAAAGAACCGCTTATCAGAAGGTTTGGGGAAAAATGGTTTGAAGAATTAGAATTAGTAGATAAACACCTCAATAATAAATAAGTTATTTTTCGCACAGTACGTCTCAATTAAAATTACTTTTGATTTAGAATTTGGTTCTCATTCAATATTTTATTGTTGAGTATAAAAGGGAATTAGGTGAAAATCCTAAGCTGTACCCGCAACTGTAAACTCGAACATTTGTTATTTCATAACAATGCTCAGTCAGTCAGATACCGGCCACATTCACAAATACATATTATTAACTTTCGGGAATAAAAGTGAACACTTTATTCCTCCATTAAAACTAAAAACAATGGAGAAGCAAAAACAAGCGATTAAAAAATCTGAAACACACGTGGTAAAATGTGTGTTCCCAAACACAACCAACCATTACGATACTTTGTTTGGCGGCACCGCCCTTCAATGGATGGATGAAGTAGCATTTATAACTGCCAGTAGATTTAGCAGACAAAAAATGGTAACGGTATCTTCTGATCGAGTAGATTTCAAAAAACCAATTCCTTCGGGAACATTTGCTGAATTAATTGGTAAAGTAACAATGGTAGGTAGTTCTAGCTTAAAAGTTAAAGTAGAAATTTACATTGAACAAATGTATAGCGATGATAGAGAACTGGCTGTTGTTGGAGAATTTACTATGGTAGCAATTAACGATTCTAAAGAGGCACAAGCTATCGTTTTAAAGTAAATTTTGTTATATAATAATTAAAATATTTCAATCGACCAACTCTTTTTTTTGTCGTTAAACAAATAAATAACATTCCTCAATCAAATCTCTTTACTTTCAATAAGTTGAGTGTCACTTAAATATTTATACACAATTTTTTGTTGATTCAAGTTGTTCAAAACTTCAATTAATTGTTAATTAAATTGTGTTGTCAACCTAAACATTTTTGTGAATTTTTGTGGTCCAATTTGTTTCCAACAGGAGATTTCTGGCGATTAAAATATTACAAATTAGCTGAAAAACGCTTTCTGTACAAGGGAAGTTTGGCTTTAAACTAAAGGTAAAACTAAAAGATGGAAAAGACTACAAAAACAAAAGAAGAGTTAGAAATAGAAGCAGTTTTACCTGCCAATACAGTTGTGGCTAATGAGGAGCCTATCTTAAAAGAAAACCCAAATCGTTTCGTTTTATTTCCAATTGAGCACGATGATATTTGGCAAATGTACAAAGATCAACAAGCAAGTATTTGGACTGCAGAAGAAATTGACCTTTCTCCAGATTTACATGATTGGGAACACAAATTAAATGATGACGAACGTTTTTTCATCAAGCACATTCTTGCATTTTTTGCTGCAAGTGATGGAATTGTAAATGAAAACTTAGCAGAGAATTTTGTGAATGAAGTTCAATATACTGAAGCCAAGTTTTTCTACGGTTTCCAAATCATGATGGAGAATGTTCATTCAGAAACATATTCATTATTAATTGACACTTACATTAAAGATCCTAAAGAAAAAGATTATTTATTCAATGCCATCGAAACATTCCCTCCAGTAAGAAAAAAAGCTGATTGGGCAATGCGTTGGATTGACAATGGAAGTTATGCAGAACGCTTAGTTGCATTTGCTGCTGTAGAAGGAATCTTTTTCTCAGGAAGCTTTTGTTCAATTTTCTGGTTAAAGAAAAGAGGGTTAATGCCTGGATTAACTTTCTCTAACGAATTAATCTCTAGAGATGAAGGAATGCACATGGACTTTGCTTGTTTATTATACAACAACCACTTGGTAAATAAGCTTTCTAACGAAAAAATAACTAAAATCATTACTGATGCTGTTAGCATTGAAGAAGAATTTGTTACAGAATCATTACCAGTTAGATTAATCGGAATGAACTCTGATTTAATGAATCAATACATTCAGTTTGTTGCTGACAGATTATTAATTCAATTAGGGTGTGAGAAGGTTTACAATACAACAAACCCTTTTGACTTTATGGATATGATTTCTCTTCAAGGGAAAACAAACTTCTTTGAAAAAAGAGTTGCTGAATATCAAAAAGCAGGAGTATCTAACAGTACTCAAGACTTAAACGAAGGATTTAGCTTAGACGAAGATTTTTAAATAACAATACTTTGCTGAAAGAAAATTTTGTGACTTTCAGCTTTTAACTTTATAAACCTGAATAAATGTTTGTACAAAAAAGAGACGGCAGAACAGAACCAGTTCAATTTGATAAAATTACAGCAAGAATTAAGAAGCTGTGTTACGGATTAAATGAATTAGTTGACCCTACAAAGGTTGCTATGCGTGTAATTGAAGGATTATACGATGGTGTAACTACTTCAGAATTAGATAATTTAGCTGCAGAAGTTGCTGCAACAATGACTGTTCAACACCCAGACTTTGCTTTATTAGCTTCAAGAATTGCCGTTTCTAACTTGCACAAAGCAACAGATAAAAGTTTTTCTAACACGATGGAAAAACTATACAAGTATGTTGACCCAAAAACAAACGAAGACGCTCCTCTTTTAGCTACTGATGTTCATGACATCATTCAAAAAAATGCAGACAAGTTTGATTCTGCTATTATTTATGATAGAGATTTCAATTACGATTTTTTCGGATTTAAAACATTAGAAAGAGCTTACCTTTTAAAATTAGATGGTCAAGTTGCAGAACGTCCACAACATATGTTGATGAGGGTTTCTATTGGAATTCACAAGGAAGATATTGAAGGAGCAATTGAAACTTACAATTTAATGTCAGAAAAGTGGTTTACACACGCTACTCCAACCTTATTTAATGCTGGAACGCCAAAACCACAAATGTCTTCTTGTTTCTTATTGTCAATGCAAGACGACAGTATCGCTGGTATCTATGACACATTAAAACAAACTGCTCAGATTTCACAATCTGCAGGGGGAATAGGAATAAGCATTCACAACGTTAGAGCTACAGGGTCTTATATCAAAGGAACAAATGGTCAGTCAAATGGAATTGTTCCAATGTTAAAAGTATTTAACGATACAGCGCGTTATGTTGATCAAGGAGGAGGAAAAAGAAAAGGTTCTTTCGCTGTTTATTTAGAACCTTGGCATGCTGACGTTTTTGATTTCTTAGATTTAAAAAAGAATCACGGAAAAGAAGAACAAAGAGCAAGAGATTTATTCTACGCAATGTGGACTCCAGATTTATTCATGAAAAGAGTAGAAGAAGACGGAGAATGGACACTGATGTGCCCACATGAATGTCCTGGTTTATACGATTCTTATGGTGCAGATTTTGAAGCACTTTATACAAAGTACGAGACTGAAGGAAAAGGAAGAAAAACAATTAAAGCAAGAGACCTTTGGAATACAATTCTAGAATCTCAAATTGAAACAGGAACTCCTTACATGCTATACAAAGATGCTTGTAACGAGAAATCTAACCAGAAAAATTTAGGTACAATACGTTCTTCGAACTTATGTACAGAAATTATGGAATATACCTCTAAGGACGAAGTTGCAGTATGTAACTTAGCTTCTTTAGCTCTTCCAAAATTTGTAATTGACGGTAAATTTGATCACCAAAAGTTATTTGATATCACGTATGTGGCAACAAAAAACTTAAACAAAATAATTGATAACAATTATTACCCTGTTCAAGAAGCAGAAAACTCGAACTTCCGTCACCGTCCAATTGGGTTAGGTGTTCAAGGATTAGCTGATGCATTCATTTTATTAAGAATGCCTTTCGAATCTGATGAAGCAAAACAACTGAATAAAGAGATTTTCGAAACACTTTATTACGCTTCTATGACCGCTTCTAAAGACTTAGCAAAAGTTGATGGAGCTTATGAATCTTACGAAGGTTCTCCTGTATCTAAAGGAGAGTTCCAATACGATATGTGGGGAGTTACTCCAAGTGATAGATGGGAATGGGATATCTTAAAAGAAGAAGTTGCTAAACATGGAGTAAGAAACTCATTGTTATTGGCTCCAATGCCAACAGCTTCTACATCTCAAATCTTAGGAAACAACGAATGTTTTGAGCCTTACACTTCTAACATTTATACAAGAAGAGTATTGTCTGGTGAGTTTATCATTGTAAACAAACACTTATTAAGGGATTTAAATAAGTTAGGATTGTGGAATGATGATTTGAAAAATCAAATCATGTTAGCGAATGGATCTATTCAAGACATTCCTGAGATTCCACAAAACTTAAAAGAATTATACAAAACTGTTTGGGAAATTAAACAACGTAACATTATTGATATGGCTGCTGATAGAGGTGCTTACATCTGTCAATCACAATCATTGAACTTGTTTGTTGAGAGTCCAAACTTTGCAAAATTGACATCAATGCATTTCCACGCTTGGAAACAAGGGTTAAAAACAGGAATGTACTACTTAAGAACAAAAGCTGCTCGTGATGCTGTTAAGTTTACAGTTGAAACAGCTGCTAAAGAAGCACCGAAACCAACTGCTAAAGAATTGGAAGAAGCTGCTATTTTAGCTTGTTCTATAGACAACCCTGACGATTGTGAAATGTGCAGTGGATAGGAACTCCAATTTGGTTTCACCAAATTCTAAGTGACTATCAGCTGGATATTCAGCATAGAAAAGAGCAAAAGCTCTGTGTGGAGCTAAATGTGTTCAAGTTAAAAATATATTAATGTCATCCTGAGTTTATCGAAGGACAGGCATTCATAAAGATCCTTCTTTTAAGAGCGTCTCTCGTTGAAAAACAGAGGCGCTTTTTTTATTGCTTAAAAACAAACCTCTCTCCTGAATAAACTTAATTTTTAACTATATTTGGGTAATCCCTGTTGTAATTGAACTGCCACTTTAAAATGAAACAATTTATTTGTTACATACTGATCTTACTCTCTACTGGAGTATATTCACAATCCAATTATTATATAATTGACACTACAGGACTGGATATTGCTAATCTTGATGACAATGATAAGTTCTTATTGGACTCTATCTTACCTCTGGCTAACGAAGCAGCTCATGACTCAATTCTAATTAAACACATTGCTTTTCTTGCAGAAAGTTGTTGGGACGAAAACCTCTGGCCAAGATACAATCAAAAGCTAATTGAAATAGCAGACAGAAACTTAATCAAAGAAGAAAGCAAACTCTTTCTTTCCTACAAAGCTAGCGCAATAAGCAATATTGGGTTCTTGTTTGATAATCAAGGCAAAACAGTTCTTGCCATAGAAAATTACAAAGCTGCTTTGACTCTTTTTAATGAAATTGGTGACAAAACTGGTGCTTCATCTCCAATCAACAACCTTGGTAAAGCTTATTACAACCTTGGAGATATAGAAAAATCACTTTCATATTACTTACAAGCTCTAAAGCTTCGTGAAGAATTAGGTGAGGAAGAAAGAACAATCGTTGTAAACAATAACATTGCTACTGTATATCAGGAACAGGGAGAAGATTCTATCTCTGAATACTATTACCGGAAAGCGCTTAAAACGAGCTTAAAATATAACAACAAGCACGTCCAAGCAATTACTCATCATCAAATCGGGAAATTGTTATATAGAAAACAAGATTTTGATTCAGCCTTGGTATATTATAACATCTCCTATAACCTTAGAAAAGAAATAGGATTTAAACAAGGAATGGCAGAGTCTCTTCACTCCATTGGAAGTCTATTTGCAGAAAGCGACAAGGAAGAGAAAGCATTTGCTGCTTATAATTTATCCTTGCAAGTACTTGAAGGAACCAATTATTTAGAGGGGTTTATCAGCTCAAAAACAGGCCTAGCCTCTTTATACTTAAAAAAAGGCGAGAATCAAAAAGCATTAATTCTTGCAGAATCAGCTTTTGAAAATGCTGAAAAAATAGGTTTCCCAGATGTTCTTAAAAAAACTTCTGCGCTTTTATCTGAGATTTATTCCAACATGGAAATGTTCGAAAAAGCCTTAAAAATGCACAAACTAAGTGTTGAGATGAAAGACAGTTTAGTGAACATTAACAATCAAAAATCGGTTTATAAGCAACAAGTTGATTTTAACTTCCAACAAAAAGAACAAGAGTTAATGCTTCAAGAAGAAAAAAGAAAAATGATAGCAGATCAAGAAGAAAAAAGAAAAAACCTAATCATCCTTTTTATCTCAATTGGCTTATTGCTTCTTATAACTTTTACCCTTTTTCTTTACAATCGCTTTCGCTTGATTAAAAAACAAAAAAGCTTAATAGAAAAACAAAAAGGCTTAGTAGATGAACAACGATTAGAACTAGTAAATATAAATGGTGAGTTAAGCACTAAAAATGACATGATAACGGATAGTATTTATTACGCCAAAAAAATTCAAAAAGCAGTATTACCAGATCTTGAGCCATTCAAAAAGTATTTTCAAGACATCTTTGTTTTCTATCAACCAAAAGATATCGTATCTGGAGATTTTTACTGGGCTTACAAAACGGAAAAAGAAATATTATTTACCGTTGCCGACTGCACCGGTCATGGTGTTCCTGGAGCATTTATGAGTTTAATAGGAAGTAATATTCTTGATAAAATTGTAGGTGAAATGAACGTTACCAGGCCTGATTTAATATTAGAGCAATTAAGTAAAGAGCTGTACAATAGATTACAATCCGAAAATGATGATAATGTTAAAGATGGTATGGATTTGGTCATGTGTTCCATTAATTTAGAAACAAAACAACTCCAATTTGCAGGAGCATACAACCCTATGTACATTATTAGAGAAAAGGAATTGATTCAATTTAAAACAGATCGTTATCAATTAGGAAACCCAGATCACCTTAAAAGCAAAAGCATTTCACTACAATCTTTCGACTTAAAAACAAACGACACCATCTACCTGTTTTCTGATGGTTATCCTGATCAAAAAGGTGGAGAACAAGGAAAAAAATACTACTACCCTCCTTTTAGAGCTCTTCTTACAAAAAATTCAGAACTGAACCTAACTGAACAAAAAGATGCTCTAGTTAAAGAACTAAAGATTTGGAAAGGGAACAGAGAACAACTGGATGATATACTTGTTGCAGGGCTGAAGATATGATTAACGTTATTTATATTAATTTGAAAAAAAGAAGCATTTATATTTTTCTGTTTTTAATCTCTTTAAATGGAGTTGCTCAAACTTTTAATAAAAAACAACAGCATCAGCTTGATAGTTTAAATACTATAATCAACACCTCTACAAGCCCTGACACTTCTTTAGCAGATGCCTATGTTAGTTTGTCAGAAATACTATACGTAACCAACATAGACACCATAGAGCCTTTATGTGAAAGCGCTAAAGCCATCATAGATGAGGGACTTTCAAAAAGTCCTTCTAAGTTGATTGAAGGAAAGCTTTTAAAAGCTCTCGGTTCTTCTTTAAACAACATTGGTTATTCATATACAGTTCATGGAGATATACCCGAAGCACTAAAATATTATCGTAAAGGATTAAAAATAAGAGAGGAGATTAAAGACAAAAAAGGCATTGCCAATTCTCTAAATAATATTGGAATTATTTACAAAAGAATGGGAGATCTTCCCGAAGCATTAAAGTATTATCACAAATCTTTAAAAATCAAAAAAGAAATAGATGACAAATCAGGAGTAGGAACATCTCTCAACAATATCGGAGGAATTTACGATAGTATGGGAGACGCCCCTGAAGCACTAAAATACTACCATAAATCTTTAAAAGTAAGGGAAGAAATTGACGACAAAAAAGGGATAGCGAACTCCCTTAGTAATATTGGTGCTGCCTATAACGACCAAGGAAATATTCCGAAAGCATTAAAATATCACGAAGAAGCTCTGAAAATAAGAATGGGGACAGGAGATAAAAACGGTGTAGGAATTTCTTTATACAATATTGGAAGTATCTATACGAAAAAGCAAGAATACGATAAAGCCCTGGGGTATTACTATCAGTCTTTAGAAATTCAAGAAGCGGCAGATGATAAAAGACACTTATCTAGTTCTTTAAGCAATGTCGGGCGAATTATGTTTAAAAAAGGAAATTTACAGGAAGCCCAAAGTTATGGTGAACGTAGTTTAAAATTAGCACAAGAGGTAGGTTATCCGGAGAACATTAGTAGCTCATCAAACTTGTTGAGTCAAATTTATGAAGAACAAAACAAGGATGCCCTGGCTTTAAAAATGTACAAGCTATATTCTACTATGAACGACAGTATGAGTAATGAGTCTAATCAAAAATCTATAGTACAACAACAAGCAAAATATGTTTATGAAAAACAAAAAGCCATTGATGATGCAGCACACGATAAGCAGTTAGCACTAGATCAGGAAGAAAAAGAAAAGCAACAAATTATCACCGTAGCAATAGGTTCAGGGCTGGCACTAACTATTGTTTTTCTCTTATTTATATTTAACCGCTTACAAGTGGCTAAAACTCAAAAAGCGACTATTGAAAATCAAAATAAAGAGTTGTCATCTAAAAATGATATGATTACTGACAGTATTAATTATGCTAAAAAAATTCAAAAAGCGATTTTACCCGATCAGGGACCATTCAAAAAGGTTTTTCAAGATATTTTTATTTTTTACAAACCCAAAGACATCGTTTCTGGAGATTTTTACTGGGGCTATAAAACAGAAAAAGAAATTTTATTTACTGTTGCCGATTGTACTGGCCATGGTGTGCCTGGAGCATTTATGAGTTTAATAGGAAGTAACATTTTAGACAAAATTGTTGGTGAATTAAATATCATAAGGCCCGATCAAATTCTTGAGCAATTAAGTAAAGAACTATATAAAAGACTTCGCTCTGAAGGGGAGTCTAATATAAAAGATGGGATGGATCTCGTTATGTGTTCCATTAATTTAGAGACTAAAAAACTTCAGTTTTCAGGAGCATACAACCCAATGTATATTGTTAGGAATCAAGAGCTTATTCAATTCAAAACCGATAGGTATCAACTAGGAAACCCAGATCATTTAGCCAACAAAAACTTTACACTGCAAACTTTCGATTTACAAAAGGATGACATTATCTACTTGTTTTCTGATGGGTTTCCCGACCAAAAAGGGGGAGAAAAAGGAAAAAAATATTTTTATCCTCCTTTTAGAGATTTTCTTACAAAAAATTCAGAACTTTCTTTGGCAAAACAACATGACCTTCTCGAGAAGGAATTAATTAATTGGAAAGGAGATAAAGAACAGCTGGACGATATTTTAATAATGGGTATAAAAATATAAATAATGACAGGCAATATTTTCGACTTATACAAAACCATGAACGCAGATAAAATTATTTGTGCCTACCATGGCAACTTCAATTATGATGTTGTAAACGGGTTATTAAAAACTGCAAAAGTTCAGCTAAACAATCCTGAAAATAACCGTACGTCAGCAAAAAAAACATACAATATTTTAGTAGAATGTTTAGAAAACATTCACAAGCATTCCGAAAACGGAGGAGAAAAAATCAAAGAAGCTATTTTTGTTTTAACTCAACCTTCAGATGGTTTTTCAATAACTGTTGGGAATTTAATTTCTTCATCAGAAAAAGAATCACTAAAAAACAATATTGATAATTTAAATAAAATGACAAGAGATGAGCTTAAGGCTCATTATAGGGATATTATAAAAAATGGAAAAGTATCTGATAGAGGTGGTGCGGGATTGGGAATGACAGATATTGCCTTAAAATCAAGATCAAAATTAAACTATACATTTAATGAATATTATGAAGATGAACTGTTTTTTAGTTTATGTGTTCATATCAAAAATAAATAATCATGGAGAATTTTAAAATAGAAGCAACAGAAAACACACCTAAAATAGAGTTAAATCACAATGATCATACACTTCTTTTTGAAGGAGATTCAAGACCAGAAAATGTACAAGATTTCTTTGGGCCTGTAATAAAGTGGATAGAGGATTACAACAAACACCTTTACTTTTTAAAAGACCTTAACAACGCTTCAATTACCATTCAGTGTAATTTTAAGTTTGAGTACTTTAACTCTTCTTCTGCGAAATACATTATGGATATCATTAATCTTTTATCCAATTTAGATTCTTCAATTGTGCTATCAATAAACTGGCATTACGAAGAAATGGATGAAGACATGCAAGAAGCTGGAGAGGAGTTTGAAGATATGATGGGGATTAAATTCAACTTTGTTGTTGATTAACCCTTTCTTGTTTTTAGGCGTCAACCCAATCTCCATGCTCCTTAATCAAACCGATTAAGGATTCAACAGCTTCGGTTTCGGGAATATTACGTTGTACAACTTCTTTTTCCTTATACAGTGTAATTTTACCCACCCCTGTTCCTACATAACCATAATCAGCATCGGCCATTTCTCCAGGCCCATTTACTATGCAACCCATTATCCCTATCTTAAGACCTTTAAGGTGAGCCGTTACTGCTCTAATTTTAGCAGTAGTTTCTTGCAAATCAAAGAGTGTTCTTCCGCAACTTGGGCAAGAAATATATTCTGTTTTAGAAATACGTGTTCTGGTTGCTTGTAAAATTCCAAAGGCAGTATGGTTAATCATTTGGTCACCACCGCAATTCTCAGCAGCGATAAATACACCATCTCCTAAACCGTCTATTAATAGCGCCCCCATGTCTGTTGCTGCCTGAATTTGCAATTGGTTTTCGGTTAAGTTACCATAAGCTCTACCTATTACAACAGGAGTTTGGCAATCATTATTCATTAATTCAACAAATAATCTTCGTTGCTCTGCCATTCCATGGCTGTTATACGTATCTATCATTAATACGACAGTATCGTCTGACTTTAATTTTGCAATGAGGTCATTATTTAGCTCAGGAAGAGTTACATAAACTACGTTTAGTTTATCTGACAGTTCAACTCCTGACATATACTTTTTTATATCTAAAAAAGGGTAGCTTTTCTCTTTATGATCTAACCACGTTTTGTGATTATAAATAATTCCTAAAGTTCCTGGCACTTCGAAATCAATTACTTTATCTCCCACAAATACATAGTCGCAAGCAGCATCAGCAATATTCCATTTATCTAAAGGTACAGAGTAATTATACCCTAAAGCAAAAAATGAAGCCGGTGTGATCTTTTCTTTCAAGCAAAAATCTGCCATAACAATAGGCACGTTTTTACCCCCAACATTTAGTACTTCTTTTGTTGGTCTTCTATTGTATTCAAAAGGTGTAATTAATGATTTCTCTATTTCAGAAATTTCGTCATGTTTAGCTCTATCCGTATATCTTTTAACCAACTCCTGAGCAACAGGAATCTCAAACTCTGGTTCTTCAGTTAAAGAAACTCTTACGGTATCTCCAAGACCGTCTTCTAATAATGTTCCTATACCAACTGCAGATTTTATTCTTCCATCTTCTCCTTCTCCAGCTTCAGTAACACCAAGGTGCAAAGGGTAATCCATTCCTTCCGCTTGCATTTTATTAACCAACAACCTGTAAGCCTGAACAACAACTTGAGTATTGCTCGATTTCATGGAAAGAACAATTTGATGGTAATCTTGTTCTCTACAAATTCGCAAAAACTCCAAAGCAGACTCTACCATACCTATTGCAGAATCTCCATATCTACTCATAATTCTATCCGACAAAGAACCATGGTTGGTTCCTATTCTCATAGCCGTTCCATGCTCTTTACAAATTGTAATTAATGGAATTAAACGCTCCTTTATTCGCTCAAGTTCTGCTTGATAAGACTCGTCTGTATATTCTATCTCTTCAAACTTTTTCTTATCGGCATAATTTCCTGGGTTAATTCTTACCTTATCGACAATGGTAGCAGCAATTTCTGCAGCATTTGGAGTAAAGTGAATGTCTGCAACTAAAGGGGTATTATATCCTTTTTCTCTAAGTGCAGCTTTAATATTGGCCAAGTTTTCTGCTTCTTTCTTACTTGGAGCAGTAATCCTTACAATTTCGCAACCAGCCTCTATCATTCGTATAGATTGCTCAACCGTTGCTTGAGTATCCATAGTGTCGGTTGTTGTCATTGATTGTACACGAATAGGATTTCCCCCTCCGATTCCAATGTTCCCAACCTTTACTTCTCTTGTTTGTAAACGATTATATCTCGTTAAACTGTCGCAATATGTATTTAATAAACTCATTAACACAAAGTTATTATTTGAATCCCAATAACTCAATTTTTAATCAATTATTCTCTCTAACTCTTTCATTTATAATAGATCATACAAAAAAGCCTTGTTTACGAAATGTAAACAAGGCTTTTTCAATGCTCAAGATTCTAATCACTTATAAATAAACCTAATCTTTATTCTTTCAATTAATAAGAACAATACAGGAACAACTATCAATGTTAAGAAGGTTGCTACAAACAATCCGTAAATAATTGTCCATGCCAATGGACCCCAAAAGATTACGTTGTCTCCACCAACATAAATGTTTGCATTGAACTCACTGAACAGTGTAAAGAAATTAATGTTTAAACCAGTAGCTAAAGGTATTAACCCTAAGATAGTTGTAATTGCTGTTAACAATACCGGTCTTAAACGTGCTTTTCCGGCAACAACAATTGTTTCAACTAAACTTTCTTTTGCTATCATTTCTTTCTTCCCTAAACCTAAGTCATGCTTTTTTCTATCAATTAAAAGCTGGGTATAATCGAGCAATACCACTCCGTTGTTTACTACAATTCCTGCTAAGGAAATAATTCCCATCATTGTCATCATAATAACAAATGGAGCTCCTGTAATTATTAAACCACCAAATACACCAATTAAACTTAAGAACACTGCCAACATAATAATTGTTGGTTTTGAAATAGAATTAAATTGGAAAATCAAGATTAAAAAGATTAAACCAAGACCAGTTCCAAAAGCTCCCATTAAGAAAGCCATTTGTTTATTCTGTTCCTCTATTTGCCCGGTATAATCAATATTAACCCCTTTTGGTTTTCCAGAAAAGTTCTCCATTTCTTTTTGTACTTGAGCAACAATAGCCCCTGCATCAGTAAACCCTGGACTTAAAGCAGAATAAACGGTTACCACTCTTTTTAAATGCTTGTGTTTAATTGCACTAAATCCAGAAGTGTTTTTTTGTTTGGTTACTGCAGAAACGGGCACTTCCTTAATTTGACCAGAAGCCATATCTCTAAACGTAATTTTTTGATCAAACAAAGCACTTGTATTGTACTTGTTTTCTTCATTAAAACGCATATAAATATCATAATCTTCACCATCCTCTTTATAGGTTCCTGCCTTAGATCCAAAAATTGAATTACGCAACTGCTGTCCAACCTGAGCAGCACTAACACCAAGTTCTCCTGCTTTTTTTCGGTCAACCTTTACCGTCATTCCTGGTTTAGATTTATTTACATCAATCTTCAACTCATCAATTCCTTGAATGTTTTTAGTATTGATAAAATCTTTCATTTTTTCAGCCGTAGCAATTAACTCTGCATAATCTTTCCCTTCTAATTCAATGTTAATTGGATATCCCGCAGGTGGTCCTGCAGCATCCTTTTCTACAGAAATGGCTACTCCAGGATAAACATCTTTTAATGCTTCTTGCACTAATTTTTGAAGGTCTTTACTGTCGGCACCTCTTCTATATTTATACTCTCTCATAGAAGCAGTTACCTTCCCTCTATGAGGCATGTCTGCAGAAGACCCTCCATCCGTTTGTGGGTTTCCTGCTCCTGCTCCAACTTGAGAAACTGCACTTTCTACTAAAAAGTTATGATCTCCATCCATATAAGCAGGGTCATTCAACACCTTATAAACACGAGCTTCTATTTCTTTAGTTATCGCATTGGTTTTTTCAATGTCTGTTCCTTGAGGGTATTCAATGTAAACTATAATTTGATTAGGGGTGTTGTCTGGGAAAAATTCAACTTTTGTTCTTTGACTTGCAACTGAACCACCAAATCCACCAAAAGCTACAAACAATAATAAAACCGTTCCAAAACTGATAATATATGGTCTCCATCCTTTTAACGCTCCTCTCAATAATTTTTCATAAACCCTTTCCCAACTTGTTAAAACTCTGGTTTGAAAAAAGTTGACTGCACCTCTTAATCCTAAACGGTAAACCCACATTAGAATAGCAGTAATAACCATTATACTCCCTAAAGAACGATAAGCTCCACCTCCTATTAAAATTAATATCCCTATACCACCAACAATTGCGGTTAACATCACCATTCTTTTTAAAGGCATGTTTTTATCTTCAGTACTCATAAATTGAGACACCAATACTGAGTTAAAAAATATAGCTACGACTAGAGATGAACTTAATACAACCGATAAAGTAACAGGGAAGTAAATCATAAACTCTCCCATAACTCCAGGCCACATTCCTAAAGGAATAAATGCTGCAACTGTTGTTGCTGTGGATATAATAATCGGAAATGCAATTTCAGCAATACCTTGCTTAGCAGCTTTAAACCTGCTCATGCCTTCCTCATCCATCAATCGATAAACATTCTCAACAACCACAATACCATTGTCCACCAACATTCCGAGCCCCATTATCAGCCCAAATAATATCATCGTGTTTAGTGTGTATCCCAACATTTCTAATATCATTAAAGACATTAACATAGACATTGGTATTGCAAAACCAACAAACAAGGCATTTTTAAACCCTAAAAAGAACATTAAAACACCTACCACCAGAATAATTCCGAAAATAATGTTGTTCACTAAATCATCTACCTGACCAATTGTTTTAGAAGATTGATCATTTGTCATTGTTAATTTAAGATCTGTAGGAAAAACATCTTTCTGTGCATGTTCAACGATTTCTTGAATTTGCTCAACCGCAGCAACCATATTTTTACCAGAACGCTTTTTAACATCAAGCATAACCGAGCTTCTACCAAACTCTCTAGCAAACGTTGTTATTTCTTTTTCTTTAAACGTAACTGTTGCAATATCTCTCAAGTAAATAGGGTTTCCTCTTTCTGCTTTAACCACAAAAGCTTCCAAATCCTTAGGATCATCAATTTCTCCTAAAATACTTATGGTTCTTCTTTGTCCGCTAGCAATTAAGTTACCAGCAGAAATATTTACATTTCCTCCGTTAACAGCATTTCTGATGTCATCAAAACTTACTTTAGAAGCCATCATTTTATAGATATCTACCGCAATTTCTACCTCTCTATCCTGAACTCCTCTAATGTCAACCTGTTTAATTTCTTTAAGGTCTTCTATTTCATCCTCTAGATATTCTCCATACTCCTTTAACTTTTCTACTGGATAGTCTCCAGAAAGATTAATGTTAAGTATTGGCATTTGCTCAGACATACTCAAGTCAAACACATTAGGCTCTACCTTTGCACCATTAAATGCAGGCCAATCTTCACTTGAAGTTTCGGTATCTATCTGATCTTTTACCTTTTGTTTGGCTTGTTCAACAGTAATATTCTCGTCAAATTCTACCACAACAATAGAATAATCTTCTTGTGATGTAGAAGTGATTTTTACTACATTACTTACTGTTTTTACTTTGTCCTCTATAGGTTCAGTAATCAGCTTTTCTATGTCTTCAGCCGTATTTCCTGGGTAAATTGAACTAATATAAATTTTAGTCTCTTTAATCTCTGGGAAATTCTCTCTTGGCATACTAAAATAGGCACCAACACCCATAAATAGTATAATAATCATTGCCACATAAATAGTGGTTTTATTGTTTATTGCCCAAGAAGACAAGCCAAATTCCTTGTCTAGTTTTTTCTGTTCTTCAGCCATTTTAAATCTATTTTTGATTGATAATCTTAACTTCTTGACCAGCTTTTACGCTTCGTGCTCCTTCTAAAATTACTTCAGCTCCATTTTCTATTCCCTTCACTACTTCAATGTAATCTCCTTCGCTTTTACCTGTTTCAATAACAGCTTTTTCAGCAACACCTAATCCACCTTTTTTATTTTTAATAACATAAACATATTCTTCCCCATTTGCATTCTCTGAAATAATACTCTGAGGAATTAACAATGCTTTTTCATTCGTATAATCGTTGATTTTGATTTTAGCCGTTAGGTTTGGCTTAATCATTTTACTCTCGTTAGTTAAAGGTATTTCGATTTTAAATGTTCTGTTTGCTGGATTAATATAACTTCCTACCTGCCCAACTTTTGTAAGGATTGTTTCTCCCAAAACTGGTAAACCAACCTCAACAGTCTTGTCTTTTGTAACTGATGTTAAATGTCTTTCTGGAACATCTGTTTCAATGTGCATTTCTGACAAGTTTACAACCCTCATAATTTGTGAAGCTCCAGGACTAACCATAGTTCCTTGCTCCGTAATTATTTCGTCAATAACTCCATTAAATGGTGCTTTAATGATTGTCTTTTCAATTTGTTCTTGAATTTGACTCACAACTTTAGCTTGTGATTCGTAACTCGTTTTTGCTTGTAAATACTGTATCTCACTTCCTACTTTTTGTTTCCATAGTCTTTCTTGACGCTCATAAGTCGTTTTAGCCAAGTCTGCCTGCAGTTGCAACTGCACCAGTTGTGGAGATAAGTTTCCATCGTCTATTTTTGCTAACATTTGCCCTTCAGTAACGCGTTGCCCTTCCTTAACATAAACGGTTTTTAGAATTCCAGGATATTCTGGAGACAATACCGTCATTTTTTTAGTGCTAACATTACCTTGTAATTCTATGTAGTGATTGAAAATAGCTTCCTGAATAACAAGAGAGGTAATTAATGGTGTTTTCTTATTCGTATCAAGAAGTGCTATTTTAGCATCCAACTTTTCGATTTGCTCATTATAAACAGATTGTTCTGCAACAAGTTCTGCTCTTTTTGTTCTAATTTCTTCCAAATTAGTCCCTGCAACTATTTCCTCAATAGATTTTTCATCATTCCCGCCACAAGCGAAAAGAACTACTGCCATTGTTAATGCTGATACTGTTTTTTTCATTTTTTCTGTTTTTTCTGTGTAATTATTTTGTTCCGTATGATTTTTGAAGATTTGACTTCGCAGTCATAACATCCAATAACGATTTTATATATTTTCCTTCAGCAGTTAAATACTGATTTTGTGTTTGCGCTAACTCTAAACTAGAAGCAACTCCTTCTTTATACTTCAACACTGTTTTGTCGTATATTTTTTTAGAAAGATTCATATTTGCCTTTTGATTAATGTATGCTTCATAGCTCGTGTCATAGTTTGACTTAGCCAATTGAGATTGATAGATTAATCCTTGTTCTGCTTCTTTCAATGAAATTTCAGACTTATCCAATTCTATTTTTGCCTGACTCATTTTTGCTAAACGAGAGCCACTGGTTAAAATAGGTAGGTTTAAAGAAGCTCCTAGTACTGTTGAAGGAAACCATTTTCCTGCTCCAAAAGCATCAAAATCATTACTCATATTTTGCTGTTGATGATTTAAAAACACATTAATTGATGGTAAAAAAGAGTACTTTTCTTTTCTCAAACTCAACTTCATTAAACGAACATTAGTCGCAACAAGGTCATAATCTATATGACTTTCAACATTAAATTCCTTTTCCTCTGAACCCGTTTTTATTTCGCTTACAAATTTCGTTAAGTCTTCTGTTAGCGTAATTTTATTCGCGATATCCACTCCCATTTGAAGCTTTAATAATTTTCTCGCAAAATCTATTTGACCATTAGCAATTCCTACAGATGTTTTTATCTCATTAGCCGTTAGTGTTAATTGATCCACACTTTGTTCATCAATCAATCCTTCAGCATACATTGCTTCAGTTTCAGCTAAAATTGCACTAACTGTTTCTAAAGATTTTAACATAACAACAGTGTTTTCTTCAGCAACCAAAACTGTAAAGTAAGCTTGGTTAACTGCTTCTTTTAGTTCCACTTCTGTTTTTATCTGATTACTTATCGATAAGTTTTTGTAGGTCTTTGCTGCTTGCAAGCCTACAATATAAGATCCGTCAAAAATAAGTTGAGAAGCAGTTACACCAACTGAATTATTATAGTTTAATCCAAACTGGAGCTCTACAAGTTCGTCTGCCGGAGCATTAGGGTTAAAAGAATTTGCTGGGGCAAGGCTAACAGGAATATCAAGAAATTTTTGCAATTTTCCTTCTGCATTAACTTGAGGTAAACCCATCGCTGTAGTTTCCCACACTTTCTTTTTGGAAATATCAATATCCAGCAGTGCCTTTTTATTGCCATAGTTGTTTTCCATCGCATAATCTTGAGCCTCTTTTAAGCTAAAACTCATCTCATTTTCATCTTGAGCAAATGCAATACTCGAAACAAAAAACAATGCGATTATTAAGTTCTTTTTCATCTTTATTAATCTAGTTTTAAATGATTGTTTTCATCTTTATTTAGGAGGTTCTTCAATTGAAGAATTCCTTTGTCATTTGCAATTCCCCTAACGTGGTAGCGGATCATTTCTAAATGCAAATCTTCTAAACGAATACCTTTTCCAAAGTTTTGGTCAGAATTAAACATCCCATCCATCATCAACATATACAATGAGGTAACTATTTCTGGGTTAAGGTTTTTTCTATATAAACCTTCTTCGATACCTCTCTTTGTGTTCAGCAATATAGAGTTCCGAACAAAATCCTTTTTATGACTTTCTATCATGCTCCAACATTCTGGGTGGTACTTCTGAATATCAAAAATTACAGATGCGTGGAGGTCTTTTAATCTTGAATTAACAAACCTTGTAAATCCGATAAGCTCATCAATGGCATTCTCACTATCAGCCGTTACTTGTCCTAAAACCTGTTGTTCTTCTTCTAAACAAAACAACATTCCCTTATTAACAAGGTCTTTTTTATCCTTAACAAACTGATACAATGTTTTCTTAGAAATTCCTAGCTTACTAGCAACATCCGCCATCGTTAAACTTTTCACCCCATAATTCATAAATAGTTCTAGAGCCGAAGCAACTACCTGAACTAATTTTTCATTATCAACTTCTTTTTCTTTCATGAAGCAAATGTAGGAAACATTTTTAGTTTCGGAAACGTTTTTTGTTAAAAATGTTTCCTATGCTAAACAAAAAAAGCCCTACTGTCAATAACAATAAGGCTTTTACTATTTAATTTTTTTACGCTGTTTCTAGGGTAGGTAGTGAAATTTGAGCAACAACTTCTTTAAATTGTTGTAATTCTTCAACAAATTTAGTTTTAATTGTTTCGGATTCCTCTTTCATTTCTCCCACTAAATTTTCATAATATTCAATCCCAGAATTAAGATTTGCTTTAAACCCTTCAAAGTATTTTACTTTTTTAGCATTTAAAGTTTCCATAGACTCTTCTATTTCTTTATTTAAATAGTCGATATACATTCCTAACTCCTTAATAAACATGTGTGGACGGTAAGTATCGTTCAACACGTCATTTTTTGCATAAATATGGTCAACCATTTCATGTAACGTAGACTCTTTAGAAAAATAAGCCATGTTTGGTCCTGGACATAAAGAAACACCTGTTCCGTCTGACCTTTTCAATAAGTCATTTTCGGAATAAGCAGTCATAACTAATCCAGCACAAATACATGATTTTACTGTTATTTTGTCGTAAGCTTTTTGATGCGCTTCTTTATCAAGATTTTTCGCTTCTAATTCTGCAATCTTCAATTTCTGATATTGCTTAGATGCCAAACAAATTGGTTTGTCTGTAAACTCTGTATTGTAAATCTTCAAAAATTGGCTTGGGCAAGTACTTCCTGGTTTTCCTGCAGCAATGTTTGCGTCTTTTTCAGCATCTTTTGTATTTCCTTTAACAGAATTAAAAGGAACACCAATAGGAGAAATGTCACTTAAATAAAGCTCATCCGTTCCTGATTCAGAAAGAATTTTAAATGAATTTGCATCAATATTTATCGCTTCAGGCACCAATAAAAAAGGTGTTCCCCAACCCACAATATCAATATCATAATTGTTTAAAAACAAATTGTGCTCATTAGCAGTTCCCACACCTCCTTGGGCTGTTACCCACATTGGTAAAGGTTTGGAAAGACTTTTTCTATCCATCCCTACTAAAGCTTCATTGAGTACTTCATGTACTTGCTCAATTAGTTCTTGCTTCTTTTGTTTAAATTCTTCAAGGATAGGCCCCATTAAATAACCATCTGTTGCAAAGGCATGACCTCCACAGTTCAAACCAGATTCAATTCTATATTCTGAAACCCAAATTCCTTTTTTCGCTAAAAACTTTCCTTGAACTAAAGCAGATCGGTAATCACTTACCTTTAGAATAATTCGCTTCTTGATTTGTTCATTCTCATCTGGAAAAAAAACATCAAAATTAGCCACATAACTATATAATCTTGGGCTTAACCCTGCAGACAATACAACCCCTGCATCTAAATCACTATTTGCAAACCCTCTCAATGCTGCATGAGCATCATTCATATCTTGAGGCAGTTGTTCTCCTTTTAAAAAGTTAGCTCTATCCAACTTTGTCATTATGTTAACATCAATAGAGCCCTGCTCCATGTTGTCTTTAAGCCATTGCTGTATTTTTTCAATAACAGAAACATCACTCTCTGCCATCATTCTTTTGTATTCTTTTTTAAGCTCACTAAAATCAGGAAGCATTTCAAAATACTTCGACAAATCACTTCCTTTTTCAAAAGATGTATTCTTTAACTCCTGAAATTTATTCTTAACCATCCTGTTCATCAGGTTAAGGTAAAGCGTAATTCTATGAGCCCTCTTATCAAGGTCATCCTTTGCTACTTCTACAAATGGAATGTTTAATTTTTCACAATAAAACTTTCTCATTCTATCTACCAACAAATCGTCACCCAGTGAAATCACTGAAGATATCCCAAAGGGAGCAACCTTAAGCGGAGTGTCGATTGTAAAGCCTATTCCCATTACAGGAATTTGGAATGTATGTGTTTTTTTCATGCTCTTTTATGTCAGATAAAAAAATACTGTCGGCAAATATAAACAACTTAAATGATTCCTTATCGCAGTTTTTAACTAAATGTTAGTTATCAATCCTAATCTTTGTGCGGTTTTTATCGCTGTTTTTTCGTATATTATCATCATATAATTTAGCTAATTAGTATATTTGGCAAATCTAATTTAAAGTAAATATGAAAAAAATAGTTTTAAGTTTTGTTGTAGCTTCATTGAGTTTATTAGTTGCTTGTGGTGATCAGGAACAATCAGGAACAACAAATGATCCTCAAAATACAAATAGTGCATCTAGCGCTTGTTTAGATTTTGCAATCGCAGAAAAATACAACACGCTAGACCCTCTTAAGGTTACCAGTATTACTGCTTTTCATATTACAAGTCAAGTTTATGAGCCACTTCTTCGCTTCAATGAAAAAGACTTATCACTTCAACCACTAATTGCAGATTCTTGGGTAATTAGTGATGACAACTTGGTTTATACATTCGCCCTAAAAAGAGGAGTTTTTTTTCATGACAACCCTTGCTTTAAAGATGGTAAAGGAAGAGAGTTAAAAGCCTCTGATGTAGTTTATACCTTCAAAAGAATTTATTCTGAAAAAACGAGTTATGGATACAGCTTATTTAAAGGTATTTTAAAAGGTGCAGAAGATTATGCAGAAGGTGAAATTGTTGGATTAAAAGCAATAGATGATTATAATGTTGAATTTACACTGAACAAACCATCTTCTTTATTTCTTAATATTTTAGCTGCTGTTAATTCTGCCATTATTCCTAAAGAAGCTGTAGACGCTGGAGCCTTTGTTGGTTCTGGGCCTTTTACCTATAGCAAAGAAGATGACACTGAGCAGGCAATCAAATTAATAAGAAATCCTAACTACCACCTTTCTGATAAGCAAGGAAACAAACTTCCATATATTGAAGCTGTTGCCTACAACTATGCTAAATCTGGACAGGCTCAATTGGATTTATTTATGGATGATAAGTTAGATATTATAACAGGTATACCTCCTGAATCAATTAAAGATATTGTTGAATCTCAAATTTCAGATTTCCAAGATAAGCCTACTAAATATGTGTTAGGAAGGTATCCAGAAATCATGACATCTTACCTATCACTAAATACTGCAACAGAACCGTTCAACAATATAAAAGTTAGACAGGCTATTGGAATGGCCATTGATAAAGCAAAAATTGTTGATAATGTTTTAAAGGGTGAAGCTTATGGAGCTGGTGAAAATGGAATCGTTCCTTCTGCAATTAAAGGCTATGATTTTTCTTCTATTGTAGGGCTAGAAAATAACCTAGACAAAGCAAAGCAATTATTAGCTGATGCAGGTTACCCTGATGGAAAAGGGTTCCCAACGATTACTTTTGCTACAGGAAAAGGGAATTCTAACCTTAGAGTGGGACTAGAAATTCAAAAACAATTGCAAAGAAACCTAAACATTAACGTAGAAATTTCATCTTTAACAAGAAAAGAATTGAAAACAATGAACGGAAAATCTGAACTTGACATGGTCTTAACAGGTTGGTTAGGAGAAATTCCGGATCCAGTTACATTCTTATCTTTATTCTATGGAGACAATGTTCCAAGCTCGACAGAAGACCCTTCTTCCCCTAATGAGTCAAGATATCAAAACAAAAAGTTTGATGCACTCTATAATGAAGCACTAACTACCGTTGATACACAAAAAAGATATGAATTATGTTTAAGTGCAGACCAAATAATTGCAACTGAAGTTCCTGGTGTACCTTTGTGGTATCATGAAAGTTACCAACTAATTCAGTCTGTTGTTAAGGATTATCAACCCAACTCTATGAATATTCAGTATTTAACTTACGTTAAATTAACAGAGCCCACTTCAGAAGCAACTCATTAATCCTTTCTTGAATATAATACTAAAGAAAGTGCTGTTGTATGTGGTTTAAATTCTCCAGGGTAATTCTAAGAAATCGGCTATTAATTCTAATTGTATTAGGATTAATAACTCTTTTCATGGCTTATCGTGTTCAATTTGTGAGTATGAGTTATCAGCTCGCCCAAATGCTTCCAAAATCAGATAGCACCTTTATTGAATACCAAGACTTCAGATCTACATTTGGAAAAGACGGAAGCATTGTTGTAGTTGGAGTTAATGACGACAAGCTGTTTAAATTAGAAAACTTTAACGAATGGTATAAGCTTACCCATAACATCAAAAACATACAGGTTGACTTTAATGTTAATGGAAAAGATACTGTTGTTAACGGGGTAACAGAAGCATTATCTCTTGCAAATTCTTACACCTTAGTAAAAAACAAAGCCGAAAAACGTTTTGATTTTGAACAAATCGTAAAGCACAACCCAAAAACGCAAACCGAATTAGATAGTATAAAAAAAGTATTGCAAAGTCAGCCATTCTATAAAGGCTATTTATATTTAGATTCTTCTGCAACCACACTAATCGCAATTACTCTCGACACTAACGTTTTAGATTCAAAATATAGAAATGAGCTCTTTGAGAAAATAGATGCTGAAGTCTTGGCCTTTCATGAAAAAACAGGGATAAAAGTCCACAAATCAGGATTACCTTATATTAGAGCCAACTCTACCACAAAAGTAAAAGATGAAATTTTAATCTTCTTAGCGCTTTCTGTCTTTATAACATCTCTTATTCTTTATTTGTTCTTTAGGTCTTTTAAAGCTACCATATACTGTATGCTTGTTGTTATTGTTGGCGTTATTTGGTCAGTCGGAATTCAATCCCTATTTGGCTATAAAGTGACAATTCTTACAGGCTTAATCCCGCCTTTAATTATTGTTATAGGAATTCCCAATTGCATTTTCTTACTAAACAAATACCATTCGGAATACAAAAACCATGGCAATCAAATTAAAGCGTTAAGTAGAGTTATCCAAAAAATAGGAAATGCAATATTCTTAACAAATACAACAACCTCTCTTGGGTTTGCTACTTTTATTTTTACCAAAAGTGCCATTTTAATAGAGTTTGGAATATTAGCTGCTATAGATATTTTTATTGTTTTCGTTTTATCAATACTTATTATCCCTATCATTTTTAGCTTTTTAAAAGCTCCAAAAGAACGACACACAAGGCATTTAGAAAATAAGCTAATGGTTAAAATTGTTGGCCTGCTAGAATACTTAGTTAAGTACCAACGAAAAGCAGTATATATAACTACAATTATTGTTGTTGGATTAAGCATCTACGGTGTTTCATTAATTACCACTACAGGAAACATTATAGATGATTTACCAAAAAACGACCCAATAGTAGAAGATCTTAAGTTTTTTGAAACAAACTTTAATGGTGTTATGCCTTTTGAAATTGTTATTGATACCAAAAAGAAAAATGGTGTTTTTGCGAACAACGGAAAGACATTGTATAAAATTCAAAAATTACAAAGAGAACTTTCAGATTATAAAGAATTTTCTAAACCTCTATCTATAACTGAAGCAATAAAATTTAGCTATCAAGCATACAAAAAAGGCAATCCGAAATTTTATATTTTACCCCCCGCATCAGAACTAAAAAAATTAAAAAAGTACGTAAAAAGCGATTCCCGTAAAAACAACTTTTCATCCTTTATAGATAAAGAAAATCAAATTACTCGAGTAAGCTTTCAAATGGCTGATGTTGGCACAAAAGAAATGGACGTTTTACTAAGTGAAATTCGCCCAAAAATAGATGCTATTTTCCCAACGAATGAATATGATGTTAGCCTCACAGGTACAAGTGTTGTGTTTTTAAAAGGAACAAACTACCTTGTAGAAAACTTATTGACAAGCTTAACCCTTGCGATTATTTTAATAGCATCTCTAATGTCAATACTATTCTCTTCGGTTAGAATGGTATTGGTTTCTCTAGTCCCTAACTTGCTTCCACTGTTAATTACTGCGGGACTAATGGGGTTTTTCGGCATTCCTATTAAACCCTCTACTATTTTAATTTTTAGCATTGCTTTTGGAATTTCTGTAGATGACACCATTCACTTTTTGGCTAAATATAGACAAGAGCTGAAGCACCAGCAATGGAATATTAAAGAAGCTGTTTATCTAGCGTTACAAGAAACAGGAGTAAGTATGATTTACACTTCCATTATTTTATTTTTTGGTTTTGGAGTATTCACTGTTTCTAGTTTTGGAGGAACTATTGCTCTCGGGTTATTGGTTTCTGTTACGTTAATATTTGCTATGCTAGCAGATTTAGTATTACTCCCGTCATTATTATTATCTTTAGACAAAGCATTAACAACAAAAGCGTTTAAAAAAGAACCTCTAATTGAAATACTAGACGAAGAAGAAGACATTAATTTAGACCAATTAGAAGTAAAACCAATTGCCCACAAAGAATTAAATGAAACTATAAAATAGATGAAAGGAATTGTATTGGCCGGAGGTTCTGGCACACGTTTACACCCACTAACATTAGCTGTAAGTAAGCAATTAATGCCTATTTATGATAAGCCTATGATTTATTATCCCATTTCTATTTTAATGAGCGCAGGGATAAAAGAAATTTTAATTATTACTACACCCGAAGATAGTTCTAGCTTTAAAAAGTTATTAAAAGACGGTTCACAATTTGGTTGTAAATTTACTTATGCAATTCAAGAAGTTCCCAATGGCTTAGCACAAGCATTTGTTATAGGAGAAGAATTTATAGGAGATGATAGTGTTGCCTTAATTTTGGGTGATAACATTTTTTATGGAACAGGTTTAGATTCATTATTAATGGAAAACACAAACTCTGCTGGAGGTGTGGTATTTGCTTACCATGTTTCAGACCCAGAAAGATATGGCGTTGTTGAATTTGATGAAAATCAAAAAGCAATCTCTATTGAGGAAAAACCAGACAATCCAAAATCAAATTACGCAGTACCTGGTTTATATTTTTATGACAACAGTGTTATAGAAATTGCTAAAAGTTTGGAGCCAAGTCCAAGGGGAGAGTATGAGATTACTGATATTAACAGTATTTATTTAGAAAGAGGGCAATTAAAAGTTGGTGTTTTAGATAGAGGAACTGCCTGGTTAGATACTGGAACCCACGAATCTTTAATGCAAGCATCGCAATATGTTCAAGTTATTGAAGAAAGACAAGGGTTAAAAATTGGTTGTTTAGAAGAAATTGCCTTTAAAAAAGGTTTTATAAATAAAGATGAATTACTTGCTTTAGCAAAACCATTAGTTAAAAGTGGTTATGGAAATTATTTAATAGAGATTATAAATGAGTGATAAAACAAACATATTAGTAACAGGTGGTGCTGGAAATGTTGGAAGTGCTTTAGTTGAAACTTTAATTAATGATGCCAATAATTTTGTTGTAGTTGTCGATAATTTACAAACAGGATCTAGAGAAAAAATCCCTCAAGCAAAACACAACAATCTAAAGTTTATACAGTGCGATGTGAATATCGAAGATGAAATAACAAGTGTATTTCATACATTTTCTTTTGATTATGTTTTCCATTATGCAGCTTTAGTAGGTGTTAAAAGAACTTTAGAAAATCCAGTAAGTGTTTTGGATGATATTGACGGTATCAAAAACGTTTTAAACCTATCTAAAAACACTGGTGTTAAAAGAATTATTTATTCATCATCTTCAGAAGTATACGGAGAGCCTGTTGAATACCCTCAACACGAAGAAACAACTCCCTTGAATTCTCGTTTGCCTTATGCTATTGTTAAAAACATTGGGGAAGCTTTTTTAAAATCTTACCAACAAGAATTTGGTTTAGACTATACTATTTTTAGATTTTTTAATACCTACGGGCCTAAACAAGCTAAAGATTTTGTGATCTCGAAATTTATTAATGCTGCATTAAAAAATGAAGACATTACCATTTATGGAGATGGTTCTCAAACAAGAACATTCTGTTATGTCGAGAATAATATTAATGCTAGTATTGCAGCTGCATTTAATGAGGTTGGTAAAAACAGAACCATCAACATTGGAAATAATGTTGAAACTGCTGTTTTAGATTTAGCAAAATTAATCATCAAGTTAACAGATTCAAAGTCTGAAATTAAACACTTGCCCGCTCTTAAAGAAGGAGACATGACGAGAAGACAGCCTGATATTACTGTTATGAAAAGCCTATTAAATCAAGAGATATATTCTTTAGAAGAAGGATTAAAAAAAGTACTTGAAGACACCTCTTTTATTGTTTAAATCAAAATGCAAAAAATCATCGGTTATATCTCTGTTATTGAGGATGCTTTAAAAGCAACTACTCAAAAAACAGAACCATCAACATTATATGAGCCTATAACCTACACCTTAAACTTAGGAGGAAAAAGAATCAGGCCCGCACTATTGTTGCTCGCAAATAATTTATTTGGCGGACAAGATGAGGATGCCTTAAACGCTGCTTTAGCAATAGAAGTTTTTCACAATTTCACCTTAGTTCATGACGACATTATGGATGACGCTCCTTTAAGAAGAGGAAAGGATTCTGTTTATAAAAAATGGGGAAGCAATGTTGCAATCTTATCTGGAGATGTAATGCTCATGCATGCCATGCAGCTACTTAACAAAAAAGATCACCCTCATTTACACAACGTGTTAACGCTATTTAACACTACAGCCATAGAGGTTTGTGAAGGTCAACAAATGGATATGGACTTTGAAACATCATCAACAGTGTGTATTGATGATTACTTAAAAATGATTGAATTAAAAACAGCTGTTCTATTGGCTGCTAGCCTAAAAATAGGTGCTGTTTTAGCAGAGGCTTCTGAAGAAAATGCCAAACACATTTACGAGTTTGGTAGAAACTTAGGTATCGCCTTTCAATTAATGGACGATGTACTAGATTTATATGGTGACCCTGATAAGGTTGGTAAACGTGTTGGTGGAGATGTTATTTCAAACAAGAAAACATACTTGCTACTTAAAGCACAAGAATTAGCAACAGGAAAAACTGCCAAGGACTTGGAATTCTGTTTAAGCTCTAAAGTAATTGATGACAACACCAAGGTTGAAAGAGTAACAACTATCTTCAACTCCCTAAACATAAAAAAAATAGCAGTTGATGAGATGAACTTGTTTTACAATACTGCCATTTCACATTTAGACAGTATTGATGCTCCTGCAGACAAAAAACAAGTGTTTGAAAACTTTGCAAAAAGTTTAATGAAAAGAGAGAATTAGCATTGAAATTCGAAAAACACATATTCGTTTGTATTAATGAACGTGCTCCTGGTGCTCCAAGACAAAGCTGCGGAGAAGAAACAGGAGCTGCTATTGCAAAACGATTCAAAGAACTTATTCTAGAACATAAATTAAGAATGAAAGTTCGTGCTCAACGAACAAGTTGTTTTGATATTTGTGAACAAGGCCCAATAGCTGTAGTTTATCCTGAAGGTATTTTTTATAAGGGGATTAGTGTAAGTGATGTTGATGAAATATTTGAACAGCACATTTTAAACAACGCTCCTGTAGAGCGTTTACAGCTAACTTTTCCTAAAAAATGAATATTCCTGCATTAAGCGAATTATCTGCCTATTACAGCCGAACTGATTTACTCGAAAAAGTGGTTGAGCAACTTAAAAAGGATTTCAATTGGTTTAACTTCACAATCACTTTTACAGGGAAAAATGAAACCCCTTACCAAGAACTATATGAGCAAATTTTACCGCTAGTTGATGAATTATTAAACGATGACTATCCCAAACTAATGGCGATGCTTTACCGCATAGATCTAGACGATGAGCTTTTAAACAGAAAACTCAAAGAGTCTGCACAAGCAGATACTGACGAAGTAATAACGGATCTGATTCTTAAAAGAGAATTACAAAAAGTAATTATTCGAGAAATGTATAGTGCTTAACTAGTGCTACCTCTTTTTTTCAAAACTGCATTCAAAAATATTGTAGCAATTATAATAATTGTCCCCATATAAAACCCAAAGGACATTGTTTCACTTTCTGGCCAAATTAATAATGCTAAAACAATAGAATAAATCGGCTCTAAGTTAATCGAAATAGAAACCGTATAAGGCGATATTTTTTTCATCACCTCAACGCTCATAATAAATGCAAAAGCTGTGCATACGGTTCCTAAAATAATCAGCCACTTTAAATCTTCAACAGGAACCGTAAGCTGAGTAACATCTCCTTTATTTACAATCATTAGATAAACAGATAATAATATAAAGGCACCTAAAAGTTCATAAAATGAAATAAGCTTTGCTTTATTTTTTTTAACTAATACACCATTCAATACCGTAAACCAAGAAGCTAAAGCAGCAGAAACAACACTTAAAATCATTCCAACTAAAAACTTAAACTCAAAGCTGAAAATAAAATACAACCCAACAATAATTAAAACACCAAACAATAATTCATATGCCTTAATTTTTCGCTTAAAATATAAAGGTTCAAGCAATGCTGTAAATAAAGTACTGCTAGAAAAACAAACTAGTGCTACCGAAACATTTGACTGCTTTATTGCTTCAAAAAAAGTAACCCAGTGAACAGCAATAACAACACCAACAAGCATTATTCTGATCAATTCTTTCTTGTCAACTTTTAACGAAAACTTAGTAATTCCAAAATACACTAACACACTAATCAATGCTATACCTAATCTATACCAAACCAATAAATATGAGTCCGTTGTAATCAACTTTCCCAACACACCTGTTAACCCAAAGATTAATACAGTAATGTGCAACCAGATATGATATTTGTACTTTGATAACATTTCGGGCAAATGTAAATCAAAAAGTAATACTAAATCCATTAATTTTTCGTTTAGCTTGGAATCTGTAAAAAATGTACCTTTGAAACAAGAAAAGATTCTTTTATGAAAAAAATTATAGCCTCCACATCCTTTCTATTGTTACTCTCTATTATTATCTCTTGCGGAGGAAAGGGCGCTTACTTTGAACAGTTTTCTAATCAAAAATCATTTGTTTCTAGAACAGATGATTTAAATAAAACAATCGGTGAAATCCGAACTCAAGAAAAAGGAAAATTAATTGATGAAGATCTTACATTGCTTAAATATGTTTATGAAATAGGCCATAACGATACCTATACTGTTGTATATCTGTTTGATGAAAAAGGGTGTTACGAAATAGGTATAGATGCTTATTTTGGCAAGGAAGAAGATGCCAATAGTGTTGTAAACGGAATAAAGGAGGAAATGAATTCTTCTTCTTACAAGGCAGAACAAGAAAGCAATAAATTATGCAGGTGGAAAAATACTGACGAATCTATATCTATTGAGTTAGATTATGAAAATACCGCAAGAGGCTTATTCTTAGCAACTATTTTTGCCAATGAATAGTTGAAAAGTTAACCTTCAATTTCTGTTACTCCTCCCGAAATAATAAATTTCATTATATCTGCAGAAGATCCATCTATAGGTGTAACGTTTTCTTTGGGAACAATAATCAAATTACCAGTAACTGCGTAAGAGAACGGAATGTAAACCCCTATTTTTTCTGCTGATATTCCAATATGTGTCAAGTCTTTTTGAGTAACAAACCCTATTCGCTCAACCTCTCCTTCCATCTTTACTAAAACAGGCTCTGTAAACCTTTTTTTCTTACCAACAAAAGCAGATAACAAATCTTTAACTGAAGAATATACAATTTTTAATAGCGGTACTTTTTCTAAAAACTTATTGAAATTAAATACACTTTTCACCAATAACGTTCCCCCTAAATAACCTGAAACGGTAACAACCACCAAAATAATTAAAAGACCTAGCCCCGGGATTCTAACAGGAACAAGACCATCAACAAAAACAACAGCTTTAACTACTACATATATAGTTGCTGCAAGAGGAACCAAATACAATATCCCTTGTAAAAAATAACCTACAAACTTTTTCATTTTCTCTTTAATTAAAGTTCTTGTAACTCTTTTTGTAATTTCTTAGTTAGCGAAGATACTATCAAATCATAAGAATCATCAATCATCTGGTAAATTAACTTATCCGGAACATCTTTGCTTAAATAAACGCTATTCCAAAGTTGTTTATTCATGTGGTAACCTGGCTTAATACCTTCATACGTTTCTCGAAATTCAATGGCTTTTTCTGGATTACATTTTAGATTAATAAATTCAAAATTTTCAACCCCTGTTAAAGAAAACATTTTATTCATCACCTTAAAAACTAAAGTAGATTCACCAAAAGGAAAACTTTCTGTAACTCCCTTTTTAGCGATACAGTAATCCCGAAACTCTTCTATGTTCATTTATACTTGTAAGGAAGTATTTTTGAGTACTTGTCTTTAGAAATAACAATCATAGAATGCATGTTTCTTATTTCTTCAATCGGAGAAAGTTTTTCTTTAACTAATGTATCAAAGGCCGTTATATCTTTTACCATAATTTTTAGCAAATAATCTGCTTGCCCGGTAACATTATAACACTCCATTACCTCATCGATCATGTTGATCTGCTCTATGAAATTAGTGATAGCGTTATCTCTTTGTCTGATTAATGAAATTTGCATAAATGCAGCTATTCCTAAATCCAATTTAGACTCATCTACTAAAGCATGATAGCTTTCTATAAAACCATTTTGCTCCAACTTTTTTACACGTTCTAATGTTGGCGCTGGAGATAACCCAATGTCTTTGGAAAGTTGCAAGTTCGTAATCTTTCCATTTTCTTGAAGCCTTTTTAAAATGCTTAAATCTAACTCATCTAATTTCATATGTTTTTTTTCTTAGAGTGAAATATTCTTTCAACAAATCAAAAATAACAAAATAAAAGTTGGAAAACTTGTTTTTTTTAACACTAACTAAGTCAATATTTCGTACAATATTGGCTTGCTAGGTGAGGCATCGTTTTCAAAACTAGCAATCTGAATATTTAAAAAGTAGGTTCCATCAACAACATTATCAGGAACAAAAATCAATTCAGATATTGTTCTATGGATCTGTGTATTATCAGGGTAATTCCAAAAAGTATGATGAGATATAAGCGCTCCACCATCCTCTTCTTTATCTACAGATGGAGTATCTATTAACAAATGATCAATACCTTTATCAATTAAATATTGAACTGCCTTATCATCTATAAAAGTTGGGTTTGTACTAGAGTATTGCATTCTCAACTTTTGATCTGTATTTGGTAGCGTTCTTATAACAATCGCTGTTGCTTCATTGTTTTTAAACACCCCTTCTATTTGCTCTAGGGTAATAACGCTATCCTCACCTTTTTTTTCTGGTATAACGCTTACAACATTTGCCAAAAAGAAAAACTGCTTTAGGCATTCATTAATCGTATAGGGCTCTTTACTAATATGCCCTACACACTCCGTATGTGTTCCGTGTCCGTGTGGATTAAAAAAAATATTTCTAAAGTTTACTGCACCTCCTAAATTAACATCTCCAACAAATCCATTTTCCATTACTGGTGTAAATTTAGGAGCATCAACATACCATGCCGTGGGGTTCTCTTTATCTGCCTTTAAGCCCATAGAAATGTCTAGAGGTTTAGAAAGGTCTATTGGGTAGGTTTTGTTTTTATAGTCTATTGTTGTTTTCATTAAACATAAAATATATCTGAAGTAATTTTATCCGCAATAAATATTCCTTCTTGGGTTAATGTTATTTTATTTCCTTGGGTTTGAAGATAAGAAGAATTCAAATATGGTTGAACTTCTTTCTTAAAATGACCATTTAATTCTTCGCTAAAGTTATTAGAAAGATAATCTGTATCAACCCCCCAAATAGTTCTTAACCGAGTTAAAACGTATTCATTGAATGCTGTTTTTTCATCAATTAGCTCTTCCTCAAAATACGTTTCGTTTTTTGATAAAGCATTAATGTATTTAATGTTATTAGAAACATTCCAGATCCGTTTATTTGTTACAAAAGAATGAGCTGAAGGCCCAATTCCTAGATACTCTTCCCCTTTCCAATAATTACTATTGTGTTGAGAGTAAAACCCTTTTTTTCCAAAATTAGAAACCTCATACTGCGTTAAACCAAATTGCTTTGTTTGTTCAATTAACATTTTAAATTGAGCAATCATTTTATCATCATCCAAATTCGGAAACTGACCAGTTTTTATTTGTTGTTCTAACTTCGTTTGTGGTTCTACTGTAAGGCCATAAGCTGATAAATGTGGCACTCTAAAATCATTAACCTTTTGCAAATTCTCTAACCAGACCCTATCTGTTAAAAGGGGTGATCCATAAATTAAATCAATAGTAATATTTTCAAAACCTAGGTCCTGACTTCTTTTAATACTCGATTCTGCCTCACTAGAATTGTGTGCTCGATTAAAAAACTTTAACTCTTCATTGTCAAAAGACTGTACCCCAATACTCAACCGGTTTACACCTGAGTCTTTTAACTCTTGTAGTTTTTGTTGGGTTAAATCATCAGGGTTGCACTCTAGAGTTAATTCTATGTTATTCGCAACATTATAGTTTTTGTAAATAGCACCTATTACCAACTTCAGTTCATCTCCATCTAATAAGGAAGGTGTTCCTCCACCTAAGTAAATCGTATTGACTTCTTGAGTTAAGGCACTTTTTCTTAATTCAATTTCTTTAACAAGAGACTGAACAAGATCATTTTTATGCTTTAAAGAAGTTGAAAAATGAAAATCACAATAATTACAACTTTGTTTGCAGAAAGGAATATGGATATAAATTCCAGCCAAAAATTATTTGTTTAACACAATTCTAAAAGTAGTTCCAGTGTCATCAGATTGCTTTACAAATATTTTTCCTTCGTGGTAATTTTCTATAATACGTTTTACCAAAGAAAGCCCTAGTCCCCACCCTCTTTGTTTTGTTGTAAAACCTGGTTCAAAAACAGTCTTTTGTTGTGCTCTAGGAATTCCTGTCCCACTATCTGTAATGTCGATATAAACAAACTGACTTTGGTCTGTAATATTAATGTCAATGTCACCCTCGCCTTTCATAGAATCTACTGCATTCTTTATTAAGTTTTCTAATACCCAACTAAATAGTGACGGGTTCAGCTTTGCAAATATTTCAGCATTGTTCTGTGTTGTAAATGTTATGTTCACTTTTTTAGAAATCCTTACTTTAAGGTAAGCCAAAGAATCATTGATAACGCTATTTAGGTTTTCAGGCTCTAATTTAGGAACCGATCCTATTTTAGAAAATCTTTCTGTTATTGTTTCTAATCGTGAAATATCTTTTGTTAACTCATTGATTGTGTTCTCTTCTACTGATCCTTTTAATTTCAAATATTCTACCCAGGCCATTAATGAGGATAGTGGCGTTCCCAATTGGTGGGCAGTTTCTTTAGCCATTCCAACCCATACTTGATTCTGTTCTACTTTACGGGATGTACTAAACAAATAGTAAGAAATTAATAAAAACAAGGCTATGATGACGATCTGAAAATATGGGTAAATCTTTAGCTGTTTAAGCAGTTCAGAGTCTGAATAAAAAATATAATTAACAGCATCTTGGTTTATTGTAATTGCTATAGGTTCATTTTCTTCTTTCATTTCAGCAATAGTTGCTTTTAAAAAGTCTTGTCCTATGCCTGTTTTCCCCCCTTCTAAATTCCCATATTCTATAATGTTTTCTTGTGTTTCATCTGTATAAATAACTGGAACAGAAGCTGAATTAATTACGATCTCAGAAATGAACGACTGTATCAAATCATCTAACACCGTTTTAAGTTCAGAAAAAATCTTTGAATCTTTATAATATAACCTATGGGTCCAGGTTAAGTTCCTTGTAACATGAATGGTTAACTCTATTGGCTCATCTTTGTTTTTCATTAAAGACAGCTGATCCATTAAAAACGCTGTTGTATCAACTCCCTCCTCCAAATCAAAATTTCTATAATTCATAATTTGGTCATTCTCGTCCAGTACTAAAACTGGAATTGTTTCATTTTCACCAATTATTTGAAGGTAGAATGTAGTAGCGTCTTGGTTTTCTGATGTAACAATTCGTTTTGTTGCCTCTGCCCAAATTTCTATTTTATTCCGCTCTTCTGTAGAAATTTTTTCAAATAACTCCCCAGTATAATTAACTAATGTTGCTTTGTTTTGGATTGCTTCTGCCCACAACTGAACCTTGTTTCGCTCTTCTTTTGCAATCTTTTGAACTAGTACATTCGTATACCACAATGAAGCAATTATTATCACAATTGCTGTACCTGCTAAAAGCAGTTTCCATCGTTGTTTTTGAGAGTAAATATTCACTTAAAAAGATTCTTTTTTATTTGTGCTATTAAAAGACGCCCGAAAGTAGGAAATAGTTGTAAATAAGTAAAAGCAAACACTGCTTTATTTCATGTTTTACCTCTATCTTTTTTCTAAATAGATCAACTTTCACAAATATCGAATGAAAAATAACTCTTTTCAAAAAATGACTTATTTTTAAGACTCTTTAAAATAGCTTATGTCAATAAAAATAAATACCCTAGAAGAGTACCAAACACAGTACAAAAAAAGTGTAGAAAACCCTGAACTGTTTTGGGAAAGTATCGCCAATACTTTTGTTTGGAAAAAAAAGTGGAGTCAAGTTTTAGATTGGAATTTTGAAGAGCCAAAAATAAAATGGTTTAGCGAAGCAAAGTTAAACATCACAGAAAATTGTTTAGACAGGCACCTGGAGACTAAGGGGGGTCAAACCGCTATTCTTTGGGAACCAAACAATCCAAACGACAACACCGTAAAACTAACCTACTCTGAACTTCATCAAAAAGTTTGTGCGTTTGCGAATGTTTTAAAAAACAATGGCGCAAAAAAAGGAGACCGTATCTGTTTATACATGCCAATGGTTCCTGAATTGGCAATTGCAGTATTGGCTTGTGCAAGAATTGGAGCAATTCATTCTGTAGTTTTTGCCGGATTTTCTGCTAAAGCTTTAGCTGATAGAATTAATGATGCAAGCTGTAACATTATCCTTTGTTCAGACGAAGCATATAGAGGAGCAAAAACGATCCCAATAAAAAATGTAGTTGACGAGGCTTTAAAAAACTGTCCATCAATTACCAAAAACATTGTTTTAAAAAGAACTGGAGCACCTGTTCAAATGCAAGCAGAAAGAGATGTTTGGTGGCATAATGAAATCAATAAGGTTAATGCTGATTGCCCTGCGGAAGAAATGGATGCTGAAGACGAACTCTTTATTTTATACACTTCTGGATCTACGGGAAAACCCAAAGGGGTTGTGCACACAACTGGAGGGTACATGGTTTATGCTAATTATAGCTTCCAAAATGTTTTTCAATATCAAGAAAATGATGTTTATTGGTGTACCGCTGATATTGGATGGATAACTGGACATTCATATATTGTATATGGTCCATTATTGGCTGGTGCTACAACCGTAATGTTTGAAGGGGTTCCTACTTGGCCAGATGCCGGTCGCTTTTGGGAAATAGTAGACAAGCACCAAGTAAATATTTTTTATACCGCTCCTACAGCAATTAGAGCATTACAAGCTTGTGATATTAACTTTGTCAAGAAGTATAAACTAAGCTCCTTAAAGGTTCTCGGGAGTGTTGGTGAGCCAATTAATGAAGAGGCTTGGCATTGGTACAATAAAAATATCGGAAAAGAAAAGTGTCCAATAGTAGATACATGGTGGCAAACAGAAACTGGGGGAATATTAATCTCTCCTTTAGCAGGAATTACACCTTTAAAGCCAACCTATGCAACTTTGCCTTTACCAGGAATACAACCATGTTTAGTAGATGCCGAAGGAAATGAAATTGAAGGAAATAATGTTGAAGGAAACCTCTGTATGAAATACCCTTGGCCATCTATTTTAAGAACAACTTATGGCGATCATCAAAGGTGCAAAGATGTTTACTTCTCTGCTTATAAAGGAAAATATTTTACTGGAGATGGTTGTAAAAGAGATGAAAACGGAATGTATCGAATTACCGGTAGAGTAGATGATGTTATTAATGTTTCGGGGCATAGAATCGGAACAGCTGAGGTTGAGGACGCACTAAACACCCATCCAAACGTTGTAGAAACAGCAGTTGTTGGTTTCCCTCATGAAATAAAAGGGCAGGGAATTTATGCTTATGCTATTTGTAATGGTTCCGTTAATGAAAATGAATTAAGAGCAGAATTATTGGTGCAAATCACCAAAGAAATTGGACCAATAGCAAAGCCAGACAAAATTCAAGTTGTACCGGGATTGCCAAAAACAAGGTCGGGAAAAATTATGCGTAGAATTTTAAGAAAAATTGCAGAAGGAGATACCTCTAACTTAGGAGATACAAGCACCCTTTTAGATCCATCTGTAGTTGAAGAAATTAAACAAGGTGCCCTATAAAACTTTGCTTCAAGACATTAAAATATCTAGTGCACTAATGTCCTTTTAATTTTTTAAAATAAAATACAAGAGAATCTGATTTAGAATACTTAACTGATTCGTTAACTCCGGCAAGTCTCTTTTCTAAGTATTGAATTCTATTTTTAGGTGCAGGATGTGTTGATAGTATTTCTGCAGCTTTCTCCCAAGCGATGCCACTGTGGAAGCTTGTTGAATCCAAAGAAAACTCTGTTGACGATGAGTCGAGTGTTAATTTTTTGACAATTTTATTTTCAAGAGAATCTGTAACATTCCCAAGTTTTTCAAACAGCCCTACCATCCCTTCTGGATTTAAACTTGATTCCACCATTAAGTCAAATCCTTCTAAATCTGCTTCCTTCTCAAACTCTCTAGAAAAAGATAACGATGAAACCATGTTACTGTTTTCAATTAATACTGATGAAAAACCTCCTACATCTCCTGTTAATGAGGCCAATAGTAAATACGTTGCCAATTCTCTACTTATTAACCTTAAAGAGTGCCTTCCGTTTATGTGTGAAACCTCATGCGCTAATAGTCCTGCTAGCTCTTCTTCGTTAGATATAACCTCTAATATTCCAGAATATACAACAATAAATCCTCCGGGCAAGGCAAAAGCATTTACCACATCAGATTCAACCACAACTACAGAGACATCATACTCAGACTCATATCTCAAATTATTATAAAACTTTTGGATTTGAACACTTTTAGTGCTATCCACAGTTAAGTATTGTAGGTACGTTTCTCGAAAATTTTCACCTATATATGATTCGTATTCTTTGGGAACACTTCTTGCAAAGCCTTCTGCTAAAAGTGGTGCTCCATAAAAGAAAAATAACAAGCTTACCAATACAACACTAACTAGTGCACCAGCAATGCCTTTCCATCCAAAAGCAGTAAATTTATTATAAGAAGATTGATGAAATAGTGCTTCCGGGTAGCGTTCAATAACGGCATTAAACCCTTCATCTGTTGGAAATTCTAAGGCCTCATGCGGAAAATCACCATACTTTAAAGATCGGCTAGTTGTTCTTACGTCTAATTTAAGAATTTCTTCCGTTCTCCATATTGATAGCTGCTTCTTAAAGGCATCATCAAGATATCTAATCGAGATATTCCCTTCAAGAAAGGTTAACTCACACTCTCTTCTTTTAGAGGTTTTGCCATCAATAAAATATGCTTTCACGGTTATTAAAAGTCTAGATCCAAAATATCAGCCATATCATCTCCAGTAGCGTCATTATAAGCAGATTCTGTTTGTTCAATATTGTCAAAATTAAACCCTCCAGACAAACTAATAGATTGCGTCATGTATTTATGAACCATGAGACTTGCAATTGGTCCAGCAATTCCTAAAGTTACAATTGTTAAAAAAGAACCTTTTATTAAAACCCAAAGATATCCTCCGCCTGTAGCATTGGTTTTTAAATTGTATTCTTTTCCATCTTGTATAATTACAGTGTTCTCTACATAAAACTTAAAGAACCTTATTATAGCCCATGGGATATATATATAAAATGTTATCATTATTAAAATAGACTGAACTATTGTCAAACCAAATAAATCACCTCCGCCTGCAGCAAATCTTGCAGAAACATTCCCATACTTAGAATGCTTCAAAACATATTTTCTCATATTTATCTGGAGCCACGAACCATATATTCCAAAGGTTATGATCGTTAAAAGAAAATCAAAAGCCGTCTTTTTATACAGTTCTTTCAAAACACCTCGGTACCCAAAGTGAATACCTCTTAAACTGGTTCTTGAAAGACGATATCGCATCATGCCATGAATAGCCAACGGAATAAACGCAAGAATAAGTAGATAGGCACCTAAGATAACCCACACCACTATACTTGGTGGAAGAAACATTGGTCCAAAATTTATTAATAGGATTAACGTTCCAAAAACTAAATACGCTTTTATAAACCCTCTAAACATCTCTTTCCCAGTTCCGTGCCATTCAAATCGAGAACCGTCTACTTCTGTTTCCTGCCACAAAAATTTCCTAATTGCACATTTAGCCCAAGGATAATATAGACCCAATGTGATTACAGTGAGTAGCAAATTATATAAAGACAATCCTAAATATTGCTTATAACTTCCATGAAATGTGAATTTATGATCTCCTCGAGGGGGAGGAGAATCAACACTCTTATTTATTGAATTTGAAACAGGAGGGTTCTCATCGTTTGAATTCATCGACTCCAAAGGGTTACTGTGTTTTTCTTCCATAAAATATATTGTGTTTAAGCTTACTAAAATAAGTAATAGATATTTAAGTAGGCTTATCCAAACAAATAATTCTGAAAAGCTCTTGAAGAAAACACTTCTAACCTAGGGGGTACAAGCACTCTTTTAGCCCCAGCTATAGTTGAAAAAATTAAACAAGGCGCCCTATAAAATTCTTTTTGTGTAATTTAACTTTCTCAAAACCATATACTTTAAGTTATGAAAAATTTTATCCTAATCTTTGCACTGGCATTCATTTACAACAGCTCTTTTTCTCAAGATATCAATACCATTACAAAACGAGATACCTCAAAACCTTTTACTATTGGTGGGTACGGTGAGCCTTTTGTAGGAATAACACAGTTAAATAACGATTGGGGTATAACGGCAGGAATTAAAGGGGGAATGGTTTTTAATCGCTCTTTTGGATTTGGTCCAGTTGCGAAAATTAATGTTGGGCTATGGGAGTTCCAAGGAAACAATCTAAACTTTAACGATTCAGCAAACCTAGAGCTTTACATGGCTTCTGCCGGAATTTTTATTGAATATATCTTTAAAATGGAAAATAAAATTCATTTCTCTATTCCCGTAAACATTATGGTGGGAGGAGTTTCTATACAAGAAGATGTAGGTTTTCAAGACCCTACTTTTTATGATGATAAGATCGAAAAAAATGATGTTGAGTCTGGAGGAGTTTTTATTGTTGAACCAGAATTAAATGTCGATTTTAATATCGCCAAATTCTTTATTCCGTCATTAAAAATTGGTTATCGTGCTGTTTTTGGAAGTCAGCTGGTTAATGTTACAAATCAAAACCTGTCTGGAGCTTACTTAGCGGCTGGTCTAAGGTTTGGAAAGTTTTAATCTCATTATTTCTTAAACCAAACTATAAACTTTACCTGGTAAAGTTTTAACCACACCACTAAACTCCATATCGAGCAATTCAGTAGTAACTTTACTCATGGGTAATTTTGCTTGTAATGATAGTTCATCTACGCCAATTTTTCCTTGCTTCGAGATAATACTAGCAATGGTTTTTTGTTCTTGGGTTAGCTCAACAAACAGTTGCTGTTGAGTTACTTTAGCTTTCTTTTTTGTTTCCCAGCCCATAATGTATTCAATATCTTTTGCTGATTGAATTAAAGCTGCCTTATTCGTTTTAATTAAATTATTACATCCTTCAGATTGACTATCTCCTAACCTTCCTGGTAGCGCAAAAACATCTCTATTGTAATCGTTAGCGATATGCGCAGTAATTAAAGACCCTCCTTTTTTGCTTGATTCTATTACGATAGTTAAATCAGACATTCCCGCTACTATTCTATTTCTTTTTGGAAAATTTTCTCGGTCAGGGTTTGTTCTACTCTTATAATCAGATAGCAACGCTCCTTTTTCTACCATTTGATTCGCAACACTTTTATGTTGAGCAGGGTAAAGTCGATCTAATCCATGTGCCAAAACCCCAACCGTTGGCAGGTTGTTTTTAATTGCAGCTTTATGTGAACAAATGTCTATTCCATAAGCTAAACCACTTACAATTAATGGTTGATGAGGAACAAGGTCTTCTACAACTTTATTGCAGAAATCTTTTCCGTACGCTGTTGCTTTTCGCGTTCCAACAATACTAATAACTTTACCGACATTATAATCAACATTTCCCTTAGAGTATAACAATATCGGACCGTCCTCACAATGTTTTAAGCGTTGAGGATAGTTGTCATTCAGATAAAATAAAGGAACAATATTGTTTTGTTGAATAAAGTCTAATTCTTGTTCTGCAATACCTAAGGCTTCAGATTTGTGAGTCAATATCTTTTGTGCATTAACAGCACCTATACCCGGTATTTTTTCTAAAACACTCTTCTTTTCATTAAAGACTTGCTCAGAGCTTCCACAATAAGCGATTAACTTTTTTGCTGTAATATCTCCAACATTGGGGATAGCTGTCATTGCAATATGATAAAGTAATTGTTCGTTCATACACGAGTAAAATTAACTATTTTTATGCTTGAAATATTTGTAAAAAAATGAAGATTCTCGGAATTATTCCTTCTCGATATGCATCATCTCGGTTTCCGGGAAAACCATTAATTGATATTGATGGAAAGTCTATGATTCAGCGTGTATATGAACAAGCAAAAAAAGCAAATTCATTAACTGATGTTATTGTGGCCACAGATGATGATAAAATATTTAAGCATGTTCAATCTTTTGGAGGAAATGTTGTAATGACCTCAACATCACACGAAAGTGGAACAGATAGATGTGCTGAAGTGCTAGAAAAATCTGAAGGCTTTGATGTTGTTTTAAATATTCAAGGTGATGAACCTTTTATAAATCCAGAACAGATTAACCAATTGTCTGCCTGTTTCAACGATGAAAAAACGGATATAGCAACACTTATTAAAGAAATAAAAACTGAAGAAGAGCTCTTTAACCCCAACCGTCCAAAAGTTGATTTTGATAAAAATAATTTCGCAAAAATGTTTAGCAGAAATGTTATTCCAGAACTTCCAAACATTAAAAAAGAGGATTGGATCAAAGAGCATACATTCTACAAACACATTGGTATATATGGTTATCGCTCTGATGTTTTGTCTAAAATTAGTAAGCTCCCACAATCTCCTTTAGAAATTAAAGAACGTTTAGAACAGTTGCGCTGGTTAGAAAACGATTTTGCGATAAAAATTGCAACTACTGAGTATGAGGCTGTTGCTATAGACACTCCTCAAGATTTAGAAAAAATCACTTTTAAATAAGCGTACTTATCAGTATTTTTATACATTCGCAGGCCCTAAATTAATTTTAGTTGAAATTAGAAACTTACATATCTGAATTACTTTATCAATACGATTGTGTTGTAGTTCCTGGTTTAGGAGGGTTTGTTGCAAATTATAAATCAGCAACAATTCAGTCTGTTCAAAATACATTTGCTCCGCCTTCAAAAAGCATTTCTTTTAACAAGAACTTAAATGCCAATGATGGTTTATTGGCAAATTTAATTGCTCAAAAAGAAGGCTTTAGTTTTGATGTTGCCATCAAAAAAATTGAAGAAGCTGTTGCAAATATAAACCGTGAACTAAAATTAAAAAGTCGCGTTTTATTGAATGATGTTGGTACTCTTTTTTTAGACACAGAAAACAGAATACAATTTGAACCACAAAACTCTATTAATTACCTTTTGGGTTCTTATGGGCTAGCTGTTTTCCAAAAACAACCAATACAAAGAGCTACAATGGAAGAAAAAATAACCAAAGAGCTTATTGATAGAACGGCTCCTTTAGTTGTTGTAAAAGAGAGTAATGCAAAGAAATGGGCATATGCAGCGGCAGTTACTGTTTTAGCTTTTGGTGCTGGATGGATGACCAATAATGCAGACTTATCTGCAGACTTAAACTATGCCAACTTAAATCCTTTTACCCCAGATTCAAAAAGTGTTTATACTCCTTCTAAATCTAACTTTATTGTTGATGATGAAGCAAAAGAAAAAACGATTAAAGAGTTGGTTGCCGAAGCAGATGAAAGCACTTATTTTTTAAATGTAACCTTTGGCAACACCATAGACCCTGTTGCTGTTCAAATAAAAGAAAAACCTATTGCTGAGGCCGTTTCAACCTATGTTGCTACAGCTAAACAAGAGCTTCGCTACCACATTATTGCTGGGTGTTTTTCTGAAAAAAGAAACGCAAAAAAGATGGTTAGAAAACTTAAGAAGAAAGGCTTCAGTTCTTTTATCGTTGGAAAAAGAAAAGGTTTGTGGGCTGTTAGTTACAACAGTTTTGTTACAAGGAAAGAGGCTGTAAATGCACTTGAGTTTGCTCAAGACCACAACAGTAAAGCTTGGATATTAAACCAATAATCAACTAAACTTCTTCTCAATTTTATCGGCTAAAAAGCTAGAAAGCTTTACGTAAGATTCTTGCGTCCAACCGGCAACATGTGGACTTAAAATCACTTGGTCTGATTGCGTCAAATATTTAAAATCTTCTGGCAATTCTTCTGAATTAATTGTTTCGAAAGATTTCGTTTCATATTCCAACACATCTAAACACGCTCCTAGAACTAACTCATTTTTTAATCCTGAAACCAAATCAGCAATACAAACATTATTGCCTCTTGCTGTGTTGATAAGATAAATTGGCTTTTTAAACTTTGTCAAAAACCCTGCATTCACATAATGGTGTGTTTCTTCTGAGAGGGGTAAATGAATGCTTATAACATCTGTTTCTTCAAATATCGTTTCTAAACTTACCTCTTCTACAATGCCTGAACCAAACCCTGATTTATATTTATCATGCGCTATAACACGACAGCCAAAACCGCTTAGTTTTTCTGCAAGCGCATTCCCCATATTTCCATAACCAATTATTCCAACGGTTTTTTTAGAAAGCTCTAACCCTCTATTTCCTTCTCTATCCCAAACACCTCTTCTAACTTCACTATCTCCTTTTTTGAGTTGGTTAAACAACATCAACAACATGCCTATTGCCTGTTCTCCAACAGCGTCCATATTCCCTTCAGGAGAATTAAAAACAGTTATTCCTTTTTCTTCAGCATAAGCAACATCTATGTTTTCTAGTCCTGCGCCAGAGCGAGCAATAAACTTTAATGAAGCTGCTTTATTTAAAAATGAATGATCGATAGGAAAGCGGCCTCTAATTACCAAACCAAAATATTGATCAATTCTAGACTCAACCTCTTGTTTGTTCGCTTTTAAATCATGTTCACAGTGATAGCCTAACTCCACAAGCCTTTCTTCTAAAGCAGGATGAACGGTATCTACAAAAAGTATTTTCTTTGAATTATCCGGCATACATTAAATATCCGATATACAAATAAAGAAACAACCCAAAAACATCATTTACTGTGGTTATAAAAGGCCCTGTTGCTAAGGCAGGATCTATTTTATATTTATCCAACATTAAAGGAACCAAAGTTCCAAATATCGCAGCAAAAACAATTACTGCTAGTAATGAAATACTTACAATAAGTCCCAAAGTTAAATTATCACTAAAAAAGAAATTGTACGTAAAAATTAATGCTCCCAAAACAACTCCATTAATCAATCCAACCAACAACTCTTTAAATAACCTTTTCCATAAACTGTCTAAACCCAAGGTGTTATTTGCCAACCCTTGAACAACTATTGCAGAAGATTGAACCCCAACATTACCAGCCATTGCAGCAATTAACGGAATAAAAAACGCCATTTCTGGATGAATTTTTATTTGACCTTCGTAGGCCTCAATAACTTGAGCACCAAGAATCCCTCCGAACAACCCTATTAATAACCATGGAAGTCTCGCCCGTGTTAAAACCCATGCGCTATCAGACGATTCTACATTTTCAGAAATACCCGATGCCATTTGATAATCCTTATCCGCCTCCTCCTTTATTACATCTACAACATCATCAATGGTAATTCTTCCTAACAACCTGCCTATTTCATCTATAACAGGAATTACTACCAAATCATACTTGTCCATAACTTGGGCAACATCTTCACGTTCAGCATCCACTTTAACCAAAATTACCTCATCGTTATAGAGGTCCTTTATTTTTGTTTTATCAGGGGCAAGCAATAATTTTTTCAATGAAATTCTACCTTGCAAAACATCATTCTCATCCACCACATAAACGGTGTACATTTTTTCCACCTCTTCTGCTTGTGATCGGATTTCTTTGATACAAGTCGCAACATCCCAATCAACCTTCACCTTCACCAATTCCTTGGCCATTAAACCCCCAGCAGTGTCCTCATCATAGTTTAAAAGATCTATAATATCTCCTGCCTGCTCAATGTCTTCAAGGTGAGATATAACCTCGTCTTGTTTTTCTTCAGAAAGCTCACCAATTACATCGGCAGCATCATCTGAATCAAGGTTGTCAATAATTTTTTCAGCAATCTCTTCTGGAGAAATCTCTTTTAAGAATTTCTCTCTCGTATCCTCATCCAACTCAACCAACGCATCAGCTGCCAACTCTTCTGGCAAAACAGCATAAAAAGCCTTTGCTTCTTTTGTTGATTGTTCATCTAAAATTTCAGCAATATCAACCGCATGAAGCCCATCAATAAGCTCCAGAACTTTAGCTTCAGAACTGCTTTCAACTGCGTTCTTCAGCTCCTCTAAATAGTCTTTGGTTAATTCAAATTGCATTTTGTCTTGCATTTTTTGCGATGCAAAGGTATAAAATTAAAGTAAGGCGATAAAAAGCGCAAAACAATTGCAATACCCAAAGTCTGTTCTCGTTTAAATTTAAACAACAATCCAAAAAACAATGGAAAAACAAAATGGCAACCAACTCCTTTTTAGAATCAGAGTATTAATCACGGTCTTCATCGTATTTCTAGTGCTAAGCGGGCTAACAGCATTCCCTATTGAAACACAACTTTCCTTTTTTGTAAAGCACATTTCACTTCTCCCTGAGTTGTTAAGGCCGTGGATAAAAGAAGTCAGCTTAGCAGTTTCTAACACCAACGAAAGCTATCCGTTTTTAAGTTACGGAACAGATTGGTTAGCTTTTGCTCATTTAGTTATCGCTGTTGCCTTTATTGGTCCATTAAAAGACCCTGTTAGGAATGTTTGGGTTATACAGTTCGGAATAATCGCATGTATAATGGTTTTGCCCTTAGCACTAATTGCCGGAACAATTCGTGAAATTCCAACGTTTTGGATTCTTATTGATTGCTCATTTGGGGTCTTTGGAATATTTCCTCTTTATCTGTGTTATAAAGGAATTAAAAAACTTGAGCGATTAAGTGTTTTTTAATTATTGTCAATAAGGTTCGTCAACTCCACAAACTCTTGAACACTCAATTGTTCTGGTCGTTTCGTTAATATTTCTTGATCTTTATTCGATTCATTTAATAGTGGCTTTAATGACTTTCTCAACATTTTTCTTCGCTGATTAAACGCCATTTTAACAATTGCTTTAAATCGTTTTTCATCACAATCAAGCGTTGCTTTATCATTTCTAACAAAACGAATAACAGCAGATTCTACTTTTGGTGGCGGATCAAAAACATCTCTACCAACAGTAAAAAGATATTCTACATCATAAAATGCCTGTAATAAAACACTCGTTATTCCATAAGTTTTAGACCCTGGGTTTGCGGCAAAACGCTCTGCGACTTCTTTTTGAAACATTCCAACACATTCAGGTATTTGGTCTTTATGGTCCAATACTTTGAATAAAATTTGCGTAGAAATGTTGTACGGAAAGTTTCCTATTACGGCAAACTTCTCTCTCTTTACGATGTCATCTAAATCCATTTTTAAGAAATCACCATAAATAATGTTTCCTTTAAGTTCTGGATATTTTTCTGCCAAATAACCGATTGATTCTCTATCAATATCTATTGGAAAAGTTTCGTACGCTTTATGTGTTATCAAGAACTGTGTTAGTACACCCATTCCGGGACCCACCTCAACCACTTTTTTATAATCTGCTGTTTGAGAAAGAGCTTCAACAATATTTTTTGCGATACTTAAGTCCGTTAAAAAATGCTGTCCGAGGTGTTTTTTTGCTTTTACTTTTTGCAATATATAAGGTTCTTTAAAGTTCTAGTATATTGCAAAGCTAAACATAACACCGTTAATGCGCTTACTTTATTTTATTCTTACTGTTTTCTTTACACAAGTGTTGTGTGCTCAAAACTTCAACCCACTTGTAAACGCTACACCTGTTTCTATTTCTGAAGTAGATGTTTCAGTGCTAAAAGAAAATCAACTTTACATTTCTATGCCTTTTGCAAAGAAATTAGTGCTCAACCCTGAACAAAAAAAACAACTAAAAGAAAGGGTAGTTATTAAGTTAGAATTGGTTTACACAAAATATAGAACAGCAGAATCGTTCAACCAAAAAACGCTTAACAGAAACAGAATAAAAGAGCTCAACAAACTGGTTCCTCACTTATTTGAAAATAGGTTTTGGGAGTTTGAATTGATTAGCCAAACAAATGGAAACTCCCGAAAAGAATGCAATAACATGTTCCATGGTTTCATTGTTACTTTTCGCCCTAACTCCTCAAAAGAAATGCTCAACTCTGAGGCAAATTACCTTTCTGGTTTAGTAACAACAATGCTTAAAAATGATAGTATCGAAAACGATACCACCCCAAAAAATTTCAACATTAAAACACATTATGATCAACAAATAGGATATGTTCATGATACAGTTTGGTATATCGACACCATAAAGCCTCCTTCCCCTCCAGACTTTTTCTACCTACAATCCTTATATAAAGACACCTCTGTGTTGAGCGCGTTTAATAGAAACAAAAACTGGAACAATTTTATCGTAGCAACAGATGTTACCGGAAGCATGTCGCCATACAGTGCTCAAGTTTTTGTTTGGTTAAAAAAACAAGCGGAGAATAAAGCCGCAAAGTTTTTTATTTTTTTTAATGATGGTGATGAAAAACCGTCTAACAAAAAAAAGCCCTTAGAAACTAAAGGAGTTTATTCAACAAAAAACAAAACTCTACAAACGGTAATTAACACAGCAACAAAGTGCATGCGCAATGGCTCTGGGGGTGGCGAAGGTTTAGAAAATGATATTGAAGCAATAATTGATGGAATAAAACAATATCCCGCAGCTAAAGAGGTGGTCTTGGTTGCAGACAATATGGAAGGAATGAGAGATTACAAATACATCGAAAAAGTGAACAGGCCTGTTAGGGTAATTGTTTGTGGAGGGAAGCACCGAATTAATGTTCAATATTTAGATTTGGCCAGGCAAACCAAAGGGAGTGTTCACACTCCGTTGTCAGATGTTCTTAACCTTCAAACAATTAAAGAAAATGAACATTTTTTTATTGACGAGAAAGAATATACTTTCCACAAAGGCAGGTTCCATTCGCTGTACTCTTGTCCAAAAGACCATTAAATCAATAGGGAAACAGACTTATTTCAAAGGGGTTATTTCGTAAATTGTAATGTGTCCTTTAAGGTCTTTAGCAACCACACCTCCAATCAAAAGATCCTTTCCCTTTGCGTCTAATATTTCTCCTCTAACCTTAAGTTCTTTACCCATTTGGGCTTCCATTTCTTCCCTACTTAATCCTTCTTTAGAAATTGTTATTCGGTAGTAGTCTTGTTCTGACTTAAAAAACAAGTTGGGCGAGCTATTTCCTGCAATCCCCTCAGGTGTTGAAATAGACTCTCCAAAATCAGGAGTATACAATGTTATTTCTCCAAATAGCTTTCTTCCCTTTTTTACTTTCTTAACCTCTTTTTGTATTGGGCCGCTGGTTGACTCCTTGGTTGTTGTGCATGAAAAAAGAAGCAAAACGAATAGTACTGTTATATATTTATGCATCAATATAAAGTTTACTTGACTGTAAGTCTTCAAAGGTATCAATATCATTTAATGTTTTCAGCAAAGAAACTTTTACATTTTTTTTATCCAGTTCTTGCAGCGTAGTTTCCAATAAAGAAGCTTCGCTCCAGGGCTTATTTTCGAATATGTGTTTTTGGGGCTTTGTCATCCCAATCAAATAATAGCCCCCATCTTCTGCGGGGCCAAACACAACTTCAGAATCATTCAATGTACTAAAACCTTGCGTTATTATTTCTGAAGAAATATCGGGCAAATCAGAACCTATTAAAATGACTTTTTCATACCCTTGCTCAAAACCATATTCAAAAGCGTTTAACATTCTTTCCCCTAAGTCTTCCCCTTTTTGAACAAACTTCAACTCGTTTGCCCACTTGCTATTTATCACAACATCAGAAAAATAAATGTGCTTATCTGCTTTTACCTCCTTTGAACATTCCTCTGTAATATCAACCAACTGCTTATAAACTTCAAAAGCTTTATTGTCTCCAACAGTTTTAGCCAAACGAGTTTTAACCTTACCTAAAATAATATTTTTTACAAAAACAATTAATAATGTTCTACTCATAAGCTTTCTCTCCTTTTATTAACCACTTTCCCCAAGCCTCATCATATGGATGAATCTTCTTTGTTTCACCATCATCATAAACAGGAAAACCACTATTTACCCAATCAAAGATTCCCCCTTTTAGGTTCAGCACCTTTTTATAACCTGCTTTTTTAAGCTTCTCCCCTACTTTTTCACTTCTATAACCAACAGAACAATAAACAATAATTGTTGTTTCTTTTTTTATCCCCTCTAATGACGCAATACCAAAGTTATCGTACCCAACATGTTTTGCGTTTTTAAGATGGCTCACATCAAACTCCTTCTTTTCTCGTGCATCTAATAAAAAAAATGGAGTTGTTGTATTTTCTGCTTTTTTTAACTCTTGGGCGCTAATTAGCGGAATTGTTTTAGAAATAATGTTCTCCTTCATCTCCTCAAAAGAGGAATAGTTTTGAGAAAAACATACGTTTCCAACAATTAAAAAAAATAGTATTAACCCTCTCTTCATTTTATTTACGCTAAAGACCCCTGACAGCTAGACCCTGCTCCTGCGGTGCAGCCATAACAATGTTGCCCCAAAATAATGTTTCTTTTACTTAATTCCAATGCATTAAAGTCCTTTATGTTTTTTGATTGAGAAGCAACGCCAAGCTCTAACATTTGGTTAAAATCACAGTCAAAAAGCTTGCCATCCCAACCAACAGAAACAGTATTTCTACACATCACTTCCTCTGCAGCCACCGGATTAAAAGAGTCGATTAGTTTATTCATATAATCTTCATACTTCTCTTCTTTAATTAAGAAATCTAAAAATCGGCTAATTGGTAGGTTTGTAATGGTATACAAACGATTAAACGATATGTTAAAAAGCTCTTTTAACTCCCTTTTATAATCTAACTCTAATGCCGACTGCTCTGGGGGCAAAGATGCTCCTCCTGGATTAAAAACTAGATCCAGCTCTAAACCAGAACCTTCTTTTCCGTAACCAACCTCATTTAACCTTTGTAAAGCCTGAATAGATCTTTCAAAAACCCCATTCCCTCTTTGTTTGTCTACATTATCTTTAGAGTAACATGGCATTGAAGAAACAACAGTAACCTTATTGTCTGCATAAAACTGAGGAATGTCTAGGTACTTTTTATACGTTAAAATTGTAAGGTTACTTCTTACTATTACTTTCTTCCCTAGCTTAGACATTTCAGCAACAAACCACCTAAAGTTTGGGTTCATTTCTGGAGCCCCCCCAGTTAAGTCTACCGTATGTATTGTCGGTGCTTTTGCAGCCTCTAAACATTGTTGCAAAACCTCTTTAACCATTATTTCTTTTCGATCTGGACCAGCATCTACATGACAATGTTCACAAACCTGGTTACAGAGTTTTCCTAAGTTTATTTGAAGAATTTCTATCGATGTTGGTCTCAAAGGAAACAAATTGATCCCCTTTAATTTGTCTGAAAATTTAATTTCTTGAGTGCTTTCTAGTGTTTTAACTTGGAAAGCAGCTTCAGATAATTTGTTCTCCTCTTTTTGTAATGTTTTCATTGCTGTAATTTCTTATATGATAGCTAAGTTCAACAATAAAAATGTTTTGACTTGTCTAAGGTTTTACAAAAGTGCTTTTTATTTTTTTAATTCTAAATAAGGTTTCTACCAAAAAAAGCACCTATAAACCTTGTATCATTCCTTACAATTTCTACATTTGTAACACTTATTTATTAAACAACAAACATTGCACGCTATGAGCAAAGGATTTTCATCATCTTCAGTTGGTAGAAAGGTATTAATGGCTCTTTCTGGGTTTTTCTTATTGGTCTTTTTACTTCAACATTTCGTTATCAATTTTTTATCTGTAATTAGTGCAGACACATTCAACGATGTTTCTCATTTTATGGGAACAAACGGATTAATACAGTTTGTAATGCAACCTGTTTTATTGTTTGGAGTTCTTTTCCATTTAGGAATGGGAATCTATTTAGACCTTAAAAACAAAGCTGCAAGGCCGATTAAGTATGCCATGAACAAGCCAAGCGAAAATGCTTCTTGGATGAGTAGAAACATGATTATTACTGGTATTATGATCATGTTATTTTTAGGGCTACACTTTTATGATTTTTGGATTCCAGAAATCGTTGACAAATTTGTTGAGGGAAAATGGGATGAGCCAACAAAATACTTTCCTCACTTAGTACACAAAATGAGCGATCCAATTAGAGTTGGAATCTATTGTGTTTCTTTTGTGTTTTTAGCTTTACACTTACTGCATGGTTTTCAGTCTAGCTTTCAATCTGCTGGATTCAACCACAACAAATACACTCCTATCATTAAAAAGCTAGGAAACTTATACGCTATAATAATTCCATTAGGGTTTATTTTTATTGCCCTTTTCCACTTACTTACTTCACATTAATCTTTTTAACAGATAGAACATGTCAAAATTAGATTCAAAAATTCCAGAAGGTCCTCTAAAGGATAAATGGACAAAGCACAAAAACGAGATTAACGTTGTTAACCCTGCGAATAAAAGGTTAATTGATATTATTGTTGTAGGAACTGGTTTAGCTGGTGGTGCCGCTGCTGCTTCTTTAGCAGAAATGGGGTATAGCGTTAAGGCTTTTGCTTATCAAGATTCTCCAAGAAGAGCGCACTCGATTGCTGCACAAGGAGGAATTAATGCCGCAAAGAACTATCAAAATGATGGTGATTCTACTTACCGTTTGTTTTACGATACAGTTAAAGGTGGAGATTATAGGGCTAGAGAAGGGAATGTTTATCGTTTAGCAGAGGTTTCTGCCAATATTATAGATCAATGTGTTGCTCAAGGAGTTCCTTTTGCAAGAGAATACGGAGGGCTATTAGACAACCGTTCTTTCGGAGGGGTTTTGGTTTCAAGAACATTTTATGCTAAAGGTCAAACAGGTCAACAGCTTTTATTGGGTGCTTACTCTGCAATGAACCGTCAAATAGGAAAAGGAAAAATTACCATGTATAACCGTCATGAAATGATGGACATTGTAAAGGTTGATGGAAAGGCAAGAGGAATTATTGCTCGAAACATGATTACTGGCGAGATTGAAAAACACTCTGCTCACGCAGTAGTAATTGCTTCTGGTGGTTATGGAAACGTATTCTTTTTATCTACCAACGCTATGGGTTCTAACGTAAGTGCTGCATGGAAGATTCACAAAAAAGGAGCTTATTTTGCAAACCCTTGTTATACTCAAATTCACCCAACTTGTGTTCCTAGATCTGGAGATTTCCAGTCTAAATTGACATTAATGTCAGAGTCTTTAAGAAATGACGGAAGAATTTGGGTTCCAAAAAACATGGACGATGTAATGGCTATTCGTGAAGGAAAGAAAAAGCCAACAGACTTAAGTGAAGATGAAAGAGATTACTACTTAGAAAGAAGGTATCCTGCTTTCGGAAACTTAGTGCCAAGAGATGTTGCATCTCGTGCTGCCAAAGAAAGGTGTGATGCTGGCTATGGAGTTAATGCTACAGGCGAAGCTGTTTATTTAGATTTTAAATCTGCAATTCACAGATATGGCTCTGAAAAAGCGTTGGTTACAGGAATAAACAACCCTAGCGAAGAAAAAATTATTGAATTAGGAGAAAAAGTTATCGAAGAAAAGTACGGTAACCTTTTCCAAATGTACGAGAAGATCGTTGCAGAAAACCCATACAAAACTCCAATGATGATTTACCCAGCAGTACATTATACAATGGGAGGTATTTGGTGTGATTACAATTTAATGACAACCATTCCTGGATGTTATGCTGCTGGAGAAGCAAACTTCTCTGATCATGGGGCTAACAGGTTAGGTGCTTCTGCATTAATGCAAGGTTTAGCTGATGGTTATTTCGTATTGCCTTATACAATAGGAGACTATTTAGCTGATGATATTAGAACAGGAACAATCTCAACAGATTTACCTGAGTTTAATGAGGCCGCTAAAGAGGTAACTGATCGATTAGAGAAACTAATCAACATTAAAGGTTCTAAATCTGTTGACTCATTCCACAAAAGACTTGGAGAGGTAATGTGGAACAAAGTAGGAATGGCTCGTAATGCTAAAGGTTTAACAGAGGCAATGGATGAGATTAAGGCTATTCGTGAAGACTTCTGGAAAGACGTACGTATCCCTGGAGGAATGAATGAGCTTAACCCTGAACTAGAAAAAGCAGGAAGAGTTGCTGATTTCTTAGAGTTAGGAGAGCTTTTCGCTAAAGATGCTTTAGCAAGAGAAGAGTCTTGTGGGGGTCACTTTAGAGAAGAATCTGTAGAAGAAGACGGATTACAAAAAGGAGAAGCCAAAAGAAATGATAAAGACTTTGCTTACGTTGCTGCTTGGGAATACAAAGGAGAACCAAGAGATGCAGAAATGCACAAAGAAGAATTAGAATTTAACGATATTGAACTTAAAACACGTTCTTATAAGTAATGAGTTTTTAGTTGAGAGTGACTAGCCAATAGCTTTATGGAGAAAATAAAATCATATAAAGATCTTTTGGTTTGGCAAAAAGGAATTGAAATTGTACTAATGGTTTATAAAATAACAAGTTCTTTTCCTGAAGAAGAAAAATTTGGTTTAACATCTCAACTAAGAAGGGCTGCAGTTTCAATTCCTTCAAATATAGCAGAAGGTTGGGGAAGAGGAACAAAAGCTCAATACGCACATTTTTTAAAGATATCGAGAGGTTCTTTATTAGAGATTGAGACGCAATTGGTTATAAGTGAAAAATTAAATTATACAAACAACGAAAACAATATATTATCTTTAATAGATGAAGAAAGCAAAATGCTGAACTCATTGATTAAAAAAGTTGAGAGCTAGTTACTATAAACTAGCCACTAAAAACTTAAAAATATGGATTTAACGCTAAAAGTTTGGAGACAAAAGGATAAAAACGACAAAGGTCGCATGGAAACCTATCCTGTTACGGGAATTTCTGAGCACGCTTCGTTTTTAGAAATGCTTGATGTATTAAACGAGCAATTAATTACAGAAGGAACAGAGCCTGTTGCTTTCGATCATGATTGTAGAGAAGGTATTTGTGGGATGTGTTCATTATACATTAATGGAGAGGCTCACGGGCCAGACAGAAAAGTAACTACTTGTCAATTACACATGAGAATGTTTAAAGATGGAGAAACTGTTCACATCGAACCTTTCAGATCTAAAGCGTTCCCAGTATTAAAAGATTTGGTTGTTGACAGAACTTCTTTTGAAAGAATTCAACAAGCTGGAGGGTTTATCTCGGTAAACACTTCTGGAAACACTCAAGATGCCAATGCGTTACCTATTGCTAAGCCAATGGCGGATAAAGCAATGGATGCAGCAACTTGTATCGGTTGTGGGGCTTGTGTTGCCACTTGTAAAAACTCTTCTGCAATGTTGTTTGTTGCCGCAAAAGTTTCTCAATACTCTTACTTACCTCAAGGTCAAGTAGAGCGAAAAGAGCGTGTTTTAAACATGGTTGATCAAATGGATAAAGAAGGTTTCGGAAACTGTACCAACACAGGTGCTTGTGAAGTTGAATGTCCTAAAGGAATTTCTTTAGAGTTTATTGCAAGAATGAACAAAGAATATGTTACAGCTTCTGTTGCTTCTGAAAAATAAAACAACATAAAATAAACGTTTAAAAGCCTCGATATTTCGGGGCTTTTTTGTTTGTCTGCGGTTTGACATAGAAAAAAATACATTATTGCTAACTTTGAATATGAATAAACCAACTTTAATATTAGGGGCAAGTCCGAACCCCGAGCGCTATGCTTTTAAGGCTACTAAAATGTTATCAGATCATAATCATGATGTTTATCCTGTAGGATTAAGAAAGGGAGAAATAGAGGGTCACACAATCTTAACAGATACTCCTGCTTTAGAAAACATACACACAGTAACACTATATGTTGGTCCTAAAAACCAACCTGTATACGTTGATTACATTCTCAATACCATTAAACCTAAACGAATCATTTTTAATCCTGGTACAGAAAACGAAGAATTTGAAAAGCAAGCTGAAAAAAAGGGTATTCTCACCGAAAGATCGTGTACCTTGGTTTTGCTTTCTATTAACAATTATTAATGATTTGGTGTAACTGTTAATTATTAATTCTTCTTTCTTTAAAAATTTATTAATTACATTTATCTCTGAAAAAATTTATTACACAATCTCCTATAACATTATGAAAAGCCTAAACCCAGTTAAAATAGCAAGCCTTGCTCTTGTTTCAATATTCTTTTTAAACACTAATCCAACCTTAGCCCAAAAGAAAAAGAAAGGAAAGAAAAAGCCAGGAACAGAGACTCCTAAAAAAGACAAAGACGCCCTTAAAAAAATTAGTGAAGTCACTAAAAAATGTAAAAAAATTGACGGGCTATTTACAATATATCAAGACACCGTAACAGGTTCTATGAAAATGGTTGTAAGCAAAACCCAAATAGGAGAAGAGTATATATATTTTAGTCAAATAGCGAATGGTGTTTTAGAAGCTGGAGCTTTTAGAGGGTCTTACAGAGGGTCTAAAGTTTTTAAAATAGAAAAGTATTTTAACAAAATTGAGTTTGTTACCCAAAACACATCGTCTTATTTCGATTCTAAAAGTGCCTTATCAAAGTCTGCTTCTGCTAACTTAAGTGAGGGAGTAATGGCTAGTTTAAAAATAGAGGCAGAAGATAAGGAGAAAGGCCTTTATTTAATTAATGCAGACAACCTTTTCTTAAAGGAAACCTTTTCTCAGATAAAGCCTGCACGTCATCCAAAAAAATCGCCAATGGCATTTTCTCTTGGAAACTTAAACAAAGAGAAAACAAAAATAAACTCTATTCGAAACTATCCTGAAAACACTGATTTAGCAATTGAATATGTTTATTCTAAGTCTGCGGTATTAAATGGTGGTTCAAGAGCTGTATCAGACGGAAGAAATGTTAGTATCAAAGTTTTTCACAGCTTAATAAAAATGCCTGAAAATGATTATGAAACTTTAATTGATGACCCTCGTGTTGGTTTTTTTACCACTCAAGTAACTGATATGACCTCAACAGGTTCTGTTCCTTATAGAGATTTAGTTCACCGTTGGAATTTAAAGAAGAAAGATCCTGCTGCAGCTATTTCTGAGCCTGTTAAACCGATCACTTGGTGGATGGAAAACTCAACTCCTGTTGAATGGAGAGAAACAATTACGAACGCTGTATTACAATGGAACATTGCTTTTGAAAAAGCAGGGTTCAAAAATGCAATGGAAGTAAAGTTACAACCAGATGATGCCGATTGGGACGCTGGAGATATTAGATACAATGTTTTGCGATGGACTTCTTCTCCGAAGGCTCCCTTTGGTGGTTATGGACCAAGCTTTGTTAACCCAAGAACAGGTGAAATTTTAGGTGCAGATATAATGTTAGAATATGTACACTTTACAAATAGAGTTATGTATGACAAAATTTTTGACTTAGCAACAAGCTCAAAAGAGTTCGAGGCTCCAGAATTTGAAAAAGGAATACACAAAATGACTTGTTCTTTAGGTCATGTTATGCAAGAAAACACCATGTTTGCTTCTGCTGTTTTAGCTGCCGAAGGTGCTTCTGCTGTAGAATTAGAAAAAATGCGAGAGCAAGCAATGATTGCTTTAATTATGCATGAGGTTGGGCACACTTTAGGATTAAATCACAACATGAAAGCAAGTCAATTGTTTTCTCCTGCTCAATTGGCAGACTCTTCATTTATCGAAGGAAAATGTCTTACAGGGTCTGTAATGGATTATGCTGCAATAAACTTAACTAAAGACAGAAGCAAACAAGGTCAATATGTTGATGTTGCTGTAGGTCCTTACGATCATTGGGCCATTCAATTTGGATACACGCCCTTTAAATCAGAATCAGAAAAAAATAATTTGTTAGCCCGCTCAACAGAGCCTCAATTAATTTTTGGAAATGATGCAGACGATATGAGGGCTCCAGGAAAAGCAATTGACCCAAGAGTTATGATTGGAGATTTATCAAACGATCAAATAACTTACTCTAACAACATTTTTGAGTTAATAAACTCCATGATGAAAGACGTTAAATCAAGATTTTCTAAAGAAGGGGAATCTTATCAAGAGTTAAGGCGAGTTTATTATGTTTTAAGCAGACAAAGAGCTACTGCTTCGGGAGTTGTTTCTCGTTTTATTGGTGGTGTTTATGTTGATAGAGCAATGGTTGGTCAAAAAGGAGAAACAAAACCTTATACACCTGTTTCTTTAACAGATCAAAAAAGAGCAATGGAAACTTTAACGAAATACGTTTTTGCTCCTGATGCTTTTAACTCTCCAAATGATTTGTACAATTATTTAGCGTTACAACGAAGAGGTTATGACTTTTTTAGAGGTCCTGAAGATCCGAAAATTCACAATCAAGTACTAACGTATCAAAAAAATGTTTTAGCTCACATATTGCATCCTAATACTACTCAGAGAATTGTTGATTCTGAATTGTATGGCAACAAATACAGCTTATCTAGTATGATGACTGATTTAAACAACGCTATTTTTAAAGTTGACGCAGGAGGAAGTGTAAATTCTTTTAGACAAAACATCCAAGTAGAATACACTAAAACCTTAATTGCTATGGTAACTGGTCCAAAAAGTAAAAGATACGTTTCTGCCGCTCGATCAATGGCTGTATACAATTTAAAACAAATTCAAAAAATGGCAAACAGTACTGCTGGTAATATTTCTACTAAAGCTCATCGTTCTCACTTAAAGACATTAGTCGGGAATGCTTTAAAAGAAATTAAATAGTGAATAAAACCGTATTTATTACCGGGGCAACTTCTGGTTTTGGAAAAGCTGCTGCAGAAATATTTGCAGAAAATAAACATAACCTTATTCTTACAGGAAGAAGACAAGAAAGGTTAGAAGCTCTAAGCAATGAACTTCAATTAAAACACAAAGTAGAAGTTACAACACTTTGTTTTGATGTAAGAGATAATGATGCTGTTGTTTCGGCTATTGATAGTTTACCTAAAATTAAAATTGATGTTCTGGTTAATAATGCAGGACTGGCAAGTGGTTTAAACAAAATTCAAGATGGTCTCTTAAGCGATTGGGAAAAAATGATAGACACCAATGTTAAAGGGTTATTGTATGTGTCTAAAGCTATTATCCCCTTAATGCTAGAACAGCAAAGTGGTCACATCATAAATATTGGGTCTACAGCAGGAAAAGAAGCTTATGAAAAAGGAAATGTTTATTGTGCAACAAAACATGCTGTAGATGCCCTTTCCAAATCAATGCGAATAGATTTATTGGGAACAGGAATTAAAGTTAGCCAAATATGCCCTGGTGCTGCTGAAACTGAATTTTCTGAAGTACGACTGCATGGTGATAAGGAAAAAGCTAAAAGTGTTTACAACGGTTATGAACCTATGTCTGCACAAGATATAGCCTCAATAATATATTATGTTACAACCCTTCCTGATAATTTATGCATCAACGATTTAGTTGTAACCTCCGTATCTCAAGCAAATAGTTTCTATATCAATAGAACATAATATTTTCATTATGAAAAAAACAATACTTTCTCTTTTCCTAGTCTTTAGTTTTACTCTTGGTTATTCTCAAAAAATGAATAACAATAAATTAGAAAAAATAATAACAACATTGTCTGACAGTATTGAGGGACAAACTGGTTATTGGCAATTTAAATATCAAAAAAGATATTTCCTTTTAATAACGGATGAAAAAAACAATAGAATGCGAATTGTTTCTCCTATTGTTGAAGAAAAAGAATTGAGAGAAGAGTACTACAAAAAATGTTTAGAAGCAAATTATCACACTGCTTTAGATGTAAAATATGCTTTGTCTGATGGTGTTATGTGGTCTGTTTTTATTCACCCATTAAAAGAGCTGTCAGAAAAACAAGTAAAAGATGCTGTTAGTCAGGTTTATTCTGCCGCTGCTACTTTTGGATATTCTTATACAAGTACAGAGCTTGTTTTTGGTCAATAATTAAACCAAATTAATTCTACTAAAAAGTTCTTCTTTATAAGATCCTCCTATTGGTAATAGTTTTTTACCTCCTTCAATAACAATGTTTGGCTGTTCTATTGCCATTATTTTATCTAAACGAACAATATATGATCTGTGTATTCTTTGAAATTCTTTTGAAGGTAATTTCTTTTGAATTTCTTTCATTGTTGAATGGATTGTGTAACGTACATCTCCAACATTAACAACAACGTAGTCTTTTAAAGCTTCTACAAATAAAATATCATTTGTTTTAACTTTAACTAACCTAGAGTTTGATTTAACAAAAATTACTCCTTCAGATTCGTTGTTTTCAACTAAAGAATAAAGAAAATCTCTTTCTTTAATAACCTCTCTTTCCTTCGAAAACTTATAAAGTGCCATTTCTATTGATGTGTGCAAATCAACTTCCTTAAATGGCTTAATAATATATCCGTAAGGCTCAGTTACTTTAGCTTTTGCTAATGTGTTTTCATCAGCATAAGCGGTTAAATAAATAACAGGCACATTTAATTCTTCTCTAATTTTTTCTGCAGCATCAATCCCGCTCATTTCTCCCTTAAGCATAATGTCCATTAAAACTAAATCAGGTTTAGTTTCTTTGGCCAATTCTACAGCTTTTTCACCTGTTGCAGAAGAACCAACAATACTATATCCTAATTTTTTTAAGCTTTGTTGAATATCTTTTGAAACAATTGCTTCATCTTCAACTACTAATATGTTCTTTTTTGACATTATTGTTCTTTTTTAAATACGATGGAAAACATTGCTCCTTTAGTATTATCTAGTGAGATCTTTCCATTAATTTGCTCTACTAAAGTCATTACCAACTGCAACCCTAGAGAATCTGTCTCTTTATAATTTATTTCTTTTGGCAAACCTAAGCCATTATCTTGTACTATTAAGTTTACGTTGCCACTTTTTTCAAACAATTCAATCTTAATTTCTCCTTTCTTTTTTTCTAAAAAAGCATATTTAAGAGCATTTGAAACCAACTCATTGATTATTAAACCACAAGGTATTGAAAGATCTAGGTCTAATGAAATTTCTCCAACTTGAAGGTTTAAATCGACTAAGTCTTCATAAATACCGTATGAATGTACTAAATTTTTAGACAAACTAACAATATATTGGGAAAAATTTATCTTAGAAAAGTCTGTTGTTTGATAAAGTGTTTCATGAATAAAAGACATTGATTTTATTCTGTTTTGACTTTCTCTTAGTATATCTAATGTTTTATCGTCTTTTACATAAGATGTTTGCAAATTAAGAATACTAGAAATTACTTGTAAGTTATTCTTAACTCGATGATGCACTTCTTTCAGTAATATTTCTTTTTCTTTTAATGATTCTTTTAATTTTTCTTTAGACAATGTTTTAACAGTAATGTCATGTGCTATTCCTGATATTTCAATAACTTTTCCTTCATTATCATATATAGGATTTAAAAATACCTCCTTTACAACCTCTTTACCTTTAACATCTTTTCTTCTAGAAACAAACTGTTGTCGTTTTCCTTTAAATACTTCTGAATATTTTTTATCCCAAAAATCAATCCCCTCCCCTTCCGAATATCTATTGTTCTCTTTTTTAGTATTGATTTCTACTTTTTTATTGTAAGCTGTTTTTATATACTTAACAAAGTTTTTATTGCTGGATGTTACCCCTTTTGTTTTATCATACGTCCAAAATAAATGAGAACTGTTTTCTATTACAGATTTTAATTTAGCAGATTGTTCTTCTATTATATTTTGATCTTGTTTTCGCTGAACTATTAAAGCTATAATACCAGAAATAAAATCTAAAATATCAATTGATTTCTTCGAATATTCATCTGCATTATCATAAGATTGTACAGAAAGAACTCCTATTGTTTTATTTTTAATTTTTAAAGGAACTCCTACAAAATCTTGACATTTTTTACCTAAAAGATTATATCCTCCGCTACTAATAATTTTATCTAAATCTTTTCTCTTTAAAAGTTGAGCCTTATTTTGTTTTAAAAAATATTCATTAATACCATTTCCTTTTACCCTATCTTTTTTATCTATAATTCCTGTAGAACCAATATTATCATAATAATATGGAAAAGATATTTTGTCTTCATTTAATGAATATGAAATAACAAATGTTTCTGTGTTCATTACCTTTCCTAACTCTCTTCTTATTCCTTCATATATTTCTTCAGGAATTACCTTTTCAACAACAATTTTTGCAATATTATTATATAAACCCTTCTTTGTATTTTCCCAAGTTTCTTCTGTTATATCTTTAAATATAGATCGTGTTGATTGAGGTTCTCCATTTTTTAATTTTAAACTAATGTTTCCTTCTAATATTAATTTTTTACCCTCTTTTGTTTTTAATTCTAAGGATACTTTAGTTAAACTGTTTTCCTTATTTTTTCCAATTTTTTGAAAAATAGCATTGCATTTTTCAAAACAATCAGGGTGAATAATTTCAAAAATATTTCTACCTATTATTTCTTCTTCAGAATAACCTGTTGCTTTTTTCCATGCATCATTTACATAAAGGATATTTCCCTCCATATCTACACTTTGTATTAAATCTGTTGAATTTTTAAACAGATCTTTATACCTTTCTTCACTTTCTATTAATTCTTGTTCGGCTTCTTTTAACTCAGAAATATCTCTAGAAACACCCATTGTTCCTATTTTTTTTCCATTTTCATTATACAATACAGATGCCGTTAAAAATGAAGTAAAAATTTCTCCATTCTTTCTTCTATTTTTTATTTCACCTATAAAAGATCCTTTTTCTTTTAATTTTTTATTTACCGCTTTACATTCTTTTTTCGTTGCATAAACCAATTCTATACTCTTATTTTTAATCTCTTTTAGTTTATAGCCAAAAGCATCTTCAGCAGCATTATTAAATTCTATAATATTTCCATTTTTATCTGAAGCACAAATAATATCTATAGAACTATCTATTATACTTTGGGTATATTTTTGGTTTTTGATTAACTTTTTTTCAATGTTTTTTCTTTCAGTTATTTCTTTTTGAAGAATTTTATTTGACTCTTTAACAATTTTTGATTTCAGCTTCTCTTTATTTAACTCTTTTTCTAGTGTTATATCATTAAAAACAACCTGAACTGCTTTATTTCCTTCAAAAAGAAACAATGTTGGTTTAGATTCTATATAAATAGTTTTATTTGAAGTGGGTAATTTTATTTGAAATTCTTTAAAAGGAACATTTTCACCCAATAAAGCTTTATTTATTCTTTCTTCTATTTCTTTTTTATTTTCTAATAACATAAAACTTGAAAAGTTCAATCCTTTTCCTTCTTCATTTTTTAATCCTGTAATTTCATATGCTTTTTTATTACCGTAAACTATCTTCCCATTTAAATGAACAAATATTCCATAAGGAGAATTTTCTGTTAATTCTTTGTAATTATTTTCACTCTGTTTTAATTTTTTTTCAATATTAATCTGATCAGTAATCTCTACTAATGTTCCAAATATTTTATTACCATTAAGAGATACATTCGTTAATATCCATATTTCTTTTCCTTCTTTATTTTTGTGTTTAATTTTATAATTAGTTAGAAACTTTTTTTCTTCTAACTCTTTTATATATTGAATTCTATCTTCTTTTTTAAAATATAAAGATTCAACTTTTTTACCAATAAGTTCTGTTCTAGATTTATATCCAAATATTTTTGCAAAAGAATTATTGCAATCAGATATTTTTTCATTTTCTGTTATAAAAACACCTGCTAAATTTTTAGTAAACAGTGCTTTATATTTTTCTTGATCTTCTTTTAAAAAAGAATCTACTCTATTTTTAACAGATATTTCATTCTTAAGAAATTCTATTTCTTCAATTAAATCTTTTTTTGATTTTTTAGAATAATCCATTAATTGTTTCTAGTCTTTTAATTTTAAACCATCTATTTTATATTCTTTACCATCTTTATAAACAGTAGTTAAAATTAATTCTCCAAGCTCATCATATGATTTCCAATTATTAGACTTTATACCCATCACATAAAACTCTTCTTTTTTTATTTTACCATTTTCATAATAAAATAAATGTTTACCATCAGGGACACCATCTCTAAAATTACCCTCAAAATTTACTTTACCACTGGTATAATGATAAATCCATAAACCTGTTTTAACGTCATCTAAATAACTTCCTTCTTCAATATGATCTCCTACTTCATAAAACCAAGGACCGTCTTTTAAACCATCTATATACTCTCCTTCTGTTATTACTTTTCCTTGTTGAGTATATTCATACATCATTCCATCTTCTTTTCCTTTTCTAAAATTTTCTTTTCTTAAAATATTTCCATCATCATAATACCATATCCATAAACCCGTAGGTTTTTCACCATCTAAATACGTTCCTTTTTGTTGCAATTGTTTATTAGCAAAAAAATATTCCCACTCTCCTATTCTCTTACCATCTTTATATTTTCCTTTAGATTTTAAAACGCCATCTTTATAATATTCTTCCCAATAACCTTGTCTTTTTCCTTCTTCATCTATTAATCCTTTAGCCAATAATACTCCATGTAAATAAATTTCTGATTTTATTATTTTACCTGTTTCATCAAAATATTTAAATAAACCGTTTTCTTTTCCTGTTATATCATATATACCTTCTTTTTTAACCTCTCCATTAGGAAAATATTCTTTTCTGATGTCTAAAGCAGCTAATTCTTGAGTAAAACTTTGAGGTACCCCATCAATGTATAAAGTAGCTTTTATTAATTTACCTTGTTTATCATATTCTTTATAATACCCATTTAAAAGATCATTTTTATAACGCATTTCTTCTTTTAGTTTTCCATTTTCATAAAAAACTTTCCAGGTATCTTTTTTCTTATTTAATTTATCATATCTATTAATTTTTTCTTTCCCCATTAAGGTGCCTTTCTTATAAAAAAGAATAGAAATTAATCTTCCATCTATAGCATATTCATAGGATTTACCTTCTTTTACATTGTCAATAAAATTGATTTTTTTCCACTTTTTATGTCCTTTAACATCATAAAAAAAAGTGCTATACTTTTGTTTAATATCATTCTCAAAATATTCTTCTAAAATGATATTACAGCTATCACTATACGATAATTTTAAACCATTCTTTTTTCCAGAAGTATAATTTATTTTAGATTTTATATTGCCTATTTCACTATAAAAAATCCAAGTACTATCCAATAAATTTTTCTTTCTATTTCCTTCTGATTTAATTAATCCTGTAGGATAGTAAGAAATCCAATAGCCTTCGGGTAATCCATTTTTAATATAACCTTTGCTAGATTTCTGTCCATTTTCAAAATAAAAAGATTGAATTCCGTCTTTTAATCTTTCTTGACCAAAAGAACAAAAAGGAATGAGAATTAAAATGAAAAAGGATTTAAACTTATTAGACACGTTTATATATATTATATAGTTTATTTGAAATTTAAAAAAAAGAGGTTATTACTATTATACTGTTAAAACAGTTTAAAATTAATAATTTGTTTTATTGGATTATTGATTTATTAAAAGATATAACAGATAATCAACAGTTTTTACAGTTTTAAGTAGTTGAAGAACTATATATTAAGTAGTTTATTAACGAGTTGTTAATTATCTATTTTTTAATAAAAACTTTCTTTTTTATAGTTAAAAAACGTTGGTTTGGGTGTTAATAAATGCGCTTAAAAAAAGCATGTTTTAATTTGTATTATTGATTTATAATAGTGTTGGGTTTTTTATTTGGATAATCCTAATAATAGATTTTATTTTTTACAACAAGTTATTATTTTTTTGAACAGGTTTATGGTTAATTTTATACCATTAATATTCAACACTTTAATCTTTTTTATAAATAGTGATGTTTATAACTCTAAATATTTGAAAATGGAAGTAAATAAAATAGCAATAGGAAGCGATCATGCTGGATTTGAACTAAAAGAAGCAGTAAAAAAACATTTAGAAAAGAACAATATTGAATTTAAAGATTTCGGTCCATTTTCTGATGATAGAGCAGATTACCCTGATTTTGCACATCCTGTTGCAAATGCTGTTACTGAAAAAAGTGTTGATTTAGGAATATTAATATGTGGTAGTGGTAATGGTATTAATATGACTGCGAATAAACATCAAGCAATAAGATCTGCTTTATGTTGGCAAGAAGATATAGCTGAAATGGCACGTTTACATAATGATGCAAATATAATTGCATTGCCAGCAAGATACATGAGTGAAGCATCTGCTTTAAACTGTATAGATATTTTCTTAAAAACTGATTTTGAAGGAGGCAGACATTCCGATAGGGTTAAAAAAATTAACTGCTAGTCCATTCTTTTTTTAGTTTTTTAAAACCTAACAACTTTAAGCTTAACATAAACTTAACATAGCAATAACCATCTCGTAACGCTTTGTTTTTATGTACACGATATTTTTGCGGTGTATTAATAAAACAGATAATATTAAATTAAAGAGATGAAAAAGATTAAATTATTGTTAGCATTAGTTGCTCTTTCAACAGCAGTATTTGCGCAAGATGTAACAAATAATAAATTTGGAAAAGGTCTTTACAATGTAATTGCCAAAGATAGTTCTTACAGTATGAAATTTGCTATAAGAATGCAATCACTATATGTAGGAGATTGGACAATAAATGATTCTACAGGGGTAAGCGCAGGTAATTCGCAGTTTTTAATAAGAAGAGCAAGATTAAAGTTTGGAGGTTTTGCATTTAGTCCAAAAGTTAAATATAAGGTAGAATTAGGATTAACAAATAGAGATATTTCTGGAGCAAGTTCTCACACAAAGGGTGCTCCAAGGGTAATACTAGACGCGGTAGTAAAGTGGAATTTTTATAAAAACTTCACTTTATGGGCTGGACAAACAAAACTACCAGGAAATAGAGAACGTGTTGTTTCTTCTGCCAACTTACAGTTTGTTGACCGATCTAAATTGAATTCTAATTTTAATATTGACCGTGATATGGGTGCTCAGTTAAGGCATTATTTTAAACTTGGAAAAAACTTTACTGTTAGAGAAATTGTTTCTGTATCTCAAGGAGAAGGAAGAAATGTTACAGATCCTAATTTAGGAGGATACCAGTATACAAGTAGAATAGAAATTTTACCTTTTGGAAAGTTTGAAAGTAAAGGAGATTATGTTGGTTCTTCTGTAAAAAGAGAAGAGAAGCCAAAGTTAGCTTTAGGAGGTACTTATGATTTACATGATAGAGCTGTAAAAAATAAAAGTAACCAAGGTAGTTATATGACTAATGATAGTCCTTCAGGATATTTTGAAACTGATATAACTACTATTTTTGGAGACATGATGTTTAAGTATGGAGGTTTTTCTGTGATGGCTGAATATGCAATGAGAACCGCAGCAAAAGATAGTGTTGCAAACGTTGATGGAACTAAAACAGGACAAGTTGTTGGTGTTGGAACAGGAATGAATTTCCAGATGGGCTACATGTTTAAAAACAATTGGGAAGTAGCAGGAAGATATACTTTAACTGATTGGGATACTGATGTTACAGGAAATGAGGCACAGACTCAATATACTTTTGGAATAGGAAAATTCTTTAAAGGGCATAAGCTTAAAGTACAATCTGATGTTACTTACAGCACAACAGAAGAAAGTGCAGATAGTGATTTGATATACAGATTACAGTTTGATTTACACTTCTAACTCGAAAAATTAGAGTGTTAATTAATGAGTCTTTTACTTTATTATTTTCACATAAAAAAGCCCAGCTAATTTAGCTGGGCTTTTTTGTTTTTAAGAATTCGTCTTTGCGATGAGTGAAGAGTAACGAAATGAAGAAGCTATCTCATAAAGAAAGAGGGATTGCTTCAATGCACTACGCCAATACTTGTGCTTTTCGCAATGATGTCTTTTATAAGAATGTTACCTCACCTGTTTCTACAGAATAAGAAGCTCCAACAATTTTTATTTCTCCATTTTGTTCCATGTCATTTAGAATAGAACTTTCTTTTCTTATTCTTTCAATTGTAAGTGCCACATTTTTAATTGCAACAGTTTCAATATTATCTGGAGTCATTTCTCCACCAATAGCATTAACTGCGGGTTTAATTTTTTCTAATAAAGGTGTAATATTTCCTAATTCAACACCTTGACAAGCAGCGGTAACAGCACCACATTTTGTATGACCCATAACCACCACAAGTTTAGATCCTGCTACTTTACAAGAATATTCCATTGAACCCAATACATCTTCGTTAACAATATTTCCAGCAACACGAGCACCAAAAATATCACCAACTCCTTGGTCAAAAACCAACTCTAAAGGAGCTCTTGAATCTATACAACCCAAAACAACAGCAAATGGAGCCTGTCCTGCAGATGTAATTTTAACTTGTTCGCCAAGGTTTCTGTTTAACATTGATTGAGAAACGTATCTTTTGTTTCCATCTTTTAATCTTTCTATCGCCTCTGAAGGGCTTATTTTTTCTTGAATTTCTTTTGTTAATGTTTCCATTTTATTTATTTTTTTATTGAACCAATAATATTTACCTCTATATTTCTTGTCGCTGCATTGATCTTAAAATCTTCAAAAATCTCAGTAACATCCGGATGAATTAATTCAGATTTACTTGCGTCAATTTCCACAACAGCACCATCTTGAATAGCCAAAAGAGAGTTTTGTATCGCTGCCTTTTTCAAAAAGGTAACATCTTTAGGTAGGGTGATCTTAAGCTTATCTTTGCTTCCATCTTGCTCTTTTTCAATTTTATAAGGAATTTTAAAGTTGTTTCTAAACAGAATCATGAAAATCGCAATTACCATACCTAAGGCAATACCCCATAACAAGTCAATAAAAACAATTCCTGCTATTGTAATTACAAAAGGAAGAAACTGCTCCTTACCCTCTCCATACATCTTTTTGAATAGAGCTGGTTTGGCAAGCTTATAACCAACAACTAATAGTATAGCAGCAAGAGTTCCTAAAGGAATATAGTTAAGCACTTTAGGAATGGCAACAACACTTATTAGAAGTAAAATACCATGCATTATTGTTGAGGCTTTTGTTTTTCCACCCGACTGTTGATTTGCAGAACTTCTAACGATTACCTGAGTAACAGGAAGACCACCAATAAACCCGGCAATAATATTTCCAACACCTTGAGCTTTAAGCTCCCTGTTCGTTGGGGTATTTCTTTTAAGCGTATCTTGTTTGTCTGATGCTTCAACACATAACAGCGTTTCTAAACTTGCTACAACAGCTATAACAATTGCAGTTGTATAAACTTTAGGATTGCTTAATGCATTAAAATCAGGAAAAGAGAAGTTCCCAATAAAACTATTTAAACTTTCGCTAATAGGCACTTTTACTAAATGATCTGCAGCAATAGCAAAAGATTCATTACCAGCAAAAATAATGTTAAGAACAATTCCCATTACCACAGCAACCAATGGTCCCTGCACAATTTTTGTGAACTTTTGTTTTTTCATAAACGAAGTTTCCCAAGCAATAAGAATAACCAAAGAAACTACAGAAACAACAAGAACCCCAGGGCTGATGAAGTCTAACATATTCCATAATTCAGAAATAGTATTTTGACCATCAGGCTGAATAAAACCAAAATCACCTTCAGGGTCTTTATCATAACCAAAAGCATGAGGAATTTGTTTCATAAATATTAGGATACCAATTCCTGCTAGCATTCCATGGATAACAGACGAAGGGAAAAAGTAGGCTATAATTCCTGCTTTAGCAAACCCCATTAATAACTGAATTACTCCAGCAATTATGACTGCAACAAGAAATATTTCAAAACCTCCTAAATCTGTAATTGCATTTAAAACAATTACAGCAAGACCAGCAGCAGGACCACTAACCCCTAGCGGAGAACCACTTAAAGCCCCAACAATTATTCCTCCTATGATACCACTAATAAGCCCAGCAAAAAGAGGAGCTCCTGAGGCAAGGGCTATTCCTAAACAAAGAGGCATAGCAACTAAAAAGACAACAATACTTGCTGGGATATCGTCTTTAAAGTTTTTAAACGGGTTTAATTTATTATTTGAATTCATTTTTTTTATTTTAGCTTATACCCCAAGCTGTTATATTAAAAGGGGCATTGTTAATGTAGAGAAAATCCCTACTTAAATTATTTTTTGAAATAGTTTGCTTTTATAAAAGCAAGGAAGCTTTAAGCTTCTGGAGGGGGGTTAACAATATCTGTTACGATATCTATAAAATGCTTGCCTCTAAAAGAATAGAGGAAGTTTTCGTTATTAAGTTCAGAAAGCTCTTTATCTTTAGATAAAAGATACTCTTCTAAATCATCAAAATCTTTTTCTGATTTGTTTTCTTTTTGTTCTTCTTCTGTTGGTTTTTCACAACACAACAGCTCGCAATCAAATGTATAAAATGAGGATATGGCAGAAACAACACTTGGCGCAGCGATAACAAGCATTAATGTAATTGCAACTATTTTGATAATTCTCATCATCACAAATATACAAAGTCTTGTAAAACAGAAGTGTTAAAACAATATAAAATTGTAAAAACAAAGACCTGGGCACTTTAAAAAGAGAAGACTTAACAATTACTTAACATTGTTTTTATTTAGGAATAACAATGCTGCAATATTTTTGCTACAAATTAAAATTGATAAAAATGGAATTTGGATTTATTGAGGTATTAAAATTAATAGGAGCTCTTGGCTTTTTCATTTATGGAATGAAAATAATGAGTGAGGGTATTCAAAAAGCTGCAGGAAGCAGCATGAGAAGAATACTTTCGACCATGACTAAGAATAGGTATTTAGGTGTTTTAACAGGGTTTATTGTAACTTGCCTGGTTCAGTCTTCTTCTGCTAGTACTGTAATGGCAGTTAGTTTTGTAAATGCGGGACTACTTTCTTTAGTTGAGTCTGCAGGTATTATGTTGGGAGCAAATATTGGAACAACTATTACAGGTTGGTTAGTGGCTGTTTTAGGATTTAAAGTGAAAATAGCCGCTATGGCACTTCCGTTATTGGCTATTGGTGTGCCAATGCTGTTTATGAGAAAAAACAAAGTAAAGCACATCGGTCAATTTATTGTTGGTTTTGCTATTTTATTCTGGGGGCTTTCTGAGTTAAAGCATGCTGTTCCTGATGTAAAACACAACCCAGAAGTATTGAATTTTTTAGGAGCTTACGCTGACAGTGGGTTTTTTAGTAACCTTTTCTTTATTCTTGTTGGAACGATTTTAACAATTGTTGTTCAGTCATCTAGTGCATCAATGGCGTTAACACAAACGCTTTGTTTTAGTGGTGTAATTCCTTTTGAAGTTGCTGCGGCAATGATTTTGGGTGAAAACATTGGTACAACAATTACTGCCGAGTTAGCATCCTTGCCTGCAAATGTTCACGCAAAAAGGTCTGCGAGAATTCACTCGATGTTTAATATTGTTGGGGTTTCCTGGGCCGTTTTATTAATATCATTTACACCAGCTTTAGACGGAGTAAGAGGTGTTGCTATGAATTGGTTTGGGTCTGCTGATCCAATGACAGCAGAGGGAGCACCTATGGGGTTAGCAATTTTTCATACAGCCTTTAATTTTGTGAATGTTTTAATTATGATTTGGTTTGTTCCATTGCTTGTTAAGCTGGCTATTAAATCGGTTAAATCTAAAGGAGATGTTGACGAAGAGTATAGTTTAGATTATATTAACTCTGGAATGATGGCAACACCAGAAATGTCCTTGATGGAAGCTCAAAAAGAGGTTTCTAAGTTTGGAGAAGTTGTTAAGAGGATGAATGCAATGGTTAAGAGTTTAGTTGCTGAAAACTTAGAAAACAAAGAGGTAAGTAAGGTTTTAGCTAGGGTTAAAAAATATGAAGACATAACAGACAACATAGAAAAAGATGTTGCAGATTATTTAACTAAAGTTTCTCAAAATGAAATGACCGAAAGTTCTTCATTGAAAGTAAGAGGTATGTTAAGTATTGTTGGAGACTTAGAACGAATAGGAGACATATATTATCAAATGTCTAAAGGAATTGAAAGAAAGATAGAGGGGAAGGTATATTTTACTCCTGAACAGCGCAAAAACATTTTAGACATGTTTGATTTAGTTGAAGCAAACCTAACTACAATGTGTCAAAACCTTTCAGGTAGCTATAGTGATGTTACAATGCTTAAGGCTCAAGAACAAGAGACCACATTAAATAAGTATAGAAAGACATTAAGAAAAGAACATTATGCAAGTGTAGAGAAAGGAGATTACAATTTCCAAAGTGCTGCTGTTTATTCTGATTTGTTTAACTCTTTAGAGAAAGTGGGAGATCATACAATTAATGTGACAGAAGGAATTACTGGGGAACATTAGCAGATAACCTTAACTTAATATTGCTTAACAATAGCATAACAGAAGCGTAAAATTTATTTTACGCTTCTGTTGTTTTTAACTACTTACTTTGCATCATAAATTAAAACATTTAAAGATGAAAACAATTGTAACAATTATTGCGCTATTTACTTTTACAATGTCGTTTGGAAACAACAACAACGAAAAGAATGTAAAAATGTTTTCTATTAGTGGAAAAGTAGTAGATGCTAAAGAAAGCTTAACAGGAGTTAAGGTTTGGTTAGATGGAAAAGAAACAACTGTTTATACTGATTTTGATGGAAACTTTACAATTAACAATGTTGTTGAAGGAGAACATAAAGTTGCATTCAGTTTAATTACATATAAAAACAAAGAAGTTGTTTTAAACACTAAGGGTGATGAAAAGATTACTGTAGAGTTAAACGAAAAATAATTAAGATCTTAAATATTGAAATCCCCTGTAACCGCAGGGGATTTTTTTTGAATTAAATATTATTATGAGAGCAAGAATAACAATTTTAGCAGCGCTTTTATTTGTTGCTGTTTTAGGGTTTGGGCAAAAAATAATTAAACAAGAAGGTGTTTATGTTAATGCAGAATCATTAAAAAAATATACGGGTGTGTATATTTCTTATTATGATAATGGCGAAAAAGAGGCTGTTTATTCTGTAAAAAAAGGCGTAGAAGATGGAAAGGTAGAGTTCTATTATTTTTCTGGAGAAATTATGGAGCAAGGAGCTTTTGAAGATGGTGAAAAAAGCGGAAAATGGGTGCGCTGGTCTCAATCAGGAATTAAGTTGGCAGAAGCTTTTTATAACAAAGGAGAGAAAGATGGGGAGTGGCAAATTTGGGATGAAAGAGGGGTTAAGCGATATTTAATGAATTATGCCCAAGGAAAGAAAACAGGAACTTGGATTATGTGGGACGAGAAAGGGCAAATATCTAATATGAAAGATTATTAAACTTAGCTTAACTTTAACTTAACCCTTTCTGACGTTGCTTCTACTAACTTTATAGATAGAAATGACACCAACAATAAACATATTTAGCGCAAACGAATCAGAGCTGAAATTAACCACTATTCTTTTTGAAAAAGAAGGGTTTAAGGTTTTAGCTCACTCTCATGTAAATGAGGAGACAATTAATGCGGTTTATAAGAATAACCCAGATGTTGTTTTATTGGATTTAGAGATTTTTAACTCTGATGGGATTGAGTTTTGTTATCAGCTTAAAAAAGAGAATAACCTAAATACCTTTGTTGTCCTTTTTTCTGAGCAATATGATGATTATATTCAAATAGAGGCGTTTAAGGCCGGGGCTGATGACTATGTTGTTAGACCGGTTAATTCAAGGGTTTTTGTAAAAAAGATAAAAGCGTTACTTTCTAGAAAGCCAACAAAAACCAAATCAACAAAAGCAAAATTACTTTCTTATAACAATCTAAAAATAGATAGAGAGAGCTATGTTGTTATTTTAGATAATAAGAATTACTCATTACCAAGGAAAGAGTTTGAAATGCTTTTTTTATTGATTAACGAGCCTCAAAAGGTCTTTTCTAGAGATGAAATTTACAAAGCTGTTTGGGATAAGGCGGCCTCAAAAAACGATAGAATAATTGATGTTCATATTAGAAAGATAAGAGAAAAAATAGGGCAGAATATTATTAAGACCATAAAAGGCGTAGGCTACCAGTTGGCATAACTTATTTTGAGCAAAACAGCACAATTCTTTTTTGTACCTTATTGCATAAAACGGATGCCAGGATGGTTATAAAGCATAGGCATAACCAACCATATTATTTTTAAGCTTAATAGCAGGGTTGTTGTCCTACCCTATCAAATACTTAACTCCAAAACTGAAGGTTGCCCCATTTTTATAAGAGTTAAAGATGTATTCTTCACCTTTATAATTGTATGTTTTCTTTATTGTTGGGTTTAGAATGTTTTGTGCTTTAAAACGTAGGCTAAACTTCTTTCCAATTCTTTTGTTGATGTTAAAATCTAATTGGTTTACTGGTTGTTGGTAAACGTTTGGTGTTGCTCCAAGAATAACCACAGCAATTTTTTCTCCTGATACATTATAGCTTAGATTCGCAGAAAACCCTAAAGAGTCATTATTGTACCCTAAAAATATATTAACAATATATGGGGACTGACCAAATAATGCCCTTGTATCATCAGCATTTGGATCGTTTGCTCTAATCAACTCAAGCTCTTGATCATCAATACCAACTTCAGAATAAACATAAGTAAAGTTACCTCCAAAGCTAAACGTGTTAATGCTGTCCGAAATAAAACCAAGGGTCTTTTTAATTTCGAACTCAGCACCATAGACAGTCGCTTTGTCAATGTTTCTCCAAGTAAGCTCAGCATTTTGTGCTTGAGTATTAAAAACTAGCTCTATAGGGTTTGTAAATGACTTATAGAAACCCCCAATAGAAATTATTTCTCCAAAACCAGGGAATGTTTCTAGCCGAAGGTCAAAATTATCAACTAACGTTCTTTCTAAATTTGGGTTTCCAATAATGGTCCAGTTGGTAGAGAAATCATATGTTGCAAAAGGAGCAATTTCTCTAAAAGTTGGCCTAGCCAATGTTTTAGAGTAAGAGGCTCTAATGTTGGTGTTTTCTTTAAGTGCATAAGAGGTGTTTAATGCGGGTAAAATATCTAGCTCATTGAGCTCTCCTAATTCCTGTTCTTGATCGAAACTTCTTACTAATATGTTTGTTGTTTCTAATCTAGCACCACCAACCGCTCTAAATTTACTGGTTGCCCAGATGTCTGCCATTAAGTATCCTGCAAAAATTTGCTGATCAGCTCCATAACTATTTCTTCTTTCGGTAGCCTCTTCAATATATAAGTAGTCTGAAACAGGGTTTCCTGCAGTTGGAAGTGTCATGTTATTACTGCTTAAATATTCTGCAACATTTCCATCATAATTTAAGTTTCCTTGTGATCTGTAGTTGTAACGACTTTCTGTTAAAACTCTCTCTTGTACTAAAAAAGCACTACCGAATTTAATTTTAGATGTTTTTCCATCTTTTTCTGCGATATCAAATTCAAAATTCAGTTTTCCATCTCCAGTTGTTTGAGATAAATCTCTATAATATCTTGTGGGCACAGGATAAATGGATGCCTGGATGCTATAATTGTTTGTGTCAGCCTCTACAATGTAATCATTAGAAAAGTACCTTAAATCTGGTTGTTTTTGTGAAGATTCTGACCATGCCCAAATCCAGTCAACTTTTAGTTTTTTTAGGCTTTCAAATTTATGCTCTCCTGTTGTTTGGTAACTGGCTAAAGCATTTTGTTCATACTCTAAAGCTCTTGTTTGGAAGAATAAACCTGTTTGTTCTGCAGGTATTTCACCTTCTTGAAATGTTGTTGTACTAATTCCGTTTTGGTTACGGATGTAATTAAACCCCAATTTATGGTTTTCAGAAAGTCTGTAAGAAACCGTTGCAAAAGCTCCCCATAAAATGTTTTCTTGAGACCTCGTATCTGTTAATGTTCTTGATGCGTTTAGTTCATTAACGTCATCCACAGACCCTGTTAATTCATACCTGTTTGTAAAAGCATCGCTTTTTCTGTGATTAAATTTTTTAGAGTAAGAAAGGCCTGTTACAAAACCTATTTCTTTTCCAAACAGCCTTTTTTGATTTCCCACAGATAGAGAATAGCTTTGGTTAAGAGATGAGTTTTTTTCGTCTACATCCATTTCTTTATTGAATGACTTACCTATAGCAGAAAGCCTTGTATTGTCTACAAAAAGAGCTGGTATTCTTTGAACAGAACTTGGTGCATCTCTAGTTCCATTATCAAAACCAAGAGCATCCATACCTCCACCCTGATAAGTTAAAAAGTCGCTTTTAAAACTAGACTCTGTATTGTAACCTAGAGAGGTGGAAAACTGAAAAGTAAATGCTTCAGGAAAATCCTTTGTTTCAATATCAACTAGTCCGCCAGTAAAACTTCCTGGGAGATCAGGGCTAAAAGACTTGACCACTTTCATGTTTTCAATCATGTTGGTAGGAAATAGATCTAATTGAACTGCGTTTCTATTGGGGTCTAACCCTGGAATTTCAGCTTTATTTAATGTGGTTTTACTATAACGATCACTTAAGCCCCTTACATAAACATATTTTCCCCCTTCAATTGTAAGCCCTGTAACTCTTTTGGCTGCGGAAGCAGCATCGCTATCACCTCTTTTTGCAATTTCTTTAGCGCCAATTGCCTCCATTACAGTTGAACTCTTTTTCTTTACATTAAGTAAGTAAGCTTCATTGTTTCTTTCTACTTTAGCTGAAACCGTAAAAGTTTCAATTTCCATAGAAGAAGTTCCTAAAGTAAAGTTGTGAGTGCTTGTTTCTCCATCAACAACAGTAATGGTTGCAGAATCAGAAGAGAACGAAATGTATGAAGAGACCACTGTATAGGTTCCTGCAGCAACATTTTCTATTTTATATTCCCCAAAAATATCAACCATAGAACCTGTAGTTGTTCCCTTTAGCAATACGGTTGCTCCGATTAGCTCTTCTCCTTCTGAACTTGCTACTTTTCCTTTAATGGTTCCTTGGGCAAAAACTGTTCCTGTTAAACAGGCTGTTATTATTATTGATAATACTTTTTTCATTGTGTTATTTTTATGCTGCAAAGAAAATTAGAGTTCATAAATCTTCAGTTAATCAAATGTTAAGTCTCTGTTATAAGTGCCGGTATGTAATAAAATTATTGCCTCTTGGGCTTAGGCATATAAATTCTCCTAACTGTATGATTACTATAGGCTTTAAGTAATAAAAAAAGCCCCTGCGGCTACAGGGGCTTTTAGTTTTGTTTAATTTAATATTAAGGGAATGTTAAAGTCCACCCTTGTGCCCAGTTAGTTCCGTCAAATGCACCAACATAAGTTACATTATCATACCACGCATCTGCAGATGCTGTTCCTGTGCCTAATGCTGCCCCAGGAACTGGGTTTGCACTTGTAATAGATGCTGCAGTAGTGCTCACATTTGAAATGCTTGCGTGTCCTGATAAATCAACACCATTATTGTCTACAATGTTATCTTGTCCTATTGCTGAAAGAACAATTCCAGCAAACTTTAACTGCCCAGCATCTAAACGAGCTTTAGAGTCTTCACCAGAAGCAAGGTCTTCAATATCAATTCCTTTTCCAAAGTTGTGGAATACTGAGTTGTGGTATTCTCCACCCGCATTGTCTCTAAATGTTAGGGCTCTACTTGTTCCATTTCCAATGTATGTTGCGTTGTAGATTACTGGTGTAGCATATGGTGTTCCATCTTCAGGAGAAGTTCCTCCATCGTGCTCTCCACCTCTGTCAGAGTTAGCATTTTCAATTGCAAGCCAGAACTGACCTTTTCCTCTATAACCTTGGTCGTAATCGAAAGAGTCATCTAAAACATTTGATACTAAAATGTGCTTTAAGTTTGGCGCTCCACCAAAAAATTCAACACCATCATCAGCATTAGCAACAACCTCTATGTGGTGAATTGTTGTTCCAGAACCTACTCCACCAAGAGTTAAACCGTTTATTTCATTTCCTGCACCAATATCAGTTCCACCATGTCTAATAGAAACATAGCACAAAGTACCTGAATTATCGGCATCATTAGCCCCACCATACGAACCTCTTGTTTCTGAAGTTGGAATTCCCTCAATGTTTTGGCTAGAAGGAACAGTGTTTAATACTGCATCTCCTAATAACATTAATCCTCCCCACTGACCTGTTGTTGTCATAGGAACAGAACCATCTAAAGGGTCTGCTTCAAATGTGAAAATAATTGGTTGAGTAACTGTTCCACAAGCGTTAATTACACCACCTTTAGCAACGATTAGTGCGGATGCATTTGCTCCAGTTCCTGGTTTTCCTTTTATAACTGTTCCAGGCTGTATTGTTAATGTTTGCCCAGAGTTTACAAAAACGAACCCATCTAATAAATAAATGTTATCGTTGGTCCAAGTTGTTGTTCCTGTTCCGCTACCGTTGTCTGCAACTGTTATTGTGTTACTTGCTGGAAGAACAGGTGTTACAGCATACGTACAAGACCCGTCATCTTTTTCTGCATCAGCACTATAGTTCTCTGCTGTAAGGTCTGTACAACCTTCCTTTTTTGAACATGAAGTTAATAGACTTCCTAATCCAATTGTAATCACTGCTACAAGTAATAAGTTTTTTGTTTTCATTTTTTCAATATTTAGTTTTATAATTTTTTACTCTGCAAAGAAAGGTGCCAATTGTTATTTGATGATGAATGGAATCTTATACTTGCCTTAACTTCGTGTTAAGAATAAGTGTTTTGAAAAGCGGTTTTAAAGATGTTTTTGTTTTATAACCTCTAACAATAACAAGGATTAAACAATTAATTAATATTAAATTAACACGTGAGAAAAACAGACGTTGTATCTTCGTACTAAAATTAGATTGATATGAGCAAAGAAAAAATATTGTTAGTTGATGATGAGCCAGACATCATTGAGTTTTTAAGCTATAATTTAACCAAGGAAGGCTACGATGTTTTTACTGCTAGTAGCGGTACTGAAGCCATAGAAGTTGCAAAGGCCAAAAATCCAGACTTAATTGTTTTAGATGTGATGATGCCTGAAATGGACGGAATAGAAACATGTCATGAATTAAGAAACACTGAAGGGCTCAAAGATGTTTTGATTGCCTTTTTAAGTGCAAGAGGAGAAGATTATTCACAAGTTGCCGGATTTGATGCTGGTGCAGATGACTATATTGCTAAGCCGATAAAACCAAGACTATTAATAAGCCGTGTAAAAGCGATTTTAAGAAGGGCTTCTGACGGAGGAAAAGAAGCCGTTTCTGAAACAGAAGCCGGAATTAAAATAGATAGAGAAAAGTATCTGGTTTATAAAGATGGGGAAGAATTTTCTTTTCCTAAAAAAGAGTTTGAATTATTGTCTTTATTGTTATCTAAACCAGGGAAAGTATTTACTAGAGATGTAATTTTGAGCAGTGTTTGGGGGGGTGAAGTTGTTGTTGGAGATAGAACAATTGACGTACACATAAGAAAGCTTCGAGAAAAATTGGGAGATAATTACATTACAACAGTAAAAGGAGTTGGTTATAAGTTTGATGCATAAATGAGTTAAAAATCTAAAGCTCATAAAAGTTTATTTTTGTAGTAGAAAACAACAGTGATTAAAACTTTTAACTTTACAAACTTTCTAACCTGATAAACTAAACAATTGAAAGACTTAACCCCAAATGGAATAGCCCTAAGAATTTCTGTTCTTGTTTCAGTAGCAATTACCTTGTTGGTTTTTATTTTGGAGTATTTAGTTTCTTCGGTTAATTATACGTTGATTTCTTTGGTTTTTCCAGTAACTTTTTTGGCCTCTTATGTAGGTTTTAGAATCGCGGTAGAAAAATTCATTTATAAAAAAATAAAGGTTATTTATCGAACCATTCACAAGTTAAAACTTAAAAAAGGAGAGGAAGAAAAGGAGTTCAGTTTAACTCAAATTCAAACAGAAGTAGAAGACTGGGACAAATTAAATAAGGAGGAAATAGAACGATTAAAGGGGTTAGAAAACTATAGGAGAGAGTTTGTTGGAAATGTTTCTCACGAGTTAAAAACACCAATTTTTAATATTCAAGGATATTTATTAACCCTTTTAGAGGGCGGGTTAGAGGATCCCAACATTAACGTTAAATACTTAGAAAAAGCAAACAAAGGTGTTGACAGGATGATTTCGTTAATAGAAAACCTAGATGAAATATCAAAGTTAGAGTCTGGGGCAATTGAAATAAAAATGGAAAAGCTGGATATTGCTTCAGTTATAAAAGAGGTTTCAGCATCTCTTGAAATGAGCGCTAAAAAGAATAATATTTCTATTGTTTTTGTTGACGAGCCTAATAAACCAATATGGGTAAAAGCTGACGCTCAAGGAATAAATCAGGTTTTAGTTAATTTAATTGTAAACTCGCTAAAATATGGGGTTGAGGATGGGGAAACATTAATTAAGCTTTTTGATATGCATGACAACATCCTGATTGAGGTTGCTGACAATGGTCAAGGAATAGCTCCAGAGCATTTGCCTCGTTTGTTTGAGCGGTTTTATAGAACAGACAAGGGAAGAGCTAGAGAAACTGGAGGGACAGGATTAGGTCTGTCTATAGTAAAGCACATTATTGAGGCGCACAATCAAACAATTAATGTTAGGAGTACAGAAGGAGTTGGATCTACCTTCTCTTTTACCTTAAAGAAAGCATAACAAGCTTATCGTCTTACCAAGAAAGAACTATTTAATAAGTTTTCTTTGTTGTATTTGACTTCCCTGTTTGTTTCTGGGTGAACCACTTCTCCTCCGGAAGCTTTAACAATAGCATGTCCAGCAGCAATGTCCCACTCCATGGTTGGGCCAAACCGAGGGTAAATATCAGCACAACCTTCAGCAACCATACAAAGTTTTAATGAGCTTCCTTTAAAAAGGAGTTGAACATTTTTGTGAAGTGTTTTTTGTTCAGCGATAAACATTTCTGTTTTGGCACTCATGTGAGAACGGCTACCAAGAATTACGAAACTGGTTCTCGTTTGCTTTAAAGGTAGCTGCTCTGCTTTTCCTAATAAATTATTAATAGAAGGTATTGGATCATCTACCTGTTCAATTTTATAGGCAATTTTATCTGCAAAATATAACACCTTTGTAACAGGAACATAAATAACCCCCATTGTTGGTGTTCCGTTTTCAATTAAGGCAATGTTAACAGTAAATTCACCATTACGTTTCACAAACTCTTTTGTTCCGTCTAAAGGGTCTACTAGCCAAAATTGTTTCCAGTTTTGTCTTGTTGAATAGTCAGCCTGGCGTCCCTCTTCGCTTAAAATAGGAAGACCTGTTTTTTTTAGTTCCGCGAGAATAGCTAAATGAGCTCTTTTGTCAGCCTTGGTTAAAGGAGAGTTGTCTTCTTTATTTTCTACAGAAAAATCTGAATTGTAAACGGTTAATATTTCTTTTCCGGCAGTTATGCTGGCATTTATAATTTGTATTAACCAAGCCTCTCTGTTTATCATGACTGTGTGTTTTAGAATTAAAGGGATTTAAAAAATGGTTTTTAAATCAGGGAAACTTTTTTCTAAACGACTAGCAACAACTGTTGCCAAGCTACTTGCGCCAAACCTAAATAATTTATTACTTAACCACACCTCACCAAGGGTCTTTTCTGTTAGCCTTAGGTAGTTGCTAGCTGTTTCTATGTCGCTTATTCCTCCAGATGGTTTAAACCCTACTTTAATGCCTTTAGAAGAGTGGAAGTCTTTAATGGCATTGAGCATTATATAAGCAGCATTATAAGTTGCCCCCTCAGAAATTTTACCGGTAGAAGTTTTTATAAAGTCAGCGCCAGCATACATCGCTAAATCACTAGCAATTCGAATATTTTTATTTGTTTTCAGTTCCCCACTTTCAATAATTACTTTAAGATGAACGGAGCCACAACACTTTTTAATTGCTGCAATTTCATCAAATACCTCCTGATAATAACCGTCAATAAGTTTTCCTCTTGAAATAACCATGTCTATTTCTGTCGCCCCCTCTTTGATGGCCCACTCAACTTCTTTTAATTTTATTTCAAGAGAAGATTGTCCAGAAGGAAAGGCCCCCGCAACACAAGCTGTATTTACAGAAGTTTCTTTTATTTTTTGATTTACAAGCTTTGCAAAGGTTGGGTAAACACAAATGGCAGCAACATTTGGAAGGTCAGCAATTGCTTCAATCTGCAAAACCTTGTTGCACATCCCTTCAATTTTCTCAGGAGTGTCTGCACCCTCTAAAGAAGTTAAGTCGATTAAGCTAAAAATAAGTTTTAATAGGTTTTCCTCATTGGTTTCACCCAAAGGGCTTTGAAAAATAGCCTCTATTTTAGCGGGAATGTTTTCACCGAAACAGAAATCAGGATTCAAGCTAGGAATATCGGTAGTGTTTATTGCGTGAATCATAATTGCACGTTAATTAAATTATTAATTTTGAAAATTATGCAATTAAACTCAAAAATGAATTCTACGCAGGCTGGCTTAACTTGCAAAAGGGCTACCAACAGGGGTTTAAATACTTTACCTTTTTAATTAGATGAAAATGAGGTACTATATTGCAGTTTTTCTTTTGTTTATTTTAATAGGTAATGGTGTTAAGGCGAATAACGACTCTTTAACACAGAGGGTAGATCAATCAATTGAAAAAGCGTTAGCTGAATTACACCAAGAAGACATGGGGGAAGCTTTTTATGTGCAGGTAGAAAAAGATTCGGTTACTGTTGGTGCCCAAGGAAGACAGGTGAAGTTTAAACGAGGAAAGGCAATTTTATTTACGCTTTTTACCGGATTGTTTGGTGGTCATAGAGTGTATTTTGGGACTCACCAAAGAACCCCAATTATTTATTCATTAACCTTTGGAGGGCTTGGAATACTACCTTTAATTGATTTAGTGAACATAATATTTACGAAAGACTTATCTAAATTTGAACACAAAACCCAGGTTATTATGTGGGGCAAATAACAAGAAAAATGAAGAGGTTTATTTTATTTCTAGCAATTTTAAGTAGCACCGTATTGAATGCTCAAGAGCTTTCTAAAGAAAAGGTGCTAGAAGAGATAATTCAGCTTATAAAGAAATCACACTCTTCACTAGGAGACTCAGCCTTTTATGAAGTAGCAAACATTAATGCTGCAGCGTTAACATTTGGGTTGGTAAGTAAAGAAAAAACGGAGGTCTATGAGGAGGAAGAATCTTTAGAGTTTGATTTGAAAAGTGTTTCGGACTTTTATGTAGTACCTCCTATGAACTCTGGATTTACTTTAATAGTGAGCTTAAAAGAAAAACTGCTTATTTCAAAAAAGAAAATAGATTATAAAAACCTCTTTCACGAAGAAGTGGTTACTGAAGACCTTAGAGAGGAGTCAGATTTTTGGTTTATTTTTAGTCAAGAAAGTGATGCCAACAAGCTCGAAAAAGCATTGTTAGACCTTAAAAAGTTGAAGTAGTTATTCTACTGTAACGCTTTTTGCTAAGTTTCTAGGTTGATCCACATTACATCCTCTCATTACAGCAATATGATAAGAAAGAAGTTGCAGTGGAATTGAAGTTAACAATGGGCTTAAAGCATCTGCTGTTTCAGGAACTTCTATTACATGATCGGCTATCGATTTAACCTCAGTGTCTCCCTCGGTTACAATAGCGATAATTTTACCACTTCTTGCCTTAACCTCTTCTATATTACTTACTACTTTCTCATAGTTTCCATGCTTAGTAGCAATTACAACGATTGGCATCTCTTCATCGATTAAGGCTATCGGACCGTGTTTCATTTCTGCCGCAGGGTAACCTTCTGCATGGATGTATGATATTTCCTTTAATTTTAAAGCACCCTCTAGTGCAACAGGGAAATTATACCCCCTACCTAAATATAGGAAGTTAGTAGAGTCCTTAAACAATTCTGAAATGAACTTAACCTGTTCATCAGACTTTAGCATTTGCTCTACTTTATTAGGAATAGCATCTAATTCTACCAATAGTTGGCGGTATTCCGAATCTGAAATACTTCCTTTTTTCTGCGCAATTGATAAAGCCATCAACGAAAGTACAGTTACTTGAGCTGTAAATGCTTTTGTAGAGGCAACACCGATTTCCGGACCAGCATGAGTATATGAACCTGCATGTGTTTCTCTAGAAATAGTAGACCCAACAACATTACAAATACCAATGATTGTTGCTCCTCTATCTTTGGCTATTTTAATTGCAGCTAAAGTATCAGCAGTCTCTCCTGATTGAGAAATTGCAATAACAACATCGTTTTCGTTTATAATAGGGTTTCTGTATCTAAACTCTGAAGCATATTCTACCTCAACTGGAATCCTCGTTAAATCTTCGAACAAATATTCTCCAACCAAACCTGCATGCCACGAAGTACCGCAAGCAACAATGATAATGCGGTTCGCATTCATTATTTTTTGCTCATAATCATGAATACCACCTAAAGAAACAATTCCTTTGTTGGCGTCAATTCTTCCCCTTAAACTATTCTTAATAGACTGCGGTTGTTCATATATTTCCTTTAACATGAAATGCTCATAACCTCCTTTTTCTATGGCTTCTAATTGTACTTCAAGCTCTTGAATGTATGGAGTAATTTCTTGATTTTTTATATCTATCAGCCTTAACTTTTCTCCTTTTTTAATCACCCCTATTTGTTCATCATCTAAATAAACAACATCTTTAGTATACTCAACAATTGGAGTAGCATCAGAGGCAACAAAATATTCTCCATCTTTCCCTAAACCAATAACTAATGGGCTACTTTTTTTAGCAACGATCATTAAGTCGGGATCTTCTTTTGAAATGATTACTATGGCATAGGCCCCAATAACCTCGTTTAATGCAATTCTTACGGCCTCAACAAGGTCTACTTTGGCAACATACTGTATATCTTCGATTAAGTGAATTAAAACCTCGGTATCTGTATCACTATAAAACTCATGTCCACGTAATATTAACTCCTTTTTTAAACTGGCGTAGTTTTCAATTATTCCATTGTGAATAATTGCTAAGTTTTTAGATTTTGAAAAGTGTGGGTGTGCATTGGTATCATTTGGCGCTCCGTGAGTTGCCCATCTGGTATGTCCAATTCCTATATTGCTAACAAGGTCTTTTCCTTTTGCAAAGTTTTCTAACTCAACAACTTTACCTTGTTTTTTGTAAAGGTTTAACGACCCATCATTAATAAGAGCAACACCAGAACTATCATAGCCTCTATACTCTAAACGTTTAAGCCCTTTTACTAAAATAGGGTAAGCTTGTTTATCACCAAGGTAAGCAACAATTCCACACATAAATTAAATTTTTGAGTAAGTTATTTCTAGTCTGATATTATTTGTAGGACTACTTTCTGATCCAATTACAGCTCTGTTCGCAGATGTAGAAGAGCTATTCCCAATTAAGTACAAGCCGTAATCGGTTGTTGTGTTGTAAATAAGTTGATGAATATGACGAGAAATGTTAAATGTATATGACTTTGTTGTTTCGTCATAAGTTCCGCCATAATGATCTGGTCCTTCAAAAAAGTCAGTAAGGAATACCGCATCACCATTAGCGTCAATTCCTGCTAAGGATATTGTTGATAAAGCATTGTCAAACGTTCCTTCAGAAAGGTCTTCAATTGTAAAAATTAATTCAGCTTTATTAATAGTAACAGCACCATCGTTTGTTAAATCTTTAATGGTTGGTAATTCTATTTTAGACCTTACCCTACCCATTGTTGCAACGTATATTCTATTGGTGTCTTTGTTAGGGTCGTTGTTCAAGTGTTTTTCTACATCTGTTCCTGAATAGTTTTGATCAAACCTTGAATATTTTGCCGCATCTGAACTAATGGTAAAATCATAGGTTGAGGTATCGTTATAATAAAGTGTTAAAGTTGACATGGTAGAGTTCATGTCAAAATAAGCAATAGCACCTTGTTCTGCCAATAGTGAAGAATTTGTTACAGAGTCTGTGGTTGTAATGTGTAATCCATTCATAAAGGCTGTAAAGCCTGCGTTGTCATTAAGCTGAGTTAATGTATCAGCATCAAGTATTTTTTGACCAAAAGTGTTGTTTAGCTTAATTCTTAAATGTGGTTTGTAAGTGATTGTATCAAAATCTAAATCAATGCTATCTGTTAAGTTCGGAGTAAAGCTTAGTGAAGCTAGTGCTGTTGGGTCGTGAGCAGTATAGTTGTTTGAATAATAGTCTGTGCTTTCGTCCAATGGGCTGGTTAACTCATATACGTTAATTGACATTGGACTTGTAGCATCACCGTATAAACCTGCGTAATCTAAAGTAAGCACAACAGAATCTATGGTGTGTATGGTACCAAAGTTTAAATCCGCACCTGTTAGTAACACTTGAGAATATATAGATGAAGAAACAAATCCGAAAATAGGATCATTATAGATTCCTAACAAGTTGGATGTTGAAAGGTCTGTTCTTAAAGAATCTTCCTGAAGAACACTTGTCGTAATTGAAAACGTGTCTACAAAATTTATAGAAAGATTACCGTTATCAAAATCAGGCGTAAGCTTCCCATCCTTTTTACATGAAAATAATACAGTTAACAATAATATTGCGGAAAAAAGAAATGCTTTCCGCATTAAAAAATAAGATGTTATTTTCATCAGGTTTATAGTTGTTTTAATCTTGTAATACTTCAGCAGACTCTAACATTTCATCATAGAATTTAGAATAAGCTTCAATATAGTTTTCAGGGGATTGATACCCTAGTTTTGGTTTGTCTGTATTGTTAAAATATTCTTCCAATTCTGGATTTAATGTTTCACTTGCCATAATAACAGCATCAGATGCATCTATTGCTGCCTTGTTTAAACCGACAAAAGAGGTATCATTGTAAGCAGCTATGGCTTCTTCAGAAATCCCTTCCATCATTGCTTTCTTAGCAAAATCTTTATCTAACGGCTTATCAAACTCATTATTGTATAAAGAAAACACCACTTTTGAATTTTCAAAAATTGGCTCTTTTTTAAATGATGTTTTAATGTAGAGAGGGACTAAGCTAGTCATCCAACCATGACAGTGAATGATATCTGGAACCCACCCTAGTTTTTTTACAGTTTCTAGAACACCTCTAACAAAGAAAATAGATCTTTCATCATTGTCTTTGAAGAACGTGCCTTTATCTTTATCATGGAATATTGCTTTTCTTTGAAAGTAATCTTCACTATCAATAAAATAAACCTGCATTCTTGCAGCCTGAATAGATCCAACCTTAATAATTAAAGGGTGGTCGTTTTCATTAATAATTAAGTTCATCCCGGATAAACGGATAACCTCATGCAATTGATTTCTTCTTTCGTTTATACAGCCAAACTTGGGCATAAATGTTCTAATCTCTTTTCCATCTTCTTGAATGCCTTGTGGGAGATACCTACCGAAATGGCCTAACTCATTTTCTTCTAGGTACGGTGTAATTTCTTGGGAAATAAATAAAATCTTCTTCTTTTTCATAATCTGCCTGTAAATTTTGTTGCAAAGGTACTCTATTTTTAGCGGTTTGTCAAGTTTTGTTGGTGTGATTCATTCTAAGAATTAATGTCTATCTCTAAATAAATTATTTATTTTGCTAAAAATTGAATCAGAAGAAACAAAATGCAAATATTCAAAACAGTAAAAGAAGTTCAGGAATATTTAACAAAGTTTAACACAAAAAGCATTGGTTTTGTTGCAACTATGGGTGCTTTACATGAGGCCCACTTCTCTTTAATAGAGCGGTCAAAAGAAGAAAATGACATTACCGTTTGTAGCATTTTTGTAAACCCAAAACAATTTAATAAAAAAGAAGATTTAATTAAATACCCCAGAAATGTTGATGCCGATTTGGACGGGTTAAGAAAGGTAGGTTGTGACATTGCCTTTGTTCCTTCGGTTGAAGAAATGTACCCAGCAAAAGTGCAAAAAGAGTTTGATTTTGGCCTTTTATCAGAGGTAATGGAGGGTGAACACAGGCCTGGCCATTTTAATGGGGTAGCTATAGTAATAGAACGATTTTTTGAAATATTGAACCCAACAAGAGCTTATTTTGGAGAAAAAGACTACCAACAACTTGCCGTAATCAAGTCTTTAGTTGAAAAACTAAACTCTTCTGTAAAAATTGTAGGCTGCCCTATATTCAGAGAGAAAAACGGTTTGGCAATGAGTTCAAGAAATGAAAGGTTATCTACAGAGGAAAAAGAACTTGCAGGAGAAATAAGCAAGGCACTTAAATTTGTATCCACAAACAGAGACACACATACCATTTCTGAATTAAAAAACTGGTTTTCTAATAAAATGAACGAACACGAATTGTTTGATCTCGAATATTTTGAAATAGCGGATGAAGCCTCTTTAAAACCTATTAACAATTGGCTTGGTTCGGAAAAGCAAATTGCTTTTACTGCGGTTAATCTCAATGGAGTTCGGCTAATCGATAATATGACAATTATTAACTAATTTAGTCGCTGATTAAAACAGGCTTTTGAAAAAGATATTACTTACAATATTAAAGATTGCTATTCCTTTAGGAATAGGTGTTTATCTTACTTGGTTTTTTATTTCTAGGCTTTCTGATGTTGAGTTGGAAAACTTAAAAGAGGCTTTTGTAAAAGCGGATTATATCTACATTGTTTATGGTATAATCATCATGCTATTAAGTCACATGAGTAGAGCTTATAGATGGAGGTATATGCTTCAGCCCTTAGGGCATACACCCAGTTTCTGGAAAATGTACCACAGTGTTATGATAGGGTATTTGATTAATTTAACAATACCAAGGTCAGGAGAGGTTGCTAGAGCTGGATATTATGCGAAGTATGAGAAAAAAGCTGCTTTTGAAAAAGTATTAGGAACCATTCTTGTTGAGCGAGTTATAGATGTATTGATGTTAGGGATAGTTTTTCTAATCACCATGTATTTACAAAAGGATGTGGAGGCTTTTAACACCATTAAAGAGACTGGAAAAACAACTGTTCCTTTTTGGGTTTATGCAACCGTTGCAGGGGTCTTTTTCCTTATCTTAGGAGGGGTTTTATTTTCTAATAAGTTAAAAGAAAAAGTAATAGGTCTTTTTAAAGGAATATTAGAAGGTGTTAAAACCATTTTTAAATTAAAACAGCGTACTGCTTATGTTGGCCATACTTTATTTATTTGGGCATGTTATGTTATAATGATTTGGGTATGTTCTTTCGCACTTCCAGAGACTTCAGGACTAAGTGTAAATGCGGTTTTTGCTGTTTTTCTTATTGGTGGCGTAGCAATTTCTGCTACTCCAGGAGGAATTGGCCTATATCCTTTGTTGGTTGCAGCTGTACTAACTGATTTATATGCTGTTGAGAATGCTGGTTCATTTAGTATGCTAGCTTGGTCGGCCCTTACGGTATTTACTATTTTATTTGGCCTAGTTTCACTTTTTGTTTTACCTCTTGTAAGTAAAGACGAACCAGAAAGTGAGTAACCATCTCTTAAATATTTCAGAAAAAATAATGTTAAAAGGTGCTCTTTTAACAACACTTAATGGTTGGAAACAAACGGACAAAAAAGTTGTTTTCACCAATGGTGTTTTTGACATAATTCATAGAGGGCATATTGAGTACTTAGCGGAAGCTGCGAGTTGTGGAGACAAGTTTGTTGTAGCTGTAAATGCTGATAAATCTGTAAAAAGATTAGGAAAAGGTGATAGCAGACCACTTCAAGATGAAAACTCTAGGGCACTAATTATTGCTGCCTTAGCTTTTGTTGATGCTGTTATTGTTTTTAATGACGACACCCCTTTTAACCTTATTTCTGAGATAACTCCTGATGTTCTTATTAAAGGAGGCGATTATGACGCTGATTGTACAGACCCGGACAATAAAAAATACATTGTTGGTTCTGATGTGGTAAAAAGAAACGGTGGGAATGTTGAAGTAATACAATTTGTTGAGGGTTATTCTACTACCAAAATAGAGGAAAAGATAAAGAATAGTTAGTCTTCTTTTCTCTTAACATTAAACAAGCTTTAATCTTACGGCCTATTTTTCGTTATTTTGTACGATGCAAGTCAAACTATCAGTTGTTGTTATTACCTTTAATGAAGAGCAAAATATTGAGCGCTGTTTAAATTCTGTTGCTTCTATTGCTGATGATATTGTAGTGGTAGATTCTTTTTCTACCGATAAAACCAAGCAAATTTGTTTGGATAATAATGCTCGATTTGTTGAGCATAAGTTTGATGGGCATATAGAGCAAAAAAACTGGGCGTTAACTCAGGCAAAACATCAGTATGTTCTTTCTTTGGATGCAGATGAGGCGCTTACAAAAGAGTTACAAGTCAAAATAACTGAAATAAAAAACAACTGGGAGTCTGACGCTTACAGCTTTAATCGATTGACCAATTATTGCGGACAATGGATCAACCATTGTGGTTGGTACCCAGATAAAAAACTAAGGCTTTGGGACATAACAAAGGGTAGTTGGGGGGGAGAAAACCCTCATGATAAAGTAATAATGCAAGCGGGACTTGAGCCTAAGCATATTCCTTTAGATATTTTACACTACAGTTATTATACACTTGACCAGCACGAAAAGCAATTGCAAAAATTTGCAGAAATTAGTGCTCAAGCAGCATTTAAGAAAGGGAAAAAAAGTAGCTCCTTTAAAGTTTTTTACAAGTCTTGGGCAAAGTTTTTAAGGAATTATATTTTAAAGTTAGGCTTTTTGGATGGTCGTAATGGCTATATCATTTGTAAAAACACAGCAAAAGAAACAGCAATTAAATATAGAAGATTAAAAGAGTTGCAAGGCCAATAAAACCATTAGCCTTTTTTGTCAGAATAGCATGTTTTATCGCTGTAAAAGTGAAGAAGTTAAAAGTTTCCCAAAAAAAACGAACTTTATAAGCTAAAAGCGTTTGAATTAAAATAAAGGAATGATAAACAAGTTTAAAGAGGAGCAACGATTTACTCAGTGGTGGGTATGGTCCATTATGCTTGGTTTGTTGATTGTTCCGGTTTACGCTTTTCTTTCTGCAGGGGCTGCTGAGGGGTTTAAAACTATACCGGTTGTTTTGGTTATAGTCTTGTTTTATTTTTTGAAGCTAACAACATCAATTGATGAATCTGGTATTCGGATGTTTTTTTTCCCATTCGTTCGCAAAACAGTAAGCTGGTCTGAAATAAAATCAACAAAAGTGTTTGACTATGGTTTTGTTGGAGGATGGTGAATTCGAATGTGGACTGATTATGGTACGGTTTATAATATTAGAGGGAGTAAGGGTCTTTTGGTGGAATTAAACGATGGTAAAACTTTTGTTATTGGAACACAAAAAGAAAAAGATTTACGAAATATATTAAATGAATTAGGAGAGCTGGGTGAATAATAATTATCAGATATTAATAAGAAAGTTAGATGCTTTTATCAGGAAGTACTATAAGAACATGCTTTTAAAAGGCGGGATTTATAGTGTTGGACTGTTGTTAATCTCTTTTATCATATTTACATCTATTGAATATTTTGGTGAGTTTAATATTGTTGGGCGAACAGTCTTGTTTTATTCGTTTATTACAATCACATCATATTTATTGATTAATTATATTGTTTTACCGCTTTCCAAACTTTATAGGTTTGGTAAAGTAATTAACCACAATCAAGCAGCAGAGATTATTGGGAACCATTTTGATGAGGTAAAAGACAAGCTAATTAATGTGTTGCAATTAGAGCATAAGACACATGAAAACAGGAATAGCTTATTGTTAGCAAGTATTGATCAAAAATCACTAGAACTTAATCCCGTTCCATTTACTAGTGCCGTAAGTTTCGCGGAAAACAAGCAATACCTGAAGTATTTGTTTATTCCATTGTTGTTATTGATAGGCGTGTCTGTTGTATCTCCAAAAATATTTACGGTTGGTGCAGAGAGGCTCGTAAATTATAGCACCTACATTGCTCCGGTAGCTCCATTTAAAATGGAAATAGGGAATAAAGATCTTTCGGTTTTAAAAAATAAAGACTTTACTCTTGAAGTAACTGTTTCTGGAAACGAACTGCCAAACAAGCTTTATATAGAAGAGGGCGGGAACAAATACGCTTTGAGTAGAACGGATAAAAAAACATATGCTTATTTGTTTAAGAATGTTCAAGAACAAAAAGATTTTAAGCTTTACGCTGCCGGGTTTTATTCTGACGAGCATAATTTAGAAGTTATTCCAAATCCAGTTTTAACAAACTTTTCGGTGAATATAAACTACCCGAAGTATCTTAATAAGCCAGACGAAGTATTGCAAAATACAGGGGACCTTATTCTTCCAGAAGGAACAGAAATGCAGTGGAATATTGATGCAGAAGATGCTGACTATCTATATTTTGTAATGGCAGGCAGCTCTGAACAACTGAAAACATCAGGCTCTAGGTTTTCTTACACTAAGGTTGCAAAACAAAATGCAGGCTATGCAATTATCCCCTCCAATAGCTTTGTTGAGTTTGGCGACACGGTTCAATATTCTTTACAGGTTATTGCAGATAAATTTCCGTCTGTTCAGATGACGGAAAAAAGAGATTCCACGAATGATAACCGATTTTATTTTAAAGGAGAGATTTCTGATGATTATGGTTTTTCGGGATTAACGTTTAATTATCGAATTACCAACCAAATAGATTCGTTGCCAGGAAGAAATAAAGTACAATCAGTTGACATTCCATTTAACACATCAGTTACGATTGATGAGTTTTTTCATTTCTGGAACCTAGAAGAGCTGGACATGCTTCCGGGTGATGAAATAGCCTATTATTTTGAAGTTTGGGACAATGATGGGGTAAACGGAAGAAAGTCTGCTAAAACGGCTTTAAAAACCTTTAAATCTAAAACGATTAAAGAACGAAATAGCGAAGCATCAAAAAGCAATCAAAATATTAAGAAAGATTTGGCAGAAAGTATTACTGATGCAAAACAAATTCAGAAGGATTTAGAAGAGTTAAAGAAAAAGTTATCTGAAAAGAAAAAAGTTGGTTGGGAAGAAAAAGAGAAGATGAAGGAGCTTTTGGAGAAGCAAAAAGAATTGGAAAAAAAGGTGAATGAAATCCAAAAAGAGAATGAAAAGAATAACAATCAACAGAATCAGTTTAAGCAACGAAGTGAAGAAATATTGCAAAAGCAAGAGCAGTTGCAAAAGTTATTTGACGAGTTGATGACTGATGAGATGAAGGAAATGATGGAGAAGCTTCAAGAAATGATGGAGAAAATGGACAAGAACATGATGGAGGGTGAAATGGAAAAAATGGACATGTCTAATAAGGATTTAGAAAAGGAGCTGGATCGCTCTCTTGAGCTTTTTAAACAAATGGAATTCGAGGAAAAGCTAGATGAAGTTAAAAACAAATTGAATGAGCTAGCAGACAAACAGAATGATCTAGCTGAGGATACTAAAAACAAGAAGGGAGATAACGAAGAGTTGAAGAAAGAGCAGGAGCATATATCTAAAGAGTTTGAAGATGTAAAAAAAGAGTTAGACGAGCTAGAAAAGATGGACAAGGAATTGGAGAAGCCTAACGGAATGGAAGAGACTAAGAAGGATCAAGAGCAGGTTTCTGAGGACATGAAAAAGAGTTCAGAACAATTAGAGAACAAGAAGAATAAAAAGTCATCAGAATCTCAAAAGGATGCGGCAAAGAAAATGAGTGAAATGGCTCAAAAAATGGATGCGATGCAAAAGGAAGCCCAAAATTCTGGTGAAGATATGGATGCCTTAAGACAGCTTTTAGACAACCTATTACACCTTTCATTTGAGCAAGAAGAGTTGATGACAAAATATAAGAAGATGGACAGGAAGAACCCTGAATATGTTGCCGTTACTCAACAGCAAAAAAAGTTAAAAGATGACGCAAAGATGATTGAGGATTCTTTATTTGCATTAAGCAAAAGGGTTGTTCAGCTAGCAACATCGATTAATAAAGAAATTAGTTCGATAAATAATAATATGGCTAAAACGATTGAGTTTATGGCTGAAAGGCAAACTCCAATGGCTGCCGCAAGACAACAATACATTATGACGTCAATAAACAATTTGGCATTACTCTTTGATGAGGCATTGCAACAGATGCAGAAACAAGCTCAGCAGAAACCGGGAGAGGGAAGTTGTGATAAGCCTGGAGGGAAAGGAAAACCAAAAGCAGGAATGGGATCTATTAAGAAAATGCAAAAGGCACTTCAGAAGCAGCTAGAAGCAATGAAAAAGCAAATGGAGAAAGGAAACAAGCCCGGAGGAAAGAAGCCAGGAAAACAAAAAGGTGAAGGAACCGGAATGCCTGGAGGTAAGGGAGGAACGAGTGAATCTTTAGCAAAAATGGCTGCACAACAGGCTAAAATTAGACAGGAACTTAACAGGCTTAAAAGGGGCGGGGCCGGAGTAAACGGTCTTTCTAAGCTGATGGAAGAAACGGAAACTGACATTGTAAATAAAAGAATAACACAGCGTACAATTAATAGGCAAAAAGAGATTTTAACGCGCTTATTGGAATCAGAAAAGGCGGATAGGGAAAGAGAATGGGACGATAAAAGAGAATCAAAAGAAGGGAAAATAAAAGAAAAAGGTAACCCTGAACTCTTTTTTGAGTATAACAAGCAAAAAGAACAGGAGGTGGACCTAATCAAAACAACGCCACCAACACTTAGTAATTTTTATAAGAAAAAAGTAACACAATATTTTCAAAACATTAACCAATGATTGAAGGCGGAATTATTCAACAACTAGAACTTCCCTCAAAACTAGAAAGCATACTAGAAATAGAGAGCTTTATAGATGTAGTTTGCGAACAAAACAAGTTTGGCAAAGATTATTACGGAAACATACTTATTGCGTTAACAGAGGCTGTTAATAATGCTATTACCCACGGAAATAAATTAGACCCTGAAAAAAAGGTTTATTTAAATATGGAAGCTACAAATGATGAAGTAGAATTCATAATTAAAGACGAGGGTTTTGGTTTTGATTATGAGAATGTACCTGACCCAACCCTACCAGAAAATCTAGAGAGTTTAAATGGGAGAGGTATCTTTTTAATGCATAGCTTAGCAGACGATGTTGCTTTTGAAGAGAACGGAGCAATTATAAGGCTAAAATTTTCTATATCAAATAGTTAATGGAAGAGTTAAGTCTTGTTTCCTTTTTTTCTGAAGACATTGAATTTGAGCTTTCTAAAGAGGAAGTTGCAGTTCGTTGGGTGCAAAATACGATTGAGAATGAAGGGAAAAAAACTGGAGAAATCAATTATATTTTTTGTTCTGATGAATATCTTCATAAGATTAATTTGGAGCACTTGCAACACGATACATATACGGATATAATTACGTTTAATTATTGCGAAGAGAAGCTAGTGAGTGCCGATATATTTATTAGTATAGATAGGGTTAAAGAAAACGCTAAAACATTTCAAACGTCATTTCAGAACGAACTAAACCGGGTAATTATACATGGTGTTTTGCACCTTGTTGGTTATGACGACAAGAGTACTTCGGATAAAGAGCTTATGAGAACTAAAGAAGATTTTTATTTATCTTTGCAAGCGGAATAAATTTTCGTTCCACGTGAAACAATTTAATTTTTGATGAAAAAAGAATACGATGTAATCGTTGTTGGAGGGGGTCATGCAGGATGTGAGGCTGCTGCCGCTGCCGCAAATTTAGGGTCTGAAACATTGTTGATTACAATGAATATGGACACTATTGCCCAAATGTCTTGTAATCCAGCCATGGGTGGAGTTGCAAAAGGACAAATTGTTAGGGAAATAGATGCTTTGGGTGGCTACTCTGGAATTATTAGTGACAAGAGTGCTATTCAATTCAAAATGTTAAACCGCTCTAAGGGCCCTGCAATGTGGAGTCCAAGAACTCAGAATGATAGAATGCTTTTTTCTAAGGAATGGCGCTTAATGCTGGAGCAAACAGAAAATCTTGATTTTTGGCAAGATATGGTGGTGGGTTTGCTTGTTGAAAAAGATGTGTGTGTTGGCGTAAAAACTCAAATTGGAGTGGAGTTTAAAGCGAAGTCTGTAATACTTACAAATGGTACTTTTTTAAACGGTTTAATCCATATTGGAGAAAAACAATTTGGAGGAGGAAGAGCTGGCGCTCGTCCTTCGGTTGGTTTAACGGAGCAATTAATTTCTTTAGGGTTTGAATCGGGCAGAATGAAAACGGGAACTCCACCAAGAGTTGATGGCCGATCTATAAATTACGATGTTTTAGAGGAGCAACCTGGTGATGAAAACCCGGGAACATTTTCTTATAAAGCAGATCATAAACTCGAAAAACAAAGAAGTTGTTTCATAGGCTATACCAATCAAAATGTTCATGATGTTTTGCAAACAGGGTTTGAAAAATCACCGATGTTTGCAGGAAGAATTCAAGGCTTAGGGCCAAGATATTGTCCTTCAATTGAGGATAAAATTGTTCGTTTTTCAGAAAGAGAAAGACACCAACTTTTTGTTGAGCCAGAGGGGTGGAATACATGTGAGATTTATCTTAATGGTTTCTCTACCTCTTTGCCAGAAGATGTTCAAATGAAGGCTATGAATTTAATTCCTGGGTTTGAAAACGCTAAAATGTTTAGACCGGGTTATGCGATAGAATACGACTTTTTTCAGCCCACACAATTGCACAATACATTAGAGACAAAGGGCGTTTCTAATTTGTATTTTGCTGGTCAGATTAATGGAACAACTGGCTATGAAGAGGCAGGTGGACAAGGCCTAATGGCAGGAATTAATGCGCACTTAAAAAACAACAATAAAGAACCTTTTGTATTAAAAAGAGACCAGGCTTATATAGGAGTTTTAATTGATGACCTGGTTACCAAGGGCACATCAGAGCCTTATAGAATGTTTACGTCAAGAGCAGAATATAGAATACTTTTAAGACAGGATAATGCGGATATTCGACTAACTGAAATTTCACATAAACTAGGATTGGCTGATCAATCTCGTTTAAACGAAGTTGAGAAAAAGGCAAAGAATATTGAATCTATTATTGCTAATTTTTCTAAAACAAGTTTGATTCCTGATGAAGTTAACCCTTATTTAGAAAAGCAAAACTCTTCTCCTTTAAAGCAAAAAGTTAAGGCAGCTTCTGTTGTTACCCGTCCAAATATTACAGTTTTAGGGTTGAAGGATAACAATGATAAACTGGCCGAATCTTTAATAGATTACTCTGAAATTGAAATTGAAAATGCTGAAATTTTAATGAAGTATGAGGGCTATATTAAAAGAGAAAAAGAGGTGGCTGATAAATTAATGCGGCTAGAAGATATTAAGATCTATGATGATATTGATTATTCTAAATTGAGTTCTTTGTCGGGAGAGGCAGTAGATAAATTAACTAAAGTTAAACCAACTACAATTGGGCAAGCTTCTCGAATAAGTGGAATCTCGCCATCAGATATTTCGGTTTTGATGGTTTTTCACGGTAGGTAAACTTTGTTCCACGTGAAACACCCGCTCCTTTTTAGAAAACATCATTTTAAGCCGATTTAAAGCCCTTATACCCTTGGCTAGTCCTTGTGTATGAAAATGTAGAGAAACCTCCTCTTTCAAAAATTAGCTGTAAATTGCTGAAAAACAGATGGTTGTGGTGTTTTTGTTGTGAATCTTTTAAAAAATAAATTAAAATAGGTGATTTACGTATAGGTTGGGCTATTTTTATCATAATGCAAAAAGTAAAAAAAGAACAACTGTTTTTGTTTGGATTGTTTTTGGCAATTCTTCCATATTTGTATTTATGTGTTTTTTCGAACCCAAGTGCTGATGATTTCGTTTTTGCATATTATTTTCAAACAAGAGACTATTTTGAGATTTTAAAGGACACCTTTTTAGGGTGGAACGGAAGATATGCCTCTAATGTTTTTGCTTATTTAAACCCTATAGGGTTTGATAGTTTTTTAGGATATAAGATCGTCCCTTTATTAATGATTCTCTTGTTTTTGATTTCATCGTTTTATTTTGTGAAACAACTGTTTTTTAATCAAAAAAGCATAGTTAAAATAAGTATATCTCTTGTGTTGGGTTTATTGTTTTTTCATAATATGCCAATCATTTCTGAAGGAGTATATTGGTATACTGGGGCGGTAATATACTCTTTGGGGATTATTGTTTTTCAATTTTATATAGGCTTTTTAATACATGTAATTAGAAATAAAAAAAGGAAAATAAGTTATGTCACTTTAACGGTTCTTCTTTTTTTAGCGTGTGGGTTTAATGAGGTGCTTACTCTTTTAATAGTATTTCTTTTAGGTGTGGTTGCGCTTCTTTTTGTTAAGAATAGATTAGCTTTTAAAGAACTAATAATTGGTCAATTGGTTTTGGCAATTGTATTTAGTTCTGTTTTAATTTTTGCCCCAGGAAATAGTCTTAGGGGGGAGGCTTATGTGGAGGCACATCATTTTTCTAGTTCATTTTTAGCTTCTATTTTGCAGGTTGCTAGGTTTTCTTTTTTATGGGTAGCTTCTATTCCTTTATTAATTGCCTCGTTCTTTTATTATGAAATTAATAAAAGTTTAAAAAAAGAATTGAAGCTATTCCAAGAGTCGTTTTATTTAAACCGATGGATTTCTTTATTGAGCTTATTTACTGTAATTTTTATTTGTGTCTTTCCACCTTATTGGGCTACTGGTATTTTGGGGCAGCATAGAACTCTTAATGTTGGGTATGCATTTTTTTTACCAATATGGTTTATCAACCTCACTGTTTGGATGAATTATTATCAAGATAAATTACAGCTTAATGTTTCTAGTAAAAACAAGTTGATATTGGGCTTTGTTTTTCTATTAGGCGTAATGTTTACCGGGAATGGTTTTAACGCTTTAAATGACGTCTTTTCTGGTAACGCAACTCAATATAATATAGAGTTAACGAGGCGCTTTAAATCAATTCAAAACAATAGTGAGGTCAATTCAAAAGCAATAAAGCTTGAACCATTAACTCAAAAACCAAGGTGTTTATTTGTCTCTGAAATTTCTAGTAACCCCAAAGACTGGAGGAACGAAGCATATAATTTGTATTTTCGCAAGGATTCAACAGAAATATATTTAGAATGAGCTTTTTCTAAAAAGAGTTTTTATGATTAAGAAGTATATATTACAGTTTTTAGTTTTCTTTTCTTTTTTGTTAGCATTAACTCAGTGCACTAATAAAGAGGAGGTACTTGGTGAAGGCGTTTATTTTTGTGATGCAGAAAAAACAAGCATTAATGGGAATAAGTTTGTTTCATACGGAGGTGAGTTTGAAGGAGGAAAAAGTAGGAGTTCTGAAGAAGCATTTGAAGGCGAGTTTTCTTGTTTATTGGATAGTCAGAATCTTTACGGGATGACTTATGAGTTTACTGATCTAAAACCAGGAGAGGTTTTTGAAGTTTCAGTTTATAGAAAAAGCAAAAACAATAAAGGAAAAATTGTAGCACAGTCTGTAGGTGGAACTTGTTATCAAGCGGAGAGTATTAGCTTTAATAAAAAAGACGAAAATGGCTGGGATGTTCTAGCGTTAACAATTCAATTGCCACAAAATATTGATAGTTTAAAAGGGCTAAAGGTATATACATACTATGGGGCAAAAGAGGGAGGAAAGGCATACTTCGATAATTTAAAAATTCGCAGATACATCAGAAACCCTTCAGGGGTTTTACCTGTACAAAATGAATTTAATATTGAGATTACAGATTATGATTATGCTACTTTAAAAGATTACAGGGATAGAGCAATCTCTCAAGCAACCATTTCAAAAGATTTAAAAAAGGAAATAAAAGGATTCCTTAAATATCAAGGGAAAACATATAGAATCGGAATTCGATTAAAAGGTGATTGGACAGATCATTTAGAGGGAGATAAATGGTCATATAGGATTACAGTTAAAGACGGAAAATCGATAATGGGAATGAAGGTTTTCTCTATTCAAAATCCAAGAATTAGAGATTACTTACAGGAGTGGGTGTTCCATAAGGCATGCGATAGCGAAGGCCTTTTAACAACAAGGTTTGATTATGTTCCTGTTGCTATTAATGGAGTAAAGTTTGGGCTGTATAATATTGAGGAACATTTCGCTAAACAGTTGGTTGAATCAAGAAGTAGAAGAGAAGGAGTTCTATTAAAGTTTGATGAGGAAGGCTTTTGGGAAAACAACTTGTTTTATATGGAACATGGAAAATATCCATCAACACCATTTTTTGAAGCCTCTACAATTTTGCCTTTTAACAAAAAAAAGGTTTCAAAATCCGAGACGCTTTACGGGCAGTTTTTAATCGCACAAAACTTAATGTTAAAATACAAACAAGGGAGTAATGATCTTGATAGCTATATGGATCTTGAAAGCCTTGCAAAGGCCTATGCTTTAATGGATTTAGGAAATATTGACCATGCCTATACTTGGCACAATCAGCGATTTTATTACAACCCAGTAACATCTAAGTTAGAGTTTATTATTTATGATTGCTATTCTAAACCTGGAGATGCATTGTTGAGAAAAGATCCAATTAAAGGAAATGTGGAGACAGGGAAACATTTTTCTGCCCCTAAGGACTATTGTTTAAATAGTGTTTTTGATGATGCTTTATTTCAAAGGGATTATTTAAAGTGGTTAAAAACGTTTTCTAATGAAGATTATGTACAGCGTCTTTTATCCACATTAGAGCCTCAAATAGACTCTTTAACTCAACTAATTAAAGAGGAAGATGCTTTTTACGATTATGACTATCAATTCTTGGCAGAGAATGCTAAAAGAATTAGAGGCGCTTTATCGGAATATGAAGAAAAGGTAAATAGTAAAACCATTGCGTATGAATTGGCAAAGGAAACGGAAAAGAAAGCTGATTTAGAATACCCTTTTAAGAGTATCTCTTTAAAAGCTCATGTAGAATCACTCAATTCAGAAGGTTCTGTTCTATTGAGTTTGCAGAACTATCATGATAAACCGATAGTTGTTGTTGGATATGGATTAAAACAATTTCCAGATTCTATAATGCACTTGCCTAAAAAGGTAACATTAGAAGAGTATTCTAGAGAAAGAAGAGCCTATAACTTAACACTGAAAAAAAAGCCTAAAAAACTTTATTATACTACACTTGTTGCTGGTGCAGAAGCAACTTATAGCTCTAAATTGATACCATGGCCACGCCCTCAAAATAAGAGCCTTCATACAGAAAATAGTTTTTTAGATGCTAACCCAAGGGTTTATAGATTAACAGAAGACTCTTTAATTTTTAAAAAAGGAAAGCATGTCTTAAAAAAAGGAATTGTTGTTCCGAAGGGTTTAGTCGTGGTGTTTGAGCCAGGAACAGAGCTTGTGTTGAATAACAATACTTATTTTATGAGTTACTCAGCGGTTAACATGATAGGAAGTCAATCATCACCAATAAAGATAAGTTCTACCGATGGTACAGGAAATGGCTTTTCTGTTTTGCAAGCTAAAAAAGAATCTAAATTAGAGTATGTTGTATTTGATGGATTAAATACATTTAGTAATCAAGGGTGGCTTTTAACAGGAGCGATTACATTTTATGAATCTTCTGTTGATATTGATAACTGTACATTTACAAACAACCATTGTGAAGATGGGCTAAATATTATTCGTTCAACATTTAAGCTTGCCAATAGTGAAATAAGCAATACTTTTTCTGACGGGTTAGATGCTGATTTTTGTGAAGGAGAGGTTGTCAATTCAAACTTTAAAAATACCGGTAATGATGCATTAGATTTTTCTGGGAGTACTATTGAAATAAAAAATACCCAAATAAGTTCAGTTGGAGATAAAGGAGTTTCTTGTGGAGAAGAATCAACTGTAACTATACAAAACTGTAGTATTGAAACAGCAATTATTGGTGTAGCTGCAAAAGATAACTCGAAAGTAGAAATTAAGGAGATTGGGTTAAAAAGCTGCGAAACAGGTTTTACTGCTTTTCAAAAAAAGCAAGAATATGGACCTGGAAATATATCAGTTCAGGGATATAAAGTTGATTCCGTCAACCTTCTTTTAGAGGCTGAAAAAGGTTCAGCAATTAACTTAAAAGATTGAAAGAACCTTATCCCACTAGCTAAGAAAAAGCCTGAGGTTTTATTTATTTACGTAGTAAGGTTCGTAAGTCGTCTGGCTAAACCTAAAAGGTTTTGTTATATAAATTTTAACATCGTTTGAGTCTAAAACATGCAAAGGATCACCAAGTAATTTCTTAAAGTGTTTTTGGTGTTTCTCATCTTTTATTATCACAAAATTATAAGTTACAGAGTCTTGTGTTGATGAATTGTAATAGAACCAATTTTGATTAGAAGTGGCATACCAGGGGTTCATTTCAGAGTAACACTGGTATGTTCTTAATTTTCTTTTTGAAAGTAGCATGGTGTAGTTTGCATCCCAGTAAGTTGCTATACCATATTCTACGTTATAGGGCTGTATTAATTCTTCAATCGTTTTTACTCTGTCTGGATAAAAGTTAATTGTTTTTGATAGGCCTGAATAAAATTTTGAGGATAAACCAATTGTTATTGCAGATAGGAAAAGCCCTGAAAAACTAACCACCAAGAGTATGGGCAGGTATTTTTTAACCCATGTATTGGAATAATTAATTGTTAGCCCAAAAAATAGAACACCAATGATAATAGCAGGGTATGAATACCTCAATGTATCCCATCCAGAATAAATTCCTAAGGCTATAGGAGCAAAGGTTGTAATAATTATGAAAGAAAATAGAAAAGTATAAAGCGCATAATTGTCAGAAATAGTTTTTGAAAACAGGTTGTGTTTTATGTTTTTTATAAGAAAGAAGAGCATTAGTAAAAAGAAGGAAACCGTAAAAAGTAAAGCAAGACTTCTTGAATCAAATGCAAAAAAATAATGATTCATTTGCTCAAAGAAAATACGGTAAGATGTTTCAAATAATTCATAAGATGTTTCAACCTCTTTTTTTATGGTATACAGATGCTTATTAGCAATAAGGCTGCCAATGAGTAGTAATGAAAAGTATGCAGAAAGGGGCAGCGTGATTAGAAGGGTTAATTTATATTTCCAATCTCTTTTTATAGCAACAAAAATCATAACTACAGCGGGAACAATAAAGTATGCCATAAAAAGGCGATCAGAAATTGTTGCAATAAAAATTATGAAAAGTAGAAGAAAGAAGTTGAGGAATGAAAAGCGTTTAATTAGGCGGACTAAGAAATTAAGTCCGATTAGTGTGTTTAAAAAAGCTCCATTATGAAAAGCATTGCTTATTAGGTGAAAGCTAAACTGAAAGTCATTACCAAAGTACGTGCTTAAGGGCAAGAGTGAGAGAAGAATGTTCCCACAAATTAATATCTGTAGGCGCTCCTTTTTAGGGAAAACAGCTTTGAGAATTCCATTTGTTAAGCCAATAAAAAGTACAACTTGAATGATTGAAAATAATATTGTAGATGCAACAAGGTTTTTGGTAATGTAAGAAGCGATAAAAAATAAGGGAACATCAGGAAAAAAATTGGGCGCTGCACCATAGCACCAGTCTTTAAATGAGCCCCCATAAGAAGTAATGTCGTGAAATAAAGAAGGAAGATATAATGTGTCCGAGTTTATGAGAACATTAAACCCCTCTTTGTCAAGAAAGGAGAAAGAAAAGAGAATAAAAACAATGTTTGAAAAAACACTTAAAAAATAAATTAACTGATACTGTTTTAGACTAACCTTCAACCTAACTTATTTTTAAATACTCTTTAGCTCGTTCAATATTTGGTTTAGTGCTTTCATAAAATCGATAAAGGGCTACACTTTTTCCTAAGCCAAAACAAGAACACTTGTTTTCACCATAAAAATAGTTTAATACTTCCTCTATTTCTTTTGCAGTATTAACATGTTCATGTTTCATTAAAATACCGTAGTCAAGCTTGTGTTTTAGCTTGAACTCTAAGCCTGTTGTCATTTTCCATCCAAGAGTCCACAGAAAAGTTCCTTCATTAGGGATGCTCGTTCGTAAACTTCCTTTTTCGTTTAACAACAGGCATGTTTTAGCAACAACCTTTGGTAGGTCTGTAATGTGTTCGAAAACAGCAATAGAAGTAATTCTATCATATTCAGAAGATAAGTCTATCTCATCAATATCTTTATAAACAGAATCAACTCTTTTTAGCAATGGAGAGTTTTCAAAAAGAGATGTAAAAGGCTCTATAATATCATATTGTTTACTGTTCGGTTCGTGAGGCAACTGATTTAATGTTCCAGCTCCTATTTCTAATGTTTTTGGGTTGCTACCTGGAGTAATATCATTGGCAACTTTTTTGTGCAACCAAGATTCCATTTTTTGTGCTAAACCTGAAGCTGTAGAATCACCATCCCTATTCTCCTTGTATTGTTCTGCGTAAATTTCTTGAAATTTTTTAGGAAGAGGAGTTCTCTCTTTTGGGAAATCTTTAAACATAAAAAAGCATTTTATACACGACAAATATACAACCTCTTTAATCATTAAAAGAGGTTTAAATTGAAATAGAAGAAATAAATTAGGGGCAACAGGGTTTAGAATAATATAATTACTTTTGAAACAATCAAAAAAACATGAAGTTAAGCGTAATCATCCCACTTTACAATGAAGAATCTTTAGTTCTTAAAACGCTCCAAAAGTTAATAGAAATTGAATACCCTTCTTTTGTTGAAAAGGTTGACATTATTGTTGTAGATGATGCCTCTAGTGATAATTCTTATCAAACAGTAAGTGATTGGATTAGAGATAAAGATCAGGTTACAATACTTAAACATTCTAAAAATCAAGGAAAAGGAGCTGCCGTAAAAACAGGAGTTAAGAGTTCTGTTGGTGATTATGTGTTGATTCAAGATGCAGATTTAGAGCTAAACCCAAAGGATATACCATCTTTATTGCAGGCCGCACATGATTTAGAGGTTCCATTTGTAAATGGATCTAGATACTTGCCTGGTGTAATACGAACACAAGCAGGCTTTAAACGTTACTTTGCAAATAAATTATTTACACTGATAACTTCAGTTCTGGTAGATATTCATTTAACAGATGTTGCATGTGGTTACAAGTTAATAAAGAGAAGTTTATTTGATCAACTACATTTAAAAGAAAATAGATTTGGCTTTGAAGCTGAAATAATCATTAAGTGTGCTAGAATAAGAAAAAATTGGATTGCAGAAGTTCCTGTAAACTATACTCCAAGAAACTCTGGAGAAGGAAAAAAACTGAATAATTTTGATGGGATCAAAATTTTAAAAACAATTTTAAAATATGGTCTATTTAGGTTTAAATAAGTTGTTTTTCTTTAAAAGGAAAATGAACTTTATTTTACTCTTAGTTGTTGTAATTTTTTCTTCTTGCCAAAATGATGACACCCGTTTTTTACCAAAAACCAACGAGGTTTGTTTTCAACTCATAAGTGGAGAACACCTGTCTGTTAGTGAAACTCAAAGCAATCTTTTAACAATAAGAAGAGGCCGTCTTGGACCTCTTGAAACTTTTTATATTGAAGATAAAAAGGGCGCTTTAGTGAAAATAAAAACACAAAAAGGGCATTATTTAAACTACATGGATGATGTTTTAACGGTGTCTCCAGAGCGAAGTTCCACACATGAGGTTTTTCGACTTGTACCCCACAAAGAGTATTTTAAAATACAGACTTTAAAAGGCAAAAATTTAACATTAAACAAAGAGAATATTTTAACTATATCTAATACTGGTGGTGTTCTTTTAAGGGTTGGTGAGGTAGACATTTATCCTGCCTCTTGGTATTCTATTAAAGAAATAAGAGTGCTTCCTTTTGTATGTCAAACGGGCCTTTTTATATTAGTTACCTACCTTTTCTTTAGGGTTTTTAAAAACCGGGTAAAAACAAATAGAACGTCTTTTTGTACCGTTTTGGTATTGGGCTTTATTTTAATTTTTGCCATTATTAATACTAAGCATTGGGAAACCAATTCTATAATAGAAAATGATACAATTTCTTATTATGAATACCTTCCTGCAGCAGTTATTTTTAAGGACTTATCCTTTGAGTTCAAAAATAATTTACCCGAAGATTTTAATGGGACCATTTGGGTAAATAGGCATGAAGAAACAGGCAGGCACTTTCCAATAACAAGCATGGGCTTAGCCTATATGTATTTGCCTTCATTTTTAGTTGGACATGCTGCTGCAAATGTTTTAGGCTATACAACTTATGGATATTCAAACCCTTATAAATTGGCTTTATTAATAGGCTGTTGGCTTTATGTTTTTATGGCTCTTTTTTATTTAAGAAAAATTTTGTTGACTTACTTCAGCGAAAGGGTAACGATACTAACACTGGTTTCAATCACCTTAGCAACAAACTTGTTTTTTTATACAACTATAGAAAACACGATGTCTCATGCTTATAGTTTTTTTCTTTTTGCATTGTTTCTTTGGCAAATGATAAAGTGGCACAAGGCTCCAAAAATCTTAACAACAATAGCTTTGGGGTTAATTATAGGTTTAATTTCTTTGGTAAGACCTACAAATGCTTTAATAGCGCTTGTTTTTATATTTTTTAAAGTTGAGAGTTTTGCAACATTAACAGAAAAAGTAATGTTTTTTTGGAAGTTTAAATGGCACATTTTAGTGCTCATTTTCTTTGGCTTGGTTGCTTGGTTTCCGCAATTGGCTTTTTGGAAATATGCAACAGATCAATGGTTCTTTTTCTCTTATGGAGATGATAATAATTTTTACTTCAACAATCCACATATTTTAGACGGCTTATTTAGTTATAGAAAAGGGTGGTTGCTGTATACACCGATAATGGTTTTTGCTTTAGCTGGGGTGTTATTTATCTTTAAAAAGGAAAGGAAGTGGTTTTTGCCACTTTTAATATTTATAACGTTAAACACATACATTATGTACAGCTGGTGGTGCTGGTGGTATGGCGGAAGTTTTGGTAGTAGACCAATGGTAGATTCTTACGCGTTAATGGCAATACCTTTAGCTGCATTTTATACTTATTTTGATAAGAAGGCTATTTATTTGAGAATATTCCCAATACTTTTAATTGTATTAGCAACCGGTCTAAATTTATTTCAAACACAGCAATCTAAAACATGTTTGCATTGGGATGGAATGACAAAAGAAGCTTACTGGAGTAATTTTACCACCTTAGGTTACCCTAAAGGGATAGACGACATGCTAGATGTTCCTGATTATAAAAAAGCACGTCAAGGTATAGATGAGTATGAAGGAAGTTTTTAAGCTTTATCTTTATTAATTTGAAGAACAAAGAGCGTGTTAAAAAAGGCAAAGAAGCTAATTCCTGCTTGTACTTCTAAAGTATCTTCAGATAACATTGATAGAAAAGCGATACTAAAGAAAGCGAGGTATAAATAGTTTTTGTATCCCGTTTTTTTCAAGAAAGGAAAAAGAAAACACCCTAAAAACCAACAAAAACCAAATAAGCCTAAAGAAACGGCATAAGTGAGATATTGGTTATGCGTTCGGAGCCTGTATTGTTCTGTGAGTATTGAATTGTCTTTTTTGTACTGTTCATTAAAAGCATCCTGAATATCACCTGTTCCAACACCAATAAAAAGGTTGTTTTTAACGATTTTAAGAGCTGTTTCCCAATACATCCAGCGCATTAGTACTGAGTGCCCATTTACATCATGTTTGTTTGCGTAAGCATTGTATTCCCATAATATTTGATGGATGCGTTTATTTATAGAATTCATTTCTAAATATTTATAATTAGAAATACCGTTTTCTATTGCTTCAACCTCTTTTTGTGACAACTGTTCAATAGCTTCTTTATCTTTCCTTTGCCCTTTAGATGTTACAAATCGAATAAGTGTATGCTTTAATTGTTGCCCTTTTAAATCAAGAGTATTGAAATTGATGCTGCTTCTTTGGTTCCATGCTCCTTCAATTTCCACCCATGAAATGTGTTTATCAATGAAGTAGCCATTTTCTTGCAAAGCGCTTTCTTTAAAATCTTTATTTTGTTGATATGGATTCCCCTCTTTTGTATAAGGAATATCTTCAAGTGTTTTAGTAGAAATACTGTTTTTAAATTCTTTTATGGAAGAGCTGATATATAAGGTGCCACTAATTATTCCAACGAAGGTGATGGTAATGGCAGAAAACCTAATTGTATGGGATTTGTTATTAACACTAATAACAACAAGTAAGAATAAAGCGGTAATAACAAAAACAACTAACCCTGTAAATAAGCTAAATATAAATAAGGTGGCAATTAACCAGCATAAAACGGTAAGCCATAAAAATTTTGTTTTGATGCTTTGGTATTGAATTAAAAGATAAAAGCAAAAAAAGATAGCTAGAGCGATTGACAACCCAAGGCGAATATGAGAGTAAAATCGAGACAGTTCACGCTTGTCGATTATTGTTATGTTTAACCCTCCTAGATAAACAAAAAAGCTCCAAAGTGTTGAAATGAGCACTCCAAGAATAAAAATTTTTAATAAGAAGTGTAGCTCTTTTTTTGTGATTGTACTAAATCCAGCAATACAAAAAGGGATAAAAAAGAGCGGAAGTTTTCTTCTTAAATCGGCAAAAGCAAAATCAAAATTACTGGTGTGAATTAATCCTAAAACAGAAATTAAATAAATTGAACTAATTATTAATGCTGGTTTATTGTTCCAAAAAGCACTTAATTTCGTTTTGATATTTCCGTCAATTAGCCACACAACTAAAAGACCAAAAAGGCCTAAAGACATTAATGGTTTGGATACAGAAAGACCCAAGGCGATACTAGATAGGCAAAGGATAAACCATCCTCTGGTATCAGAAAAAGTATTTTTAATGTTTAGAGTGAAACTCAATTAAATATTGGTGTTGTTACTTTTTTGTAGCTAACGGGTTTTGATTTATTTCTTCAGTAAGCTTTCTACTTTTATAAATATCACAAGCGTTATAAATTGCTTGTCTAAACGAGCTTTCTTCTGCTTTATTTTGTCCAGCTATTTCGTATGCAACGCCATGGTCTGGAGATGTTCTAATAGCACTTAGCCCTGCTGTAAAGTTTGTTCCAGCCCCAAAAGAAAGAGATTTGAAAGGAATCAATCCTTGATCATGATACATTGCTAAAATAGCGTCAAATTTTTTGTAGTTGCCAGAACCGAAAAAACCATCAGCAGGATAAGGTCCAAAAGTGTTTATTCCAATACTTTTAGCATTATCAATAGCAGGGATTATAATGTTTTCTTCTTCACTACCAATTAAACCATTGTCACCAGCATGAGGGTTCAATCCTAAAACTGCAATTCGGGGAGTGGTGTGACAAAAATCATTAATTAAAGATTTGTTTAAAATCTTAAGCTTTCCAAAAATGTTATCAGCAGTTAAGGTATTGGCAACTTTACTAATAGGAATGTGGTTGGTTGCAACACCTATTTTAATGTTTTCTCCTACCATAAGCATTAATGACTCTCCTTCAAACTTTTCGTTTAAGTACTCGGTATGCCCAGGAAAATTGAATGTTTCAGATTGAATGTTGTCTTTGTTGATAGGTGCAGTAACTAAAGCATCTATACTTCCTGCCGCTAAATCTGCTGTTGCTGCCTCTAAGGATGCAAGAGCATATTTCCCTCCATTTTCTGTAGATTGTCCTAAAGTTATTTCAACATCATCTTGCCAACACTCTATTAGGTTTGCTTTTTTTGCGTTAGCTTCTTTTGGGTTTTTAATCTTATTAAAACTAAAGTCGTTTATATTTAGCGCCTTTCTATGAAAAGACGATGTTTTTAGTGAACCATAAACTATTGGCGTACAGATCTCGAGCATTCTTGCATCTCTGAAAGTTTTGATAATAACTTCCATTCCAATACCATTAATGTCTCCTACGCTTATTCCTACTTTTATTTTCTCAGGCATTTTAATAGTTTTTTATAAAATCGTAAAACAAACGGACTCCAACTCCTGTGCCTCCTTGAGATAAGTAATTAATAGGTTTGTGTAAAAATGCAGGACCAGCAATATCTAAGTGAATGTATGGGTAATTGGTAAAATTCTCTAAGAATTTACCCGCTGTAATTGATCCTCCAGAACCATTTCCAAGGTTTGTTATATCTGCTATTGAGGATTTCAATTGTTCGTTGTATTCATCCCAGAAAGGGAATTCCACAATTCTTTCAAAGGTATTGTTACCACTAACTTTTAATTTGTTCATGGTTTTTTCTTCTGCATTTCCCATTCCAACAACACCGTAATGACCTATTGCCGCAGCTGCAGCACCAGTTAAGGTTGCAATATCTAAAACCAATTCAGGCTTGTATTTTTGAGCATAGCTCAATGCATCAGCCATAATTAAACGACCTTCAGCATCTGTATTTAAAACTTCAACTGTTTTTTTATTGTGCATGGTAATTACATCTCCAGGAGCATAAGCATCACCGCTTGGTCTATTATCTGTTGCCGGAACCAACCCAATAACATGATATGGAAGTTTGTTTTTAGAAATAGCATATAAGCCACCGATAACGGCAGCTGCACCACCCATATCACACTTCATAAAATCCATAGAGTTGGCTGTTGGTTTTAAACTTAAACCTCCAGTATCATAAACAACACCTTTACCAACAAGAACAATTGGTTTTTTGTTTTTAGCATTTTTTGGTTTCCATTCTAAAATAGAAAACGTTGGAGGTTCAACACTTCCTCTGTTAACGGCTAAAAGCCCACCCATTTTTAAGGCTGTAATTTTTGTTTTATTAAAGACTTCAATTTTAAATCCGGCTTCTTTACCTAGCTTTTTTATCTCTTTAGAAATTTGAGTTGCCGTTAAGAAAGATTGAGGTTCATTAACTAAATCTTTAGCATAATTGGTAGCATCAGCAGTATTCTGAACCTCTTCTATTGCCGCAGGTTTAATTGATCCAATTACTTTAATGGAATTTAAACTGTTTGTTTTTTTATCAGAAAAATATTTTAAGAATTGATAGTTAAACAATGCGATTCCTTCAAGAAAAGCACTTGTTAGTTCTAAATCTGAGACTATAGAAACAGATTTAATTTTAGCTTTATTTAAAGTTGAGGTTAATTCACCACCAGAAATTCTAGCTTTTTCAGAAGCTTTATAATCTGTTTCTGAACTTAATAAAACAATGTAAACAATAGTCATTAAACGATTAATTGCTATTTGTTTTTGTTCAGCTTTAAGTTCTTTCTTGATGTATGTAATTTCTTCTTTAGAAAAATCTTTTGATGAAATGTCTTTGTCTGAAGTGATTAAAAAAACTGCGTTGTCTTTAGCACCTAATTTGCTTCCCTTTTTTATTTCCATGCTTGTTTTTTGTAGTATTTTTGAAAAAGCGAATTTAAGAATAATAAAGGATAATCTAAATACTGAATAATGCAAGTAGAATCATTATTAAAAAGAGCTTTAAAACTAGACTTTTTAAGTGCCGAAGAAGGAGAGTTTTTATTTCACAACGCATCAACAGCAGAATTAATGTTTGTTGGAAATGAGCTGAAAAAACTAAAAAAGAAAAGCAATAAAGTAACCTGGATTATTGATAGAAATTTAAACACAACCAATGTTTGTATTGCAAATTGTAAGTTTTGTAATTTCTTTAGAGTTCCTGGTCATGGAGAAGCTTACGTAACCACAATGGAAGAGTATAAAGTAAAAATTGAAGAAACCATAAAGTATGGAGGAAATCAATTGTTACTGCAGGGAGGCCATCACCCAGACTTAGGGTTGAAATTTTATGAAGATACCTTTAGGGGAATAAAATCTATGTTCCCAAGCATCAAACTACATTGTTTAGGACCACCTGAAATTGCTCATGTTGCTAAATTGGAAGGCTTAACACATACAGAAGTTTTAGTTGCACTTAAAGCGGCAGGATTGGATTCTTTACCTGGTGCCGGAGCAGAAATTTTGAATGATAGAGTGAGGAGATTAATTTCTAAAGGAAAATGTTCAGGAAGAGAATGGTTAGATGTAATGAGAGCTGCTCATCAATTGGACATTACTACATCTGCAACAATGATGTTTGGACATATAGAAACTATTGGAGAAAGGTTTGAGCATTTAGTAGATATTAGACAAGTTCAAAGTGAAAAGCCTGAATCAGCAAATGGATTTTTAGCATTTATTCCTTGGCCTTTTATGGACGATGGAACGTTGCTTAAAAGAGTAAAAGGCATTTCTAACAATGTTACTGATGATGAGTATATTAGAATGATTGCTTTGAGTAGAATCATGTTGCCTAATGTGGAAAATATTCAAGCATCATGGCTAACTGTTGGAGAAAAAACAGCGCAGACTTGTTTGCATGCGGGGGCCAATGATTTTGGTTCAATTATGATTGAAGAAAATGTTGTTTCAGCAGCAGGAGCTCCACATCGTTTTACTGCAGATGGTATTCAAGAATCTATTCGAAAAGCTGGGTTTGAGCCACAGTTGAGAACACAGAAATATGAAGATAGAGAGCTACCAAAGGATATGGTACAGCAAGTAATTAACTATTAGAATACTTTTTGTTTTTAGCAGGCACGTTTTGTCTAAACATGTAAAAACCATGTTGTTTTATTAACGGTATTAAGGTAGTCCTCAAAAATTCTTAATTTTATAGGTTCTACAATGGTTAAGAAAATCCTATATATTATATTCTTTTTGATTGCAGCTAATGCTTTCGCAACTCATAATAGAGCTGGAGAAATTACATTCAGACACATTTCGGGACTAACCTATGAGATTACAGTAGAAACATATGTTAAAGGATCTGTTCCTACACCTAATGGAGAGGTAGATAGACCTAAATTAGAAATTAACTGGGGAGATGGGTCTCCTTTGGATTCAATACCTAGGATTAATGGAGATGGTACGGCAATTACTTTTACGCTGAAAAAGTGTACGTATGTTGCTCAACACACTTATCCTGCCCCGGCACCATTTCCTTATGTGATAAGTGTAGAAGACCCGAATAGAAATCAAGGTATTTATAATGTTCCAAACTCCGTAAATGTTCCTTTTTATATAGAAACGCAATTGTATATAAACCCATTTTCAGGAATAAATAACTCTCCTGTATTAAATAATCCACCAATAGATAACGCTTGTGTGGGTTCGGTATATATTCACAACCCAGGAGCTGTTGATAGCGATGGGGATAGTTTATATTATTCTTTACAGTCTAGTTTTGGTGCAGGAGGGCAACCTATTGCTAATTATCAATATCCTCTGGCATCAAACTTTATAATAATTGACCCGTTAACAGGAGATTTAATTTGGGATTCACCAACTACACAGGGCGAGTATAATGTTGCTATTTTAATTGAAGAGTTTAGAAATGGTTTTAGAATAGGGAGTGTATTAAGAGATATGCAAATTACTGTTGTTGGGGGTTGTCCACCACCACCAGATATTACAGGAATTACGGATACTTGTATTATTGCAGGAGATACTTTAGACTTTAATTATCTTGCATCAGGCCCTTCATCCATAACGTTAACCTCTACAGGCATACCTTATTCAATAAATAATCCAGCATTTTTTCAGCAACCATTTATTGGCTCAAGCACATTTGGTAATTTCTATTGGGAAACACAATGCAATCATGTTAGAAATAGCCCTTATTTTATATCTGTTAAAGGGATAGATACTAGCCCTTACAACTTAGCAGATTTCCATACGACAACAATTACAGTTATAGGCCCTAAACCTGAGAACTTGGCTGCAATTGTTCAGGCCAATAACATTAATTTGATTTGGAATAAAACAAGGTGTGGTCAAGTTGTAAGTTATAAAGTGTATAGAAAGTTAGGACCTTCAGGATGGTCTCCTGGACCATGTGAAACGGGAATCCCTCCATCTGCAGGATTTCAATTGATTGCAACTACGGGATCTATAAATGATACTACATTTAGCGACAATAACAATGGGATTGGTTTAGTGCCTGGAGAAGACTATTGTTATAGGATAGTTGCTTGTTATCCAGATGGAGCAGAAAGTATAGCTTCAGATGAAGTTTGTGATCAGCTGAAAAAAGATGTTCCCATTATGACAAGAGTAAATGTAAATACAACATCTACAACCAATGGATCTATTTATGTAGAATGGTCTAAACCAACAGAGCACAATACTGTTCAATGGGCAGGACCTTATCGTTATTTAATTTATAGAGGGGAACAAAATTCAAACAACATGGTTTTGATTGATTCTACAGCAAGTATTAACGATACAATGTATTTGGATACGATGCTTAACACCTTAGATTTTCAATATTTTTATCGTGTAGACATTTATAATTTAACAGGTGGATCGAGAGATTTAATGGGGTTTTCAGCGGTGGCATCGTCTGTTTATTTAAACATAACCCCATCCGATAATCGATTAACATTGACCTGGGATGAATTTGTTCCTTGGACAAATAGTCAGCATGTGATTTACAGACAAAATCCGGCTACACTTATTTTTGATTCTTTGGACATTACCTCTAATACAAGTTATATTGACTCCGGCTTGGTTAATTTGTCTACTTATTGCTACAAAGTAAAAAGTATCGGTCGATATTCTTCCCCAGGAACAATAGATCCTATTGAGAATTTCTCGCAAGAAAATTGCGGTCAACCTGTTGATAATGTTGTTCCATGTCCGCCAAGTTTATGCGTTGAGATAAATTGTCAGCAACAACAAAGTCTTTTAAATTGGGTTAACCAAAACCCAGGGTGTGCTGATGATGTTATTCAGTTTAATATTTATAAAAAAGATTCTTTAAATGGAGAGTATCAATTAATAACAAACATTCCGAATGGTACTGAAGCCTCTTACCTATATGACAATGAAAAATCGATGGTTGGGTGTTATGTTATAACTGGTATTGACTCTGCTGGCAACGAAAGTTTGTTTAGTGATTCTGTTTGTATAGATAATCCTAATGGAGCTTGTGCTGGTAACAACGGATGTGTTTTTATTTCTAATGAATCAGATCAATCGGACTGCTATATTTATAGTTTACCAAATGTATTTACTCCTGGAGAAGATGGGTTAAATGATGTTTTTCAACCCTTTCCTTATCGTTTTGTAGAGTCGGTAGATATGCAAATTTTTAACCGTTGGGGGAATTTGGTGTACTGGACTTCTGACCCTAATATTTTATGGGACGGAACAGAACAAGATAGTGAAAAACCATGCGTTGATGGTACATATTTTTATACTTGTACAGTTAATGAAGAATGTTTGGAAGGAACAAACCCTAGAAAAATTAAAGGGTTTATTACCTTATTAAGAACAAAGTGAGAATAAAAAATAAAAGCTGTCAGTTCGAGTGTTTTGATTTATCTAGAGTTTATTGAAGGATAAGTCAAAAAGTATCGAGAACAAAGCGTCAAGAAATAAAGAAATTTATGTTTACAGGTATTATAGAAGGGCTTGGAGAGGTTGTGAAAATTGAAAAAGAAGGAGAAAATGTTCATTTTTCATTAAGAAGTAAAATCACAAACGAATTAAAAATTGATCAGAGTTTAGCACATAACGGTGTTTGTTTAACTGTAGTAGGAATAGATGGAGATACTTATGTAGTAACAGCTATTAAAGAAACGTTGGATAAATCTAATATTGGAGATTTAGTAGTTGGCAGCCAAGTAAATTTAGAAAGAGCAATGTTGGCGAATGGCCGTTTTGATGGGCACGTTGTTCAAGGGCATGTTGACCAAACGGCAACATGTAAATCTGTTGAAGAACAAGACGGTAGTTGGATGTTCACTTTTGAATACGATTCAAAAAACGGGAATGTAACCGTAGAAAAAGGATCAATTACTGTTAATGGTGTTAGCTTAACTGTTGTTAATTCTCAAGACAATCAATTTTCTGTTTGTATTATTCCATATACTAAAGACCATACAAGCTTTAATACTTTAAAAGCAGGAGATAATATCAATTTAGAGTTTGATATTGTTGGGAAGTATGTGGCTAGGCTTTTAGCGAAAGACTAGAGTTATTTCGTCAATTCAAAATCAATGTGATAATGATCATCATGCGCTTCATTGATTCGTGGAGGAAGATTCATGGTGATGTAGATTCCTTTTTTCTTAATTATTGAACCACTTTTAGTTTTGTATAAATCATCTTTTAATTCCTTTTTAAGGATAACCTTTTTTATTCTCAGGTGATGCTGTTTTGCTTTTTTATTTAGCGCTAAGATATGTTGGCCCATCATCTCAAAGTCTATTTCTATTGATGGTTCTACAGTTAATTTACCATCATTATTAAAAGCCAATAAATAGTGTGCAGCTCCTAAATTATCTAAACCATAATAAGGGTTATTTTCTTTCATTTTAGGAGACATAAAGTCAATACTTAACCCATTTCTGTGTGTTCTATGGCCAGAAATTTGGCCTCCTTCTTTTTTAGAGCATTCCATTATTCCAAATTGTTGCTCAGGAAATTGAGCATATAAATCTTTATAGGATTCTAAAACGAGTTCTTTAAGGTTATGGTTCACGAAAGCTCTTCCACCTAAATAACTTGCTTTGCTGAAGTAATGAAAATTAACACCAGAGTAGGGAATTATTTTGCCATTTTTCATGGACCCTTTTCCTGGAACTCCTAGTGAAATACTATTCTTTAAGGAGTCTACATGGCTAAGATAAAAGAGTTCCGTTGCTGAGGTTGGTAAAGCAGAAAAAGGAAGTGTAGGGGCTTCTTTACAAGCGAAAAAAAGGACTAATGAAACTGATACTATAGCAGTTGTTTTAAAAAGTGATTTCATAGAAGTTGAGTTTAATTTACAATGAAATTAAACGTCAAGGAATTCTAATACAATGGGGAATGAGTTAACAACCCTATTTGTTGAGTACGACTGCTGTTTCTTTTAGTTAGTTTAACCAAACACTTCTTTAACAACCTCTCTTACAGCTAAAGATTTTCCCATAGTGTAGTAGTGGATGCAAGGAACGCCATATTCTAATAAATCTTTAGATTGCTTAATTGCCCAATCAATACCAACTTGTTTTACTGCGGCAGCATCAGGGGCAGCTTCAATAGCATCCACCAATTCATCAGGTAAGTCAATATGGAAAAATTTCGGTAAGGTTAAGATTTGTTTTTTTGTAGAGATGGGTTTTAATCCAGGAAGAATAGGAATGGTAATCCCTTCTTCTCTGCAACGGTCAACAAAGTTTTTGAACTGTTCGTTGTCGTAAAACAGTTGAGTTACAATATAATCTGCTCCGGCTTCCACTTTTTGTTTTAAAAACTTTAAGTCGTTTTTCATGTTTGGAGCTTCAAAATGCTTTTCGGGATAACCAGCAACACCAATACTAAACGAAGTAGGTGTAGCATTTTGTAGATCTTCATCCATGTACTCTCCTTTATTGAGACCAACAACTTGTTTTACTAGGTCAACAGCATAGTGATGTCCATCTTCTTCAGGAACAAAAGCAGCTTCTGTTTTAATAGGGTCTCCTCTTAATAGCAGCACATTGTCTATTCCTAAAAAGTCTAGATCTATTAAAGCGTTTTCAGTCTCCTCTTTGGTGAAGCCTCCACAAATAATGTGTGGAACAGCATCTATTTTATATTTGTTTACAATTGCAGCACAAATACCAACAGTACCAGGTCTTTTTTTAATAGAAATTTTTTCTAAATAACCTTTCTCTCTTTTCTTGTAAATAAATTCTTCTCTATGGTAAGTAACATTAACGAAAGAAGGTCCAAACTCAATTAGCGGATCAATACCATCATAAATAGATTGTATTCCTTTCCCCTTTAAAGGAGGAAGAATTTCTAAAGAAAACAATGGTTTTTTAGCTTTTTTTAAGTGTTCTGTTACTTTCATAATGTAGTCTTATATCTTCAGGTGTTAGTTTGATAATGTTACCACTAACAACTACTTAATAATTGTAAGCCGAGATTTTCGGCAAATATTATTTTGCAAATGTAATACCCGAACCGGTCAAAACGAAATTATATTTCATTAAAATCAAAAAACAATGCTGTTGTAAAGCAGCATTTAAAGAAGTAAGTTTGTAAACTTAATTAATGATGCTCTTTTTTAGAATTAACCTTAACGGTGAGGTTGAATAAAAAGCGAGCAGAATTATCCCCTTGAAAAAAGGGGGCCTAATCATTTAGAGAAGTTAACAGAGATGAAGAATATTAGAAATTTTTGTATAATCGCACACATTGATCACGGGAAGAGTACGTTGGCTGATAGGTTATTGCAAACCACAGGAACAATATCAGATAGAGAGCTGCAAGAGCAGACTTTGGATGATATGGATATTGAAAGAGAGAGAGGGATTACCATCAAGAGTCATGCGATACAAATGGAGTATCCGTATGAAGGAGAACAATATGTGATGAACTTAATTGATACTCCTGGGCACGTAGATTTTTCTTACGAAGTTTCTCGTTCTATTGCTTCTTGTGAGGGGGCTTTATTAATTGTTGATGCAACACAAGGGATTCAAGCTCAAACAATATCTAACCTTTATTTAGCTATTGAGAATAATTTAGAGATTATTCCTGTAATGAATAAAATGGATTTGCAAAGTGCAATGCCAGAAGAAGTTAAAGATCAAATTGTAGATTTAATAGGTTGTGATAGAGAAGATATTCTTTCTGCCAGTGGAAAAACTGGTTTGGGGGTTGAGGATATTTTAGAAGCTGTCGTAAAAAGAGTTCCCGCTCCTATTGGTGATCCAGATGCTCCGTTTCAAGCGTTGATTTTTGATTCTGTTTTTGATTCTTATAGAGGGATTAATGCCTATTTTAAAGTATTAAATGGAGAAATTAAAAAAGGAGAAAAAGTAAAGTTTATCAATACAGATAAAGAATATTTTGCTGATGAGATTGGAACATTAAAACTGAATCAAGAACCTAAAAAGGTCATTAAGACGGGAGATGTTGGGTATATTATTTCTGGAATTAAAGTAGCTAAAGAGGTAAAAGTTGGAGATACGATTACTACAGTCGCTAATCCTGCTGAAGCAATTCAGGGGTTTGAGGATGTAAAACCAATGGTTTTTGCTGGAATTTACCCAGTTGATACAGATGATTATGAGGAGTTGAGAGATGCAATGGAAAAATTGCAACTGAATGATGCTTCATTAACTTTTGAGCCAGAGTCTTCTGCAGCTTTAGGGTTTGGATTTAGGTGTGGATTTTTAGGAATGTTGCACATGGAAATTATTCAAGAGCGTTTAGAGCGTGAATTTGATATGACTGTGATTACAACGGTTCCCAATGTATCTTACCAAGCGTTTTTAACTAAAGATAAAGAAACTCCAATTGTAGTAAACAATCCGTTAGATTTTCCAGATCCGAGTACTATTCATAAAATGGAAGAACCGTATATTAAGGCGTCTATTATTACAAAGGCCGACTATGTAGGCCCAATTATGAGTTTGGCAATTGAAAAAAGAGGAGAATTAACTAACCAAGTTTACTTAACAACAGATAGAGTTGAATTGAACTTTAATGTTCCATTGGCAGAGATTGTTTTTGATTTTTATGACCGTTTAAAATCTATATCAAGGGGTTATGCATCTTTTGATTATCACCCAATAGGATTTAGAGAATCGCATTTGGTAAAAATGGACATCATGTTAAATGGAGATATGGTGGATGCTTTATCGGCATTAGTTCATAAGGACAATGCTTATGATTTAGGTAAAAAAATCTGTAAGAAACTAAGAGAGCTGATTCCGAGACAGCAGTTTGCTATTGCGATACAAGCTGCTATTGGAGCAAAAATTATCTCAAGAGAATCACTTTCTGCATTGCGTAAAGATGTTACCGCTAAATGTTATGGTGGAGATATATCACGTAAGCGTAAGCTTTTAGAAAAGCAGAAGGCAGGAAAGAAAAAGATGAAGCAGATTGGAAGTGTAGAAGTGCCACCAAAAGCTTTTATGGCGGTATTAAAGCTAAATGATTAAAAACAAAAAAGGGTTCTATATTTAGAATCCTTTTTTATTTTTCGATTTGCGCCCATTCAGTCCAAGAGCCATCATATACCATGGTTTTGTTTGGCAAAACAAGCTCTCCAGCCAATAGCAGAATACAGGCAGTTAAACCTGAGCCACAGGAGTAAATAAGTGATTTATTTTCTGGGTTCAATTTAGAAAAAACCTTTGTTAACTCTTCTTTAGATTTAAACTTTCCGTTTTCTAAAACATCACCATAAGGAATATTATAAGAACCAGGAATGTTTCCGCTTCTTAAACCTTCTCTTGGCTCTGGGGCTGTTCCATTAAAACGACCTGAAGAGCGTGCATCAATAACAATATTTTCTTTATTGTTGAGGTTTGATTTGATAAAGTCATAACCTTTAACATTTTTAGGGTTAAGCTGAGTTTTAAAGTTTCCTGTTTTATATTCTTGAGGCTGGATTATTTCTGTTGGATAGTTGTTTTTAATCCAATCAGGTAAACCTCCATTTAATACAAATACGTTTTGATGCCCCATGGTTTTATACATCCACCACACCCGAGGGCTAGAGAATACCCCTTCATTATCATAAACAACAATTATACTGGAGTGGTTGATGCCAAGCTTTTGACTTTCTAACTCAAATTGAGCAGCATTTGGGAACGTATTTGGCAAGCTGGAACCCTTATCACTAAAATTGTTTTTCAGATCAAAATAACGCGCTCCAGTAATTTGTAAATTGTTTTCATCAACTTTTTGACTGGCATCTAAAACAATTAGATCAGGATTGTTTATGTTTTCAAAAAGCCATTGAGAAGAAACGAGAGGGTCAGTCATTTTACGGATTTTAATAAGCTTAATAAAAGTTGAGGGTCTAATCTTTTAGAATAATTTGGATCAACATGTTGATATTGAATTTCTCCATTTTTGATAATAAAGACTGATGGAACAGGTAATACGTGGTGTCTTTGCCCTGTCCACCATTCTGCATCCATTCCGTATCTGTCTTTATATTTTTTATAGAGTTCATCATTAATTTTCCAACCTATCCCAAAAGCATTTATTGCGTTAATGTTTTTGTCAGAAAATAGTTTGAAGTCTAGGTTTTCTACTCTGGCAAAAGAGGAATCTAATTTAGAAAAATCATCAGGAGTAATTGCAATGATTTCAAAACCTAAACTATCAATTTGAGGTTTAATTTCTTGAAGAGCAGATAGGTGCCTCGTACAATACGGACACCAAGCACCCCTATAAAAAACTATAATAGCTGTTTTTTTGTCAATGTATTTTTGAAGGTTTACTTCTTTCCCGTTAGGAGAATAAACTATAACGCTTGGAATCTCTTCAGAGTTTTTAATTGGACAAATCTCATACATTTCTTTCTGACTGAAAAGAGTTAATGAGAGTAGTAGTAAAAATGCGGTTGTTAAAACTTTCATTCTGATCTTAAATTATACAGTTCAATTTCGTCTTTTGTCATCCAATGAATACTTTCAGCTGGCGCAGCCCTTAAGGTGTACCAATAAAAAGAAGTATCCATTTTAATTTCTTTAAAAAAGCTTAAAAAGATTTTATGTTCTTTAGAATCTTTAGGATATTCAATACCTCCCTTTTTGCCATCTGACCATGAATGAACACCAATTTTTGCACTTTCAGCTATGGTTCTTTTATGCCCAGAAATAAATAAATCTACTCCACCAGAAGCAATTTCTGAGTAAGGTTTTAACTCTGTATTCATTCCGCTTTTGTGCAGGAGTACACATGTTTTAACATTCCATTCATCATTTGCAGATCCTGGAACATTTTCAAAAACAACTGTTTTGATAGTTGGGTTTTGTGCTACAAACTTTTTAAATTTATTATGAAAGGGCTTTCCTAAAACACCATTAATATAAGCCTTTTCTTCTTTAACCTCAATGGTTGGTTTTTCTCCTGCTAAAATGGCCCTGCCCATTTCGCAGCCACTTAAAAAAAGTACTATAAATGCAAGAGATAGTAGAAATAATAGTCTCATGACTTAATCAAAAGAGTTGCTATTATTAATAAAGTTGAAACTAAGTTTAACTCCAAAAGCATTGTAGTTTTCATTTTTAAAACTCACAAAAGCTTCGGCATTAAAGAGTAAAAAAACGTTTTTTAAACCATAACCAAACTCATAATAATGATCTTGTTGATTTGTGTAGAGGTAATTCGCATATAAACCTTCAGATAAGAAAGAAGTATTTAATAGCGGTAAGTTTTTGAGCAGTAAAAAGTTATCTTCTATAGCGAAATGGGCCTCAAAAAAATAATCGTTTGCATTGTAGTTATAAAAATCTAAGAGCTTAAAAGACGTTACACTAGAGTTTCCAATAAAATAAAAAGGCTGTGTGTTAAAGCTTTTGTAATCAGCAAAATAGAGGGCATTACTGTTTAGGAACTTTCCTCCACCAATATAATAACCAACTCTATCAATCAAATTAATGGATTTAGATTGCGTGATAGCTCCTTCTAACCTACTAAAGTCGGTTTGGCTTTCAGCAACATTTTTTAAGCCTTGTTTGTATATAAGAAAGAATGTTGGGTATTTGGATTTTAGCATTTGTTTATTATTATTTCTGTACTGAAAAGGTTGTTTAGGAGTATAGCTTAAAATCGTTGATAAATTCATTGATTTATGACTGCTAAAAATGGGTTGTAAGCTAGTGTTATTGGCAAGAGCTGGTGTGTTTGAAGAGTATTCTTTATCCTTCCACTTAATTGCTGTAAAATCCGTGTTGTTAAAGAGTTGTTTTCTGTCTGCATATTCACCTGAAACATTTAGATTTAAGCCGTTAGCGATATCAAAAGAATGTCCAATAGTTGCAAAATCTTTTTGATACAATTTTTTATAGTTTTCAGAAAATAATAGTGTAGCAACACTGTTAAAGAATTTGGGCATTGGTTTATTGGAATTGAAGTCGCTAGTAATTCTTCCTCCAGAAAAGTAAAATCGAGCTCTTTTTTTCATGCTGTATTGCGATTTAAAATCAACTTTTCCCATTAAAGCTTCTCTTGAAAAAGCATAAAGTACAGACGGTTCTATCTTCCAAAACTTACCGTTTTCATATTTCCTTTTGTATGAAAAGAGCTTTTTTCGAAGCACAATACCATCAACAGTATTAAAGTTTACACCAAGCTTAGAGAATAACCCTGGGATTTTTAAGACATTATTTTTGTTTTTACTTTTTATTGTTCCGTTAAAAAATAAGATGTTACCGATTACACTCTTATCTTTATTTATAACGGTATCACCATTTTGTACTTTTGTTAAAGAATCTCTTGTATTAAGAATAATGGTCTCTTGTTCAGATAATGGGGTTTCTCTAATTTCATTCCACAGACTATCATTTTGAATAAAAGCACTATCAGCATATTCTGTTTTATGGTCGCTTTTAACTTCTAAAACAGAGTCTTTAGGTAATTTCTTGGCTTCATTGTTCGCTTGTTTATTGACTAACCGCACAAGCTTCATTGTTTCTCCTCGAGTTAGTTTGTCTTGGTTCATTAAAGACTGTATTTTCTTTTCTGTTTTAGATGTTTTTTGAGAAGGGTTAAGTGTAACAACTTCTTTTTCTTTAAACTCTTCGGTAATAGGTACGTTGACAATGGACTTTATTTTAGCATCAACTTTTGGGTCGGTTTTTAACTTAAGATTGCTCATAGAAACAAGGTGTTTAAAATGGCCTTTAAACCCCATTGCTTTTGCTCGAGCTTTTATGTCATGACTGGTAGGCATCCATACGTTTTCGGCAACTTCAGAATAAATTTGCTTGTAATGGACATCTACAAATTGCTGTTTAAATTTTACATCAACACTATTTATATTCCAAGTTCCATCATTAATGTAAAGGAAGCCACTCATTAGGTCTGTTCCTTTTCGTTTGGGAATTATCTTTATTTTATGAATAAGTCTATCTTCCTCATAGTATGCACTTATCAATTCAAATTTATAAACAGAAAAAGCACTTCTACTTAACGGAGAAATAATCGAATTTCCTCCAAGATCGTAAAAGCTAAAGTTGAGGTAAGGAGACCTTCCTTTGGCGGTATCCCCTCTGGCGTTTTTGGTGTAAATAATTTTCTCTCTAACTTTATTGGGCCTTTCGTAATGGTATTGAATTAATGTTTCTGAAAGATCACCAGCTTTAAGGTCTTTAATGTCTTTTTCTTCAGCAAACAGTTTCATTAGTTTGGGAACATTGTCAGCAAAAAAGAAGAAACGAATATAAATTTTAGCATCATACTGCTGTATTTGTTTTTTGTAATATTTTGCCATTACAATTGCTTTTCGCATTACATTATAGGCAGGATCTTCATCTGAAGCATTTACAGTAACCTCTTTTATGGCAAATGACTTAGCTGGTAAAACGATCGTCTTGTTATTGTCATTAGAAGAAGCATCAATTGTTAAAAAGATGGTTTCGTAACCCAAGCATTGTACTTTCATTTTATACTGTCCACAAGGCAAACTAATTTTATAATTACCATCCATATTGGCGATTTTACCAGTGGCTAATTTTGGAATGTAAATACTACTATATGGGATAGGTGCTCCCTTGTCGTTTTTTATGGTTCCAGAAAGAATACAAGTTTGTGAAAACCCGAAAAGAGAAAGGCTAATTAAGAAGTATAATAAAGTTACTTTTTTCAAAGTTTAAATAAGTTTTATTTAAGACGGTTCAACAATACGTTTTGTTACACCTATTTAGCAAAAATTTGTTCTTTGTCTTTAAAGGCTTTAAATTCTATAGCATTGCCTTCAGGATCTAAAAAGAACATAGTGGCTTGTTCTCCTACCTCTCCTTTAAACCTGATATAAGGTTTAATGATAAAATCAATATTGTGTTTTTGTAATTTTTCTGAAAGAACTTCCCAATCATTCCAGTCTAAAACAACCCCAAAGTGAGGAACAGGAACATTTTGTCCATCAACAGGATTTGTTGCGGTTTTACTCTTTTTTATTGTTGTTTCATGAATGACAAACTGATGTCCAAAAAAGTTGAAGTCTACCCATTTATCGCTACTTCTACCTTCTTCACAGCCCAATACAGTTCGATAAAAAGAACGAGAAACCTCTAGGTTTTGAACAGGGATTGCTAAATGAAAAGGCGTTATTTTACTCATTTTCTGAGTTATTATTGCCTGGAGTATGGTCTGTTTTATTGATAATTTTTACAGGGCTTTCATCTTCTGATGGAATTTCTTCTGGCGATACTTCTTCCGATGGAACTTCTGAATTGGTCTCTTCCTCTTTACCGCCTAAAACAGTTTTAAGATAACCTATTTGTAGAGGGTTTTTGCTTAAGATGATAACTAATATTGAGCAAATGATAATACTTAATAAAACAACAGCAAAAGAAAGCATTTGGATGTTTTCTCCACCTGCTAAACCATATTGAATTGGGATAGATGCTAAAATAGCAGGAACCAATCCTTTAGGCGCCATAATAGACATGATACTCAAATCCTTAAAAGACATTTTTGACTTTACCAAGAGTTTGATTGATAGTGGTCTAACGATCGTAATTAAAGCAACAATTAATAACGCCATTAGATATATTCCAACACTTCCGAACTTCATACAAATACCTACATAAACAAAAAAGAAAGTAGACATGATAAAAACGAGCTCACTAAAAAAGTCTTTTTCGTTGGCTAATAATTCTTTAGATGGGAAAATAACTTTTAGCTTGGTATCTTGTAATAAGTATGCATTTCCTAAAGTTATTCCGAATATAAGAACAGCAATTCCTCCATTTAAACCTAAGTATTCGGTAATTCCATAAATAATGAAAACCATTGCCAGATTCATTACTTTAGAATTGTCAAGAACACGTGTAAACTTTATAATGATTGACCATACAAAACCACCAAAAAATCCAATTAAGAAAGCAAATAAGAATGATTTCCATATTGCATTTAAAATGGCACTCATTTCGAAAACACCTTGTTTCATGGCTTGCAATAATGCTAATCCAATTACCAAGCAGAGTACATCGCTTAATGCAGACTCAAGCATTAACGTAGTGTAGCCTTTTTCATTCATTTTAAGTTGCTTAATTATTGGAATGACTACAGCAGAAGAAGTTCCTGCGATAATTACTCCAAAAAAGACAGCACTCAAAGTATCGATATCGGGCATTGCCATTGCAACCAGAGTTCCAATTACGGCACTTGCAATAAAATTAAAAAGGGTGAGCAAAAAAGCAGAACCTATAGATTTAAAGAGTTCTCCAATTTTAAGATTGGTACCGCTTTCAAATAAAATTAAAACTAAAGTTATTGACGTAAAGATTGGACCAACAGACCCAAAATGACCTTCATTTACAAACCCTAAAATAGGACCTGCAATAATACCTATAACCAATAGAATTAATACGTTAGGTACTTTTGTAAATTTAAAAAGACCATTAAAGAGGTGAGCTCCAAAAATGAGCAAACCAATCATTATTATTATCAAGGGTACATTCATAAAACAAGTTTACGAATTATTCTGCGACCAAAAAGAAAATTATACTTTCACTCCAAATCTACTTCGGCTTCGCTCAGTACAGGCTGCTTCATTTTCGTTCATACCTTCACTCCAATTACGCAAACATCATCAATTTGTTCGAGGTCGCCCATCCATGTATTAAACGTGTCTTTTATTTTTTGATGCTGTTCTTTCATTGGTAAATGAGATACAGATAAAACATATTCTCTCATTTTTTTAATCATGAATTTTTTTCCTTTTGGACCTCCAAATTGATCTTGATATCCATCTGTTAACGTATAAACTTGATCTCCTTTTTGCGTTTCAAATTTCCCACCAACAAATGGAATAGAATCATGATCATGTTTACCAACCGGCATTTTTTCTGGTTTTATTTTGATAACCTCCCCATTTCTAATTACCCAAATCGGGTTTTGAGCGGCAGTGTAACTAAACTTGTTGTTTTCGAAATCAAAAACAATAATGCTGGCATCCATTCCGTCTTTACCACCCTCTTCAGAACCATCTTTTTTAAGACGGTCAATGATTGTTTTACGTGTATCATTAAAAATATCAGAAGGGGTTTTCAGTCCTTTTTCAATTGCTTTTTCAATGGAAGAAATATTTAAAATACTCATAATAGCTCCAGGAACTCCATGTCCAGTACTATCTGCATTTACCATAGCAAATTGATTGTTGGGTAATTTTCCAGCCCAATAAAAATCGCCACTAACCGCTTCTTTTGGTTGAAAGAAAACAAAGTGTTCATTTAAATTTTCATTTAAGATATCGTCTGTTGCTAAGAAACTTCTTTGAATACGCTCAGCATAGTTAATAGAATCGGTAATCTCTTTATGCGCTTCTTCAACCTCATCTTTTTGATGTTCAACTAAGCGTTTTTGTTCTTCTACTTCTTGCTTTTGACTTTCAATTACAATTTTTTGTTTTTTAGTAATCTGTAAACGATTAAATACAAAAACTAAGAACAGAACAACCAATACCAACCCAATACCTACTGCAATCGATATGATCTTTTGTCTTTGTTTTTCTTCTTGTTCAATTATTATTTGCTTACTGTGTTCAGCATCATCAATTGCTTTTTGCGTTTCATATTCGTATTTAGCTTGCTCCTGCGCAGAAGCTTTTTGAGCAGCTTTTCCATCTAAACTATCCTGCATTAAACTTTGCAGTTTATACATTTCTAAAGCTTTTATACCGCTGCCCATTTTCTCATAGATATTACTTAAAATTTGAGAGGCATCTTTAATTTTTATTACATCTTCAGTTTCTTGAGCTAACGCTAGACTTTCTTCTCCATATTGTTTTGCTTTTTTAAACTTTTTTTGAAGAAAGTATATTTTGGCCAACAAGTTTTTTGAAGAAGCAATGCCTTTTTTAGAGCCAATTCTATAACTGATTGGTAAACTTTTAGAAACATGCTCTTCGGCTTTTTCTAAGTTTCCTAATTTGATATAAGCATTACCAATGTTATTGTAAGAAGAAGCAATGCCTGGTTCATTATTAATTTCAATTCTAATTTGCAATGCTTTTTTATGGAAATCAATTCCATGTTGAATATCTTTCATCATTACAGCAATGTTGTTGTAAGAGTTCGACACTCCTCTTTTATCACCAACTTGCTTTCTTAGTTTTAACCCTTTTTTGTAATAATAGAGCGCTAAAGAATCATTTTGAAGATCTCGGTGTATTGCCCCTATATTGCTGTATGCATGAGAGAGTGTTTTTAATTCTTTAAGTTGTTCTTTTAGTTTTAATGATTCATGAAAAAGCTCTAATGCTTTAGGGATTTTTCCTTGTTGGTAATAAATAAAAGCCATGTTATTGTAAGTGTTTGCAACGCCTAATGTATCATGTATTTTTTCTTGAACTTCTATTGATTTTTCATAATAGTAGAAGGCAGAATCTGTATTTCCTTCACGGCTATTGATATAACCAAGGTTGTTGTAAGCATGAGATAAAATATATAAAAACTTCCCTTCAACAGCTTCATTTTCTGGATTTATCAGTCCTTTTTCTGAAATGGCTTTTGCTTTTTTACATAAGGGCTTAAGCGTATCGTTGTTAGAGGTATAAAGCATTTCAGATAATTTAACACAAGTTTCAGCTTTTGATGTGTCGTGGCTTTCGGGGTTGTTTAAGATTTTTCCTAAACTATCTAACCGTTTTTGTTGTTGAGGATTAAACTGACCAAAAGAATAGGTGCAGTTAAAAACGATAATTATTAAAAAATTAAAATGGATTGCCCTCATATTTACTATTTCTTGCAAAAGAGCGAAATATGAGTAAAATTAGCTTCACTAACGTGGGTGAAACTGCTATAAATTTTATTTTAGAAGCAGGTTGGGTATAGAAACTTTGCTGAAGAAGATCAATTTAGCTTATCCAATATAAGCTAAGCATAAATCAATTGTTGCTTCAATTCCTTTAATGTGTGTTCGTTCTGTTCCGTGCGATGCAGCAACCCCCATTCCTATTAGTCCAACTCTAAAATCGTTTCCTGCACGTAAAGCTGCAGAACCGTCAGAACCATAATGTGGATAGACATCTACTTTGTAAGGAATGTTATTTTGTTTGGCCAAGTCAATTAATTTTTTTCTAAAATTATAGTCATAAGGACCACTACTATCTTTAGCACAAATAGAACAACTTACTTCGTTTCCTTGGCAAGCATCTCCTAAAACGCCCATATCAATTACAAGAAGTTCTTCTATGGTATTAGCGTACCCACATGTTCCTCCATGCCCTACCTCTTCGTAATTAGAAAAGAAGATTTCTACAGGAACTTCTTTACCTTGTTCTTTTAATCTTTTGGCCAATTCAAACAAAACATAACATCCTGCTTTATTGTCTAAAAAACGAGATTTGATATAACCACTTTCTAATTCTTCATATTTTACATCAACACAGATAATATCACCAACTTCTATTCCTAGTTGTTCAACATCTTCTTTTGAGTAAACTTCTTCATCCACTCTAATGTGCATGGTTTTTATGCTACGTTGCGTTTTTTCTTTTTCGTTATTTGCGTGAACTGAAGGGTTATCTAATAAAATGGTTCCAGTAATTATTTTTCCAGAATGTGTAACAATTTTCACATATTCACCTTCAGCACCAGTTAAAGATAAGCCTCCTAATAGAGAAAAAGCCAATGTACCATTTGCTTTTATTCCAGAAACAATTGCTCCTAAGGTATCTACATGGGCAGCAATAGCTAAAGTAGGGTTAGCTCCTAAAGCACATTTTACAGCTCCTTTGTTTGTATATTCAGGAGAATAGCCATAACTCGATAATAGATCAAAAATGTATTTACTTGCATTATTAGTATAGCCTGACGGAGAATCTATTGCAATTAATTCCTTTAGTGTTTGGTACTTTTCCATAATGTAAAAATTGTAAGGTAACGAAGATACAATTTCTTTAGAATCAGGCATAAAAAAGCCTCTTACAAATTAATGTAAGAGGCTTTTTATATTGTAAATGAGTAATTCTATTTTTTACTTTTTACTGCATTATGTTTTTTGTGAGCAATATTTCTACTTGCTTCTTTTTGTTTTTGGTTGATAACTGCTTTTTCTTTTTTAGTAACAACACCATCAGACTTTGCAGCTCTTTTTGTTACTGCAATTTCTTTTTGTTGGGCTTTAAGTCTAAAAGCTTCTTTTTTAGAAAGTTCACCAGATTTTACTCCCTGTGTAATTCTTTGTTTTTGGTTCGCTTGTTTTTTTTGTATTGGTTTTTTAGCTGTCTGAGCAAATCCTACAGCACAAAAAAGAACCAATGTTAATCCTGATAATATTGCTTTAAGTTTCATACGTTTTAATTTTAGTGATTATATATTTTCTCTTAGGCAAATTCAATGCCAAAAAGTTAAATCAATCCTTTTTCAGTTAGGTATTCAGCAATTTGAACAGCGTTTGTTGCAGCTCCTTTTCTAAGGTTGTCAGTAACTACCCACATGTTTAATGTATTTGGTTGAGATTCATCCTTTCTAATTCTTCCTACAAAAACATCATCTTTCCCTTCGGCATAAATTGGCATTGGGTAAGTATTGGTATCGATATTATCTTGTAAGGTAATTCCGTCTGTTTCATTTAAAACCTTACGAACTTCTGCTAAATCAAAATCGTTTTCAAACTCTATATTTAAGGTTTCTGAATGCCCTCCAACAACAGGAACACGAACAGCAGTTGCTGTGATGTTAAGGCTAACATCTCCCATTATTTTTTTTGGTTCGTTTACCAATTTCATTTCTTCTTTGGTATAACCGTTTTCTTCAAAAACATCACAATGTGGCAGGCAGTTTTGATCAATTGGGTAAGGATACGCCATTTCTCCAGAAACTCCGTTTTTTTCATTTTCTAGTTGTTTAACAGCTTTTACCCCAGTTCCTGTTATGGATTGGTAGGTAGAAACAACAACTCGTTTAATTTTGTATTTTTTATGCAAAGGGTTCATCACCATTACCATTTGTATGGTAGAACAATTGGGGTTGGCGATCACTTTATCTTTTTCCGTTAAAATAGAAGCATTTATTTCTGGAACAACTAATTTGTTCGCGGGATTCATTCTCCAAGCAGAAGAGTTGTCAATAACAGTTGTTCCAGCTTCAGCAAATTTTGGCGCCCAGTCTAAAGACGTTCCACCACCGGCAGAAAATATTGCCACATCCGCTTTCATGTCAACAGCCGTTTGTAATCCAACAACGGTATATGAGTTTCCTTTAAAACTTAATTGTTTACCTATTGATTTTTCTGATGCAACAGGAATGATTTCTGTTACGGGGAAATTTCTTTCTGCTAAAACCTTTAACATTACTGTTCCAACCATTCCGGTGGCACCAACTACTGCTACTCTCATATCTAATCTTAATTGTGTTGAACAAATTTAGACTTTAATTTTATGAAAAAAAGCTACTTTTATCTTATGTTAAAAAAAGCAGGATTTTTAGTTGTAATGTTACTAAATATGCAGCTGAGTTTTTCTCAGTTTGTAGATGATTTCAGCGATGGCGATTTTACCTCGAACCCTGCATGGTCTGGCGATAATGGTTTGTTTACGGTGTCAACAAATCAACTAAATTCTCAAAGTGGAGCAGCAGGAAACTATTACTTGAGTACTCCATCAACTTTGGCTTTAAATACCCAATGGGATTTTTATTTTAACATGAAATTTGGAACTTCTGGAGCAAATTATGTTGATGTCTATTTAATTTCAGATGTTGCTGATGTTACCACTCCTAATGATGGTTATTTTGTTCGAATAGGAGGAACACCAGATGAAGTTTCTTTGTATAAGATAGTTTCAGGTATCCCCACTATTTTAATTGATGGGCCAGATGGAAGTGTAAATAGTACGTCTAACAATCCCTTTGATGTAAGAGTAACTCGTGATGTTGCTAATAATTGGACCTTACTTTATGATGATGGGGCTTCAACTAATTTAGTTGCTATAGGGTCAATAGTTGACAATTCTGTTGTAGCTTCTAATTTTTTTGGAATTTCAATTACTCAATCTGGAGCGGCTGGACCAATTAATAATCATTATTTTGACAATTTTAGTGTAGCTTCAATTGTGGGAGATACTTCTGCTCCACAAGTAGACTCTCTAACAGTTCTTGGATCATCGAGTTTAGATGTACACTTTAATGAACCTGTAGATTTAATAACATCACAAGTATTAAATAATTATTCAGTTGCAGGGTTAGGAGGTCCCAGTGCAGTTACTAGAGATCTTTTAGATTCTACCGTTGTTCATTTAACATTTTCAACAACTTTTACCAATGGGCAAAACTATAATTTAACCATTGTTGATGTTCAGGATACAGCGGGGAATTCTATAACAACAGTTATAGAACCTTTTAGATATTTGGTGTTTATTTCACCAAGATTAGGAGATCTAATTATTAATGAAATCTTTGCTGACCCTTCTCCAACAATTGGTTTGCCAACAGAGGAGTATTTAGAATTATTCAATAAAACAACTAAGGTTATTGATTTAACGGATTGTTGGATTGCAGATTTAACCAGTATGAGTCAACTATCTGCTGGCAAAATTTTTCCGGGAGAGTATGTAATTGTTTGTGACAATAGTTTTGAGAGTCAGTTTTCTCTTTTAGGAAAGGTGATTACAGTAAGTAATTTTCCATCACTAAATAATTCTGCCGATGAGGTAACACTGTATTCTTCGGATACTTCTTTAATTCATCAAATTCATTATGATGATTCCTGGTATAAGGATGACACTAAAAAACATGGGGGCTGGAGCTTGGAGATGATTGATCCGAATAACCCTTGTGGAGAAGGGGGCAATTGGACTGCTTCTACTGGCTTGCATGGAGGGACTCCTGGAAAACAAAATACTGTTTATGGGGCTAATCCTGATGTTATTTTACCAATGTTGACAGAAGCGATTGCAATAGATGATTCTACTGTGGTGGTTGCTTTTAGTGAGAAGCTTTCCAATGCCGGAGCTTTAACAGCTACTTTTACAATTGACTACGGAGTTACGATTGGATCGTTTGAAATGCTTGATGCTAAAAATGTGCAATTGAATTTGAGTAACAAACTGAGTTTTCGAATAAAGTATGAAGTTATGGTTAGCGATGCTTATGATTGTGTTGGGAATGTAATAGGCTCTGATAACACGGCAGTTTTTGGATTGCCAGAAGATAGTGGTTATGAAGATTTAATTATTAACGAAATACTCTTTAACCCATTTATTGGAGGTTCTGATTTTGTTGAAATCTATAACAATTCTGATAAGTTTATTAATCTCGAGAATTGGAATTTGGCCAATTTAGAGGATGATTCTATTGCCAATTCTAAGGCGGTATCTGTTAAGCCAAAACTAATTTTTCCGGGAGATTTTGTGGTCTTAACTAAAGATGGCGAAGCCATAAAAAATGACTATTCGGGAACAGTATCAGCATCGATATTACAAATGGAAAGTTTTCCAAACTATAGTAATGACAAAGGAAGTGTTTATCTAATGAATGATTTAAATACCGTTGTAGATAGCTTTCATTATAAGGAGGAAATGCATTTTGCGCTATTAAATGATTATGATGGTGTTTCGTTAGAACGAATAGATTATAAGCGAACCGCATTAGACAAAACCAACTGGCATTCTGCGGCTGAAGATGTTGGTTTTGCCACCCCAGGATATGAAAATTCTCAATATCAAAAAGCAATTGCTGAAGAAAGTGAGATTATTATTTCACCCTTAACTTTTTCCCCAAACAATGATGGAGTTGATGATGTAGTTAACATCTCATATAATTTTCTTGACCCTGGATTTGTTGCCAATATTGTTATTTACGATACAAAAGGAAGGCTAGTTAAAAATTTTCTTCAAAACGAATTATTAGGAACTTCTGGAACATTTAGTTGGGATGGAATAACAGAACAAAATGAGAAGGCAGGAATCGGTATTTATATTATTTTTGTGGAAGCTTTTGATGAAGAAGGAAATGTAAAATTATTTAAGAAAACAGTTGTATTAGCAGAAAGATTAGGATAAAATGGAAAAGGCATTAAAAAATTTATATAAAAAATTAGGATATAGATACCAATCTCACCCTTGGCATGGGATTAATTTAGGTGATAGTGCTCCAGAAGAAGTGATGTCATTTATTGAAATGACTCCAAGTGATGCGGTTAAATATGAGATCGATAAAGACTCAGGATATATAAAAGTTGACAGGCCTCAAAAGTTTTCGAATATTGTACCTGCTCTTTATGGCTTTTTGCCCCAAACATATTGTGCTGAAGCGGTTGGAGAATATTGCTCTCAACAAACTGGTAGAAATGGCATTTTTGGAGATAAAGATCCTTTAGACATTTGTGTGTTAACAGAAAGAAGCATTACACATGGTAATATAATTGTTCCTGCAATTCCTATTGGAGGTTTTCGAATGATTGATGATGGAGAAGCAGATGATAAAATTATTGCTGTTTTAAAGGGAGATGAGGTTTATGAAAAATGGAAGGATATTAAAGATTGTCCAGAATCTATAGTAAAAAGATTGCAACATTATTTTTTAACTTATAAAGGGATTCCTGGAGAAAACGCACCTAAAGTTGAAATAACACATATTTACGGAAAGCAAGAGGCTTTAGAAGTGATAGAACGAAGTCGTCAAGATTATCTTAAACATTATGGAGATATTGAGAATGAACTTTCTCAAGCAACCAAAGATGTAATGGGTTTAAAGGTGTAATTATTTTAGTATTGTAAAAGAACCTTTAATTGGGCTCTCTAAAGATGCTATTGTAAGGATATAAAAGTAAGTTCCTTCACTTATTTTTTCTCCGCTCCAGTCATTTTGATAATCCTCTTGTTCAAGGAGCACGTTACCCCAGCGGTTAAGAATTATGATGTTGTTGTTGGCATGAAACTCTAGGTTTTTAAAGACTAAGAAATCATTTTTTCCATCCCCATTTGGAGTAATTATGTTAGTACCAAGGATGTCTTCTACAATCAAATACTCTCGAGAAATATAGCTTACACAACCATTATCAGAAGTAATTTCTAAAGAAACGCTGTATGTTCCTTGAATGCTATATTCAACAACATGAGGACCTTGTCCTGCTCCAAACATTGGGTTAGCCCCGCCTAATCCTGTAACGTCAAAATCCCAAATCCAAGAATTAATATTTCCAGAATTAATAGAAGAAGAATCAGTAAAAGTAACAGGCTGGTTAGGTTGACTATGCCCTAAAGGAGATATGGTAAAATTAGCAGTTGGAACAGCTTCTGCAACGAGTGTAATGGTATCAAAATCTGTACAGCCAAAAGCATCCGTTACGAGAACACTATAACCTCCTGCCTCTGCAGAAATACTGTTTGTAGTTCCTCCAGTATTCCATAAATATGAGCTGAAGCCCGGAATTGCACTAATGGTAATTGGGTTTCCAGGGCAAAAAGGAACAATTCCTGTAATTGAATCGTTTGGCGCAGAACTGATAACATTTACTGCCGGAGATGTTGCATAACAACCATTGGTATCAAAAACTGTTACAGTAATATTTCCAGAGGTGGCTATTGTTGTTGCAGTGGTATCAGTGTTAGACCAAATATACTGGCTGTAGTTATTAACTGTACCTAATGTTGTTCCATTACTATCGTTTGAACAATAGTGAAGATTTCCAACAATTATGGGTTGAGGCAGAGAATCTATGCTCACGGTAAATGGTTGCGATATTGCTGGACATCCATCTAAGAATACAGAAACAGTGTAAGTGCCTTGGGTTGCATAAATAGTTTGTGTTGTTTGAATAGGGGAAGTATCCCAAGATACACTGTCATAGTTTGTTCCTATAGCATCTGCATCAAGCAGCGTAGAATCTCCTAGACAAAATGAAGTATCTCCAGTAATGATAGGAATAGGAACATTGACTAAACTAACTGTATGCAGATGTGAAGCGATACAGGAGAGTAGAGTAACATCAACAGTATGTGTTCCTTGAGTTACATAAGTTGTTTGAGTGGTATCACCATTGTTCCAGAGATAAGAACTAAACCCACTACCAGCATCTAACAAGACACTATCACCTACGCAGTAAGTGGTGTCTCCAGTTATTCCGCCTATGTCATCAAAATCTTTTACATCTAAACTATTAGAAGTTCCTAGACAGCCGTTCGTGTCTGCTACAGTAACAGTAAAAACACCTTGAGTTACATAGACACTATCTAGTGTGTCGTTTACGGAACTGCTCCATAAGTATGAAGGGAATCCTGTAGTTGCATTTAATAAAACACTATCTCCAGGACAAAATAGTGTGTCACCAATAATTTCAACAATAGGTGCAGAAAGTTCTGCAACAAAAAAGCTATCCGTAGTAAAAGAACAACCTCTTAATGATGCAGTTACAGCATAATTTGCGCCTTGAGTTACGTAAGTTGTTTGGGTGGTATCAGCATTACTCCATAAGTAAGAATCAAAACCACTTCCGGCATTAAGGGTAACCGTATCTCCTTCACAATAAATCGTATCTCCAGTAACAATTGGAATAAAAGGCATTGAATCTACAATTATTATGTAGTCGAAGGAAATAGTATCTGCGGGGGTTCCATTATCATAAGCTTCATAAGTAATGATATTTACACCAAGGTTAGTACTATCTCCAATAAATACTGCATTTATTTGAGCAGAAGAACCTGTTCCAGAAGTATTGTTTACTATTTGAAAACCACTGGCTTGAGTAGTATCCGCAGAAGCCCAAATGGTTTGTGTTACTTCAGGTGCTAAAAAAGTTACATCTACAGGGAATGTATCACCAACACAAACTCTTAAAGTGTCACAAAAGTCAATTCCTGCCACGATAGGAGGAAGGTTATTACTGTTACAGACATCAAACATAAATGTTTTATTGTCTAACCAATCTACACTATCGTTTTGAGACATTGGGCCATCATAGGCGTTTCCTGGACCATCAAATAAACCAATTTGTATGTAGTCGACACCATTTCCCTCATTAACACCAACTGTTGCAGCACTTCCTCCAAAACCATTAGTTCCTCCAGATTGATCCCCAGTTGTCCAATTCATGTCATCATAGAAAAACCCAACATTAGCACCAGGCTGTAAAAGCGGAGATGTAAAATCTGTAATAATGAGTTGAAAAGTGTTGCGTTTATCTCCATGCTGATTAAAATAACCAACATCAACCCAATGGAAAATTGCTGCATTTGCAAATACTTCGTAATAACAAACTCCATTTCCTAATTGGGTGTCTACATCTCCCCAAAAAGGAGCGAGCATAGGAGGAATACTTGCTGATGGGAATGGTGTTGCAGTAAATGGGGTAAATGCAGTTCCAAAAGTTACGTTTCCGTTACTATTGATGTAACAGGAGTTGTAGTTCGTTCCATACAAACAAAAATTAAAAGGCAAAGGAATTGGACCAGTTCCCTGATCATCAACATTGTTTAACGTTGTATCTGCCCCTGGATTAGGAGGAGTGTAACCGTAACAAGAAGAACCTGTTTTATTAAAAGATGCAGTTTGTGATTCTAGTTGTGGTCTAGCTGAAGACTTTGGTGCAACTACATTTATTTTTCCAGAAGAGATGAATTGACCTAAATCTCCAGAAGATTTTAGCGCTTTGTATTGTTTAGAATCAGAAATAATATTTCGAGGAGTCTCTACAGTTTTTTGAGCGTGAAAACTGTAGACAATGGATAAAAGGGAAAATAGGGCAATTATTTTTTTCATAAAATAATAGAATTAACTATACTGTTAGACGTAATAAGTTAAATTTATGTTGCACAAAGCTACGAAAACATTGGCCGAGAAGCAATAGGTTTTCAACCAATTTTGTTTTGAAAATGTGAATTTGTTCCTATCAAAGACATAGCTTGCTTTTTTGTGAAAACAAATAGTAACTTTGGCAGAAAAATTGCCTAGATAGAAGTTGTGAAAAAATTTGCGATCATATTTTTTGTTTTATTCTTAGTAAATAACCTTACTGGGCAGGTTGTTTTTAATACTTCTTACCACAATCTAGGAGAAATAAATAAAGAGGATAAAAAGTATTTTGATTTTACGTTAACCAATGCCGGTAAAGAAACAGCTCATTTACTTCGAATAGAAGAGCCTTATGGGATTGACGTAAAATTTTCTAAAAAAGAGATTTTACCTGATAGTACAATTATTGTTCGAGTAAAATATACTCCGAAAAGAAAGGGGAAGTTTAAGAAAGATGTACCGGTTTGGATTAGTTTAAACAACGAGCCTATAACATTGACAATAGAAGGAGATGCAAAATCTTTTGACATTAATGAATCTTTAAAATGTCCTGATTTTAAAACAACATCAAAACCAAAGCAGTTAAAAACAGACATGCAAATAAAAGTGGTTGATGTAAATACCAAAAAGCCAATAAAAAATGCAACGGTTCAAATTATTTGGGATGGGTTAAACTACAAGAAACTCCAAACAGATAAAAAAGGAATGATTACTCAAAATTTAAAATGGGACATTTATTACTTTGTTGTGAATGCTGAGGGTTATGGAACTAAAGAGCAAGATTTTTATGTAAATCAGAAAAACAATTACTTAGAGTTTGAGTTAGGAGAGCCTACAGAAGAAGAGCTTATTGTTGTAGAAGAAGATACCGTTGCTGAAGAAGTTGTAGTTATAGAGCCTGAAGATACTGTCTCTACTGCACAGTTGCCTGTAAATTTATACGCGCCTAACAATGTTGTTTTCTGTATTGATGTATCTGTTTCTATGAAACAAAAAGGAAGGTTAGACTTATTAAAAGCATCTATGATTGAGCTGTTAAATGGACTACGTCCGATTGATAAGTTGGCAATAGTAACTTATGCTTCTTCAACTGAGGTTGTTTTAGAATCTCAATATGTTACGGATAAAGCGAGTGTTATGGAATTGATAAAAGAATTAACCGCAGGAGGTTATACCGCAGGAGGAAAAGGAATAAAAAGAGCTTATCAAGTTGCTCGAGAAAATAAAATTGAAGAAGGAAATAATCAAGTTATTATTGCAACAGATGGAGCATTCAATTTGAATAAAGGAGATAAGGGAATCTTGAAAAACGTTGAAGCAAATCTTAAAAAAGGAGTAACCATTTCAGTAGTTGGAGTTAAGAACGAAAAATGGACCGTTAAATCAATGTCATCTATTGCTAAAACAGGAAGCGGCCATTACATTCATATCAAATCATATGAACAGGCAAAGAGTGTTTTAATGGATGAAATTAAATCGAATTCTAGAAAAAAATAAACACCATTGCAACTAAAGCGCTGAAGTAACCTCACATTTAATGACAGAAATTATCAAGAAAAAAATTGCCATCCTTGGATCTACTGGTTCTATCGGAACACAAGCTTTAGAGGTTATAGAAGAGCATTCAGATAAATTTCAGGTGGAGGTTTTAACGGCAAATACCAATGCTGATTTATTGATAGAACAAGCCATAAAGTTTAAACCCAATGCTGTTGTTATTGTTGATGAAACTCGATTTGAAGAAGTCTCTGAAAAATTATGGGAGCACGATATTAAAACGTTTACAGGAGAAGAAGCTTTAGCTCAGGTTGTTGAGATGGATGATGTTAATATTGTTTTAACAGCACTGGTTGGATATGCTGGTTTACTTCCAACCATTAAAGCCATTAAAGCAAAAAAAGCGATTGCTTTAGCAAATAAAGAAACATTAGTTGTTGCCGGAGAATTAATTACCAAATTGGCAAGAGAAAATGGAGTTGCTATATTGCCTGTAGATTCTGAACACGGTGCAATTTTTCAATGCTTAACTGGAGAAGCACATAACAAGATTGAAAAAATATATTTAACCGCATCGGGCGGTCCATTTAGAGGAAAAAAGACAGAAGAATTAAAAAACATTAAAAAAGAGCAAGCATTAAAGCATCCTAATTGGGATATGGGAGCTAAGATTACGATCGATTCTGCTACGTTAATGAATAAAGGGTTAGAAGTAATTGAGGCTAAATGGTTGTTCGATTTACAGCCGGACCAAATTGATGTAATTGTTCATCCACAATCCATTATTCATTCTATTGTTCAGTTTGAAGACGGTAGTATGAAAGCACAAATGGGATTGCCTGATATGAAGCACCCTATACAATATGCTCTTTCTTTTCCTTACCGTTTTACCTCAAAATCTCCTCGATTTAACTTTATGGATTATCCTCAATTAACTTTTGAGGCTCCTGATAAAGAAACGTTTGTAAACCTCTCTCTGGCTTATTTAGCATTGGAAAAGGGAGGGAATTTAGCATGTGTTTTAAATGCGGCAAATGAAATAGCTGTAGATGCATTTTTAAATGATAAAATAAAGTTTTTGGAGATTGCTGAAATCAATCAAAAATGTATGGAAGAAATTGCCTTCATTAAAACGCCAACTTATGAGGATTATGTTTTGACCGATACTCGAACTCGAGAGTTTGCTCAGTCTCTTATATCGAAATAATCCCTAACTTCGCTCGAAATATTTTTTAACAAATGGAATACATTATACAGGGTGGTCAGTTACTATTAAGTATCTCAATTTTAGTAGTACTACATGAAGGAGGACATTTCTTTGCAGCTAAATTTTTCAAAACAAAAGTTGAAAGTTTTTACCTTTTCTTTAATCCATGGTTTTCTGTTTACAAGAAAAAGATTGGGGAAACTGAATATGGTATTGGGTGGTTACCCTTAGGAGGTTATGTGAAAATTGCTGGGATGATTGATGAGAGTATGGATAAGGAGCAGTTAGCAAAAGATCCAGAGCCTTGGGAATTCCGTTCTAAACCAACTTGGCAGCGTTTAATTATTATGTTAGGAGGTATTATTGTAAACGTTATTGTTGGGTTTTTGATTTACAGTTTTGTGTTAATGGGCTATGGCGAAAAATACTTGCCAAATGAAAATTTAGCCGATGGTGTTTTTGTAATGAATGATGTTATTTCTGAGGATATAGGAATGCAAACAGGAGATAAAATCATTTCAATTAATGGAGAACAATTTAACAGTTTTTCTAATACTGTTGAGAATTTGCTTTACGCAGAAAAAGTAATTATTGAACGTAATGGAGAACAAAAGAGTTTAGATATTCCTCAAGATGTTTTAGGAAAATTAATAGACAATAAAGGTCAAGGGCTTTTATATCCTAGAATTCCATTTACAATAGCTGGTTTTGCTAAAGGGTACGTTGCAGAGGGTTCTGGTTTACAATTAAAAGATCAAATTGTTGGAGTTAATGGTATTGAAATCAAGTATTTTGATGAATTTAAAGCTGTTGCAGAAAGCTTCTCCAATCAGAATGTAGAATTAAAAGTATTAAGAGAGGGAAGTATTGTATCGGTTCCCTTGTTAATTCCTGACTCAAACATAATTGGAATAGCGCGTTACCCTTATTCAATTGAAGAGTTAGGTGAGCTTGGTATTTATGAAACGAAGACTATTGAGTATGGATTTTTTGCTGCTTTTGGTAGAGGTGCAGCAAAGGCGCAAGAAGAAATAGTAAAATACTATAGAGGATTTAAAAAGATGGTAAATCCAAGCACAGGCGCTTATAAAGGAATGGGAGGGTTTGCTTCAATTAGTAAATTGTTTGGGCCAAAATGGAAGTGGCAAAATTTCTGGGAAAAAACAGCTTGGATGTCTTTGGTTTTAGCATTTATGAACTTGTTACCAATTCCGGCTTTAGATGGAGGACACGTGATGTTTTTAATGTATGAGATGATTACTAGACGTAAGCCCCATGAAAAGTTAATGGAATACGCTCAGGTTGCTGGAATGATATTGCTTTTAGCATTTATGATTTATGCAAATACCGACTGGCTTAGGTTTTAAAATAACGTCTTTACTAACTTCTTGCTGTTTAAAAAGAGAAGTATCCTTTGCGGTATCATTATTGGATTAGAGTAGTTTTACTAACAAAATCTAATAAAATGAAGAAAATCATTATTTGTTTGTTCGCTGTAGTGAGTATACTATCTGCCTCAGCACAAAATTCTACTACCGGAAAATCAGAACCTTCAGGTGTAAATGGAAAAACCTCCGTTTTAGTTATTCCTTTTGAATCTAAAATGTACCTATCAGACATTGATAGAGATTTAGGTAAAGCGAATGAGCTAAACTTTCAAGACATTAAAGCAAAGTTTAGGGCAGCTTTAGATAGAGAAATCTTTATTGCACTTAAAGCCTATTTTAACCCCCTATCATTTTACGCCATTGAGCCTCAAGAGTCGAGGGCAGAGTTAGGATATATTTACAATTCTATTGGGTACAAATATGAAGTTGTTCCAGAAGAAGAGGTGGTAAAAAAAGAAAGTGCTGGCAAAAAATTAATCGGAAAATTTAAAAAGAAGGAAAAAGAAGAAGAGCACATAGAAGCAGGTATACGTAGAGGCGAGGTTGTTTCTCAGATAGATAATCGAGAAAAGTATATGAAAACCACATTGCCTAACCCTAAGCTACTGCCAAACTTAAACCAAAAATATAAAGCTTCTCATTATGTTTTTATAAATCAATTGGACATTAAAAGATCTGCAGACAAGCGTTATGTTGCTTCAGAAGAGCAGTATAAAAGAGAAATAAAAGTGCACTATACTATTTTTGATAATTCAGGGAAGCAAGTAAGTAGTGGAGCAATTAAATCTCGATTCCCATCCAATCAAAACGATATGGATAAAATCATAAAGCTTCAATTTCCACTTATCGCTCAAAGAATTGTAAGTAACCTTTTAGGTCCGGATGTTGCTAATGCTGAATAATGTTTTGAAATTTATCGAAAACAATATTTATCACATTTATAATCGAGGAAATAATCGTGAATTGATTTTTTTTGATGATGAAAACTATTTATTCTTTCTAAGAAAACTTAAAAAAGAATTAACTCCTTATTGTAAGGTTTTGGCTTATTGTTTAATGCCAAATCATTTTCATTTGATGGTTTATATTGAGTCAAAGAACTCATCCGATGACTCAAAGTCATCGGATGAGTTTAGATTAAATAATGCGATAGCGATTTTACTTCGTTCCTACACACGTGCTATCAATAAACAACAGGGTAGAACAGGCTCGTTGTTCCAACAAAAAACAAAAGCAAAATGTTTAACTCAATCGGACGAGAATTATCCTAAAATTTGTTTTCATTACATTCATCAAAACCCATTAAAAGCTAAATTAGTTGCCAAAATGGAAGATTGGGAATATTCTTCATTTAAAGATTATACAGGGCTAAGAAAAGGAATTTTACCTGAAATAATCTTTTGTAAAGAGAAAATAGAGATAGTTGTTGATTCAAAAGAGTTGTATCAAGAAAGTTATGATGTAATTTCGGAAAATGTAATAAGTAAACTGTACTAAATAATTTCCTCATCGGGAGACTTTAATTCACCCAATGAGTTTGATGAAGATATGTTCTTAGCAAAGTCACCAGCAATTATAAAGAAGTACTACTCTCGATTAATTTGGGACATTCCAAATGATTCGCATAAAATCTATCTCACTTTTGATGATGGGCCAATACCAGAAATTACCGAGTGGGTGTTGGATGTTTTAAAAGAATATCAGATTAAAGCTACATTCTTTTGCATTGGTGAAAATGTAGAAAAACACACGTTAATATTTCAACGAATTCTTGAAGAAGGGCATCAGGTTGCAAATCATTCCAATACACATGTTAATGGCTGGTATGCAGAAGATGATTACTATTTAGAGGACATTAAAAAATGCCACAATAAATTTGAATCAGAATTATTTAGACCTCCTTATGGACGAATAAAAAAGAGCCAAATAAAAGAGGTTGTAAAAGAGTATAAAATAGTGATGTGGGATGTTTTAAGTGGTGATTTTGATCTTAAAACTAGTCCTGAAAAGTGTTTTAACAATGTAGTTAAGAATACGAAACCTGGCTCTATAATAGTTTTTCATGATAGCATTAAGGCATCAGAAAATTTAAAGTATGCTTTGCCTAAGACAATTGAATATTTATTGGCTGAAGGTTTTGTTTTTGATGTTGTGAGGTGATTTTTGTTTAACGACAACTCTATGTTTTCGTTTTGTTGAAACCAAAGATAGAGTAATCAGCCAACATAATGAAATATAGAGATTGTTGGCAACTGGCTTTTTTAATATTCATATTTCTGCCATTTCATTTTCAATGTCTGAACGTCTAGTTCAAATTCTATCCATTCATTTGTAGGCTCATACCATGTTAATTTCAAAAAACGCTATAAAAGTTGTTTAAAAAAAAGTTATTATGTGTAATACTTCCAACAACTTTTTTAGTCAGGTTGTCTCTAACAAAATCATGTAGCCAGATTTTTACATTTTCTAAATTTTCAAAA
>CAJQOH010000026.1 GCA_905479915.1 uncultured Flavobacteriales bacterium
ACCAAGCAACAACTATCCTTGTTAATTGTTCAGAACAATAACACACTTAAAAAACTTAACCATTATGACGTATATGAATTTAAACAAAAATATATGAAACACAAAAAGACTATAACAAGCGTTGCGCTTATCCTCTTAGGAGTAAGAGGCTTGCAGGCACAAGAAAACTCCACAGCCGCAGGTGGTCAGGCAACAGGAACAGGCGGAACAGCCAGCTACTCGTTAGGGCAAGTAGTTTATACTACCGCCACAGGAACCAACGGAAGCATATCACAAGGCGTGCAACAAACCTACGAAATATCTGCTATCACAGGCATAGCCGAAACGGCTATCAAATTGGAACTATCTGTTTACCCGAATCCAACCACTCATTTTTTAAAGTTAGAAGTTGGGAGTGAAGACTTGGAAAACTTATCCTATCAGCTCTACGATATGCAAGGAAAAGTAATTGAAAACAAAAAAGTAGATAGCAACACTACTCACATTAGTTTAGAAGGACAATCAACAGGTACTTACTTTTTAAGTGTTGTAAAAGACAATCAAATAGTAAAAACATTTAAAGTAATCAAGAACTAAGCCACCATGTGGTAAATAATTAAAAATCAAGAAAAATGAAAAGAATATTTACAATAGTAGCAGCCATCTTAATGACTGCAAGCGTATGGGCTCAGACCCCAGAAAGTATGAGCTACCAAGCCGTAGTAAGAGATGCAAGTGATGCATTAGTAACAAGTACAGCAGTAGGCATCCAAATAAGCATATTACAAGGTGGTGCAACAGGTACAGCAGTTTATGTAGAAACCCAAACACCAACTACCAATGCTAGCGGATTAGTAAGTTTAGAGATAGGGAACGGAACAGTAGTAAGTGGAGATTTTTCTGCCATTGATTGGAGTGCTGGTCCTTACTTTATTAAAACAGAAACTGACCCAACAGGAGGTACAACCTACAGCATAACAGGTACAAGCCAATTAATGAGTGTACCTTTTGCTTTACACGCAAAAACAGCAGAAACTATAACAGGAGCGCTAACCTACACTGAAACTGATCCAATTTACACAGCAAGTGAAGCAGCAAATATTACGGCATCAGATATTACTACTTTAGGAAACACAAGTGGAACTAACACAGGTGACCAAACTGTAATTACAGCAGCACAAGCAAGTGCCATTACAGCCAATACAGTTAAAGTGGGTGTAACAACAGCACAAGCAACTATTTTAGGAAATACAAATGGTACGAACACAGGTGACCAAAACATTAGCCGTACAGGAACTACGGTAACATTAACCAACGGTGGTACATTTACAGATAGTGTAAACACATATACCGCAGGAACAGGAATTGACATTAGTGCAAGTAATGTAATTAGTGCTACAGGTGGTTCAACCCTTGCTATTGGTGACAGTTATCAGGGAGGCAAAATTTTCTGGTTAGATGCAAGCGGACAGCATGGTTTAATTGCTGCTACAGTCGACCAAAGTACAGGCATACAATGGTATAATGGAACACATAGATTTACTGGCACTACTGGCGATGGATTGTATGCAGGGGTAATGAATACCGCAATGATAATAGCTACACAAATGGCAGATAACCAATTAGGAAATTTTGCCGCAAAAGTTTGTGCTGATTATTCAGTTGTAGATGCTGGAGTAACTTATGGCGACTGGTATTTGCCTTCAAAATACGAGTTAAATTTATTGTATTTGCAAAAGACAGCGGTTGGCGGTTTTACTATTAACTACTATTGGAGTTCTACGGAGAACGAGCAGGACGATGCGCGGAGACAGAAGTTCAGCAATGGTGCCCAGTCCAGCGGCAGTAAAACCGGAAACTCAAGTTACGTGCGGGCAGTTCGGGCTTTTTAACAACTTGCATTGAGCGTAGCCGAAATGTTTATCCATTCATCTATTTAACAATTTATTACCTCGTATCGGTCGACTAATAAAAAATGGCGGATTAGCCAAGTTTGTATTGAAAAATAAACCCGTTAAGAAAAGAAAACGTTGGGTAACAATGTATAAAAAACATAGGGCGTTTGTGCTAAACCGAAAATTCTGTGAACTTTAATTAAGTCCGCTAAATATAAATATGGCATTAAAGAAAAAAAAAGCAAAATATTTATATTTAGCTAAGTAATAAACCGAAATATAATGCTTATCAACTGCCCTACATTTCTTATACTAACCGTTAAACGAAGCTCTCTAAAATACACATCGCCTCCCCCTCTATAAACAACATTAAAACGTTCTTTTTTCAAGACAAAAAGCTTCGCTTAAACTACTTTAAAAAGTAAATTTGTTTTTCATCAATTATCACAATGAACAACCTACTCCTTAACAAAATCAATGAAGACAACCTTTGGGAAAAAGAAGTCTCATTAAAAAGAAACGAGTTTTTAAAGGTTAATGGAGATATTGATACGAACCTCTACTTGATTAAAAATGGAAGTTTACGAATATTTGTGCTAGATGAAGCTGAAGAGAATACCATTCGGTTTGGCTATCAAAACAACATTATTACTGCTTTAGACAGCTACATTACCGAAAAACCTACCGAATACTACATCCAAGCGATCAAAGCTTCAGAACTTAAAGTGATTAAGAAATCAACCATAACAACTCTTTTAGCAAACTCACCTGAATTACAACAGTTCTGGAATACAATGCTTGAACAAATTATAGTTCAACAATTAGAAAGAGAACAAGATATATTGACCACCTCCCCTCTTAAACGTTATCAAAGGGTTTTAGAAAGAAGTCCACAGTTATTTCAAGAAGTACCGAACAAATACATTGCCTCCTATTTACGCATGACTCCAGAAACTTTATCTCGCCTTAAAAAATCTTGATTTCAATCAATTTTTATGAAAATTAAGGGCTAGATATTTGTACTAAAAAATTATGAAAGCAAATAGAGATACAGTCATAGCAGAGCTAACAGCAAAAACAAAACAGAATTTAAATCAACTTCAAGAGTTTAAAGAACTTTCTTTAGAGCAACTCAACTTTAAATCAAACCCAGATTCTTGGAGCATTTTAGAGTGCATTAAGCATTTAAACATTTACGGAGACTTCTATATTCCAGAAATTGAAAAGAGCATTTCAAAAGCCACAAAATCAGACAACACTACATTTAAGCCTGGTATTTTAGGCAATTACTTTGTAAAATTGATAGCCCCAAAAGAAAAGCTCAACAAAATGAAAACCATGAGCAAGTTCAACCCTTCAGGAAGCAACTTAACCATAGAAGAAATAACTCTATTCGAGCAACAGCAATACAAAACACTAGATCTACTTTCCAATGCTTTAACTATAGATTTAACTCACAACAAAACAAAGACGAGTCTTTCAAACCTCATCAATATGCGCCTAGGAGATACCTTACGTTTTGTAATTGCGCACAACGAAAGGCATTTGATTCAGGCTCTTCGAGTAGAAAATGTCAGTTCGAGTGATCCCGAAGTTATTTCGGGATAATATCGAGAACAAATTTTCTAATTCACTCATTGGTTCTCGATAAATTTCGATGAACCCTTCGACTCCGCTCAGGGTGACATCCGAAACACTCGAACTGACAATGATTCTATAAACCAATAAAAACCAATACCTTTGTTCTTCAAAATTTTAGCATGAATAACGAAGAAGAGAAGATTCACAAGCAAGACATCAAGCATTGTATTGCCACATTAGAAGGATTGCTAGAAGACACCAATCAGCTTTTTGAGTTACCTGAAGAACAACGCGTAGCATTAATGAAAGCTGCCGGACTCCTTTCACGACCAAACCGTGAAGAGTTTGAAAAACGAAAGAAAGACGCTAAAAAGGCAGCTAAACGTAAAATGATAGAGCGTGATAAGCACGCCAGAAAAAACACAGGAATAAGAAGTGCTCGTGAAGCAGATATTTTTGAAGCTCCCAAACTCTTGCTAAATCCTCCTAAAGGAGAAAATGACGATCAATCAGAATTAGAATCACCAAGAAATTGCTACGTATGTAAGGCGGTCTTCACCAAGTTACACCACTTTTACGATACCATGTGTACAGATTGTGGAGACCTAAACTATATGAAGCGTTTCCAAACTGCTGATTTAACCGGACAAATTGCTGTAGTAACAGGTTCACGTTTAAAGATTGGTTACCACATCACTTTAATTTTACTAAGATCTGGCGCAACAGTTGTTGCCACTACCCGATTCCCGGTAGATTCTGCACTACGTTTTGCCAAAGAAGAAGATTTTAATGAATGGGGACATCGTTTAAAAATTCATGGTTTAGATTTAAGACACATACCGAGTGTAGAGATCTTCTGCAACTTTATAGAACAACAGTATGATCGATTAGACATTCTAATCAACAACGCTGCACAAACCGTTAGAAGACCTGCAGGGTTCTATCAACACTTAATGGAAAACGAAGAACAAGACATTGCAACTTTACCTCCATTTGCTCAAGAACTATTAAAAGACCACAACGACTGTATTGAAGAGATTAGAGCACTTTCTATAGATACAGACAATGCAGAAAACAGTAGATTACCCGTTACTTGGCAAAGTCCTGAACCAGGAATTGGACTTAGAGCTTCTGCCAAACTATCTCAAATTCCTTACAGTTTCGACAATTCCCTACAAACGGCTGAAGTGTTTCCTGAAGGAAAATTAGATGCTGATTTACAACAGGTAGATTTAAGAAAAACGAACAGCTGGCGCTTAAAACTAGGCCAAATAGAAACACCAGAAATGATCGAAGTACAATTAGTCAACGCTGTTGCTCCCTTTGTACTGTGCAATCGTTTAGTTGGTTTAATGCGTAAAGAAAATACTGGACAAAAGCACATTATCAATGTTTCTGCGATGGAGGGTAAATTCCATCGTTTTAAAAAGATAGACAGACATCCGCATACCAACATGGCAAAAGCGGCTCTTAACATGATGACACACACGTCAGCTTCTGATTTTGCGAAGGATGGTATTTACATGAATGCTGTAGATACTGGATGGGTAACTGATGAAGACCCTGTTGAATTGTCTAAAAAGAAAGTGGAAGAACATGATTTCCAACCTCCTTTAGATATTGTTGATGGTGCTGCACGTGTTTTAGACCCACTAATTGACGGCATCAACACAGAAAAACACTGGTGCGGAAAATTCCTAAAAGACTACTTCCCTATTGATTGGTAGAAGCAATAAATCTTATAGAAGGATTAAACAGCTTCGTCTAGAAATAGTAAAAAACCTCCCATTTAAATTTCATATAGAAATACTTTAACCTAGCTTTACAAAAATTACAACGATCAATGAAACACATCAACTACTCCCTTTTCATACTTAGCCTACTCACACTCTTATCTTGTGGACAAGCCAACGAAGAAAAAGAAGTTGCTGTAGAAGCAATTGATAACAGCTCAAAAATTGAAGAAGAAACAGATTTTAATGTTTCTTTTGAAATTAAAAAAATAGATGACAAGCACTTTAATTTAGTAACTTCAATTGAACTAGACAAAGGTTGCCATGTTATTTCCCCCTATTCACCTGACACCATTCTTCTTCCTGTTAATTTAATTATTACAGAAAATGAGACCTTTACTTTAGACAGCACTCTTATTGAGTACCCTATTAGTACAACTGAGTATGATTCTCTTTTAGAAACCAATGTCAATTATGTAAGAGAAAATACATCATACACTCAAAGAATCAACCTAAACACTCAACAAGATTTTGAAGTGAATGGTCAAGTAGAATTACTCATCGAACCTAGATGCATTCCATATCAAATAGATTTTACGATTTCTAATGCATCTGGAGAACTCACGGTTTCCAAAACAAAAACATTCTCCCTACTCTAATTCTCAACTAACCGAATCACCATGGCTCGTTGGACAAAATTTTATCTGGTACGTATTGAATTTCTAGGCTTTCGTTATTGTGGTTGGCAAACTCAACCTGGCGTAAAAACAGTTGAAGAGATGATCAACAAAACGTTTAAGTTCATTTTTAAACATGATGGATTTAAGGTTTTAGGTAGCGGAAGAACTGATGCAAAAGTTTCTGCAGACGATTTCGCATTTGAGCTGTTCTTAAACGAAAGCATTAACATCCCAACAATGCTTAAAGACTTAAACCACAACCTCCCTTTTGATATTCGAGTAAAAACAATGGAGGAAGTTGATGCAAAATTCAACATCATACAAAACCCAAAAATTAAAGAATACCATTACTATTTCTCCTACGGTGAAAAATCACACCCCTTCAATGCTCCCCACATCATTAACTTTGAACAAGAACTGGACATTCCAAAGATGCAAGAAGCTGTTAAAGTTTACGAAGGAACACACAACTTTAAACGTTTTGCATGTAAACCTACTGAACACACTATTTTTGAGAGAGAAATTATTAACGCATCCATAGAAAAAAACACTAGATATTTAGGTGAACATGTTTCTGAAAATACGCATGTTTTTAAAGTAAAGTCTAAAGGTTTTTTACGCTACCAAGTTAGACTTATGATGGCTGCCCTAATTGATGTTGGTTCAGGAGTATATTCAATAGATGATTTGAAAAACATATTAATTGAATACAACAAAGAGCCCATGAAGCACAACGCTCCATCCTCTGGATTAAACTTACACCAAATTAATTTTTAAGAAAAAGATTATGCCATTTTCAGCTTTAGGAATTTCGAAACACCTTATTAAAGGTTTAGAAAAACTAAAATATACTACCCCCTATCCTATACAAGAAAAGACAATTCCTGCAATCTTAAATGAAAAGGATGTTTTAGGCATTGCTCCAACCGGATCTGGTAAAACTGCCAGCTATGTTCTCCCTATTTTAATGGGGTTGGAGGGCAAAACAAAAACAAAGAATAGACACGTCAATGTACTGGTTTTAGTTCCTACAAGAGAATTAGCTGCTCAGGTTGAAGATGTTTTTAGAACTTTTGGATTCTACCTACCTTTCCATGTAAAATCTTTAGCGGTTTTTGGTGGAGCTTCTATCAACCCTCAAATGCAGGCACTACAAAATGTTAACATACTCGTTGCTACACCTGGAAGATTAATTGAACTAGCAAAATCTAACGCCCTACATCTAGATAGTATTTCTACATTGGTTTTAGATGAAGCTGACAAGATGCTCAACTTAGGTTTTAAGGATGAAATGGATGAGATATTTGCCATGCTACCAGCAAAACGTCAAAACCTTTTATTTTCAGCTACATTAAGTCCTGACGTACAAAATGTAGAACGTTTATTATTAAACGATCCCGAAGTTTTTAAAGTTGAACCTAAAACAACTAACCTTGAAATTATTAAACAAGTGGCTTATGCAGTTACTGAAGATCGAAGAGGCCCTCTATTGCGCTACTTGATTAAGGAACATAAAATGAAACAGGTCTTAGTTTTCGCTTCATCTAGATATCAAGCAGACTTAATAGCGGATAAGTTGGGTAAAAATGATGTAAAGGCACGATCTATCCACAGTAAGAAAAGTCAAGGATACAGAAAAGAAACACTTACCAACTTTAAGGCTGGGAATCTACCCGTTTTAGTAACCACAGATTTACTTTCTAGAGGGATAGACATTGAATTTCTACCTTATGTTATTAACTACGAATTACCTCGATCTCCTAAAGACTTTGTTCACCGTATTGGTAGAACAGGTCGTGCAGAAAATCCAGGAACAGCATTCACCTTTGTTATTGAGGAAGCTCAACATCACTTTAAAGTCATTCAGAAGAAAATGAAAAAACAAGTGGAGATTGTTGATACTTCTGATATTGATTTACATGGGTTTTAAATTTAGTCCGTTATTGCGAGCGTTTTGTGAGAACAAAAGCGAGAAGCAATCTCGCAAATATAGTGAGATTGCTTCCTCATTACGCTACGCTTCATTCATCGCAATGACGTAGTTTATCTTTTTTCTGGGTTCGAGATTTCTCGGGAATCTAGTTTTTTGTGTTAAGGATAGAAGCGACATCCTTTTCCTTTATTCATTGAGTCCGTTTTGTACATTTTCTCAATGAATAAAAGAAAAGATATAGCGAATAGCCTGTTAAAACACCCTAATTAAAAATAGAATTTTACTGTGTCTGGTTACCCGCCTTCGCGGGTAAGGCATTCGGTTACGAACTACAAGAAAGAATTGAACATCCTACTTTTGTCCTTGCCCATTCTGGTCGTTTAACAAACCATTTTTCTGCTTCTGATTGCTCATCATAAGGCTTCTTCAATAGATTGAACAATTCTTCTACAATAGAATAATCACCTTTATCAGCAGCATCAATGGCCACTTGAGCCATATAGTTTCTTAAAACATATTTAGGATTAATCGTATCCATAACATGCTTTCGTTCTGTATCAGAATTCGTTTCTTTTTCGAGCCTTTTAATATAACGTGTCATCCAGTCCTTCCAAAAGAAAAGCACCTCTCCCTTTAATTCATCTGGCTTATAGAAAGCATCCTTTACCTCAGCTAAAAATGATAACTCATCATTCCCTGGAACAACCAAGCTTTTAGATACATTACTCAAGTTTCTAAAGAAAATGGTCATATCAGTTTCAGTCTTTCTTAAAACAGTCTCTAAATCTTGTATCAGCTTTAAATCGTTCTCATCATCTAACTCCAACCCTAACTTAGCTTTCATCATACCTAAGTATTTACCGGCATATAACTTTTTGTAATCGCCTAAAATCTCCTCCAATGGTTCTGCATCCTCAATTAAAGGATAAAGGGCATTGGCCAATTTCAATAAATTCCATAAAGCAATATTACCTTGTTGTCCAAATTGATACCTCTTATGTTCTGCATCAGTAGTATTGGGTGTCCAACTTTTACTATAACCTTCCAACCAACCATAAGGCCCATAATCAATCGTTAACCCTAAAATAGACATGTTATCTGTATTCATAACACCATGCACAAATCCTACACGCTGCCAATGAATAATCATATCTAAGGTTTTTAAACTTACTGCCTTAAAGAACTGAACATACCCCTCTTTATTCAATTCAAAATCTGAATAAAAGTTTTTGATGGTATAATCTACAAGGGTTTTTAATGTTTTATAATCTTTTCTTGCTGAAAGAATTTCATAACTCCCAAATCGTAAAAAAGAAGGTGAAACACGACAAACAATAGCTCCTTTTTCATAAGCAGGATTGCCATTGTACAAAACATCTCTCATTACTTGGTCTCCAGATAAGGAAAGCGATAAAGCTCTTGTTGTTGGAACTCCCAAATGATACATGGCTTCACTGCAAAGGTACTCTCTCACTGAGGATCTCAACACTGCCAACCCATCTGCAGTTCTAGAATATGGAGTAGCACCCGCTCCTTTCAATTGAATTGCCCATTGTTTATCATTATGAACAATTTCTCCCAAATTAATTGCCCGGCCATCTCCTAATTGTCCGGCCCAATGGCCAAACTGGTGTCCTCCATAACACATTGCATAAGGACTTGTATTTTCTATGTTTTGATTTCCAGTAAATACTTTCAAAAACTCTTCTGATCTTGCATCTTCTTCAGTAATACCTAAAAAGCCTGCAACTTCTGGAGAGAAATGAACAATTTCTGGGGCTTCAGTTTTAGTTGGTTCAACAAATGAATAACATGCTTCACTCACTTGTCTTCTAGTATTCTCCTTTATAGGATCTGCTGGAAGCTCTTTTAAAAATGTATCATTTACCTGAAGTTTCATCAAAACAATGTGTTAGTTACTTCAAAATTAGCCAAATTGTACGTGATACATTACTTTTACAAAATGGGATTAACAAATAATGACATATTCAAAAAACTAAGGGTTGCACACAAATTAAGAGACGATGATATTGTTAAGATTTGTGCCTTAGTAGACTTTAGAATTTCCAAAAGTGAACTTGGAGCTTTATTCAGAAAAGAAGATCACCCAAAATACATGGAGTGTGGAGATCAAATTCTTAGAAACTTTTTAAATGGTTTAGTCATTCACATGCGTGGACCTATGCCTCCTAAAAAGCAGGTTGAAAAAAAATGAATTCCATCAAGCTCTTTTCTTTAACCATACTCTTAGCTATATTATTTAACTCTTGTGCTCAAACTGAAACTAGAACTGAAATGACAAACCTTAAAAGCATATACGACATCACTATCAATTCACTTGAAGGAAATAGTATTGACTTAAACAGCTTTAAAGGAAAACACATCCTATTTGTAAATGTGGCTTCAAAATGTGGTTTTACTCCACAATACAAAGAACTGCAAGAGCTGCATGACAAGTTCCAAAATGAACTCGTAATCATTGGAGTACCTTGCAATCAATTTGGGAAACAAGAGCCTGGAAATGCAGAATATATTCAGGCATTTTGTAGTAAGAATTATGGTGTTGAATTTCTAATAACAGAAAAAACTGATGTAAAAGGAGATCAACAACACCCACTTTATTCATGGTTAACCCTTAAAGAAAACAATGGAGTTAAAGGCAGTTCTGTAAAATGGAATTTTCAAAAATACCTAGTAAACAAAGAAGGTAAGTTGGTTGATTACTTCTACAGCACAACTTCTCCTACTAGCGAAAAGATTACAAAACACTTTGCTAAGTAATTGAATCAAACATCTTTAACCTCATCATTCAAGAACTTCCAGTTTGAATTAAACTTATTAATCAGTAATATAAAAGAATATCATTCTTCACTGCGGTTTGTACGATAATGAATTATCGCAAACCATTGTTCTGAATGACACTAAAATCAGATCCTCACCCCAATCACACACACATCATCAACCTGTTCTAATTCCCCTTTCCATGACTTAAAAGCATCATTAAGTATTTGTTTTTGCGCATCCATAGCTTTACCCTGAACAGATAACAGCAATTTTTTGAATGCTTTAGCCATAAACTTCTTTCCTTTTTCTCCCCCAAACTGATCAACATATCCATCAGAAAAAACATAAACAGTATCATCTTTTTGCAATTCAATAGAATGCGTAGTAAAAGGTTCTGAGCTTCTAAAGTTACCGATTGGCTGTTTATTCGCTTTAGTTACTAGCACTTCTCCACCTCTAATAATCCACAACGGATTATTAGCCCCTGCATATTGCAACGTAGTCCCGTTTAATGAACATAAGGCGATATCCATCCCGTCTTTTACATAATCTTCTTTACCATCATCCGAATCAGCACTAAACTCTTCAATAACAATTTCCCTTGTTTTATCTAAAATTTTACCTGGATCTGCTAATCCATACTCCTTTATTGATCGATTTAAAGCATTGTTACAAACTACACTCACCATAGCTCCCGGAACACCATGCCCTGTACAATCAGCAGCTGCAAACAACACTTTATCACCAGATGATTTCATCCAGTAAAAATCTCCAGCAACAATATCTTTTGGTTTATAATATACAAATGAATCTTTTAAATACTGCTTAACAACATCTTGTGTTGGCAGTATCGCTTTCTGAATTCTTTTAGCATAAGTAATTGAATCTAGTATTTCTTGATTCTTTTCTGACAACTCCTCATGAGCATCTTCAATAAGTACTTTTTGCTTACGCGTAATCTGCAAACGACTAAATACAAATATCAAAAAGACAGCCACCAAACTTAAACCAAACCCTATCGCATAAGTAATTACCTTTTGCTTCTCTTTTGCCTCTTGCTCTACTGCCAATTGTTTATCGTGCACAGCATCATCTATCGCTTTTTGACTTTCATATTCAAACTTTGATTGCTGTCTTATTAAAGCTGTTTTTGAATTTTCACTACTCACGCTATCCCTCATCTCAATAGATAACTTATACATCTCCAGAGCCTTTATCGCTTGTCCCTTCTTTTCATATATTTTACTCATCAAGTTTGCTGATGTTCCTATTCTTTTAGGATGCCCAATAAGCCTAGAAACTTCATAACTTTTATTAGCAAACTCGTAAGCTCTATCAATTTGATCAATAAAAAGGTATACATTCCCAATATTCTCTAATGCCACTGCTTTTCCCTGTTTATCCCCTAACTCTTCAAAAGTTTTTAAACTTCTTTTAAAATAATTCAATGCCTTAGGAGCATTCTCATACTTCAAGTACATTCTTCCAATATTACTTAGAGACATACCTATCCCTTGAGCACTTTTATTCTTTTCATCAACTTTTAAACTTTTAAGAAAATACTTTAAGGCTGATTCATAATCTTCTTCACCCTCATAATAAAGACCTATACTGTTTAATGGTGTAGCCATTTCTCTATCAAGACCTATTTCTTCCAACAATTGAATACTTCTTTGATAATTTGCTAAAGCTCTTTTTTGATCTCCCTGGGTCATATAAATATTACCAGTTCTATTTAAGAGTAGTGCAATGCCTTTCTTATTATTTATTCTTTCATTGATTTTTAACCCCTTATGATAAAACTCTAAGGCTTTAGGAATATTCCCTTCTTGATTTTCATAGAACAAGCCTAAATTATTCAAAGAAACAGCCAATGAAGCTTCTAAACCTTTAACAACATTGGGTTCTTTATACTTCTCTAATGCAAGCTCTATCAGTTCATATTGTACAAACTGATACTTAGACCATGATTCATCAATCATAAAATCACACAGATTGTTTAATGAAAAAATCTTATCGGTATCTTGTTTTGACGTATGATAAACCATCAAACAACTATCCAATAAACGCCTATCTGAAGGCACTAGATCTTGAAGAATTAACCCATCAACAAGGTAATACTCTTTATCCGCTGGAGTTTGCGCAACAAGAAGTGTTGGTAATAATAATATTAAGAGTAATTTCTTCACGGAACCTTTAACCTAACGAACGTTTAGTAACATAAACTCTCCAACCAAATATAGCCATTTGTAGTTTTGTGGCCTTTAGCAAATCTAACCGCTGCTTAGTATAACTAGGCAGCAATACCTTATTAAGTTTTGCCAATATTTTAAATACTGATTGTTTCATCTAATGTAAATATACTAAACCACTATGAACTGAAAGCGCTATAAGTTTCTTTAACAACTATAATTTATTTTCAGATTGAATTAGTTTTCGATTGGAAGACAGAAGTTGGAAGTTTTTCTTCTGACCTCCAACTTCAAGCTTCCAACCATTAACAGTTAATTTTCTGAAGTCAAAACCAAATACAGTAAAAACATACTTTTAATTACTCTTGAGATTAATAAATTCAATACCAACGCTTTTTCTTCTTTTTAGAAGCAACAGATTTTCTTCCTTTCTTGTATTTACTACCCTGCCTTTTATGGACTTGTGGTTTTTCTTTCGGATCTAAAGGATAAGGATGTTCATCTACAACTTTAATCGTTTTTTCTGTCAGTTTTTCAATACTAATCACATAATTTCTTTCGTCTGCTGAACAGAATGAATAAGCACTTCCTTTCTCTCCAGCCCTACCGGTTCTACCAATTCTATGCACATAAGATTCTGGAACATTTGGCAAGTCAAAATTAACTACCGCATCTAAATTATCGATATCTATTCCTCTAGCAGCAACATCTGTTGCAATCAAAACATTCACCTCTCCAGCTTTAAACCTATTTAAAGCTTCCTGCCTTGCTGCTTGTGATTTATCTCCATGAATGGTATCAACATCATATCCATTTTTAGTTAACGATTTTTGAAGCTTTTCTACCCCAAACTTTGTTCTTCTAAAGATGATGATATTTCCTTTTATGGTGTTTCTAAGCAAATGCAAACACAATTCCATCTTCTTACCAATAGGCACATAATACAAATGCTGATTTACTCCTTTTGCCGGAGATGACACTTGCTCCACCTCAACTCTTTCAGGGCTTCTTAAAATTGAATTGGCTAACCCCAACACTTTTAATGGCATCGTAGCAGAAAACAATAACGACTGTTTAAAATCTGCACACAGCTTATTGATTTTCATGATATCATCAATAAACCCCATATCCAATAGCATATCTGCTTCATCTAAAACCATAACCTCAACATTACCCAAGCGAGCATAATTTTGTTTGGCCAAATCCAACAACCTTCCTGGAGTAGCAATTAATATATCTACCCCTTTATTCAATTGCTGAATTTGAGGATCAATAGAAACTCCTCCATAGATAGCGGTGCTTCTCAAATTAGTGTATTTACCGTAAGCTTTAAACGCTTCATCAATCTGTTCGGCAAGTTCTCTAGTTGGACTAATGATTAATGCCCTAACATTTTTTCCTCTTTTAACGAAATCTTGATCAGCAAATAAAATCTGAAGAATAGGCAATGCAAAAGCAGCAGTTTTACCAGTTCCAGTTTGAGCAGAAGCAATTACATCTTTTCTCGCCAAAATTAAAGGAACAGCCTTTTCTTGTATTGGCGTAGGCACTGAGTAATTCAGCTGCTGCAAAGCTTTTAATATCGGATCATTTAACGCTAAGGTTCCAAATTTCATATTCATGAGTACTTTTAGAATCGCAAAGGTAGCTGTTAGTTATTAGTTTATAGTTTATAGTTGCTAGTAACTAGTTTTTTATTTTTCCAGATTACAGATATTTGAAAAAGTACAATCCATTAGTTATTGGCCCTACTTTTTCTAAGCTCAGAAATGACGGGAAAACTCCCACCCCCAAACTACAAACTTCAAGCATTATTTTTTCATACTTAATTGCACGCGTTTTCGAGATAAATCTACCGAAAGCACCTTTACATCTACTTGCTGATTTAATTTTACAACATCCTGAATATTAGATACAAATGTGTTTGATATCTCTGAAATATGAACCAATCCAGATTCTTTTATCCCAATATTTACAAAAGCACCAAAATTGGTAATGTTATTTATTGTTCCTGTCAATTTCATTCCTGCTTGCAAATCTTCAATACTATCAATGCTATTATAGGCTGTTTCTTCTAATGGTTCTCTGGGATCAATTGTTGGCTTCTGCAATTCTTTAACAATAAAATCAATCGTATACTTATCATACTTCTCTTTCAATGCTTGAATTGTTTCAGTACGAATAGACTCCTTTCCGATAATAGCTTCAATTTTAGAATTATTTAGTTTTAACAATTCCGAAACAATTTTATATGATTCAGGATGAACAATAGTATTGTCCAATGGATTAACTCCTTTTTCTATTCTTAAAAAGCCAGCTGCTTGCTCATAAGTTCTCTTCCCCATTTTAGGAACTTTAAGCAGTTGCTTTCGCTCAGTAAAATCACCATTCTCTTCTCGATAGGATACAATATTCTTTGCCAAAGTTGTTCCTAAACCGCTCACATGAGATAAAATTGGATAAGACGCTGTATTCAATTCTACCCCAACATGATTAACACATGAAGCAACCACCTCATTCAACTTTTGTTTCAATAACGGCTGGTTAACATCATGCTGATATTGTCCAACCCCTATAGATTTTGCATCTATCTTAACCAACTCCGCTAAAGGATCAATCAACCTCCTACCTATAGAAATAGCACCACGCACAGTTAAGTCTAATTCTGGAAATTCATCTCGTGCAATTTCTGAAGCAGAGTAAACACTTGCTCCAGCTTCATTAACTGAAAACACCTGAATATCCGAATCTTTAAATAAATCTCTACACAATTTTTCTGTTTCTAAACCTGCAGTACCATTACCCACTGCAATTGCTTCAATCTTATTTTTTTGAACTAGATGTGTTAATGTCTTCCTTGTTTCTTCTGCTCTATTTTGTGGAGGGTGAGGAAAAATACTCGTATTTTCAGTAAAGTCTCCATTTCGATTTAAAACAGCCACTTTACATCCGGTTCTAAAACCTGGATCTATTGCCAATATATTTTTTGCTCCTAAAGGAGATTGCAACAGCAATTGTTTTAGGTTTTCTGCAAAAACACTAATAGAATCTACATCAGCTTTTTCTTTGAGTTCTTTCTTTATTTCTGATTCAAAATTTGGCTGTAAAATTCTTTTATAAGATTCAGCAACAGCCTTATCCACATAAAGATTAGAAGCGTAGTTTCTACTTATTTTATGATGGATATTTTGAATGGCTTTTTCCTCGTCTACATCAACACTAAAAGCCAGAACACCCTCTTTCTCTGCTCTAAAAAGTGCCAAAATTCGATGCGATGCCATTCGCTGAGCTTTTTCCAAAAAATCGAAATAGTCTTTATATTTCTCTCCCTCTTCTTTCTTTCCTCTTTTTACTTTAGAGCTTGCTACTGCAAATTTTTGAAATTGATTTCTCAATTGATCTCTAACCCACTTATCTTCAGCAATCCATTCTGCTAAGATATTAACCGCACCTTCTAAAGCTTGTTTTTCATCTTCAACACCTCCCTTTACAAAAGATAAGGCTTTATCCTCAATAGAATCAGCACTTCTATTCTTTTGAATATAAATTGCCAAAGGCTTTAATCCTTGCTCTATGGCTTTTTCGCCTTTTGTTTTGCGCTTCTGTTTATAAGGTAAATAAAGGTCTTCTAACTCCGACAATAGCATAACTGCCTTAATTTTTGACGTCAATTCTGGGGTTAATTTACCTTGAGCATCAATTGATTGTAATATTGTTTCTTTTCGTTTTACAAAACCTTCCCAATAAGCTTGTCTGTCTTTAATTTTGATTAGCTCAACTTCATCTAGATTTCCTGTTGCTTCTTTTCTATATCTAGCAACAAAAGGCACAGTCCCTCCTGCAGCAAACAACTCCAGAACCTTTTCTATACTTGATTTAGAGATATTCAGTTCCTTGCTGACAACTTCAGTAATATTCATCAAAATTTATTTCTTTAATTAGAACTCAAATTTAATCATCAATTCCTTTATTCCGTTTGTTTAAATTCATAAAAAAGTCCAAGCTATTTACATAACTTGGACCCGCCTTTGAATACAAAAAGTATTCTCCTACTTCGCTACCCTCTCTTTTTTTCATCAAACTGACTAAGTATTCCTTTTATTTCGGAAAATGTAGTTTCCATATAATCCAAATGATAATCAGTTGAACCATCTATCTCTCTATAACAAATCATAGGTTTACCATTTTCTACTTTATAAGCAAATATTACAGCTTCTTCTTTTTTTGGAAAACCTGTCTGTACATATTCTTTAGTTTCTACATTTAGGCTCATACTTAACATACTTCCTATGTTTTTAAACAGAATCAATACTCGTTCATCCTTTATTTCATCCGTCTTCATAACAATCATCTGCTTATCCTTTTCTTTCATATGATAGAACCGATCTACATTAATCCAACTCAATTGATTAAAGGCGAATACATAATTATTCATCTCTTGAGCATTCGTAATTCCTAACTTATCCATCTCCCTTCCTCTTTTATCTGCTCTTTCAGTTTGAGCCTTACGCCACGCTTCTACTCTCTTTTTATGTTTCGTCAAGTTCACTTCATAAATGGCGTCATGTTTTTTAAGTGCCTTTTGATAAAGAGGAGTCTTTTTAAATTCGTTTCTGGCAATTATCTTTTCTTCTTCCCAGCAATCAATTGATACTAAATAATCACTTTGCGCACTCTTATACAGCTCCATTTTATCATTATACCTTTCTACATTTTTATCATATCGCTCAACACGAACATCATAACGATCTAAAGCTTTTTCATACTGTTTTTGCTGTGATGCTCTTTTTTCATCTTTATTAAACTTATACCAAGGAATATGTCTTAAATAACCAGATTTTTTAGGTTCATGAGGCTCTCTAACCTTTTTTGGAGAAACTGGTGCTACTGGCTTCTCTTTGTCATATTTAAATTCAGGTAATTTTATATTATTGTTTTGCATTACGGGAAAAGAACCATATTTAGCATATGTTACTTTTCTTGTAATAGGCTGATTGGTAGTTGCCCAATCATCACCAGCATTAGAAGTAAACACCTCCATATTATCCTTTCTATTCTTATTTGGAATTGCAACAAGCATATCTTTACCCGACTGTATTTTAACTGGTTTTCCAGTAACAGTTTCTGCTTCAATCTTTATCATCCCACCGGTCTCTAATATATTGTCCGCACTTTTAGTTAAGAGTCCTGAAGAAATAAAATCTTTAAACTCTAAAGACTCTGTTAATTCGAATTTTATATCTTCTGTCACTACAGTTCCATCTTCGTAAGTAAAAGAATTTTCAGGCACTAATACTTTAACCCCTTTTTTACCTTTTATCAAATTTTCTAACGAAGGATTAATAACATAACTGTTAGTTTTATTAGGATTAAGTGCCAACTCCAACTCTTCTATACTCTCAAAATTATAAGTAGTAAAAGTTACTTCCACCCTTCTATTGGCTTCCATATTTTTATCATTTACGTTTGGCTTTTCAGGATCAAGTTCCCCTTTATAATTAAAAGCAATTCTATTTTCATCGATGCCTTTTCCAATTAAAAATTGTTTGACTTCTTCCGCTCTGTTAAGCGACAATTGTTTGTTATACTCGATATTTCCTCTACTATCTGTGTGCCCCTCGATAGTAACTTCATAATCAGGATTATTATGATATTGTTTAAGGAATTGATCTAATTTTTTAGATGCTTTTTTTGTTAGTTCGTGTTTTGCTGTATTAAAAAGTACAGTAGTCGTTTCGGTGGTTGTTTTTGCTTGAGAAGCAAGGCTAAAGCAAACTACTACAACCAATGTGTAAATTAGTTTTTTCATAGTGATAAGTGTTTAAGGATTTATAAGAACGTTAATTAAAGAACAGAAAAAATTGATTTTTTATTGTTCTCCTACTCTTATAATGCACTTATCTAAAAAAGATACAGAATTAAAACTAAAAAAATTCCACTGCCTCTTTCCCAATTAAAGAACCGATAGCTACACCCATCCCTCCCATTCTAACAGCACAATAAATATTTTCATCCAATTGCTTGACTATAGTTGTTTTTGTATCACCAACTCCCATCACTCCTGCCCAACGCAATTCTACCTTCACCCCTTTTTTATATGGGAGGATTACATGCTTTAACAATTCATCAAGTTTATTTTGAATTGTAGAGGTCAATCCAAATTCAGCTGTATTCTCTTCTTTAAAAGCCAAGTTTCTTCCTCCACCAAACAATACTCTATCTCCTACATTTCTAAAGTAGTAATAGCCCTGTTCATAATGAAAAGTACCCTTTAGCTTTAATCCTTCTATAGGCTCTGTAATTAACACTTGAGCTCTTGCAGGCTCCACATTTAAATCGGATAAAATTTGTTTTGCAAAACCATTCGTAGCTACCAAAACATTAGCTGCTTCAATCTCAAACTCCTTTAAAGTAATGGCTACTTTATTTTCTTTTTGATTTACAGCCTCTACATTAACCCCATTCAGAACTTCTACACCTTTATCTTTAGCTAATTTTAACAATGATTTCAATGCTTTACCGGTATCAATCTGGCCCTCAAATTTATTCGCTATAATATGGGATATATTATCAAATCCAAATTCATTAATAAGCTCATCTTTAACTTCAAAAACAGGTGCTCCAAAAATTGGCTTCAAAAACTGATTGAGGTAATCTAATTGCTGAATTGTTTCCTCATAGATCTGTTCATCATTTTTAGTAAAAAGCTCACAACTCCCTAAAGCTTCATAACCCAAATTCTCTTCGCCTAATAGTGCCTTTAAATTCAATAATCCTTTCCATCGTTTTTCCACCATAGCAAACACCTCTGCTTCAGACATACTAGATAAATCATCTAAAATTTCAGTTGGTGAACCAAAACAAGCAAACCCCGCATTTTTAGTACTTGCTCCACTTGGCAAAAAACCTTTTTCCAATACAACTACTTTTGCATTTGGGTATTTATTTTTCAACTCAACTGCTGCAGAAAGGCCTACAATTCCACTACCTATAATCGCATAATCTATATCATTATAAAACGACTCTTGCTCCCAAAAACTTACATGCATAACTTATCATTTATAAAAGCAAAGTTAATTGAACTCAAACTATTCTCTCCTTATAAATGTTATAAATAAAATAAACAGCTAAAGCACTGAACAAATGTTTAATCGTATGACCACTTACTACCGTTAAAACTTGAAAAATTTGCACATCAAAATGCTCACAGAGTTTTGCTAGAGTATAAGCTACAAAAACAACCATTAATTGCTTAGTATACAACTGGGTGCTTTTATAAAATAGCAATATTAACGGTACTGCCAACACTGGAAAAAACTGAATAAATGCATACAATCTTAAATCTCCTGCCCCAATTATTTCAGTATAATACCAATAGAAAATACTATAAATACCCACTGTAAACAAACCATAAAAAGACCAAGCACCCACTCGTTTATCAACATAATCGTAAATAATTAATCCAAAAAAAGCAGTAAAGACCAATGTCATTGGCAAACGGTCAAAGATCAATGTAAAGTTATTGGGTTCATAATGGTAAAACGCTGAACCTATTCCAGTAAAAAAAACACCTATAAACAATACAAAAACCATTAAAAAATAAGCCATAGTCTCTTTTTTAAAAGCTTTACGAGATAATCTAATTCCAATATATCCAACAATTAAAAAAGGAATGTTGCTCATTACATCCATAAAATGTGGAACTCCAAAATACACTCTACAATCTGAAAAACGATGGTACGCCAAATCTTGTGCAATAGGATCTAAAAAATATAAAGCTATAGCAGTAATAACAAAGACTGCCATTAACACAAAACTCTTGTAATATTTATTTACGATTGTCATTATTTAATCAAACTGATCCAATATACCCGAATCAAAAGGTGTCCATATTGCTGTTTTAACTCCTGCATTTATTAAAACTTGATTGGTCCAGACATTACAAGTTCTAAACAAATGGTAACTGCCGTTTGCTTCATAAAAATTATCATGAGCATTAGGATAACGACAACAATCTATCAACATTGGTTTATCTTTCTGAAGTTTAACATATGAAATAATATATTTCTGCATTTTCTTAAACGTTGATTTAGAAACAATCAATGACTTCACTTTTTCTGACAATCTAGGTTTATATTCTAAATAAGAAACATGAATAGCTGTTTTGGAAGGCAATAAGGCAGCATTCAATGCAGTTTTAGCTGTTAAATCTGCCCAAGTTGGAGTATCTAAATAAAAACCTTTATCTCCCCATCCAAATGAAATGTATTCAGGCTTATTTCGGAGTGTTTTAAAACTTTCTACATTAAAATAAAAGTTCCACAAATTATCTTCTTTCATTAAAGGAAAACAAATATCTGCGTGCACTCCATTAGAAACAATAAACACTTCTACCCCCTCCTTTGGAACCTTATAATCATTGTTTACAGTTATATATTTACATGCAACTGAAGACAACAAATAGAGCCCTACAAAGACTATAAATCCAAGCATTGATTTAAATAGTATTTTGAATATTTTCTTGATTCGTTTCATATTATTTAACTCTACACTGATTATCCATCACATTTAACAGTCGCTCACTAATGCTAACGGTTTCTTCTTCAATATTTTCATCTCCCTCTTGTACACTTTCCAATTTATCTATTTTAAAGTTAAGGTAATTCATCTTATTAATTACCTCTTTTAACATTGAAGTAGTTCTTTTCCTAAACTTCAATAACAACAGGCTTAAAACTATAATTGTTATCGTTAATAAAATAATGATGAATGCCTCCATGAAATACGTTTTAAAATTCTAAACAAACTTATAGTGGAATAAAAAAAATGTCAAGCAAACTATTAACAGTTACTGACTTTTAAAAATTTAAAACACAAGACAAATACACTATAAATAAAGCGTGTAACCCATAATAATACTGACTTAAATAGAGCTTATTAAAGAATGTTAAAATAGAGAAATAAGTATGTAAAAAGCAGCAAAGGGACACAATACTTTAATTATACTGAAACAATAAAAATTACTAACTTTTTAAATTGTATTAACTGCAAAAAACAGGCGACAACTAATTAAAAAATAACCTCCGCCTTTAATAGAAATATGCATTTTTTTTGATGCTATAAAATTGAATCATGAAGCCTAACTGAAATATAATAGTTTCTTGATAAGAAGTATTTTGAATTGGATATGGATCCCACTCAACAATTGTTTGATTCCTACTTTTATAAACTGTAAAACATATACTTTTTTGCGTACTATAAATATCAGAAGGATTTAGATACAGATTCAAACCTCCTCCAAAAAAAGGCTCAACACTTTTTCTATAATTAACCAATTTTTCCATTCCAAGCCTTCCAGAAACACCTAATATAGGGGAATTCTATGATTAAAACAAACCTTTTCCAATAAAAATTTCAAATGAAAAGAAAAACTCAATTGTAGTTAGCTACCCTGACATATGGAGTTCCTCTTTTGACTACTGCAAACACACGGCTAACAATCTTATTTCTAA
>CAJQOH010000027.1 GCA_905479915.1 uncultured Flavobacteriales bacterium
TTTGACTTTTTTCTCTTTTTCGTTGCAATTTCAACGCTGATAAACTCTCTTTAATCGTGATTTCAAATACTTTTCCCATACCTTAAAAATACACAAAATATAACGTTTTATGAAATTAATTTGGTATAAGTTAAGTTTCCATTCAATCCAACATCATTACTAAAAACAACAATTTCACTACTTGTCTTGGTAAACATTTCCAACACATCCTCACCTGGAGTAAAAGTAGCATTGATGTTAGTTGGAAATCCAGAAGCCAACCAATATGGAATAAGTTGAACTGCATTACTAGAAACAGACTGCTGTTCCGTTACCAAAACATTGTCGTACAACAACATAGCACCAACTTGAAATCCACTTAAAACAGACCCATTATAACTTCCTACACCATTACTCCCATAACCATCAACTCCACCCTGATCTTTCCCCAAATAAAGTGTCCTATTCTCGTACATAAAACTATTATAATATGGAAGTGGAGGTGAACTTGAAATCGGAATATTCCACAAACCTACCCCTGATTGTAAATTAATCGAATGAATATTAGCACCTGGTAATGACCCACTTGATGCATGTAATAATTGTTGATCAAAAGAATTAACAGCCCCACCCAAATAATCTCCCGTAACAGTTGTATAAAATGTTCCTCCAAAAGCATTATCTAAAAAATAAATATCAGAAACGCTCCCTGTATTACTTATAACAAATGTTCCAGACCTATTTATAGGTGTTTCATTTAATAATATTTGAACATATTTGGTAGTTGTATTTTCACCATCAGATGCGCTAATTCTCATATCATACTGCCCAGATGGCAAATGAATATCATCAAAAAAGTACAACACATTTAATTCATAATCTTTAGTATTTGGAGTTTTTGTAATTGTTGATAATACAGGAATATCATTCTCATCCCTTAATGAAACACTCACAAAATCAATATTCTTATCATCACTAACTGTAGCTATAACCTGAACAGTATCAACACCATTTACTTCTTGAAGGTGAGTTGGTGAGTTAATGACAAGAGTAGGCTTTAATTCATCACTATCCTTTGAACAAGAACAAATAAAAAAAACCGTAACATATAGTAACAACAAGCGTTTCACAACTTAAAATTAAGTTTTTTATAGCAACCTTTAACAAACCTGTTAACAAGCGGTTAAAAACCTGTTAATAATCCATTAACCCTCTAAACATTAAGTCATTAAATTCGTTTAATAACTAGAATAGATTATTCTAGCGATATACGCTAACACCTAAACCACTATTTTGTAATTTTGGATTATGTCTGAAACAAAGAAAACATCTACTAGAAAAAGAACAAAAGCCTCACTTCCTGCTATACCACTAGAGCATGGAAAACTACCTCCTCAGGCGGTAGATTTAGAAGAAGCTGTCTTAGGTGCTTTAATGTTAGAAAAAGAAGCAGTTAATACTGCCATAGACATTTTACAACCAAAAAGTTTTTACAAAGAAACACACAAAAAAATATTCGCAGCAATTCAAGATCTCTTTCAACGATCAGAACCTGTTGATATCCTTACTGTAACACATGAATTAAAAAAACGAGGAGAACTCGATTTAATTGGTGGACCATATTTTATTACACAATTAACAAACCGTGTAGCATCGGCTGCAAACATTGAATTTCACGCAAGAATAATTGCTCAAAAATACATTCAGCGAGAACTTATCAGAATTTCTTCTGAAATTATTACTGACGCTTATGATGAAACAACCGATGTATTTTCATTATTAGATAAAGCCGAGACAAGTTTATTCTCTGTTGCAGAAGGTAACATTAGAAAAAACTATGAATCAATGTCTGATTTGATTAGAGAATCAATCAAACAAATTGAAGAAGCAAAAAACCAAGAAAGCGGTGTAATTGGAGTTCCTTCTGGATTTACTGCTCTAGATAGAGTTACTTCTGGTTGGCAACCTTCAGATTTAGTTATTATTGCAGCACGACCTGCAATGGGAAAAACCTCATATGTACTTTCTTTAGCCAGAAATGCTGCTGTGGATTTTGGTATGCCAATTGCATTTTTCTCTCTAGAGATGTCTTCTGTACAATTGGTTACAAGATTGGTTTCTGCAGAATCTGAAATCTCTTCAGAAAAATTAAGAAGTGGTAATTTACGTAACGATGAAATTCAACAAATACACACAAAAATTTCAGGATTAGCCGAAGCACCAATTTTTATTGATGATACTGCAGGTCTTTCTGTTTTTGAATTAAGAGCAAAAGCGAGAAGATTAAAGGCACAACACAACATTCAACTACTTATTATCGATTACCTTCAATTAATGAGTGGTAGTGGAGATACCAAAGGGAATAGAGAACAAGAAATTAGTATGATTTCTAGATCTTTAAAAAGTATCGCCAAAGAATTAAGTATACCTGTTTTAGCATTATCTCAGTTAAGTAGAGCGGTTGAAACAAGAGGTGGAGATAAAAGACCACAACTATCCGATTTAAGGGAATCTGGTTCTATTGAGCAAGATGCTGATATGGTTCAGTTTATTCATAGGGCAGAATATTATGGCTTAACAGAAGATGAAGACGGAAACTCTACACAAGGAATGGCAACCATTATCATTGCAAAACACAGAAATGGCTCTGTTGGTGATGTTAAACTGAAATTCGTTAACCAATTAGCGAAATTCCAAGATTTTGAACAAGGAACTAACGACTTTGGTGATTTCGACAATGCTACCATGCCTATTGGTGATGATTTCGACTCTCCAACCCTGCCATCAAAAATGAACGATATCGATAACTTTAATTATGGAGTTGATGACGATGATGACGATGCTCCTTTCTAATAAGAACTGAACAACGTTTAATTCGTAACTTTAAACACATGAAAAAATTATTCTTTCTCATACTCATATTTTTAGTCTCTCTAAACGTAAGTGCTACTTACCTTCTTATCCCAATGGATAATACTCAAAAAAACCACTTAAAAGCCTATGGAGTTGCTTATTGGGTTTTACAAAATGATGTAGAAATAGACTGGTTATTAAATTATCGAGGCGGTAGCTTTATGATTAAACACATTAAAACTATTGAAGAAGAATTAATTATTCGAGGGGTTTCATTTGAAGTAATTGCCAATGTAAAGTCTACGGCAATACTTTCAGAAATAGCCGATCCTGAAATCAATATGGATGTAGTAAAACTAGAAAAACAACCAAAAATTGCTGTTTACTCCCCAAAAAACAAACAACCTTGGGATGATGCTGTTACACTTGTTTTAAAATATGCAGAAATACCTTATGATGTTGTTTACGATGATGAAATTATTGAAGGTCTTCTACCGAAATATGATTGGCTTCATTTGCACCACGAAGACTTTACTGGACAATATGGAAAATTTTACAGCCATTACAAAAATGCAGCTTGGTATAGAGAACAAGTTCGTTACAATGAAGAAACAGCTTCTAGACTGGGGTTCAATAAAGTATCTCAATTAAAATTGGCCGTTGCAAAAAACATTAAAGACTTCACTTTTGGTGGAGGTTTTCTGTTTGCAATGTGTTCTGGAACAGATGCTCTAGATATTGCTTTAGCTTCAGAAGGACTTGACATTTGTGAATCCATGTTTGATGGAGATGGAACAACGCCAAACTACAATGCTCAATTAGACTATAGCAAAAGTTTTGCCTTTAAAGACTTTACGTTAAAAACAAACCCTATGGAATATGAGTTTTCCAATATAGATGCAACACCTATTCATGCTAAAACACCTAAAAAAATAGATAATTTCACCCTATTCGATTTCTCTGCTAAATGGGATATAGTTCCAACAATGCTTTGCCAAAATCACACGAGTATAGTAAACGGATTTTATGGTCAAACAACAGGGTACAACAAACAATTTTTAAAATCTAATGTTTTGATAATGGGAGAAAACAAATCCCTAAATTCTGCTAAATACATTCATGGTGAAATGGGTAAAGGTACTTGGACTTTTTATGGAGGTCATGACCCCGCAGACTATCAACACATGGTAAATGACCCACCTACAGATTTAAACCTTCACCCCAATTCTGCTGGTTACCGATTAATATTAAATAATATTTTATTTCCTGCAGCTAAAAAGAAAAAGCAGAAAACATAACAAGTTAAGCCCATCTAATGTCAAAAAAGATATCTATTAAAAAATTACTAATTATCTTATTATTTTTTTTCTCTGGATTCTCTGGGTTAATATATCAAGTTTTATGGTCACGCCAATTTAAGTTGTTACTAGGTAGCAGCATCGTATCAGTAAGTATTATTGTTGCTGCATTCATGTTTGGTTTATTACTTGGGTCATGGTGGATAGGTAGGAATCTAGAAAAGAAAAGAATCAAAAATGAATTACGCTATTATGGATACCTTGAAGTATTAATAGGCCTATTTGGTCTTATATTACTCCTTGTTTTACCTCACACTAAGTTTCTATTTTCCTTTTTTGGTGCCCCATCAGTCCATTTCAACTACCTCAAATTAATCGTCAATATTATTCTTACGTTCTGCTTACTTGGAGTACCAACAATTGCAATGGGAGCGACTTTACCACTACTCATTAACTATTTCTCAAAAAGTGATAAAAATTTCAGAAAAACAACTAGTCAGTTTTATGCCATAAATGCTTTAGGTGGTGCCATAGCATCTTTCGTTACTGGGTTCTATTTTATTAAGTATTTAGGAGTTAATGGATCTTTAGTTATTGCTGTTATTTTAAATTTAGTAATAGGTTCTATCGCAATACTAATAACATTAAAAGAGAAAGTAAATAGTCTAAAAGAAAATCAAATTGATACTGAAACTCCAAGTAAAGATGAAAACCATAAACTCGCAAAAGCTATTTTGATCACCTCTTTTTAACAGGGTTTATAGCCATATCTTATGAAGTATTATGGATTAGATGCCTGAATTATATCTTAAACAATAGTACTTATACCTTTTCCATTATTTTGTTCATTTTCTTAGTAGGAATTTCCATTGGTTCAATTTCAATGTCTTATTTCAAAAAGATCATCAACAAACAACTCCTAGTTGGAATTTTACAATACCTATTATCCATTAGTGCTGTAATCATTATTTATCTTTTTTACTCTTTTTCATATTCAAAAACTTTTGCAAATTGGTTCTTACAAAATGAGAGCAATACCGCTTTATGGTATCAAGATGTAGGTTTGAACCTCACCTTTTCTTTAATCGTTTTTTTACTTCCAGCTATTCTAATGGGAATGACATTCCCTTTGTTATCAGACATCTACTTTCAACATAAAAAAATTAAATCAGGCGTAGCCATTAGTAAGGTTTATGTAGTTAATACACTAGGAAGTATTTTAGGTGCATTAATTCCTATTTTTTTATTTATTCCTCTTCTAGGAAGTATTAAAACTACCCTCTATTTTTTTGCAGGATTAAATATTATAATAGCACTATACTTCACATATAATTCAGGATATTCGAAAAAAATAATACTTCTAATCTTCTTTGCAGGTTCATTTGGATTCACCTTACACCAAACTAAATCTAGCGACATCCTACTTCAATTAGAAAACCTGAGTGAAGAACAATACGATAAAACCCCCATCTTCTATAAAGAAGGAGTAATGGCTACCGTAAAAGTTTACAATAAATACGGGACAGCCAAGTCACTTAGTATCGATGGTGTTACTATCGCTTCAGAAGCATTTAAAGCAAAAGAAAGTACCATTGCTCATCTTCCATTTTTTACTAAAAAACCAATAAAAAATGTATTAGCTGTAGGTTTAGCCAGTGGAAGTACAGTTGGTTCTATTTTAAAACATAAAGGAGTAGAACACATTGATGTGGTAGATATAGTTCCTAGCGTATTAGATGCTGTTGATCATTTCAAATCTGTTAATGCCGATGTAAAAAGGAATCCTAAAGTTGAAATCTATATAGACGATATATTATCCTACTTGAGTTATTCAAATAAAAAATATGATGTTATTTCTTCTGATGGAAAGTTCAGTATACTTAACAAGTCCAATACTACTATGCTTTCTAAAGAGTACTATGAAATTTGTAAAGATCATTTAGCTGAAAATGGCATTTTTATTCAATGGATAACTACAGAAATACCTAATAAACATTTCAATACTATTTTATCTACAGCAAAATCGGTATTTCCTTATTCTGAAATGTTTTTGATCCGTAAAAATTTATTTATAATGTCTTCAAATACACCCGTAAAAATAGATTATGATCAAATAGTTCAAAATTTCAAAACAGAAGAAATAGCAGCAGATTTATACAGCAGTAATCTATACACACCTAAAGAAGTACTATCTTATTATATAGGTACAAATCTAAATACGAATAAAAATTACAATACGTTAAATACTCCAATTATTGAATACGATTACAATGTTGAACGACAAAATGATATTGTCCATTCTAAAACTAGTGCATTACGCAACTTAAAAGATTTATTTACTAAATATCAGAAGAATAGAGTCTCAATTAGTTCTGGAGACAATACAATAACCCATAACAATTCTCACATTACCTATCAATCAAATAGCACATATATAGAGTCAAGAATTTCCTATATAGAAGCACACATTCTAATGGCTAACCAAAACATTCAGGAAGCATGTCAATATTTTCAAAAAGTAATAACAAACAATCACCCAGAAAATGACAATGATATCGGTGTATCTGCTAAAATTATAGGAGAACAATATCTAAAAGAGAAAAAATACAATAAAGCTATTGAATACTTTGATCTTGCTGTAAATAAAATTGGAGGTTATTCCGATGCATACACACTAAGAGGAGTAAGCTATTACTATTTAAACGATATGATCAACTGTAAAGTAAATATGGAAAAATCCATATCATTGAACCCAAATGATGTTACTGCGAAAAAGTTTTTAGATGCCTTAGAAAGTAATACAAATAACTAATCAAACATATTCCAAGAAACACCAAATTTTAATGATTTTCCCATTGAAGGATAACCAGGAGCTATATAAGAGTTTTGTAAATTACTGCCAGAATTAACATGCTCATACTTTAAAAATATTTGAGCTCGTTTTAAATGAGTATTAACAAATACATCAACTTTTGGATAAGAACCAATTTGTGCTCCTCCCCCTTGTACTGTAAATTCATTTATAGCAGGCATGTAAGAATATCCAAAATAATTTGAAGAATAAGATAAACCTATACCTACTTGAAGCTTCATAGCTCCCTTAAATATATTCTTTTGATAATACAACAACTGCCTTCCTGTAATATCTGGTAAAGGAAATAACAATTCATCTGATGTCAATTGATAAATCAAAGCCGATCTAAAATGAAAATTTAATAACCTATAATCTTTAGCTAACGAAAAAGACGATATAGATGAACTTCCATTATCCTGACTTGCCATTGCCAAACTATCATAATAAAGAGTGTTTGTCAGTACCTTTGTAGCCACCCTAAAGTCTATTTGCATCTTTTTCAACTTAAAATTAAGATCAACTCCAAATACGGATTGCTTATTTAACGATGAATTGTTCCAAGCAAAATGATTTGATGAATAATTCTTAAACTTCACCCCTGGTTCATTTAAAAAATAAGTAAAATCACAATCTATATTATATTTCTCTTTATTGTAAGATAAGAAGAGTTCTGATTCCAAATCTCCCTGAACATATCCACTAACTCCGTATTTAAAAATGTAATCAAAATTAAGTCTACCTTTAGTAAATGAAGAACCAATACCTGTATAAATATTGTTAAACGAAGTATCAATTCCAAAACTCTGCTCATATTCATTAAGATCATATTGGCCAAATAACTCAACAGAAAAATTATCACCTTTATAACCGAGAAAAGCAGTATTACTTAAATTATTATTATAAATTGAATCAACAGTTGATGACGAATCAATATAAATAGCACTATAAATACTTGATAAAGGATCTTCATCAAAAAACACTTTTTGTTGAGTAGAATAAGTAATGTTATGTTTAATGTAAACCACATTACTTCTTATGGAATCAGATTTAACTTTGAATATATCTAAGCGCTGAGCTAGTCCATATTCGTATCTTTTATTAAATGCATTAGAATTGTATAAATTAACTGGATAACTAATTTCATCATCATAAAGACCTGATTCATAATCTTCAATATTATTTACTCCACCGTTTTCTTGATAAAAATCACGAGCAATTTTTGAAGAGAAGGTAAGGTCATAATTCCCTTTTTTAGATTTATACCTCATTGTTCCTAATAGAAAAGTTCTATTAGCCTCCTGATTACGATAAGCACCAGGAGAACTTGATTTCAAAAAATCAATATCTAAAAAAAGTAATTTACCTAATTCTTGTACATGCTTAATAGATAGTTGTTGTTCTTTTCTGCTTGCATTAATATAAGTTATATTAGAATAAGGTCTAAATCCAGAAAGCTTAATTAGCTTCTCATTAAGAGCATTTTTCTCTTCAATTAAATTTTTATTATAAAGAAAAAAAGTCGTGGGGTAATAAAATTGAGAACCAAATGGTCCCAAGTTATTAATTAAAACATCATTTTTATGCTTATAAAACAAAGTATTTAAAGCCTCTCCATCTGACCTTAAAAGAGAATCATATCTTGAATCAATAACAGATAATGAATCCAAGTTCTGAGCTTGAATATTTGCTATTGCAAACAAAGCTGTTAGAGAAATTAATATTTTACAACAAGTAGTATTCATCAAAAAACGAAGGTAACAAAAAAGCCCCTATCTTACGAAAGGGGCTTAATTAAAATTGGCAACGACATACTCTCCCAGGAAAACCTAGTACCATCTGCGCTAACGGGCTTAACTTCTCTGTTCGGAATGGAAAGAGGTGAACCCCGCTGCAATAGTCACCATAAAACATTAATGTTAAATGACATACATCGAAAGAAATCAAAAATAAAATTTATTGTATTGTTAGAAAGCTCTAGGGTAATTAGTATTGCTCGGCTTTGATATCACTATCTTTACACCTGCAACCTATCAACGTCATCATCTTTAACGACCCTTAAGGGAAATCTCATCTTGAGGTTGGCTTCGTACTTATATGCTTTCAGTACTTATCCAATCCGAACGTAGCTACTCTGCAATGCAACTGGCGTCACAACAGATAAACCAGAGGTTCGTCCAACTCGGTCCTCTCGTACTAGAGTCAGCTCCTCTCAAATTTCCAACGCCCACAACAGATAGGGACCGAACTGTCTCACGACGTTCTGAACCCAGCTCGCGTGCCACTTTAATGGGCGAACAGCCCAACCCTTGGGACCTTCTCCAGCCCCAGGATGTGACGAGCCGAC
>CAJQOH010000028.1 GCA_905479915.1 uncultured Flavobacteriales bacterium
GATTTTTAGTGTTATTTAAAGTTGTCCTTCTTCTCTTTTCTGATGGTATTTATCGCATCCTAATGATTCTTGAAAACAGACACAATCCTTTTTATTGACTTGGCAGCTTACATAGCAGTATTGTTCTTTTTCTTCTTCTAAGCTGTCTGAGTCAAACTTTACATGGGTAGCTATATTTTCAATATTCTCGCCTTCAACATTTTCTATATAAAAATTCAGGATCTTAATTAGTTCTGAAGTACTTTCTCCTGTAATTTCTAGCGTTATTGTTCCCATAGGTGATAGCCTTTTTCGTTTATATTCACTGTTTCTTTTTCTGAACCTATAACCATTATTACTGTTATATCTTTAGGGAGTAACTTATTTCTAACTGCCCTAATTTCATCCATAGTTGGATAGCGTTCTGCATTAGATATAACAAGGTGGTGTTTGTCATTTTTTTTATTTGCAACCACTAGACAGTCTTTGGTTTGGTACATTCTGCTATCTTCTGGCAAACATTTCGGTACAACGTTCTTTTTGAACTCTATGATCTTAATTTCTTGCATTTGGATTTATCTTTTTCGTTTTCTTGAGAGCACTTCTTTATCCCATTTTTGAACTTCATGTTTCCAAAAAGTATTGGGTTTTCCGGGTGTATAAGGCAATCCCCATTCTCTGATATACTTATATATGGTGGCACGTTTTATAGGTTGTCCTTCTGTTCCAAAATAATTACAAACATCATCGGTATTCCATCGTTCGTCTTCTTCTTTAACTTCTTGGTAAATAATGAGGTTCTTGTCTTTAAATTTTTGAAATGCAGTGGTACAAACTTGCTCTAATGCTTGTTGATGTTCAGGGTTATTAATGTCAAATAGAATTACACTCATTGCTAATTTTTTAGGTTAATGGATAATCTTCTCGCTCCTTTAATATTGGCTTTCCAGAGTATTGATCCTTGTTCTCCAAAGTCTGCTTTTTCAGTATTTTTCATGATGGTTTTGATTTTTACTGCGTTTACTAGTTTATCTGATTTGGCAAGGTTTTCGTTTTCTTTGGCTTGATTGTAATGAACTGCTAATTGCCATAATTCGTCTGTTCCTTCTATTGTAATGGGCGCTACTTTAAAGATCTTATTGAGAAATTCATCTAAAGACTTATCAGGTGTTGCTGCTGGTTCGAGTTCTTGTAGCTCAGCAACTGCTTTTTGTATTTTAGGATCTTCTAATTGGTCTGGATGGATGTTGTAATAATTGGTTATTCCGTATTCTTCTTTAAGCATTCTTGCTTTAAGTACATTCATCCAGAATTGATGTGAAAGTCTTTCTATTTTCTCCATAATTTCTTGTACAAATACATCTGAACGATTGAATTCATAGACTTTAAAATCATTGCCATCTACTTCCATAGCTAATGCTCCGTGTTCATATTCGGTCACCATTAAATAGCTAATCAACTGTACAATATGCTCATAGGGAATATCGTCTGTATATGCTTTTAAGCGGTAGGAAGAAATGTTTTTACATTCTAATACTCCTCTACCTTTTTTCCCATCTGAAAGAATCATTCGATCTATGGATGAAAAGAGTTGGGGATATTTTGAATTGGTGATGTAAGCAAATACGGATCGAACATTATTTGTCTTTTTTCCCTCTTTTAAATTGTTGAACATTTCATCTGCATCTCCATCCCAATATTGATATAGATTGGCAATTTCTGGTTCGTGAAGGTTTCCAAATCCAATAAATCTGTTTGGTTTTACAAAGGGTTCGTATTCTCCTATTTTTTCTAAGTGAAGCTCTAGGGGTGTTTTATAAGGGGATATGCCTAAAAGTGTAGCAATATCACTTCCTCCTAATCCGCTCTGTCGATAATCTAACCATTGCTGTTCAGACATATCTTTGGTACTAATTCGATTAATATAACTCATAGTTAATTGTTCTGGTCTATTTTTTTGATAGTTTCTTCAGCGGAATTGGCTGATTTTGTTTCTGATTTACCTTCTTTACTTCCTTGCTTATCTTGGATTTCAAAGCCAGGTAAGTTGATGTTGTATTTAATCTGGAGTGCTGCAGCACGTTTACTCAATGCATTTTTTAACATTCTAACGGTATAGTCATATTTTACTTCCTTAATTTTATCAAGGAGCGTGTCTAGTTCGTGAGGCTCGGTTGCTGTATCTATTTCTTTTTTGAGTGGTCCATAAATTTCAATAGGGCTAGATTTATCTTCTAATCGAGCTTTAAACCGATGCTTTACGTCTTCTATTACTTCTGAAAGGAATGTTGGATAACTATCAGATTTATGGTCTGGTATAATGTATTCTGGTAATTCAATGGAATTTTTACCCATTGCATCTTCACTGTGATCGAAACAAAGGATTCTTTTGTTTTCTTTTAAAGTGATATAACCTATTAAATCAAAATCTCTTTCAAATATCTTTTTAGAGCTTCCAACTATATCAGGATAGGATTTGTAGTCTTCTGTCCTGTTCCTCTTTACATAGTTATTGTGTGCGATTACAACTACATCTTTTTGAAATAATTTTATCGCTTTCATAAATCGTCCGGATTCAGCTTTAATCTCTCCCCAACCGTTTTCTTTAGGTTTGCCTTGGGACATAAATAGTTTGGGTTTGGTTTCAAATAAGCAATCTATAATCAATTCCAATACGTCTCCATAGGTATCTATAACAATAGAGTTATATTGTTCTATATCTTCTTTGGATGCTAAGGTTCTTAATACTTTATTCCAGCTTTCTTTTGCTGATAACTCATTAAAAGTGATTGGTTGAAGTGGATAGGATGCTCGGTGAACCCCTCGATTAAAATCTAGTAATAATGGATTAAAGCTAGTCAATGCTAAAGAGGTTTTTCCTAATCCTCCTTCTCCAAAAATCATTATTTTAATGTTTCTCACTTGAGGGGTGTTAAATTCTAGTGTCATAATTATTTTGTTTAAGAGATGCCTAACCTTTTTTTTCTTTCTTGTGCTAATTCTTCTAGAATATCGACTATATCTTTATCGAAATATCTTTTATTCACTACATTTCTAATCCTTGTTTTATTGGGAACTTCTAATCCTTTTTCTTTGGCTCTTTCTTGAACGGGTAAAACATAGTGAGGGGTTATAAATCTCAATAGGTCCGTATTTTCTAATTTATCAATACAGTATTCTTTTAGTGCTTGGCAAGTATCTCTGCTCATAATTATTTGTTTTTATACAGGGAAATTTTAAACAAAGTAATCCCTAGTAATACCGTTTGGGGTATCGTAATTAATAGTAAAGTGTTCGATTTAGTTCTCTATAGAACTGCTAATTTTGATTGGAAATGATTATTCTAATTTCATATTTTCTTCGTTTTCAAGTTTATACCTTCATAAAAAACGAGTGATGTCCTAACCCCTCTCATTTTTCATATTAATTGTGTTATTATATTTATAACTAATTCATTCTCTAAAAAGTATCCTTTTTGGCTACTTTTAAGGTAAAACGTTACCATTCTTTTATTAAACGGCCATATTTTAGCTATAAATGATTCTTTACTGTTTAATAAAGAAATAATAATAGCACAAACCTACTGTTCAAGTTTTTCATATTACAACAAGTTATTACAAACTTTAATAAAGGATAATCATCTAGTATAAATAGGTATGCTATCTAACAAAAATTCACAAATTATATAGATCTTATTAAGAATTGGAAGCTAAAGAATTTTAAGGAGATAAGAATAGTACATCAAAAATATTTAAACGAAACAATAAGTATTAACACTTACTAGTTATTTAGGTATTAACACTCTATTAAAGAAAGATTAGTAATTTCGTAAGATAAATTCTTTTTTAGAGTTTATACCTTAGTGAGGGGAAATTGGATGTCCTAAAACCCCTCTTGCCCCTCACTTTATTTTTTTAGTAGAACACTGAAAACAATTAACTTACCTGAGTTTTCCTATTGAACTTGTTGCTCTCTTTTATAGTCTCTGCTGATAAGGAAATTAATTTTGCTTCGGGTTGGTTTTTGAATTTATTTAATACTGAAGAATAAAAATCGTCACTGATAATATCCATATAAATTTGAGTTGTTGAAAGTTTAGAATGTCCTAATGCTCTCATTATTTTAAGTAAGTTCATATCTCTTACAGCCATATTTGTTCCAAATGTATGTCGTGATGTATGAAAACTCAATTGACTCCATCGAGGAAAACAATCTTCAAATAACTTCTTACCTCTTCCTCTATAAACTAAAACATTATCATTAAATAATCCTGAACATTCTAACATCTGGTGTAGTGATTCATTGAGTTTTCCATTATTGTATTGAACAGGTAAAATTCTGTTCTCTCCTTTTACTTCATCTTTATATTTTTCTATAATAGATAAACAATATTCACTTAACGGAAATTCTTGTAAAACCCTATGTCTTATTGTTTTTTTCGGATAAAGACGAACGACTTTAATCATTTTACCATTCTTATCATAGCTATCAATAATATGTTTATGATTCAACTCCTTTAAATCACTATGTCTCAAAGGTGCTTCACTCGCAAAACAATACCAATCTCTAACTCTATTATATGATTCTGTCTTACGAAGCAATGACTCTCTGTTTTGACACCATTCCTTATCAATTACAAATTCAATCATCTTTTTTTTATCAAAAACATAAGTCTGATAATTACTTATTTTTTTTAATTCCCCAGGAAAATCATATCGTTCTATATTTTTTCTGATTGTATCTTGCCCTACATCCATAATTTGGCTCAATTCTCTTGCTGTCCAAAATGACTCTCCATTTTCTTTTGCCACCTTAAACCTATTAACATATTGATCAAGAATATTTTTTTTAAAATCAATTTCTTTTAATACAGATAATTCTTCATACAATGCAAAGAAGATCTGATTAATTAATGGAGGATAAGTACCCTTGAAGAAACCAGAATGCATATGTGGATATTCATCCCCATATTCAGATATGACATCCCTCATCTTAGCTAAATATTTTTTTGCTGTACCATTACCAAGATCTGCTCCATTTTTATCAATTAAGTATTCCTTTATGGAATTAAAACAATCCTTAGTAAGGCTATTCAATGTAAGAAATTTATTTTTTTGTAATTCGTATTTTTTTATATGCTTTTTTGTTTGTTCCAATATAGTGATCGTACCTTCTACAATATCTCCATCTTTACCTCCCTTATCAATATAATCTTGTACTAAATCAGAAAGAGTTATTTCGAATGGTTTTTTTCCATCTAGTCTCTCTTTTCTTTGTTTTTTGTATCCACTTTCATCAAACTTTAACATTCTGTTTTCATCTAATCTTAATCTGTAGGCTTCTTCTAACTCCTCTACACTTGTATCCACCGTATTCCCATAATCATCTTTTCGACTAATTAGCTTCTTAATTTCAAACATTCTTTTTTTCCAATTCCGAAGAAAATCATTAAGCTTTATTGCTTCATCACTATCTTCTTTTACCCATTTTTCTTGCTTAGTTCTCTTATCAATAAAGGGATTCCATTTATCAGGGTTTGCTTTAATTTTCAAACTATGTTGAAATGAGGTCTTTCCTCTTTTAGAGGTTTTATCAAAATATTTTACTTTGATAGTCTTTTCTTCTGTCTTATCTCTTTGGATAAGGTAAAAATTGATTGTTGCCATAATATAATTGTTTAAGGGTTATGTTTTTACTTGCATTAACATTTATTAACTTCAGCTTAAACCCTTATGAATGCAACAAACGTAGTATTCAACTTTTTCATAATCCTACAACTTCGTACAAACTTCTCACAAAAAACAAGCTGTTTTCAGAAAAGTGGATACAAATAGTGGATACAAATTACAAATTGAGTGGCTACACATAGAAGTCGATACAAGTTCTTTCCAAAATGGAAAAACCTCCCACGCCCTTACTATCAAACAAAATTATGGATATAAATAAACGAAAAAAGCCATCCTAAACGGATGGCTTTTACTTAGCTTTAAAACTAATTGTTGGCGGTCTGGACGGGACTCGAACCCGCGACCCCCTGCGTGACAGGCAGGTATTCTAACCAACTGAACTACCAGACCTTACTATTAATAGTAATATTGTAATTCTAAAGCAGTATTTTTAAGATCATTTCCTTTGTTAAGGGCTGCAAATATAGATGATTGTTTTTAGTGTGCAATAAAAAAATGAAAAAAATTATAGAAAATTTTACATCATCTTTTTCCTTTTAACAAGATAGGTTTCTAGTATACTGTTAAACCCTTGATTCACATCAACTTCTACAAGCTCAATTCCAAATTGCAAACAACGTAGTTTTAATCTTTCAGCACGTTTTGTTATTTCTTCAATGTATTTTTCTCGCACATCATTTGGATGCACTTTTACTTCATCACCAGTTTCTAGATCAATAAATTGATAAGGACGGTTTTCAAACTTAAAATCCAATTCCTTTTCTTTATCTACAGTGTAAAACAATATAACCTCGTTCTTATTATATTTTAAATGCTGAAGTGCTTCGAAAAGCTCTTCTTGTTGCGCAACATTTTCCATCATATCGCTAAACAAAATAATTAAAGAACGTTTATGCACACTTTCTGCAATGGTATGCAATGCTTTAATCGTAGATGTTTTTGTATTTATCTTAGGATTATTGATTAAACTTTCCAATTCATTAGTCAACCGTTTATGGTGCATAACACTTGACTTATCTGGAGTATGGACATCTAATTTATCAGAAAAAACACTTAAACCTACAGCATCCCTTTGTTTTTTCATCAAGTTCATAATTGCTGCAGTTGCATAAACAGAAAACTTAATCTTATTATACGCTCCACTATTTTCATAATCAATCTCTGGAAAGTACATTGATGAAGAACCATCAATAACCATATGACACCTTAAATTGGTTTCTTCCTCATATCTTTTAATAAACAACTTCTCCGTTCTTCCATACAATTTCCAATCAATATGCCTTGTAGATTCTCCTGGATTATAAATACGATGCTCCGCAAACTCAACTGAAAAACCATGAAAAGGACTTTTATGAAGACCTGTTACAAAACCTTCCACAATTTGTTTAGCAATCAATTCTAATTTAGAATAACGCTGTATTTCTTGTATGTCTATTTTATAACTCAATTGTTGATAACGAATTTTCGAAATTAAACTGTAAAGGTTAAACTTTATTATTTTTCCTGAATTATTATTTAAAATTATGGTTTTAGAATTAGTTGATTGGATAATCGTTGTTATATTTTTAGGGATAACTCTTTATGTGGGCCTAAAGTTTAAAAATAAAGCAAGTGGCTCTCTTACCGACTTTTTTTTAGCTGGCAGAAACCTACCTTGGTACATTGCCGGAATATCTATGGTGGCCACCACTTTTGCCGCAGACACCCCTCTTTGGGTTGCTGAAGTAATTAAAAAAAATGGAATCTCTGGTAACTGGTTATGGTGGAATATGCTTATTGGAGGTATGCTTACTACTTTTTTCTTTGCCAAAATGTGGCGAAAAGCAAATGTATTGACCGAATTAGAATTTTTAGAATTACGTTACTCAGGAAAAGCAGCTAAGAATTTTAGAAAATTTAAATCTGTTTACTTAGGCATATTTTTCAATACCATTATCATTGGTTGGGTAAATGCGGCTATGATTAAAATTTTAATCATATTTCTAAATATAGATTACCAAACTGCCTTTATCTACATTGGAGTATTAATGGTTCTTATTGCCATTTATTCTTCCCTATCAGGATTGTTAGGTGTTGCTATTACTGATGCTGTTCAATTTATTTTAGCGATGACTGGGTGTCTAATATTAGCTGTAATTATGTTAAACTCTGATCAGGTTGGAGGTGTTGTTGGTTTAAAGGAAAAACTTCCTGCTTGGCGTTTTGATTTTTTCCCTACTATAAATAGTACAGGTTCTGCTATAGGAACATTTGGACTAACCATTGGTGCCTTCTTTTCATTTATAGCTGTACAATGGTGGGCAAGCTGGTATCCGGGCAATGAACCTGGTGGAGGCGGTTATATTTCTCAAAGAATGATGAGTACCAAAAACGAAAAACATGCAGTTTTTGCGACCCTTTTTTTTCAAATAGCACATTATGCTATTCGTCCTTGGCCATGGATCATTGTAGGCTTGTGTGCATTAGTTGTTTACCCAAACTTAGCCATGAATGAAGCCGGAAATGGATTTGTAATGGCCATGCGAGATTTTATGCCTACAGGTTTAAGAGGGTTATTATTTACTGCCTTTTTAGGTGCATATATGAGTACAATTTCAACCCAACTTAATTGGGGAGCAAGTTATTTAACGAATGATCTATACAAACGAAACGCAGAAGACAAACAACAACAAGTTGATCAAAAAAAATTGGTGAAAGTAGGGCGGATATTTACTATCATTATCATGGCAATTGCTTTAGTCATTACTTCTTTCATTGATACTATTGATGGAGCTGCACGATTCTTAATTGCTTCCTCTGCAGGTTTAGGGGCTGTCTTAATTTTAAGGTGGTATTGGAGTAGAATTAACATTTGGAGTGAAATTTCAGCCACCATTGCGCCAATTATTGGATACTCTTTAAGTAAATATATAATAGCACCACTGTTTAATTATGATATAAACATAAATGAAGTTGGCAATGATTTTATAGCAAATGAGGGGATACTTTTATCTACTACATTATTTACAACTATTGTTTGGCTACTAGTTACATTTTTAACAAAACCAGAAAGTGATGAAACCTTAAAAAAATTCTACACTCAAGTAGAACCTGAAGGCGCATGGAATAGTATTCGAGAAAAATTAAACATTCCTAAAGAAAGTTCACAAATACCTCAATTAATAATCTGTTGGATTAGTGCTACTGCCCTAACCTATTCAACACTTTTCTTAATTGGTAAATTACTTTTTGCTGACTATTTCTATGCCATCATCAACTTAATTATCGCAATAGTCTCTCTTTCAATTCTCCTATATTTTATGTTTCGTACAAAAATATTTAATGATTGACCTTAAAATCTGCTAATTAATCGAAAGAAATTGTTTTTAATCTTGAAGATTTTTTGTTTATTTGCAGACACAGAAAATTTTCTAAAATAATATCAATGACTAAGAAATATTTTAACTTAAAAAATCAAGTATTCACTTTATCAGTATTAGCTGTTTTTGCAGTAAGCTGTGGAGGTGAAGAACCTACAGAAGATCAAATAGAATCTCCAGTTGAGGAAAAAGATCCTAACAGTACTCAATTAATGGAAATTGACGGAAAAATCTTTAGTATTCCCTCTCCTATCCAAACTGCAATTTTGATTAAAAATGCAGGAACAAATTACAACAAAGAAGTATTGAATGAGCCTTCTAAGGTAACGAACTATTCAACTAACTTTAAAAAGGCCATTAATCTTGGTGTTTACGGGGCAGATTTAGGTTACGTAACAATGTATGATCAAACACAGGATGCAATTTCTTTTTTAACTGCTGTTAAATCTATAGCAGATGATTTAGGAGTAAGTAGTGCTTTTGATTTAGCTCTTGTAGAAAGATTTGAAAAAAATATTGGAAACCAAGATTCGTTATTGGCTTTAGTTTCTGATGCATATAAATCTAGTGACAGATACTTAAAAGGAAACCAACAAAATGATGTAGGTAGTTTAATTTTAGCTGGAGGATGGATTGAAAGTTTATACTTTGCTACTACAACAGCAGAGATGACTAAAAATCAAGATGTTATTAAAAGAATTGGTGAACAAAAAACAACTGTTTACAATCTTATTAAATTATTAACACCATATTATAGCAAGCCAGACTTCACTAAATTAATTGATGATTTAATGGAGTTAAATGAAATTTACGAGCAAGTAGAATCTACTTACACTTTCGTAAAACCTACTGTTGATGTTGAAAATAAAACAACTACAATAAACAGTACTACAGTTGTAAATATTACTGATGAGCAATTAAAAGCAATTTCTGATAAAGTACTTGCAATGAGAATTGAAATTATTAGTTAATAGTAAAGAATTATTAAAATAAACACATAAAACGAAAGTTTTAAGTGGCTAGAAAAGCAATAAAAATAAACACATGAAAAAGAATAACATACTTAAAACATTAGCTTTAGTAATCGGATTGGTTACTTATTCAGCATCTTTTGCACAATGTGATACAATCGCAGCTATGTGCGATAAACATATTACTTCAAGCTTCATTTCTGATGGTCAAGACTACAGATCTTTATTATTAGACGATGAAATTGCAGAGTTTAATATGACACTTTACGGAGGAAGTACATATAGATTTGCTGCTTGTAGTGGTTTAGCTGATGGAAACTTACTTTTCTCTGTTTATGATAAAGAAAGAAATTTATTATTTACAAATAAAGATTATGCAAACTCTGCATTTTGGGATTTTAAAATTACAAATACATTAGATTGTATTATTGAAGCCCAATTAGATCCTAACAATTTAGCTTCTGGATGTGCTGTCCTGCTAGTAGGATTTAAACAATAAGTAATAAAAAAGTTGAAAGGCATTATTATTAATAATGCCTTTTTTTCTATTGATAGATTAACCGAGTACCATGAGTGAAAGAATATTAAAAGCCTTAATGCAATTGTTTTCTATTGTATCTGAAGCTGAAGATATTTCCGATAAAAGTAGAAAAATTGTTGCCTCCTTCCTTAAGCAACAACTGAGTCAACAATTGGTTGATGAATACTTAAAACTCTACGATGAATTCATAGAAGCTAAAACCAGAAAGTCAAAAAGTGGTAAAGCTAAAAAGCGTACTTCAGTTAACTCTGTAAAGGTTCTTTTAATCTGTACTCAGATAAATGAAGAACTTGCTCAAAAACAAAAGATAATTGTTCTTATTCGTTTATTAGAATTTATCTATGCCAATAAAACTCCATCAGAACAAGAAATGGAGTTTATTGAAACGGTTTCAGAAACATTTAACATTACAAAAGACGAATTTACGCTTTGCCATGGCTTCATTGAAAACAGTGATGAAAAAGGCTTCGATGTAAATCAAGCGCTTATTGTCGATAACAAAAAAGAGAATACTTACAAGCAAAGTCACCACATCTATTCTGAAGGAATAAATGGGACACTGAGAATCATTAAGCTAGAAACTGTAAACATGTTCTTTGTTCGCTATTTTGGTGACACTGAACTTTACTTAAACGGTATTCTCCTTAATAAGAATAGATCAAGTATCTTAAATCAAGGATCTTCTATACGAAGCTCTAAAGTCCAACCAATATACTACAGTGATATTGTAAGTTGTTACTTTGCTAATGATAATGCCGAAAAAATTATTTTCAATGTAGAAAACCTCACCTATAAATTCAAAGGTGGAAACCAAGGAATGCACCCTTTTAGCTTTTCAGAAGAATCTGGAAGAATGGTTGGTATTATGGGTGCCAGTGGAGCTGGTAAATCTACTTTATTGAATCTATTGAATGGCGCTTACACTCCTACTACTGGACAAATCACCATTAACGGAGTTGATATTCATCATGAACAAGATAAAATTGAAGGTGTTATTGGTTATGTATCTCAAGATGATTTATTAATTGAGGAACTTACAGTTTTCCAAAACCTTTTTTACAATGCAAAACTTTGTTTTGCAAAAATGAATGATACAGAAATCACTAAACGAGTTATTGATGTATTAAATAGTATTGGACTATACGAAGCCAAAGATTTAAAAGTTGGTAGTCCGATGGAAAAAACCATTAGTGGTGGACAAAGAAAACGTTTAAATATAGCTTTAGAATTAATCCGTGAACCAGCAGTTCTTTTTGTAGATGAACCAACATCTGGTTTATCTTCTAGAGATTCAGAAAACATTATGGATTTACTTAAAGAGCTTGCTCTTAAAGGTAAATTAATTTTTGTTGTAATTCACCAACCTTCATCAGACATCTACAAAATGTTTGATAACTTATTAATCTTAGATACCGGTGGTTACCCAATTTACAATGGAAATCCTGTTGACGCTGTTGTTTACTTTAAACAGTTAGCAAATCACGTAAATAGTGATGAAAGTGAATGTTTAAGCTGTGGTAATGTTAACTCAGAGCAAATATTTGATATCATAGAAGGACGAATTGTTGATGAATATGGTAATGCTACTAAAAACAGAAAAGTTACGCCTACCGAATGGTATGACACCTATAAAGATAAAGTAGCTCAAGATCTTTCTGATTTTAATAAAACAAACGAAGCCTTAAAAATACTATCTAACATTCCTAACAAATGGAAACAGTTTAAAGTATTTATAACTAGAGATGTTTTATCAAAACTAACAAATACACAATACCTTTTAATTAACTTTTTAGAAGCTCCATTCCTCGCATTTATTTTAGCATACTTAATGCGCTATTTCAATTCTGACTCTAGCAATGAGTTAGGATATGTGTTTAGAGAAAATGAGAACTTCCCTGCTTATTTATTTATGTCAGTTATTGTTGCCCTATTTATTGGATTAACAGTAAGTGCCGAAGAAATATTTAGAGATCAAAAAATTAGAAAACGAGAGAAATTTTTGAACCTTAGTAAAGGTGGGTATTTAGCATCAAAAATTAGTGTGATGTTTCTTATTTCAGCGATTCAAATGTTATGTTTCGTTCTTATTGGAAACTTAATATTAGATATTCAAGGAATGCATTTACATTACTGGCTGGTACTATTTACTACTGCCTGTTTTGCAAATATGCTAGGTTTAAACATTTCTGCGAGTTTCAACTCTGCTGTTACCATTTACATTTTAATACCATTCTTAGTAATACCTCAACTATTATTAAGTGGTGTAATGGTTAAATTTGACAAACTAAACCCAACCGTTACAGTTCAAGAGAATGTACCATTTGTTGGAGAAATTATGACTTCACGGTGGGCCTATGAAGCTATTGCTGTTCATCAATTTAAGGACAACGATTTTGAAAAGCAATTCTTTAAATTAGATAAAGCTTTTAAGAAATTTGAATTCAGAAAAAACTTTTGGCTAGGGAAACTAACTGCAAAGATTAGTAGTGTTGAAAATAACTTTGGTCAAGAAGACCAAACAGAGCAAATCAAAGAAAATTTAACGCTTTTACGAAACGAAATAGGGAAAGAACTTAAACGTAATCCCCATGTTGAGTTTAGCATGTTAGAAAACTTATATATCGACAAATTAAACAAAGAAGTATTTGACGAAACTAAGTTTTACATTACAGAACTAAATCAATTTTATTTAAGCAAGTACAAGAAAGCTTATAACGATAAAGATGCTTTAACTGCACAGTTAAATAAGGACGAAGAAGCAAAAAAGAACTTCATTAAGATGAAAGATGAGTGCACAAATGATGCCTTATCTGATTATGTAAAAGATAAAAATTCTTTGAATAAAATCTTAGAACTAGATGGACATTTAATTCAAAAATCAGATCCAATCTATTTAACTCCAAGCGGTTTTAGAGCTCACTTCTACGCTCCAGAAAAAAGAGTTTTTGGATCTTATTACGATACCTTCTGGGTTAATCTGATTGTAATATGGACAATGTCTATTATCCTCGCAATATCATTGTATTTTGATCTACTTAGAAAAAGTATTGAAGGTATCGGAAAGCTTTTTGAAAAAAATAAGTACTAAAATCAATAACAAAAAATCATTTTTACACGTAAAAGAAAGGTCATAAACCCCTTGTAGGCCTTATTTTATATAAATGATTCGTAAATTAATTTTTTTCTTCCCTTTACAATTACTTTTAGTTAATCTAAAGAGAAATCATTTATTACTTATTTTATGGCTTATCCTTTTCGGATTTGTAAGTAAGCTAATAGCCAGTAAATATGGCATCTACTACCTCTTTTTAGCCCCTGAATATCTTGGCACAGTAAGTTTTTGGTCTTACGGGATCATGGGTTTTGCTATAGGTGGCTTTGTAATGACTTTCAATATTAGTAGTTACATTATCAATAGTAAGAGATTCCCTTTTATTGCAGCACTTAAACGCCCTTTTTTAAGGTTCTGCATCAACAACTCGTTACTACCATTTATATTCATGACCTATTATATTTTACAGGTTATTCACTATCACATAAATAATGAGAATACATCTTTAACAACTATAGCCATATATGTTTTTGCAATTGTTTTTGGATACACCATCAACATCATAAGCTCTCTCACCTACTTCTTATCTACAAACAAAAACATCTTCAAAAAATTAGGTATATCTGCTAATTTAGATGACGAGAAACAGGTCAATTCATTATTTACAAAACAAGAAAACATTTACGAAACCCTTAAAAACAATAGGAAATGGCATGTTGAAATGTACTTGCACACTCCTTTTATTGTTAAACCAGCAAGAGATATTTCTCATTATGATAAAAAAATGTTGAAGTCAGTTATTTCTCAAAACCATTTAAATGCATCTTTTTTTGAAATTGTCATTTTTATCTCACTAATTGGCCTTGGATTGTTTAGTGAAAATGTTTATTGTGTAATTCCTGCTGGCGCAAGTATTATCCTATTCTTCACTATCCTATTTATTTTAATGAGTGCATTTTATGCGTGGTTTAAAGGTTGGACAACAATCATTTTTGTAAGCTTATTCTTTCTTATTAACCATCTATCTAAGAATGATCAATTCAATTATGATAATATGGCTTATGGCTTAAATTATACTTCAGAAAAAGCAGATTATTCCAATCAAAACTTATACAATATTGGAAACAACTTAGATACAATAAATAGCGATAAAAAGAATGCAATAGCTATTCTTAACAATTGGAAGAACAAAAACAACTCAACCACAAAACCTAAAATAGTATTCATAAATACCAGCGGAGGTGGTTCTAGATCCATGTTATGGACATTCTATATGCTCCAAACCTCTGATAGTTTAACCAATGGAAAACTCTTTAATCAAACCCATTTAATTACTGGTTCTTCAGGGGGAATGATTGGTGCTTCTTATTTTAGAGAATTAGCTCTTCAAAAACCAGCATTAAACCATTCCATCTATTCTAAAAATTATGCAAATAACATTTCCCAAGATTTATTAAACCCTATAGCTTTTAGTATTGCTACAAATGATTTCTTTTTTAGATTGAAAAAACATAAAGTAGGAAACTATACCTATAGAAAAGATAGAGGCTACTCTTTTGAAAGACAACTACTACTTAATACTGATAACGCTTTAGACAAAAACATAAAAGATTATACGTTACCAGAATACAATTCAGAAATCCCTATAATGATACTATCACCTACCATTATAAATGATGGTAGAAGGATGCTTATCTCATCACAACCAATATCTTACTTAACATCCAACAAACATCCTAACTCAGTTAAAAACAAATCTATCATAGAAAATATTGAGTTTACACGGCTATTCGAAAAGCAAGATGCCAACAATTTAAAATTTACTAGTGCATTAAGAATGAGTGCCACCTTCCCCATAATAATGCCAAGGGTATCATTACCTACAGAACCTAAAACAAATGTAATTGATGCTGGCATGAGAGATAACTTTGGGAAACTAACCACATACAAATACATTCACACATTTAAAAAATGGATTAATGAAAATACCAGTGGTATTATTATTCTCACCCTAAGAGACAAGCCAAAAGAGTTAGTTGTCAATAAACAATCTATCAATAGCATTACTGAAAATTTTCTTAGTCCGGTAGGTAGTTTATATGATAACCTCTTCCCTATTCAAGATTACAACCTTGATGAAATGTTACATTACCTGGGTAATGACTTTAACAAACCAATTGACATAATAGATTTTGAGTTAAACAATTCTAAAAATGAAATCTCTTTAAGTTGGCACCTTACAGGTAATGAAAAAGAAAAAATTCTAAACTCCATTCATTCTAAAAAAAATCAGGAATCACTGAAAAGACTAAAATTATTACTCCTTTAAGACTTTGTCAATTATATCAATTAATTTAGCATTCAAATAAACACAGTAGTTTAGTAACTACATTTAGATGAAACTATACTTAGCCATACTCTTACTTTTCACTTATTCTTTCTGCATCGCTCAAAGCGATAGTTTATCGACAAAGAAAAATAGCATCTATTTAGAAATACTAGGTATCGGAGGATATGGATCTTTAAACTATGAAAGAGGTTTATTTGAAGTGAATAAAATAAAAATTGGTGCTCGATTAGGACTCAGCACTTATCATTTAACCGATTTTACAACTAGTTTCAATCCCGATATTATTATTCCTATAGCTATTCATGCTCAATACGGAAACAAGCATAACGCTGAAGTTGGACTAGGTCAAGTAATTTCTAATATTGTAGAAACAAACGAGGTAACATTTAATCCTGAAAGAACAACAAACATCCATGCCAACTTTACTATTGGGTATCGCTACCAAAAACCTAAAGGAGGGTTCGTATTTAGGATAAACTACAGCCCTGTAATCGAATTTTATAAAGACTATAGACATTGGGCAGGTCTGTCTGTTGGTTATGCCTTTTAAATTATTTATGTCCCAAAAATTAATTTTAATATCATTCTTAATCGTTACGCTATCTTGCAGTAAAGAAGAGTTTGACATTCAAAATTTAAATGGAAATAAAATTTCAGCACTTGGTCATTCTGGCATGGGCAACCGAAGTGCGTACCCTAGAAACTCATACGAATCTCTAACAAAATCTTTAAATTTAGGTGCCGATGGAATAGAGATAGATCTTCAACTAACTAAAGACAATGTTCTAATAGCTTTTCATGATGAAGACTTATCTGAAAGCACTAACATTAAAGGACTTGTTAGATCATTGACATGGTCAGAGATACAGAATGCTTACTACACCAATCCTCTATACACAAGCTACTCCATAATCTCAATGGATCAACTACTCTCTAACACGGATGATATGCACCAATACAATTATACATTAGATTGCAAGTACCATCCTTTAAGCAACGATGATACTCAATATGAAACAGACTATATAAATGCACTTAGCCAATTAATAACAAAGTTCAATCTTATCAATAATGCATACATCGAATCTCAAAGTGAAGACTTTTTAAGATTATTACAACTTGAAAACAATGAATTTAACTTATTCATAAATCCTTATTCCTTTGAATATGGATTAGAAACCGCTAATAAATTAGGCTTATTTGGGATATCAATGTCAACAGACAATATTTCTGAAGACCAAATAGAGGCAGCCCACGATAACAACCTATTTATTGCCATTTGGGGTGTTCAAACAAATGGAGACAATACAAGGGCAGTAAACAAAAACCCTGATTTTATCCAAACAGATTGTATTAGTCACCTTGTAAATCTATTAGATTGATACACAATCCATGTAAATATCATAATCGCCTCTTACCTCTTAGATGATTAAAGTTATTACATATCCCTATAAATTGACCCTGCTCTTAGTTGTGGTTACTTTATTTTCTTGCAGTAAAGAAGAGTTTGATATTCAAAATTTAAATGGGAACAAAATTTCGGCATTTGGTCATGGAGGAATGGGTAACAGAAGTACCTATCCATCAAATTCTTATGAATCTATATTAAAGTGTTTAAACTTTGGTGCAAACGGAACAGAATTAGATGTTCAAATAACTAAGGATAGTGTCTTAGTTGCATTTCATGATGTAGACCTTTCAGAAAGCACGAACATTGCTGGAATGGTCAATTCGCTTACTTGGTCTGAAATACAAAATGCTCATTATAAAAACCCTTTATACACTAGCTATTCAATAATATCATTAGATCAATTGTTTTCCAACATTGATAATCTAAACCAGTATGATTTTACTTTTGATTGCAAACTCAATTATGGAAACGAAAATATAGACACTTATAACTCTAGATACGTTAATGCGTTAGAACAAATTATTACAAAATTTAATCTAATCAACAACGTTTACATCGAATCACAGAAAGAAGATTTTTTAACTTTATTACAGCAAAAAAATACAGATTATAAGTTATTTATCTATCCTACTTCATTTAATGAAGGATTAGATATTGCTACAAGACTAAACTTGTTTGGCATTACCATATCAACAGATTATGTATCAAAAGAAGAAATAGAAATTGCCCACAGCAACAACCTATACATTGCCATTTGGGGCATAGGATCAAAATCAGCAAATTCTGATGGAATTAAAAAAAACCCAGACTTTATCCAATCAGATAAAATCAAAAACTTAATTAGCTTATTAAATTAGTTAATAGGCTGCAATATTTTTCAACTCTTCTTTAAACCTATCTTTTGGCATAAATTGCTCTTCCAATTGATTAATAAAAGGAACTGGTGTATCTAAACTTGCAACTCGTTTAATTGGAGCATCTAAATATTCAAAACAATTCTCAGTAATTAATGCACTCAATTCACCTCCCATTCCATTGAACATTGTAGCCTCATGCAATATAATTACTCTACCAGTTTTTCTTGCAGATTCAAAAATTGTCTCTGTATCTAATGGTACTAATGTTCTTAAATCAACCAAATCGGCTGAGATTTCAGGGTTTTCCTCTAAAGCCTCTAGAGCCCAATGAACACCCATACCATAAGTAACTATAGTTACATCATTACCTTCTTTAATTAAACTTGCCTTCCCTAATTCTAATGTAAAATAATCATCTGGCACATCCTCTTTTATACTTCTGTACATTCCTTTATGTTCAAAAAACATAACAGGATTTGGATCTTCAATACTTGCAGCTAACAATCCTTTAGCATCTGTAGGAAATGCAGGATAAACAACCTTCAAACCTGGTGTATGTGTAAACCACGATTCATTACATTGAGAATGGAATGGTCCAGCAGCCATACCTCCTCCAGTAGGCATCCTAACCACAACATCTGCATTTTGCCCCCAACGGTAATGGATCTTTGCTAGGTTATTACAAATCTGTGTAATCCCTTCAGAAACAAAATCAGCAAATTGCATTTCTACCATTGCTTTTTGTCCATTAATCGATAATCCTAATCCAGCTCCCAAAATAGCAGATTCACAAAGTGGAGTGTTTCTCACTCTTTCTCTACCAAACTGATCAACAAAACCATCCGTAATTTTAAATACTCCTCCGTAATCTCCAATATCTTGCCCCATCAAAACTAAATCATCATACTTCTCCATACTCTGACGTAAACCTTCAGAAATAGCATCTACAACTCTTTTTTCAGATTTAGCAGCTGTTTTAGGTAACGTTTCTTGAAATGTAAAAGGAGCATACATATCATTTAATTCCGTGGCAAGTTCTGCACTTACAGTTTCTTCTTCAAAAGCTTTGTCCCATTCTGAAACTACTTCTGATTTTATTTCTCCTTTAATTTCCTCAATGGTTTTTTCATCCAGTACTTTTTCATCCAACAAGAACTTCTCATAGTTGTTTACCGGATCTTTTTTACCCCACTCATCCATTAATTCTTGAGGTACATATTTAGTTCCTGAAGCTTCTTCATGCCCCCTCATTCTAAAAGACAAACATTCAACTAAAACAGGTCTTGGATTTTTACGAATGGATTCAGCAATCTGACTTATTTTATGATAAACTTCTAAAACGTTATTTCCTTCAATTAATTCAGTCTCAATTCCATATCCGATTCCTTTGTCAACAAAATTCTTAAAAACAAATTGCTCACTTGATGGTGTTGAAAGACCATAACCATTATTCTCTACTAAAAATATAACGGGTAATTTCCAAACTGCAGCTGTATTAATTGATTCATGAAAATCTCCTTCACTTGCTCCACCATCACCAGTAAATACTAAGGTTACTTTTTCTTCACCTTTTAATTTCTTTCCTAAAGCTATCCCATCAGCAACCCCCATTTGAGGACCCAAATGAGAAATCATTCCAACTACATTATGCTCTTTTGAACCAAAGTGAAATGAACGATCTCTACCTTTTGTAAACCCATTCATTTTTCCTTGAAACTGTGAAAACAATCTATGCAATGGAATATCTCTTGCAGTAAATACTCCTAAATTACGGTGCATAGGCAATATAAATTCATCCTTATCTAAAGCCATTGTCGCTCCAACAGAGATACCTTCTTGACCAATTCCAGAAAACCACTTCGAAATTCTTCCTTGGCGTAACAACACCATCATTTTCTCTTCGATTAACCGAGGCTTTAAAATGGCCTTATATAAGTTTATTAAAACCTCATCAGAGTATTTTCTTCGATTATATTTTAATGACATAGTGTTGAATTTAGTAAAACAAAGTTAATTGATTTTGTGTAACGTTCCCCAATAAATGGTTTACTTTATAACAATTTAAAACTATTTTTGTTGATAACCATAAAAATTGGTTTTACTATACAATTACAAGGATTACGAACTACTTTAGATGATTAAAAGAAACGGAAACATATACCTAGCATTATTACTACGATTTAGTATTGCTCTTGTTGTTTTCACTATTTGTAGATTAATTTTTCTTGGCTTTAACCTTAGCTTCTACCCTAACTTATCTTTTAGTGAAACATTAAACCTTCTTTATGGTGGGGTAATTTTCGATATTTCAGCTCTATTTTATCTATTATCGCTTTATATTCTGCTCCAAATAGTACCTTTTAAATTTAGAAACGCTAAAGTTTATCAAAAAGTAACCTTTTGGTTTTATTTTATTCCTATATCGCTGAGTGTGATCTTTAACCTTTCTGATACACTGTACTATCAATTCACTTTAAAGCGTACCACATTTGCAATAATGGATCAATTATCAAATGAAACAAACCTTGGCAAATTATTTTTCCAATTTATTATAGATTATTGGTACATGGTTTTAACTGCAGTCGCAATAATCTTAAGTTCTTTTTTCTTGAATAAAAGAATAACAGTTCAAGAAGTTCAAATAAAAAAACCAATCTATTACTACCTTAGCTCAGCGTTACTTTTTTGTACAATCACAGCTTTAATGATTATTGGAATTAGAGGCGGATACGTTCATAGTACAAGACCAATAACATTAAGTAATGCTTCAAAGTACACTTCAAAACCAAATCAAAGAGCCATCGTTCTTAACACTCCTTTCTCTTTAATAAAAACACTTAATGAAACACCATTACAAGAAGTAAACTACTTCTCTTCGACAGAAGAACAAGAAAAGGTTTTTACTGCCTATCATAGCAACTCGAATAAAAAACATGAAGCTTTTCAAGAGAAAAATGTTGTACTTATTATTTTGGAGAGTTTTGGTCGTGAGCACATTGGCGCACTAAACAAACACATCCCTAATTACAATGGTTTCACTCCCTTTCTAGATTCTCTTATTGATTTTTCTTACACCTTTAAACAATCATTCGCTAATGGTAGAAAATCGATATCAGGAATGCCATCAACCATTGCATCAGTTCCATCTCTAACTACACCTTTTATCTTATCTCACTACTCAGGAAATAACATAAATAGTTTAGCCAACATCTTAGAAACCAAAGGATATTACAGTGCTTTTTTTCATGGGGCACCAAATGGGTCAATGGGATTTGACGCTTTCAGTAAACAAGCTGGTTTTATGGACTATTTTGGCATGAAAGAATATGGAAATGATGATGACTTTGATGGTTTTTGGGGCATATGGGATGAAGAGTTTTTTCAATATTATGCCAATGAAATGAAAAATATGAAAGAGCCTTTTTTCACTTCTATTTTTTCTCTTTCATCACACCATCCATTTCAACTTCCAAAAAGATATGAAAATACTTTCCCTAAGGGCAATTTACCAATACAAGAAACTGTAGGTTATACCGACAACGCTTTAAAAGAGTTTTTTAAAACCAGTTCAAAAATGCCATGGTTTAAGAACACAATATTTGTAATTACAGCAGACCATGCAGCATCATTTAGTGACTTAAATGAATACAGATCATTCACAGGTTTCTTTGCAGCACCTATAATTTTTTACGATCCTTCAAATCCTAACCTAGTTGGCTTTAATGATTCTACAGTTGTTCAACACATTGATATTATGCCTACAATTCTAGACATGCTCAATTATCCGAAAGATTATATTGCATTTGGAACAGATGTATTTGATACCTTGTCTACTCATTTTGCGCTAACCTATATTGATGGTACTTACTATATTTTTGATGGAGAATACCTATTGCAATATGATGGAGTTAATTCTGTAGGGATGTATAATTTCATAAAAGACCCCCTATTTAAATCCAATTTAATTGCTACCGATAATCCAAAAAAAGGTGAAATGTTAAAGTTATGTCAAGCTTTTATTCAAGAACACAATAGAAGAATGATTCATAATGAGATATCCGTAAAAATCAATTAGAATACTGCATTTCCTAGCTGGTTTAATTGAAAAATAATCGACAAATTCTAGTTTGATTTCGTAACTTTGTTAAAGTGATGATTTCAAATAAGAGAACATTCTAAAACCTATATGATGCAAGAAATTCTTGTCTTCTCGAGCCTATTTTTCGCTATAGTTTATTTGTTTATGAAATATACTGTTAAACGAAAATCTCATAACTGTACAAAGTGCGGACTTAACGAGAACAATCAATCAAAATAAATTTACCTTAGTTTGTTTGAATGAGTACTTACTTAAATCACGTAAAGCTTTTAGTTAAAAAAATAAGTGTTGCTTTTTTAATCTTCACTCTATGTAGAATTTTATTCTTCATTTTTAATTACAAACATTTTACTGAAGTTTCTACTGACTTATTCTTTTATGGGTTAAGATTTGATTTAGTCGCTATTTCCTATTTATTTTCTCCCTTAATTTTACTTCATTTACTCCCTTTCCCCTTTAGAAATTACAATTGGTACAGTACAATCTTAAAAATCATTTTTTATTTTTTAATAACAATTGCTGTAGCCATTAACATTATAGACGTTGCTTATTTTGACTTTACCTTAAAACGAACAACCACCGACTTTTTTGGTATGGTAGGAACTGGTGATGATTTCTTTAAACTACTACCTCATTACATTATTGACTTTTGGTACAATTATGTCTTATTCGTCATACTTTTAGTTATTGCTTGGTTTTTACATAAAAAGTACTGTTCACCTGCAACTATTTTCAAACCATTTGTAATAAAAGATTATTTAATTCACACACTTATTCTAATCCTTTTCTCAGGGCTAACTCTCTTAGGAATGAGAGGAGGAATACAATACACCCCCATTGATATAATTAATGCCGGACAGTATGCTCCAGCTCAAAACATCCCGATAGTTTTAAATACTCCTTTCACTATTTTAAAAACAATTAACTCTGAAAGTATCCAACCTATTAATTATTATACCCAAAACGAAATTGAATCAATTTACTCTCCAAAAACAATAATTAAAAGTGACAGCCCTTACAAAGGAAAAAATGTTGTTCTAATCATTTTAGAAAGTTTTGCTAAAGAATATGTTGGAGCATACAATAACGGTGTCGGTTACACACCCTTTGTTGATTCATTAATTAAAAATAGTTACAACTTTACGAATGCCTATGCCAATGGCAGCAGATCTATTGAATCCTTACCTTGTCTTTTAGCAGGAATCCCGCAACTCATGTCAACTCCCTACACTATTTCCAGTTACACTGGAAATCAGATAGAAGGTTTACCACTATTACTAAAAAAGGAAGGGTACAACACTTCTTTTTATCATGGAGGAGCAAATGGTACAATGGGGTTTAATGGATTTGTTGGAACCGCTGGAATAGACAACTATTATGGACTAAATGAATACCCTACTCCAGAATTAGATTATGATGATTATTGGGGAATATTTGATGAACCTTATTTGCAATACTTTGCTTCTGAGCTCAATGATAAACAACAACCTTTTTTCAGTACTGTTTTTACAGTATCATCACACCACCCTTATACTATTCCAAAAAAGCATATAGGACGTTTCCCTAAAGGAGACCTTCCCTTGCATGAAACGATAGGATATACTGATTATGCCTTGAAATTGTTTTTTGAAAAATCAAAACAGATGCCATGGTTTAACAATACGCTCTTTATTTTTACAGCAGATCATTCTACACAATCAAACATGGATAAATACAAAACCAGATTAGGTAGATACGCTGTACCATTCTTTATTTATGATCCTACTGGAAACTTAAAAGGAGAACATCACACGCTATTTCAACATCTTGATGTAACTCCTTCCATTTTAAGTCTAGTAAGCGGTGACAATAAAATAATTTCTTTTGGAAACAACACCTTCAGTAACAACAAAAAATTTACAGTCCAATATGTTAATGGCATTTACCAAATTTCAACTAAAGATATTTTCTTGATATTTGATGGAGAAAAAACAACTGATTTTTATGACTTAAATAAAGACAAATTGTTGACTAACAATTTAATTGAAAAACTAAGTAGTGACCAAAAAATTAAAAAAGAAAAAACTGAAAACCTTTTAAAAGGAATCATACAACAATACAACAACAGGCTAATTAACAATCAATTATCAATATCAAACAGCTTAAACCATTAATACTAAACAAAACATATTATTTATTATCAACCCTATTTCTGGTGTTGGAAAACAAAAAGTGGTTGAGAAGCTTGTTGCAGAATTTTTAGATTTTTCAAAATTCGATTCAACAATAAAATACACCGAGAGAGCAAAGCATGCTATGGAAATAGCAGCAGATAATGCGAATAAATTTGATATTATTGTTGCTGTTGGAGGAGATGGCTCTGTAAATGAGATAGGTAAACAACTCATAAACACCAATACCTCATTTGCAATTATTCCTGCAGGGTCTGGTAATGGACTAGCCCGAAACTTACATATTCCAATGAACATCAAAAAAGCAATTTTGCTTATAAACAAGGGAAAAACAAAAGCTATTGATGTCGTTAAAATTAATAATGATCATTTTTTAGGAACTGCTGGATTTGGTTTTGATGCCTATATCAGCTGGAAATTTGAAGAGGCTCCAACAAGAGGATTACTAACCTATTTAAAAGTAGCTTTTAAAGGGTTCTGGACGTATAAATCTGCTGATTACACAGTACGATACAACGATAAAGAAGAACAAATCTCTAAAGGAATGCTCGTTACATTTGCCAATTCAAAACAATATGGAAACAATATTCTGATAGCACCTAATGCTATTATTGATGATGGGTTAATCAGGTTGGTTATAGTTGAAAAGTTCCCTATTATCTACCTTCCAATCTTTGGTTTTTACTTTCTAAGCAAACAAATTCATAAATTTAAGTTTACAAAACAATTTGAAAGTAAAAAAATGACACTACTTAACCCTAGTAATAATATTCATATTGACGGTGAAGCAGTAAAAATGGACAATAAAATAAACATAGAAGTACTAAACAAATCATTAAACGTAATAGTACCATGAGTAAGAACAAAAACATTGTATATTCAACCAATCCTAACTACAATTCTGAAGAGGAAGATGCCGTTGAATCGTTAGAAAATGATCAACAACAACTAAAAGTACTAATTGACCGTAAACAACGAAAAGGAAAACCGGTAACTTTAGTTACTGGATTTGTTGGTTCAGAAGATGACATAAAAGATTTAGCGAAAACATTAAAGTCAAAATGTGGTGTTGGCGGATCTGCAAAAGATGGGGAAATATTAATTCAAGGTGAATTTAAAGATAAAGTTTACGACCTCTTAGTTAAAATGGGATTCATAAAAACAAAAAAAGTTGGAGGTTAACCATTACTTTCACAAATAACTTATTATAACAGAAAAGATCAAACAGTTAAAACTCTATATCACCATCATACTTATTCTAGTAGTAAGTTCTTCGTTACTTTCTCAAACCTATAATTTTGAGCATTACAATGTAGAAGAAGGCTTATCACAGTCTACAGTAACTGCCATTATTCAAGATAAAAGAGGGCATTTATGGATAGGTACTGCTGGAGGAGGTATATGTAAATTTGATGGGGTCAAATTTGTTAAGTACTCAGAAAAAGATGGAATTCCTGGAGATATTGTAACTGACTTAACTGAAGATAATGAAGGGAATATATGGATAGCTTCAACATGGGGCAATGTTACAAAATACAACGGAAGAAAGTTTTTCAGCTTCAATAAAAAAGATGGGCTTTTAACCAACAATGGAATTCGCACGCTATTTACAGATAAAGATGGTAGTGTTTGGGTTGGTAGTGACCAAGGTGTCTCTGTTTATAAAAACGGAACTTTTACAAATCATACTGAAGATGATAATCTACTAGGAAATGTAATTAACAAAATCAATCAAGATTCTAAGGGTAACGTTTGGGTATGTACAAATAAGGGTATATCAATCTTTGGAAAGAATAAAATCATCAAATTATCTTCTAAAGACGGACTCCCCTCAGATGATGTAAGAGCTATCCAGGAAGATTCTTATGGAAATTACTATATCGGAACAACAAAAGGTATCACCAAATTACTATCAGGCAGTATTATCAATAACTCTTTTGAATTTGATAAGGTTTTATTTAGAGGAATACATGCTGAAATATCTGATATCTTACTAGATAAAGAAAAAAACATTTGGATCTCATCTAAAGGATCAGGAATCTATCTTTTAAAACAGAACAAAACAATAACTCACCTCACAAAAAAGAATGGACTTCTAACAAATAATTTGAATAAATTATTTATGGATAGGTCTAGTAATATTTGGATAGGAACTGATGGTGCCGGATTAATAAAATATGGAAACAAAGCTTTTACCTATTACAGCAGAATACCCGGCCTAAACAATCTTGCTGTTTTTTGTATTACCCAAGATCCTGAGAACAACATTTGGGTTGGTACGCATGATGAAGGTGTCTATAAGTTTAATGGAACTTATTCAACTCAATACACAACAAAAAACGGCTTAGGTAGTAATACTGTTAGATCCTCTGTTACAGATAAAAAAGGAAATATTTGGTTTGCTACAAGTAAAGGTCTTTCTAAATATAAAGATGGCGTTTTTAGAACATACACTACGAGTGATGGCTTACCTTCAAATAATATACGATCCTTACTTCTAGATAAAAATAATAACTTATGGATTGGAACAGCAGGAGCTGGGCTTTCCAAATACAACTACACATCATTCAAAAATTACTCAGAAAAAGATGGATTAGCTTTCAATTATATTCACTCCCTTTTTGAAGATTCTAAAGGTAATATTTGGATTGGTACTGGTAATGGAGTGACAAAATATGCCGACAATGTTTTTACAAGCTTCAAAAAATCTAGTGGGTTTTGCAATCTATATATTGGAAGCATTACAGAAGATAAAAATGGAAACATTTGGTTTGGTACAGATCGATGCGCTGTGAAGTATGATGGATTAGATTTTAAAACAGTAACCATGGAAGATGGGCTTTCTTCTGGCATAATTTATTTAATGCATAATGATAAGAAAGGAAACCTATGGATTGGTACCAACAATGGAATTGACAGAGTAAAATTTGATAGCTATGGACAAATAAGTCGAATAAAAAATTACAAGTCAAAACAAGGATTTAAAGGTGTAGAGTGCAATAGCAGAGCAATATTTGAAGACAATAAAAACAACCTATGGATTGGAACCGTTAAAGGAGTTATAAAATATGATCCTACTCAAGATAAAACAAATGTATTTGAACCAAACATTCATATTAATAATCTTAAACTATTTTTTGAAGATGTTGATTGGCTTAACTATTCTAAGAAATTAATTAAGTGGAACAACCTACCTGAAAACCTTGTTTTAAGTTATGACAACAACCATTTAACTTTTGAGTTTTCTGCAATCAATCTTACTTTTCCTGAGGATGTTCACTACAGGTTTAAATTAACTCCATTTGATAACGAATGGTACAGTTCTACAGAAAAAAATGTTGCTACTTATTCTAACCTCCCACCTGGAGATTACACCTTTTCTGTAAAAGCAAGAAATGAAGATGGTTTATGGAATCAAAAAGCAGCATCTTACAATTTTAAAATAACCTCTCCTTGGTTTAAAGAATGGTGGTTTGTTCTTTGTATTATCGTATTAATCTTTTACATCATTTATAAAATATCATCTTTTAAGGAACAACAACAAGTTAAAATAAGTAAAGACTTAGAAGAGAAAGTAAAAGAAAGAACTGCATTAATAGAAACTCAAAGAGATGAAAAAGAAGTGCTCTTAAAAGAGATTCACCATAGAGTTAAAAATAACATGCAAGTTATTATAAGCTTAATTAGTATTCAATCTGGATACACACAAGATAAAATTGCTTTAGCACTGTTTGACGAAGCTAAAAGTAGAATTCGTTCTATGGCATTGATTCATGAAAAAATGTATCAAACAGGAGATTTAGCTTACATAGATATTCAAGATTATATCATGGCATTAACCAACGATTTAATTGATACCTATGCAATTAATTGTGATATTTTTCTTGACATTAAAATTGATAAAACAAAGTTTGCTATTGACACACTTATCCCGTTAGGTTTACTTCTTAATGAAATCATTTCTAATGCCTTGAAATATGGTTTTGTAGGTACAGACAAAGGGAAGATGGTTATTCATTTACAACTAGATGAAAAAGACAACAACTTTGTATTACTAGTTGGTGATAATGGAGTTGGTATGCCATTTGGAACATTAGAAAAGGAAGATGGAACTCTGGGTATGGAGTTGGTTAAAATATTTGTTACCCAATTAGATGGTGAAATTAAAAGGCTTGAAGATAAAGGGACATTTTACGAGATTAAATTCCCTCCAAGAGGCTAACAGTTCTCTGTTCATAAACTCAAAACAGACCTTATTATTTCTTTAATAGAATAAAGCATATTTACATTTAGTTATATTTAAATGTATTTAGTGCAAATCCTTAGTAAAAGAATCAAGTTACAACTTCTATTCGCATTAACTTTAGTTATCTGCTTTAATTTTTCTTTTGCTCAAAAGCAACACATTTCTACTTACAAAAAAGAATTTAAACAATTTAGAAAATTAGAGTACAACATAAATTTAATCGCGCTCTCTGAGGTTAAACCTGACAAAAAATGGAACAACTATAACGGTGGGCCAATTAACACTACGGATTCTTTATTTTCTTTTAGCGATAGTTTACTAGCTAAATACTTCCCAACAAATTCTGATAAAATCAGAAACGAATATTTAGCTTTTTATTTCTCTCAAAAAACAGCTAAATGTCCAACCTTATTCAGCTTATTAAAATATTACGAACCAATTATCAGTCAAAACTTAACTAAAAATAACCTTCCTAAAGAATTAAACCTACTTCCAGTAATTCTCTCTGCCTTTAATCCAAATTCGAATAATGGAATTGGAGGATATGGTTATTGGCACCTAAACTATCCACAAGCAATTAAATATGGTTTAACTGTAAATAGTTTTGTAGATGAACGTTCTGATTTTAAAAAATCTACAAAGGCAGCTACAAGATATATTGCTGATCTTTATAAAAAATATAACGATTGGGAATTAACACTTACAGCATATTCCTGTGGTGTTAATACCGTAAACAAATTATTAACTCGGCACTCAGCAACAAGTTACAAAGAAATCTACCCTTTCTTACAACCAGAAACAAAAGATATCGTTCAAGCATTTGTTGCAATGAATTATGTTTACAATTATGACAATTATGGTGCGATCAATCTAAACCCAATATTTGATCTAGACACCATTCAAATTGAAAAGAAACTTCAATTTGAAGCCATTAATCATGTGCTTGAAACTAAATCGAAGCAACTTCGATTTTTAAATCCAATTTTAACAAAAGATATTTTCCCTAATAATTTCACCGCTTACCTACCAAAAGAAACAAGCATTAAGTTCGTAGAACTCAAAGACAGTATTTACTTCTACCAAGATTCTGTAATGCTCAAGCCTAAGGTTGAAACACCAGATTTTGTAATCCCTAAAAATGGAGAACCATATGTATACACTGTACGTTCTGGAGATGTTTTAGGATTAATTGCCGATAAACACAATGTTCGTGTTTCTCAAATCCAAAACTGGAATGGCTTAAACGGAACCAGAATCAACATTGGACAAAAATTAACGATTTACTCTAAAAATGAAAAGTCAAAAGTAAAAAGTGAAAAGCTGCCAACAGAAAAAAAAGAACTTATAGATAAAACAAAAACTAACAATAAGAAATCAGCACAACAACACACTATAAACAAAACACCAAATACTAAATCCCACTCTACATACACTGTTAAATCAGGAGATAACTTATGGGTAATCGCAAAAAAGTATTCTGGAGTATCAGCTCAAAACATAATGGATTTTAACGGGATTGACGGCAACTTAAAAGTTGGTCAAGTAATTAAAATTCCTAAATACTAATGGAGAACAATAAAAACATAAACCCATTCATTACACTTATAAGCCTTCTAGCTATAATGGGGTTATTGTGTTTAATTATGTTTTTCTTTCCTGCTAAAGGGCTTCAAGTGGGTTCTTCTACTATAAAATTCCCAACTACCACTGATTTTTTTCTACCCAAAATGGAAGAAGATAGTTTAGCCAAAGTTGAAAAAGATTTGGCTGAAATATTTGACTCAACCATTGTTGTGAGCCAAATAGACTCTACAGTTATTCAACATAAATTAGATTCTTTAAAAAACTTTAGACAAAGCCTACAATTAAACGACAAAGGTAAATCAGCTATGCATCGCTTTTTCGATGCTTTAGACAATGCAAAAAAGAAAAAAGTAAGAATTATGCATTACGGTGATTCTCAAATAGAGGCAGATAGAATAACTTCTTATTTAAGAAATGAATTGCAAAAGAAATTTGGAGGTTATGGAGCAGGATTGTTTCCAATTATACAGGTAGCTCGAAAAATGAGTGTAAATACAGAATTTTCTGAAAACTGGAAACGTTATCCTGGTTTTGGAAGAAAAGACAGCACTGTTAAACATATGAAATATGGCGCTTTAATGGCTTTTTGTAGATATGCTCCTATACCCGAGACTACTATTATTAATGATAGCATAATGCTTGAAGGTTGGTTAAAAATCAAAAAACCAAGAGCTTCTTACGGAAGAACAAAGTCTTATACTCAGTTAAAAATATTTTTGAGTAACTCTCATGCTAACATTAGATATAAAATTTTAGCTGATGGAGTTGATGCAGTAAAAGGAATTATTTCTGCCAACACTCCTTTCCAAACTATAAAAGCCAACTTTGATAAAACTCCAGAAGAAATAATGGTAACCTTTAATGGAAATGATAGTCCTGATATTTATGGGATTTCATTAGAAGGTAATAATGGAATTGTAATGGATAACATTCCTTTAAGGGGGTCATCTGGAACCATATTTACGAAACAAAATGGTACACTCTTAAGCAATATGTATGCAAACCTCTCTCCTAGCTTAATTTTAATGGAGTTTGGAGGGAACACTATTCCATACATTAAAAATGAAAAAGGAGCTTCTGACTATGGAAGATGGTTTAAATCTCAAATAAACTTCATGAAAAAACGCAATCCAAACGCTGCAATTATTGTTATTGGACCCGGAGATATGTCTGTAAAAGAAGGTACTGAATTTGTTACTTACCCTATGTTAGAAGCTGTTAGAGATGCAATGAAAGATGCGGCAATAAGTTCTGGCTGTGTATTTTGGGACATGTACGAAGTTATGGGTGGAAAAAATTCCATGCCTAAATGGGTAAATGCCGAACCATCTTTAGCCGCTTCAGACTACATTCACTTTTCTCCAAAAGGAGCTAAAAAGATAGCTGAAGAGTTTAACGTGAAGTTATTTAATATGTACAATGAGTATAAAGGAATTAAAACAAAAAGTCATAAAGTCAAAAGTAACAAGTCTAAAGTTGATAGCTCTCATTCCTTAAGTAATAAGAAAACAGAGCCACTCAACGGTCTACATATAAAAGAACCAAAAAATTGAATATTAAGCACTACATATACACTACAATCTTAATAGGACTGAGTTCTATAGGATTTGCGCAAAGCAATCCACATCTTTTACCCAATCATGATTTTGTGGTTTATGATTCTACAGATATTCGTTTTTATAATGATAGTGCGAACTATAACACTTTCTTTGAAAAGTTAGACGATGTCATTTTTAACGGTAAAGGCAAAGTAAGACTAATGCAAATTGGTGGTTCTCACATTCAAGCAGATATCTGGTCGGATCAAATTCGAAAAAACTTTCAAAAAGTGTCTCCCAACCTAAATGGTGGTAGAGGATTTTTATTTCCTTACAGATTAGCTCACACCAATAACCCTTACTATTATAAATGTACTTCTACAGGAGAATGGAAAGGGTTTAGAAACTCATTAATGAAACATGATACTACCTGGGGAGTTTCTGGCATCACTGCTTCAACTCAAGATAGCGCAGCAACACTTAAGTTTTATTTTAGAGGAGATGAAACACCTTATTATGATTTTAACAGTATTAAAATATTTCACGATGTAGACTCATCAGACTATTGTATTGAACTAATTTCAGACACTTGCTCATTGATCAGAATTAACAAGGAAATAGGTTATACAGAATTTGTTTTTGATCATTATGTAGATTCTTTCGAATTAAATATTTACCGACAAGACACTATTGTTTCTGCTTTTAATTTATATGGGATTAGCTTGGACAACAATGATCCTGGAGTGATATATACTTCAGTTGGTGTAAATGGAGCCAGTACAAAAAGTTATTTAAGATGTGAATTGTTTTCCAAACATTTAAAAGCAGTTAATCCTGATTTGGTCATCTTTTGTATAGGAATTAATGATGCCTATGACCCAGGTTTTAATCCTGAAAAATACGAACGCAATTATGACACTTTAGTTCAATGGATTAAATCTGTAAACCCCGATGCTAAATTCTTATTTGTTACCAATAACGACAGCTATTACAAAAGAAGATATCCTAATAAAAGAGTTTTTAAAGCAAGAGATGTTATGATTAACCTTGCTACTAAACATAATGCTGGAATGTGGGATATGTTTAATGTTATGGGTGGATTAGGCTCTTGTAACAAATGGATTAAAAATGGGTATGCCAAAAAAGATAAAATCCATTTAACGAAGAAAGGCTACATACTAATGGGTAATCTAATGTTTTCAGCAATAATGAAAGAATATGATAAACACCTGCAAATGTTAAGTCTTGAAGAATAAATTATGGCTAGAGAAATAACTTTTAACTTTAACAACTCATCAACTTTATGAACTCCATTAAAGCGGTAATATATGATATGGATGGAGTTATTATTGATTCCGAACCATTATGGAGAAAAGCTTTAATACATTGCTTTAACAAAGTTGGTTTTGATTTTACGCAAGACAAATGTAGAATAACCCAAGGAATGCGATTAATAGAAGTTGTTGAATACTGGTATGCTGAACAACCATGGAAAGGACCATCCTTAGAAGAAGTAGAGCAAGATATCCTGAGAAAAGTAACCGAACTAATTTCAGAAAAAGGAGAAGCAATGGAAGGTGTTTACGAATCTATTCAATTGTTTAAAACTAAAGGTTATAAATTAGGCCTAGCCTCATCTTCTGCTTCATCTTTAATTAATGTTGTCTTAGAAAAACTAAATATTACTGCTGAGTTTGAAGTAATTAAATCTGCTGAATTTTTAGAGTTAGGAAAACCACATCCCGAAGTTTTTATTCAAACAGCTAAAGAGCTAAACATTCCAGCAATTAACTGTTTAGTTATTGAAGATTCATTTCACGGTGTTTTAGCCGGAAAATCAGCATTAATGAAAGTGGTCGCTGTTCCTGAAGAAAAATATCATAACGATACAAGATTTAGTATTGCTGATTATAATTTGAAAAGTTTAAAGGAATTAAAAAATGTAAATTTTGAATAGATTAACAACATATAATTGGTTCTCGATACATTTTTTGATTTTGTCAGTTCGAGTGTTACGAAGTTATTTCGGAATGTATCGAGAACAAAAATCAAAAAATACTCAAACTAACAATTATTCAACTTCTAGCAGAATACTTTGAATGAAATAACAAACATATCAGAATGGTTCTCTTGGTTTTTTAGCTTTGAGAATATCAAACACATCTTCACCTACAATGAAGGTGAACCATTAATTTTTACTGGTTTTTATTTTTGGGGATTTTTTGCAGTAGTACTCACCTTCTACTCCATCATCCACAAAAAAAGAGCAATGCGTAACGCATTTTTATTCTTAGTTAGTCTGTTCTTCTATTACAAAACTAGTGGCTTATTCATAACCATACTCTTGTTTTCTACATTATCAGACTATATCATTGGACATATCATTCATGCTTCAAAAAAGAAAGTCGTTAAAAAAGTATTTGTTGCAATTAGTGTTATTATTAACCTTTTTGTTCTCTGTTATTTTAAATACGCTTATTTCTTTACCGATTCATTCAATGCCTTTTTCCAAACAAACTATGAAGTCTTCAACCACTTTGCATATTGGACGAATGAATATACAGATACTCACTTTACAGTCAACAAAATACTCTTACCCGTTGGGGTTTCTTTTTACACCTTTCAAACAATAAGTTATGCTGTAGATGTTTATAGAGAAGAAATTAAACCAGTAAAAAGTATTCTTGATTTTGGATTTTATGTTTCTTTCTTCCCTCAGTTAGTTGCTGGCCCCATCGTAAGAGCTGCAGATTTTATACCTCAACTTTACAAACCGTATAGCTTATCAAAATACAATTTTGGTTTAGCACTATTTTGGATTTTAAAAGGGTTAACTAAAAAAGTAATTATTGGAGATTATATTGCTGTAAATTTTATTGATCGTATTTTCGATAACCCTACCATGTTTACTGGGTTTGAAAACCTAATGGCGCTATATGGTTATTCCCTCCAAGTTTATGCCGACTTTTCTGGATATACAGATATAGCTATCGGTATAGCATTATTAGTGGGGTTCAGTCTACCTAAAAACTTTAACTCTCCTTACAAAGCAAAAAACGTTGGAGAATTTTGGAAACGCTGGCACATTAGTCTATCGGGTTGGCTAAAAGATTATTTATACATTCCTTTAGGTGGTAATCGTGGAGGAAGTGTTGGAACTTGGATCGCGTTGATTTTTATTTCTGCATTCATTATCATGCTTTCAGGTAAAATGATCGTTCTCTATGGTTTTATTTGGGCTGCGCTATTGTTAACCTTCTTAGCTATATGGATAAAGTCTTTTAGAGCATGGTTAACCACTAACATCAACCTCTTGATCACAATGTTACTAGGTGGTTTATGGCATGGTGCAAGCTGGCAATTTGTAATTTGGGGAGGACTAAATGGTTTAGGTCTTATGGTCTATAAACTTTGGAGAAAGATTAGTCCTTACGAAAAGTACGATAACGCAATAGCATTAGTCGTAAAAGTATTTGTAACGTTTAACTTTATAACTTTTACACGTATTTGGTTTAGAGCAGAGAATATGGAATCTACTTGGCAAATCATTAATCAAATAAGCACAAGCTTTAATACCTCATTAATCCCTGAAGTTCTCAGCTCTTATAGCAATGTCTTTGCAGTAATGCTAATTGGGTTTGTTATTCACTGGCTACCAGTAAAAGTAAAAGATTGGTATCGTGAAACATTTATTAAACTCCCACTAATTGTTAAAATAGTTGTTTCTGTAATTACCGTTTTTGGAGTTTATCAAGCTATGTCTTCAGAGTTACAAGCATTTATTTACTTCCAGTTCTAATGGAACTTAGTTTTTATTTACTAAGTTTGGTTTTAATTTAAATCTAAAAAATAAATAATGAAACACTTATCACTTATAGTTTTGTTGGTTTTGCCAACATTTTTAATTTCTCAAGAAGTAAAAACTGCTAAAGATTTTGAAATAGAAATAGGTCCTGCCTACCCTGTTGTTGATGCGAAAGTAAAAGAATACTTCTATCACCAAGATGAAATTTTATCTATTAAAGTTGGAGGAGTAATTACTATACAAAAATTCAATGCAAATGCTTTAGAGCAAAAAGGAAGAAAAGAAATCCCAATTAAAAAGAATTTACCTAGAGGTTTTGTGCATGAAACATTTGTTCAATCTGGTGATAAAATTTTACCAATTCTACAATGTTCGGGATAAACCAAACAAAACAGAGCAAATATTTGTACAAGAGATTACTTTTGGAAAAATGGGGCTTGAGAATAATCGATTAGTCTCAAAAATAAAAGGGAAAGTTCAAAGTGCGATGGGAAGAAATAAAATTAGCATCTACCAATCGTATGATCATTCTAAATACCTTATGACCTATCGTAGACATCCTAAAGTAAAAAGTGACAAGGTAAATAAAGATGTTATTGGGATGACTGTTTTGGATGGTAACATGAACCCTATTTGGGAAAAAGAAATTACAATGCCTTATACAGAAGCAATGATGGACAACATTAGTTACGATATTGATTCAAAAGGAAATGCATACGCTTTAGTGAGAGTAAGAACTCCAGACAAAAAGAGGCACCTAGAATTACTTAAGTACAACAATTCTGATACTCCTGAAATCACAAAAATTGAGGCTCAAGGAAAAAAATTCCCTCATGGAATTACTTTAGAAGAAGGAAAAGATGGTCAGATTTACTGTGCAGGTTTTTATGGCGAAGGATTTTATGCTAATGGAGTTTATGTTTCTATCATTGATGAAAATGGTATTCTTAAAAATGAGCAATTTCATGATATCCCATTAGAAATAATCAATCAAAACGTTAGTGAAAGAAAACAAGCAAAAAATGCAAAAAAGGAAGGGACAAAGAAAGAAGTAGGAATCTATCAATTAGATCTTGACCACCTTATGGTTAATGATGATGGTAGTATTCTTATCGTTGGCGAAGTCTTTTTTATAACAATGAGACATACTCCTACGTCTAACGGAAGATATAAAACTACTTATGTTCACCATTATGAAGATATGTTCATGGCTAAACTTAGTGCAGACGGGAAAGTTAAATGGATGAAGAAAGTACCTAAAAACCAAAAGGCTGCTACATCATCTAGTAGCCCTCGTAGAATTGGAGTTGACCTATCTTACTGCTTCATGTCCACTGGAAATGATCATTATTTATTATACATAGATAATATTAAAAACATGACTTTACCACTAAACAAAAGACCTAAGGTACACTCTTCAGGTAAAGGAGGTTTTTTAACATCTTATAAAATAAATGATGCTTCAGGAGATGTTTCTAAATTATCTTTATTTGATTTACGAGATGTTAAAGGTATTCCAGTTTATCAATTTAATACAGGGAGAATTATTCAACCTACCGATAAAGAATTTATTCTAGAATTATATAAAAAGAAAAAACAAGATATTTTATTACGAATCAACTTGAATTAAAATACATTTTTCTTTAACAAAAAAAAGGATTCCTAATTAGGAATCCTTTTTTTTGTTAATTAGTTGAAATTGACGACATGGATAACACTACAAATTCTATCAACTGGTTTGAAATACCTGTTTTAGACATCAACAGAAGCAAGCAGTTTTACGAAACAGTATTTAACATTGAATTGAAAACTGAAGAAATGATGGATTGTGAAATGGCCTTCTTCCCCTTTGAATCAGGTTCAGGTAAACTTTCAGGTTCTTTAGTTAAAGGAAAACACCATAAGCCAAGTATGGAAGGAACCTTTGTTTATTTAAATGCCAATCCATGTATGGATGAAGCACTCAGTAAAATTGAAGCTGCTGGTGGAAAAATTCTCAATCCTAAAACCAGCATAGGAGATTGTCATGGTTTTATAGCATACTTTAAAGATACTGAAGGCAATTGCATAGGAATTCATTCTAGAGAATGATATCTTACTTTAGCCCTTCAATTTCCCTCCATTTATCCTAAAGAAATTAATACCTTTGAAGCTTTAAAACTTACTCCATGAAAAAAATAATCCTTCTTATATTTATTACAGCTTCTGCATGCTCTTTTGCTCAAACAGATTCTATTTTTATTAGAAAAATATATGATGAAGCATTAGAAAGAGGTGAATCTCATGAAAATTTAAGAAGCCTATGTAAAGATGTAGGAGCTCGAATAACAGGTTCTGCTGAAGCTGAAATGGCTATTAAATGGGGAGAGAAACTCTTAAATTCTTATGGGTTCGATAAAGTTTACCTACAAGAAATACAAGTACCCCACTGGGAAAGAGGAACAAAAGAAGCCGCTTGGATAATTAATGAAAAAGGGGAAACATTAAAACTTGACATATTAGCATTAGGTGGATCAGTAAGTACCAACGGGTTAATTTCTGGAGAAGTAATTGGAGTTGAAGATATTGAGGCTTTACAAAAACTTACAGAAGCTGATGTTAAAGATAAAATTGTTTTTTTAAGTCAAGCGTTTGATAAAAAGAATATAGAAACCTCTAGGTCTTATGGTGCATGCTACCCTATTCGTGGAGAAGGAACAAATGAAGCTGGGAAACTAAATGCAAAAGCAGTAGTTATTCGTTCTTTAGCAACTCCAGAGGACCACTTTCCCCATACTGGAACGATGCACTATGAAGAAGGAGTAAACAAAATACCAGGAGCAGCAATGAGCACAAAAAATGCTACACTTTTGTCGGAGTGGTTAAAGGAAGGAACAGTTACTTTAAAAATGGAAATGGACTGTAAACAATATGAAGATGTTACTTCATACAACGTAATTGCTGAAATCAATGGAAAAGATGATAAAATTATTACCTGGGGAGGACATCTAGATTCTTGGGACGTTGGTGAAGGTGCACACGATGATGGTGCAGGAATAGCTCATAGTATTGAAGCAATGCGAATCCTAAAAAAATTAAACTATAAACCTAACCATAAATTGAGGTGTGTTTTATTTATGAATGAAGAAAACGGAAACATGGGAGGGAAAAGTTACGCCCAAATTGCATCTGAAAAGAAAGAAGAACACATTTGTGCCATTGAAAGTGATAGAGGTGGTTTTTTACCGATTGGATTTGATGTTAGTGGTTCTGATGAGCAAGTTGCTTTAGTTAATGAATCAAAAAAATTATTGTCTGATTTTGAATTGTATCGATTTAGAAAAGGCTTTGGAGGAGTAGATATTAATCCTTTAAAAGAATACTATCCAGATATGATTCAATTAGGAATGGCAATTAATTCTCAAGCTTATTTCAATTATCACCATACTCATAATGATGTTTTTGAGAATGTAAATAAACGTGAACTTGAACTCGGAAGTGCTGCAATGGCTGCAATGATTTACTTAATGGATAAAAACTTAAAGTAAAATGAAAAAACTATTAATACTTAGTACAGTACTATTTCTATTTTCAAATTTTTCACAAGCTCAAGAAAATGGATTAAACTTTGGCCCTGCATATGATAATTTTATCGGAAAAGATGCAGGATCAGGACAATTAGCAGGGTTTCGAATTTCATACGAACAAACTAAACAACAGTTTGGTCGTTCAGGATCTTGGAGAAGTGGCATCCAATTTTCAGTTGGAAACTATGACAAAAGTGAGGACAACACCCTTACTATTAATAGTTTGGCATATAGCTCTAGTACTACAAACTATAGATCCTTACAAGGTGAATTGATTCAAAAAATGTATTTTGGAAATGGAAACTTCCAATATGGTGGCATGTACATTATGGTTGGTTTAGGCCTTAATTTAGTGGTTCATAAAACTGAATATGATTATATTAACCCCACCCCTTATTACTCTCAGAACAGTGAAGATTTCATTTATCAATTTACAACTAATGCTGGATTTGGATACGATTTAAATATGAATAATTTTAGCCTATTTATCGAAAGTGATTTCAATTTTCCAATTATAGGCGTTGATAATTTAGATCCATTCGAATCTAAACTAGGAAAACGTACCGCTAATTTTTATGGTATATCTCTAGGTATACGTTTTAACCTAACATAGCAGAGTTGCCTAAAAAAAAGTAAATTTGTAACATCAAAAGCAATAAAAATAATATGAGAAAACTTTTATTTACTATCACATTAATTGGAATTTTAGCAAATTCGTATGCCCAAAAAACAAAAGTATATACCTCTCCTACTGTCTACATTATTAAGAAAAATGTTGTTGCTCCTCAAGGAGTTACTTTAAGAGGTGAATACCCTGATGAAGATTATATCATTGCTTATAAAAAAGGGTTCATAACACAAGGCGAATTCATTAAAAACATTATGAAAAAGGGTGAAGAATTTACTTTTAATGTATCTGAAATTCCTGAAAAAATAAATTTAGATCAAGAAAAAAGAAATACTATTAACTTTTCTAGGTTTAAATACAAGTCTGACAATTACTATTATTCTATTTCAGATAGTGAAGCTAAAAGAATGATGGAGAAAATGAATTTAAATTTGTCTGATTTAGGATTTAAAGTGAACATAGCAAAACAGACACTATTTGAAGAAAAAGTAGAAAAAGTTGATTTTAGCATTGGTGCTGAAGTAGTATCAACTTTAGTTAAAACTCTAGGAACAGCAGGGTACAACATTTCTACTGTTGTAAAATGGGTAGTTTATGATATGAACAAAGAAAAAGTAATCCTTAATAAAACTTCTTTTGGTTATTCAAATTCAAGAAAAGCAAAAACCTTTTCAGAAGAATACAAACTTGCTTTAAAAGATGCTATGAATACCTTAGTTTATGATCAAGAATTTCAAAAAATAGTATCTAGTGAGGTTACAAAAAAAGAAGAAACAAATGTTGAAGAAAAATTAGAAATTGATTTTAAAGAGGAATTAGCTGAGTCTATAGATGTTCTTGATTATGTAAAACAAGCTACAGTTACTATCAAAACAGGAAATGGACATGGAAGTGGATTTTTTATTAGCTCTAATGGATATATTCTTACAAATGAACACGTTATTAATGATGGTGGAGACATTGAAGTTGAATTAAGTAATGGATTAATCATAGATGCAGAAGTAATAAGAGAAAGCAAGAAAAAAGATGTAGCTCTTTTAAAAGTAACTGGTAAGGGATTTAAATCTATTCCTATTAATGATGAGAAAACTAGTGCCGGAACAGAAGTATATGCTGTTGGTACTCCTAGAAATTTAGATTTAGGACAAACTGTTACTAAAGGAATTATAAGTGGACATAGAGCATTTAAAGACAACACATACATCCAAACTGATGTTAGTATTAATAAAGGTAATAGTGGTGGACCACTAATTAACCTTAAAGGGGAAGTTCTTGGAATTGTTGCTTCAAAATTAATTGGTGAAGGAATTGAAGGTATAGGATTTGGAATTCCTATCATTAAAGCACTAGAAACTTTAAATATCAAACATTAACAATTCTAGAAACGTTAAGACTACGTTAAAGTCTCCAGATAAAAGTTAATTTCTCTTAAATTGGGTTGAACGGTTTGTAGTGAACCCCTCTAATCTATATATTTACATTTAAGATTAAAAAATTGACTGCAATTCTAAATATCAACGGAGTTTCCAAAAGTTATGGAAAAGTAAAAGCTTTAAATAACTTAACCCTTCAAATCAATAAGGGAGAAATTTATGGGATTCTAGGTCCTAACGGAAGTGGTAAAACAACAACATTAGGAATTATATTAGGGGTATTAAATGCCGACAACGGTTCTTATTCATGGAATGGAAATTCACCCAGTAAAGAAGATCGAAAAAAAATTGGTTCTCTGCTTGAAACACCTAACTTCTACCCTTACTTATCTGCCCGTCAAAACCTTTCAATTGTCTGTAAGATAAAAGAAGTTTCTGAAAGTGAAGTAGATCGAGTTTTAAGTGTGGTAGATTTAATTAGTAGAGCTGATTCCAAATTCAAAACTTTTTCTTTAGGAATGAAACAGCGTTTAGCAATTGCTTCTGCCCTACTCGGAGATCCTGAAACATTAGTTTTAGATGAACCAACAAATGGTTTAGACCCACAAGGAATAGCTGAAATTAGAACCATTATATTAGATTTAGCAGCAACTGGCAAAACTATTATTATGGCTAGTCATATTTTAGATGAAGTTGAAAAGACATGTACACACGTTGCAGTACTTAAACTTGGAAACCTTTTAACTTATGGATCTATTCAATCAGTTTTAAACAATCAAGAACAACTTATCGTTGCTTCAGAAAATTTAGACATCTTAAAACTCTCGCTCGCTCAAATTGACGGAGTAAGTAATATCAATACGTTTGGGGATAAAATAACATTAATGTTAGCAACAGGAAAAGACAGTACTTACCTGAACAAGGCATTATTTGATAAAGGAATTGTTCTTTCTGAAATTGGAATTCAAAAATCTAATCTAGAAAGTAACTTTTTAGAATTGATAAAATAAACTATTCATTTTTCCATTGATGAAAAAACGAATCAAAAAAATCTAGTCAAAAATATACTCGAACCGTATTTTTGACGTGCCAACATACCATTCTAAAATCTATAAAGGTTTTAGAATAAAGAAATATAATTTTTAATGGCATTCAAGGGATTAATGTTCTGGTCGAAATGAAAAACTTAGTAAGACTGGAAAGTTGAGAGCTTCGCTCGAAAATCATCCAGCCGCACTTTGTCTTTCATGAAGACAAGGTTATTAAACCATTGTAAGCCCTGAACTTTTTGGTTCTTTTTGTTTCAAGACAAAAAAGAACATGAAACATTTAAAAAGATATGATTAACCTACTAAAAATAGAATACAAGAAGTTAATTCCTTACTCAACATTTTGGACAATTTTTGGATTATTCTTTCTGTTTACTCCAGTTGTTTTTTATGGGGCAGGACAAATTAAATTTGATGGTTTTCCTGTTGATTTTGCTACCATGTACAATTTTCCAAATGTATGGAACAATATCACCTATTTGGCTAGCTGGTTCAATCTCTTAATAGGGATGTTGTTTGTGATTTTAGTTTGCAATGAATTTTCATTTAAAACTTTTAGACAACATGTAATTGACGGACAAAGTAAAGCAGATTTCATTATCGCAAAAATCTTATTAATGAGTTCCTTTTCATTACTAAGTACACTCTATTTACTTATAGTCGGTTTTCTATTTGGGTCTTTCTCAGGAAGCGAAGCTTCTTTTTTAATAGACATTAAATACCTTTTAATATATTTTATACAATCACTAGGATACATGTCTCTAGGATTAATAATAGCTGTTTTAATACGCTCTTCAGCACTATCTATTATTTTATTTATCTGCTCTATATTTTTTGAATCTATCATTAGACTATTAATACCTGATGCATTGGCTCAATTCTTTCCTATGAAAATCATTTCTAACCTTACACCTGTTCCTACTCCTGGAGGAATACAAGTTGCTAATATCAATGGAGTAGTAGCAGAAGCCATATCCTTAAATAGCACTTTAATTATAGCCGTTTTTTACATTTTTGCTTTTTGGGGTATTTCTTACTTTATCCTTACAAAAAAAGACATTAAATGATTTCTATTGTTAAGGCATCGATAACAGATGTACAAGCAATCATCGATCTTGCTAAAGTATCATTTGTTGAATCTCATCATACCAGTGCTTCAAAAGAAGTGATGGATAGTTACATAAAAAAAAGCTTTACTAAAGAAGCTATTCAAGGTGAATTAAATGATTCCAACAACCTGTTTTATATCATATATTACAAAGGAAAAGCAGCTGGGTTTTCTAAAATAATTTTGGATAGTAAACATCCTAACATTAACCTCAGGAAGGTTACAAAATTAGAACGCATTTACCTTTTGGAAGAATTTCACAACCTCAAATTAGGTTATCAGCTTTTTCAATTCAATGTAGAACTCTCACAAAAGAATAATGAAAAAGGCATGTGGCTTTTTGTTTGGGAAGAGAATAGCAAAGCAATCAATTTTTACAAAAAAATAGGTTTTACAATTATTGGTAGTCACGATTTTTTTCTTTCACCAACACATTCAAACCCAAACCATCAAATGTTACTAGAATATTAGTGCACTGATTTGTAACCTTCTTTTGAATTCTTTAACGTAACACGCTTGCCATCTTCTTGCTTAAACTTTGTAGGAATCGTTTTAACTTCCATATCCTCATCAAAAGTATATACTTGAAAATGTAAATGAGGACCAGAAGACCAACCTGTATTACCGCTTAAAGCGATTACTTGTCCAGCTTCAACCCTATCTCCTTCTTTTACCTTACTTCCATTTTTTTTGATATGGAAATAATCCGCCATTGTTCCATCACTATGGTATATGGTAATATAATTACCATAATCAATGTATTTCATGGTTTTACCGTGTTTATCAGAATCATCTTTAATAAAGATAACAACACCATCTCTTGCAGCGCAAACTGGGGTACCTTCCTTCATAGTGAAATCTACAGCATATGTCTTCCCATCCATAAAGTGAGAGAACTTACCACCATAAGCCTGCCCTATAGAATAACTTTCACCCTCCTTATAAGGTATAGTATAAGCATAATCATCATGCTTAGTATTATAAATATCTCCATGACAATAGCTAGTAATATATCCTAATTGACTCCCTTTTAAAGGGTCTTTAATTGTTAAAGTAAACAACTTAAACTCTTTTGCACCAGCTGGCACAACACCTTCAAAAGGCAATTCAACATCCGCCTTCATGTTTTTAAGAGCAGTAAATTTGATGTATACCGACTCATCACATAAATAGTTGTTTTTTGCATAAACCACAGCAGAACCATCCTCTTCATTCCTCACATTATACACCTCAAAAGGGTCGTCAGAGTTTTGAGAAAAAACTGGCACAAACGCCAACAACACTGCAGCTAAACTAAATATATATTTCATGTTTGTAATTTTATTGGAGATACCATTTCCAAAAACCATGCTAAAGTTACACTTCAATGTTATTCCATCCATATTTATGGATATATCTTTTTAAATTATCTGGAGCGTAACCTGAATTTTCATAACGTTTTTTCACGCTAATATGAACTGGAGTTTCTGGAAGAATCTCTCTAACATGTTTTCCTAATAATTTATAGAACTTCTTTTGTTCATTGTGTTTACTCGCCATTTCATTAACAGTTACATTAATGTGTTTCTTAAATTTTAAACCATCTAACTCTGCTTCTTTTTTCATCCACATCATCGGAATTTCTGACAGTACAGAACCATCTTTATCTGGTTTATAACTCCCTCCAACATCAGAATGATTACCGGCAAACCATACTTGTTTCAAGTCTACTTTGTTCTGACTATCTTGTTTCCATATTGTTGGCTCAAAATCTTTCCTCACCTCATCAATTGACAATGCATGTCTTGCTGTTTTAATATTGGATCCTATCTTATTGTCATAAAACAAATTTTTAGGTTTAATAAAGCCAAAAATACTTGTTGGCAACCCCATAGAGCCTACAGTATCCCAAACCCCAACAAACTTCACAACAGTTCTATCACTTACCGAATAATCTTTTCTAAATTGAACGGAGTGCTCATGCTTTATATAATACTTACTGTTCTTATACAGATCAAACGCTTTATTAATCAATTTAGCATTCTCCTTTTTCAATATACTGCAATTGTTAATTAAACCACACAAACTCCTAACAGTATATGCACCTCTACTAAAACCAAAAAAGAATAGCTCATCTCCTTTTTCATAATTGTGGACTATAAACCGATAACAATCCTTAATGTTTTTATCTAAACCTTTACCAAAGGCTCCTCCTGAAGCAGAAGAATGATAAGATCCAATTCCCCAATCGTAAAAAACGGTTTGAACAGTTTTATCTCCAGCTATGGGTGCAATTGCCCTTGAAAACTTTAATACATTAGTCGGAAAATCCTTTTCTAAATCCTCTTCAGGCTTATTCCAAGTTCCATCTGCACAAATTATTATTCGTTTCATAATACTATATTAAAAGTGATTGTTAAAAATACAAATTGAAAAAAACAATCCAACCATTTTCATCTACCAATCGTACTAATTATAGTATTAACCTAACTTATTATCCCATGAACCAAACAAATAGCCCCGCTCAAAAATTTTGTTTTATCAGCACTTCAGAACAAAGTTATTTAGCCGATTACATTAACCTTGCCCGAAATGATTCAGTACTTGACCTTTCTTTTAAAAACATCAATTTATCAGAATTAAAAAGTTACGAGCCTAATATTATTATTCTTGATGAATATTTTAAAGATGAGGATTATAGTAACATTATAGATTCTATTAAAAAGAACTTTAGATACGTTAAAATTTACTTTCTATCTCCAGAATATGCAAATTACAATGGAATCATTCAATACATAAATCATAAGAACCATTACTACTCTAATTTTAGTATTGAAATCATTAACCACATTAACTCAATATCAGGAAATAACCAGAATGATTATCTAGAGGCCAGCTAAATCCTCTGCATACCTATCCAAAGATTGGTAAAGATCTTCAAACGAATCTAAAAGAAAATACTTGGTCTGAATTTCGCTATTACAAAAGTAAGTCTTAACAACTTCCTCTATAGTAAAAGGAATAATCTCTACCCCACTCTCATACACAAAGTTAGTTTCTCCAAAAGAAGACATGATACCTGCTCCATAAATCATTGGTTTGTTTCCTTTTAGCAAACCAAACTCAATAGTAAACCAATAGATACGTTGCAACTCAATCAAAACCTCTTCCGAGTCTTTAAATCGCATTCCTATTTGCCCCATTTTTTGGGCAAAATCTCCATATGCCTTATTCATGAATAAAGGTATATGTCCAAATATATCATGAAACATATCAGGTTCTTCTAAATAATCCAATTGCTTCATAGACCTTAGCCATGTTGAAGAACAAAACTTTTTTTTGGAAAGTAGCTCAAAAAAGTCGGCCACAGGAATTAACCCAGGCACAACTTCAATGGTCCAACCTGTTTGATTGGTTAGTACACGATTCAATTCTTCAAAACGAGGAATACTTTCTGAATTTAAAACAGGTTTCAACTCGTTTAAGCAGTCCAAATACTCTTTACATGATTTATCCTTTAAGTTTTTAGCTTGTCTTTCAAATAAAGTTTTCCATACTTTAAAATCTTCTGCAGTATAGTTTTCAAATTGTTGTTTCATTATTCTTTAATTTTTAGCATAAAAAAAGCTCGATTCTATTGAACCGAGCTTAATATATTTTTAACATATTCTTACTTCCTCAGTTCTTATTAAGAATTAAGTGATAGTAATAATATGTGTTTTGTCTTTTCATTTCAGGGTCAAAAATAAGAATTAATCTACTACGAATTCATTCTTGGTCGTTTCGTATTTGTTTCTGCAACTATTTCTTCAATTCTACTGGCCAATTCAAAATCATTCATTGTTAGACCACCAACATCATGAGAACTTAACTTAATATTTAACACGTTGTAAGAATTGTACCAATCCGGATGATGATTTAATTCTTCAGCAACCTCTCCTATTTTAACCATTACTGCTATGGCTTGCTTAAAATTTTTAAAGGTGTATTTTTTTACAATTCTACTTTCATTATCATCTAACGACCAACCTTTAAGGGTTGTTAAATTGTAATCTATTTCATTATCAGTTAACCTTTTCATTTGCTCCTTTTTTAATTGCATCATAAATTACTTGCTGAATATTTGTTCTAATATTCATCTTCAATAGCTTCTTATTTTCCGCATTTGGATATATTCTATTGGACAAGAATACATATACAATTTCTTCCTCTGGATCTGCCCAAGCCATCGTTCCAGTAAATCCTGTATGACCAAAACTACTTTGTGCAATACTATCACAAGTTGGACCTCCGTAACCTTGTAAAAAAGGTTTATCGAATCCTGCAGCTCTTCTATTCTCGTTTTCATCATCAATAAACTGACGCTTAGTAAATTCATTCAGAGTTGTATCTTTTATGTAGCGAACTCCACCATACGTTCCCCCATTCAAATACATCTGCATCAATTTCGCCAAATCATTTGCATTAGAAAAAACTCCTGCATGACCTCCAACTCCACCTAACATTGCAGAACCTGGATCATGAACATCTCCTTTAATTATCTGTTTCCTGAATACTTTATCATCTTCCGTTGGAGGAATTCTATCTAAGCTAAACCTTTCTCTAGGCATATAACCGGTAGTTGTCATTCCCAAGTCAGCATAAATAGTACTAACATAATCCGCAAGAGGTTCTCCTGTTTGTTTCTCTACAATTTTCATCATAAAGTAATACCCTAAATCACTATAACGGTATTTTTTCTCTTTTATAGGTCCACGTAATATTCTTTGATAAATAGTATCTGGATAATATTTATTGATGTAAAAATTTTCTGTTACTCGATGCGGATAAATAGCATTAGAATCTAAACTGTAAATATCATACTTAGGAATTCCTTTAGCCATTGTTTTAATGTAGAATGGAACCCAGGCCTGTAAACCTGATTGATGCGCTAATATTTCTCTCAAGCCTAAATCTCCATACTTTGATGAATCTGGAATTAAATCAAATAAATAACTACTTAGTGTAGAATCTAAACTAAACTTTCCTTCATCTTGTAAACGCATTACAGAAAGTAATGAGGCACTAATCTTTGTTATCGAAGCTAAATCATAAATATCGGTATTCTTAACCGCTCTATTTTTATCATAAGTATGATGTCCAAAAGACTTGTTATAAATCACTTTCCCTTTTTTAGCAACCAACACCTGACAACCCGGGTATGCATGCTCTGCAATTCCATTTAAAGCAATAGAGTCTATTGGAAATAAATCACTTTGATTAATCCCTACCTCTTCTGGTTCAGTATACTTGAATCTGTTAATTGATTCTACTACTATACCACTTCCTTCTTGGAATGTTTTAGAAACGCTTACAGGTAATTTCCCATTAGCACCTATCCCTCCAAAAATTAATTGAGCCGCTCCCCAATTTGCATACCTACTATCTTGGTAGGCCATAATCAATCCATCTGTTTTTTCAATCTGATTAAAATCTATCAGACTATAAGGGTTCGCAAAAACTGTTAAGATCACCTTGTTGTTCTTGGTTAAATTGGCAATCATATCTTTAGTTCCTGATCCTATTTTATAGCTCTTCCAAGGGTTTTTATTTGACTTGTGTATGGATACTATAATTGTATTGTAAGACCTCAACGTATCCAATAACGCAGCATTCTTTTTACTTTCTAATTCTTTCACATTAAAATGATCCACATGATTATAAAGAGACAACTCATTTTGAAAATCATTTACCCTCTCTTCGCCTATCACTAATGAAGCAATTCTCAATTTACTTAAATCTTTTAAAGGGATTATATTGTTTTCATTTTTCAATACAGTTAACGAAGCTTCAGAAAGTTTTCTGTTCAATAATTCATACGCTCTTGTATTTAAATCTTCTATCAAATTTTCTTTTTCAACTTCTTGGTAGTTATTTAATCCCTCCCATTGTTTAGCTCTTAAAATCTTTAAACACCTTTTATCTACTTCCTCTCTAGTAATCTCTCCAGCGGATATTGCCTTATTAATTTCAGCAATTCCTACATTCACATCTTCAGAAAACAACAAGACATCATTTCCTGCCAACAAGGCTTTTACATCTACAACACCAGGTTTAAATAAAGAACTAACCCCTTTCATATTTAAAGCATCAGTAAAGATTAACCCTTTAAACCCCAAAGAATCTTGTAATAAATCCGTTACTACATTTTTAGATAAAGTAGTTGCTGTATTTTCAACCTCAGCATAAGCAGGAATATTAAGATGTGCCACCATCATACTTGCTAAACCATTGTTAATCAATTTATAAAATGGATAGAGTTCTATAGAATCCATTCTTCCTTTTGTATGATTAATTGTTGGCAATGATTTATGAGAGTCTTTATCTGTATCACCATGTCCTGGAAAATGCTTGGCATTTGCCATCACATTTACCGATTGCATTCCTTTCATGTAAGCTATTCCTTTACTTGCTACATTTTCTTTATTCTCTCCAAAAGAACGTGCATTAATAATTGGATTTTTAGGATTAACATTAATATCCACAACTGGAGCAAAGTTGACATGGATACCTAAACGCTTACATTGCTCTCCAATATGAACTCCCATATCATAGATCAATTGTTCATCCTGTATTGCTCCCAAAGTCATTTGCCAAGGGTACTTAACCGTACTATCCAAACGCATAGCCAATCCCCACTCTCCATCTATAGAAACCATCAACGGCACTTTTGATTTACGTTGGTATCGATTAATTAACTCGGCCTGTCTTAAAGGTCCTCCTTGCATAAATATTAAACCTCCTATCTTATTTTCTGTTACTAATTTTTCAATTTTTGCAACATGACTTGCTCCTTGGTTAGAATATGCTGCCACCATAAACAATTGAGCCGTTCTTTCATCGGGAGTCATTGTCTTAAAAACAGAATCTGCCCAGTTTGTTGATATTTCTAAAAATGGCGGATCATTTTCGGCATCGATTATAATTTTATTCGATAATGGTTTTACAAATGCCGTGGTAACCATAAGCACTAAAACCAACCCTATTCCTATTATTTTTTCTACTTTCATTGTTCTCATCAAAAGACTAAAATTACCGTTATTTCAAGCCTAAGATTTCAGATCGGCAAGCTCTTATTAACAACGAATTATTTATATCCCAAATTGTTTAAAACTCTTGATTAAAAGTTATTGCAAAACATTAAGTTTTTTCTTTATTCAACTACTTTTGAAACCTTAAAATCACTCACTAAAAAAGCAAGAAAAATGCCAACAATCGTTGAATTAGAAAAAACAGCAAGTCAAGTTAGAAGAGATATCGTTAGAATGGTTCATGCAGTAAGCTCAGGACATCCAGGAGGATCTTTAGGTTGTGCTGATTATTTAGTAGCCTTATATTTTGAGGTAATGAATCACAATCCATCAAATTTCAATATGGATGCAACTAATGAAGATATATTTTTCTTATCAAACGGTCACATTTCACCAGTTTTTTACAGCGTTTTAGCGCGTTCAGGATATTTTTCAGTTTCAGAGTTAGCAACATTTAGAAAATTAAACACTCGTTTACAAGGTCACCCAACAACTCATGAAGGTTTAGAAGGAGTTAGAATTGCAAGTGGTTCTTTAGGACAAGGTTTATCTGTGGCAATTGGTGCTGCTGAAACAAAAAAATTAAACAACGATAATGGAATTGTTTTTACGCTTCATGGTGACGGTGAAATTCAAGAAGGACAAATATGGGAAGCAGCGATGTATGCGGCTCACAACAAATTAGACAATCTTATTTCTACCATCGATTACAATCACAAACAAATTGATGGAGACATTAGTGATGTATTGGATTTAGGAGACATTAAAGCAAAATGGCAAGCTTTTGGATGGGACGTTATGGAAATGGACGGAAACAACATGCAAGAAGTGATTGATGGCTTAAATGAAGCTAAAACACACTTAGGTAAGGGAAAACCCGTTATGATAATTATGAAAACTGAAATGGGACAAGGTGTTGACTATATGATGGGAACACACAAATGGCACGGAAACGCCCCTAATGATGAACAATTAGCTTCCGCTCTAGGTCAATTAGAAGAAACGCTTGGTGACTACTAAAAAGTCTTCAAGTCCTCTAATCTACAAAGTCTTCAAAAAGAAAGAATAAAGAAAATAAAGATGAGTTCATTTAAAGATTTAACCGTTTACAAAAAGGCTTTCGCTTTAGCAATGGAAGTTTTTGAAATGACTAAAACTTTTCCGAAAGAAGAAAGGTACTCTTTAATTGATCAGATAAGAAGATGCTCTCGTTCAGTTTGCTCCAACTTAGGGGAAGGATATAGAAAACGACAATATCCAGCTCATTTTGTAGCAAAAGTTTCAGATGCTGATATGGAAAATTCAGAAACTCAAGTTTGGCTGGACTTCTCATTAGCTTGTAAATATATTGACAAAGACACTTATAAAGATAAAACTGAAAAATCAATAGAAATAGGGCGTATGCTAAATCATATGATTAATAACCCTAAAAAATATAGTTAATTAATATTTGAAGACTGTAGACTGAATATTGTGAACTTTTTTAAAAAACATATCAAACTTTTAAAACCTGCTTTAGTAGCTCTTACCCTACTACTTGCATTCAATTCTCACGCTCAAATTAAGCAGAAAACAAGAATCTTATTTGTTTTAGATGCTTCACAGAGTATGCTCGGGCAATGGAGTGGTGAACAAAAAATGAAGGTTGCCTCTCGTCTTTTAAGTAATTTAATGGATAGTCTTAAATCCGTAGAAAACTTAGAAGTTGGCATGAGAGTTTATGGACATCAATTTTCTGTAGCTAATGGAGATCGGAGCTGTGAAGACACTAAATTAGAAGTTCCTTTTAATGGTCAAAGTGGTTATGAAAACATCAAAACAACTTTAGGCCAGCTTTACCCAAAAGGAACAACACCTATTGCCTATTCTTTAGAGCAAACAAAAAATGATTTTCCACCCTGTTCAAACTGTAGAAATATAATTATTCTTATTACGGATGGTATTGAAGAGTGTGATGGAGATCCTTGTGCAGTTGCAATGGCTCTACAAAAAAACGGAGTTACACTTAAACCTTTTGTAATCGGGATGGGATTAGATTTAGAAGTGATAGATGCTTTTAAATGTATTGGAACATTTTATGAAACAAAAGATGCTGAATCATTTAACAATGTTTTAAATGTAGTGATCTCTCAAGCCATGAACAACACCACAGTTCAAGTAAATCTATTGGATGCTGCTGGAGATCCTAGCGAAACTGATGTAAACATGACCTTCTACAACAGCCATTCTAAAGCCATAGCGTACAACTTTATCCATACGATGAACAACAGAGGTGTCCCAGACACTATCCCCTTAGATCCTGCCTTAAAATATGATTTAACAGTTCATACACTTCCTGAAATTAGCAAGGATAGCATTACGATTAAACCAGGTATTCACAACATTATAGCTCTTGATGCACCACAAGGTTATTTAAAATTAGAAATGAATGGATTAAATGAATATGATGATCTGAAATGTATTGTAAGGCAAAAAGGAAAAATGAAAACACTTTACGTTCAAAATTTTGAAGAAACAACAAAGTACATTACTGGAGATTTTGATTTAGAAATTCTTACACTACCGAGAATGTACATAAACGATGTAAACATTAGACAAAGCCATACCACTAAGGTATTTATTCCTGAGCCAGGTATAGCTACCTTCTTCTTACCCGGAAGAGGCATAACAAGTATATTTCTAGAAAACAACAATAAATTAGAATGGATTTACAACATTTCCCCACAAACAGATAGAGAAACTGTTGTATTTCAACCAGGTAGTTACAGGATTATTTACAGAGGACTTAACGCCAAAAACGTTATTTATACAAAAGAAAAAAAGTTTACAGTAAAATCAGGAGCATCAACACAAGTTAAATTTTAACACGTTAACCCTGAATTAATTATTGAGAATAAAGTGAATTAATATAGACGCTACAGCAAACATTAACTGAAGTCACAATTGAAAATGATATGAAAGAATACACTTACACAGAAAAGAAAGACACTCGTTCTGGTTTTGGAGACGGTTTAACCGAATTAGGAAGAGAAAATGAGAATGTAGTCGCACTTTGTGCAGATCTTACAGGATCTTTAAAAATGAACGATTTTGAAAATGAAAACCCAGATCGTTTTTTCCAAGTTGGTATTGCTGAAGCAAATATGATTGGTATAGCTGCAGGAATGACCATTGGTGGTAAAATTCCTTTTACAGGAACTTTCGCTAACTTTTCAACCAGTAGAGTTTATGATCAAATCAGACAATCAGTAGCCTACTCTGGTAAGAACGTAAAAATTTGTGCTTCACACGCTGGTTTAACACTAGGTGAAGATGGTGCTACTCACCAAGTGCTAGAAGACATAGGTATGATGAAAATGCTTCCTGGGATGACAGTTATCAACCCTTGTGATTACAACCAAACAAAAGCAGCTACAAAAGCTATTGCAGATCATAAAGGGCCTGTTTATTTAAGGTTTGGAAGACCAAAAGTACCTGTTTTCATGAACGAGCCATTCGTTATCGGAAAAGCGATCAACCTACAAGAAGGTGCTGATGTTAGTATTTTCGCAACAGGCCATTTAGTTTGGGAAGCATTAGAAGCACACAAAACATTAGCTGACAAAGGAATCAATGCGGAAATAATAAATATCCACACGATTAAACCTTTAGACGTAAAAGCAGTCTTAGATTCAGCAAACAAAACTAAATGTGTTGTAACTGCTGAAGAACATATGAGAAATGGCGGTTTAGGTGATAGTATTGCTCAAGTAATAACACACAATAATCCAATGCCAATAGAATATGTTGCTGTAAACGATAGTTTTGGAGAGAGTGGAACTCCAGATCAATTAATGGAAAAATATGGTTTAAATGCCGAAGCAATTGTAAAAGCTGCAGAAAAAGCTATTGCTCGTAAAGGATAAAAACCCATCTAAGAAAAGGAAAATATTAAATCCACTGACTATTATGGTTGGTGGATTTTTTTTAAGACAAAATTGTCACGCTTCAAAACAATAAATGGAACATTATTCTGACGATAAATTATTAGACCTATTTCGAGAAGAAAGCTCTCGAAACTATGCCTATAATCTAATTGTTAGAAAATACCAAGAAAGAATTTATTGGCACATTAGACGAATGGTTATTACTCATGAAGATGCTGATGATGTTACCCAAAATACGTTGATAAAAGCATGGAAAGGTCTCCATAAATTTAAAGCAGAATCGCAACTTTATACATGGCTTTACCGAATCGCCACTAATGAATCCATTACTTTCTTAAACAAGAAAAAGAAAAGGTTCTTCATCTCAATGAATGATGTTGAGCATGAATTATCCCAATCTTTAGAAAGTGATGAACAATATTCTGGAGATGAAATACAACTTAAATTGCAAAAAGCCATTTTAACATTACCAGAAAAACAAAGATTGGTTTTTAACATGCGCTATTATGATGAAATGAAATACGATGACATATCAAAAATATTAAACACTTCTGTTGGTGCATTGAAAGCATCTTATCATCACGCAGTAAAAAAAATAGAAAGTTATATTAAGGAGGATTAAACCTTTTATATAAATTTAAGTCTTAGATATAGAATGAAAAACAAAAAGGAAATATTAGAAGAAATTGAAAAAGAAGCTCCTTTTCTTTCGCAAATCAAAAAAGAAAATCATTTTTCTACCCCAGAAAATTACCTTGAATTTTTACCTGAGGTAATGAATGATAAAATATTGAATAAAAATTACTTAAGTATTTTATTTGACAAATTGTCATACAAGATTTTTATTCCCGTTTCAGCTGCAATTGTTTTAGTTTTTGTGATTCTCAATTTCAACACCGAGAACATTTCATCCGAATTAACATCCGATCAATTAAGTGAACTCATCATAGATGATGAGTATTTTGAAATAGATGATTATTTGGTCTATGAAGCTTATGCAGAACTATTAGAAGAAGAGGAAAACGAAGCTACTTCAGAAAACGATGAATACATCAATTACTTGTTAGAAAACGATATTGATATCAATTTAATTATAGAAGAGCTTTAAGCTCACAATCATGAATTTAATTTATAAAGTTATGAATCCATTAAAAAAAATAATCACCACCACCCTATTACTAACCATAGTAACAATGGCATTTGGACAACAAAAGAAAAACGATAGAAAAGCTCACAAAGAGAAAATTCAAGCAATGAAAGTTGGTTACATCACGGAAAAGATTAACCTAACAACTGCTGAAGCCCAGCAGTTTTGGCCAATTTACAATGAGTATGATGCTAAAATGGATGCACTTAGAAAGAGCATGAGAAAAATGCACAAACAAGAGGCTTCTATTAACGAAATGTCTGATGTTGATGTAGAAAACATGATCAACACAATCAATGACACTAGACAAAAAGAACTCAATACCCAAAAGGAGTACTTGCAAAAGTTTAAAAGTGTTCTTCCCATTAAAAAGGTAGCTAAACTATATAAAGCTGAGCATGGCTTTAAAAGAAAGTTGTTAAAAAAATTAAAAGTAAAAAAAGGAGGCCCCAACGATTTAAACATCCCACCTCCACCACCAGGAAAAAGACATTAAATCTTAAACCCTGACTTTAATCAGTCAGGGTTTTTTTATGATTAAATTTTACTAATTTCGTTGGTACTATGATAAAAATTAGAATTGGCGGAGTTCCTGAACACTTCAACCTACCTATCCATTTAGCAAATGAAAGTGGAGATTTTAAGGCGGCTGGCATTGAAATAGAATGGACCAACTTTGGAGGTGGTACTGGTGAAATGACTAAAGCACTTCGTAATAACGAAGTAGACCTCTGTATTCTACTTACTGAAGGAATCATACTAGATATCATAAACGGAAATCCTGCAAAAATTATTAGTGAATATGTAAGCACACCACTTTGTTGGGGCATACACACAAGTATAAACAACCCCATAAACGAATACAGCCAGATTTACGAAAAACAGTATGCAATTAGCAGAAATGGCTCAGGATCGCACCTAATGGCCCAAATTGATGCAAACGGACAAGGTCTTGAACTAAAAGAAAATCAATTTGAAATCATAAAAAACTTAGATGGAGCACTTTCTTCATTGGAGAAATTAGATACAGATGTATTCTATTGGGAAAAATTCACCACAAAACCTTATGTTGATTCAGGGTTATTAAAAAGAATTGGAGAGTTCCCTACCCCTTGGCCTTCTTTTATGATTGCAGCTTCTGATGCAATTTTAAAAGAACATCCTCAAGCAATTGACAAACTTCTAGATGTAATACAGGATAATTGTAGAGAGTTTATGTTAAGTGAAAAAGAAGTAATCCCTCAAGTTGCTGAACGCTATCAGTTAAAACTAGAAGATGCCGAAAACTGGTTTCACAGAACAGAATGGGCAACTAACGGTTGGGTTAGCGATAAAATGTTGCAGTCTGTTATTTACAACTTAAAATTGGCCAATATCTTAGAGCAAGACAAAGCGATTCCTGAATTAATCTGGAAAAGGTAATTGTTCTGCCTAAAAAATAATTTCTTTAATACAGTATGTTAGCTGCATATCAATGCAACTAACAAGGACATTCGCAACAATTTCAAAGAAACTACCTCAATTGAATATCAAACAATTTTTTTCAACTTTCTATCGTTGTATTCTAAAACTGACATTCTGAAAAAAATAACACTACTCCTAACACTACTTTTTTGCCTTTTCAATTTAAATGCTCAAAAATGGGACAACATGAAAATAATCACAGAAATTGGCCTTCCCATAGGCACAGCTTCTGAAAATCTAGGACTACTCATTAATGTTGAACCTAAATTAAAGGTTTCAGACAATGTTTTTATGGGGATAAGAATAGCAATGGCGGTAAATTCTCAAACATTAAAAAATCATGATAACACACAGTTCATTATCGATGATGAATTTGATCATGGCTTCCTTTCAATTATACCAACCATTGATTACTATTGGCAGAAAGAAAATTTCCTCCCATATTTAGGCGCAGGTATAGGTCCCTATTCACTGGCCAATAACATAGATGTTTTAAGAATGAGCTCAATCAATTCTAACGCAAACACATTTGAAGTAGAAGTCGCACATCAAATAGGTTTTCTTGTAAGAGGAGGATTTGAATTAGGGAAAGGAAGGTTTGGATTGGAATATAATTTCGTTCCAAAAACAACTCTTGAATCACCAAATGAGAAAGAAAGAATAGGGACAGTAGATAGCAGCTATTTGGGTCTTACCATTGGCTTTGTAATTGGAGGAAGGTAAATACCTCTAAGCAATTAACATTTTGTAAATACTTACTTTACAAAAGTTATCCTCACCATCCGTTTCTACAACTCTCTTTGCAACATACCCAATGCTGTAATTGCAGCACGCTCAATATTTACATCACGCTGTTTGCCAAATAAATATTTTTTAGAAGTCACTCCATCAGGGGTTGCAACAGCAATCCAAACAGTACCAACAGGTTTTTCGTCAGACCCTCCCGTTGGACCCGCAATACCCGAAGTAGCAATAGCATAATCTGTATCCATCTTTTGCTGTACCCCTAAAGCCATTTGCTCTACCACACCCTTACTAACAGCTCCATAACTATCCAAATCATTAACACTAACATTCAAATCATTTATCTTAACTTCATTGGCATAAGCAATCACAGAACCTTTATAATAAGCTGAACTACCCGCAACCCTTGTAATTAAATGAGCAATATAACCACCTGTACAACTCTCTGCTGTTACTATTGTTTTATTCGATTTCAAGAGCATTTCCCCTATCACACTTGCCAAATCCTCATTTTCTTCAGAATAAATGTGTTTTGAAATAAGCTGTTCTAATTTTTCAACTTCATGATCAATTTTACTTTGAAGCAAGTCTCTATCTCTCCCAGTAATACTTAATCTAAGCTTAACCCTTCCGGGTGATGGTAAGTAAGCCAGCTTAATAGTTTCTGGTAAATTATTTTCCCAATCAGCAATTTGCTCTGCCAACATAGATTCTGGCACCCCTTGTGTATACACCATATGATTAATAATCTCAGGCAAATCAAATTGTGCTTTCAATTTTGGGATAATCTGATCCGAAACCATAACCTTCATCTCATAAGGAACGCCTGGCATTGCAACAACAACTTTACCGCCCTTCTCAAACCACAAACCTGGTGCAGTTCCATTAGCATTATGAATAACTGTACAATTATCAGGAACCATTGCCTGACTTTTGTTGTTTTCATTCATTCTAAACCCTCTACTTGTTACCAATTTTTCGATGTGCTGATAAACTTTTTCATCCCTCACTAAACTTCCACCGAAGTATTTATTTAGTGTAGGCATTGTTAAATCATCATTTGTTGGCCCTAAACCACCTGTAATTAGAACAACATCAGATTTACTTAAAGAAGTCTCTAAAGCGCTTAAAATAGCTTCTTCTACATCTGCAATTGTAGTTTGTTCACGAACAGCAAAACCAATAGCATTCAATTGCTTTGACATCCAAAAAGCATTCGTATTTAAAGTCTGTCCAATAAGCAACTCATCCCCTATTGAAATTATATCTAAGTTCATCTTTCAAATGTAGAATTAAAGTTTGAATTCATTAATTTTGATATCAACATTAATCCAAAAATAAGTCATGAAAAAAATTACAATTATATCAGGAATTGCTATTCTATTATTTGGCTGTGCTGAAATGACCACAGTTATGAACGAAGCGAACAAGGCCATAGAGAATAGTTCAACAGGTCCTGCTCCTCTTACCAACAATGAAGTAATCAAAGGTTTAAAGGAAGCATTATCAGTTGGAACGAACAACTCTACAGCGTTAACTTCAAAATTAGATGGGTTTTATAAGAATCCTGAAATTTTTATTCCATTCCCTCCAGAAGCGATTAAAGTAAAAGAAAAAGTAGAAACTTTAGGACTAAAACCTCAAGTAGATAAATTTGTAATGACACTTAACCGATCGGCAGAAACAGCATCTAAAGAGGCTGCTCCAATATTTATCAATGCCATCACAAGCATGAGTATTGCTGATGGATTCGCCATTTTAAAAGGTGGTGATAATGCAGCTACAAATTACTTAAAAGAAAAAACTACCGGACAACTGAAAATAAAGTTCAACCCCATTGTAAAAGAAGCGATCACAAAAGTAGAAGTAACAAAATATTGGAACCCAGTAATCAACACTTATAATAAGATTCCTTTTATAGAAAAACAAAATCCAGATTTAGAAGACTATGTTACTACTAAAGCAATGGATGGGCTATTTTTAATGATAGAAAAAGAAGAGAAAGCAATTCGTAAAGATCCTTTAGCAAGGGTTACTGATATTTTAAAACGTGTTTTTAGTTAATGATTGACGAAACAAAAAATCCATGGAAAACACTTAAAAGTGAGGTTAAATACGAGAACCCATGGATTAAAATAACTGAACACCAAACAATTGATGCTGCTGGAGGAGATGGTATTTATGGTGTTGTTCATTATAAGAATATCGCAATAGGCATCATTCCTTTAGATGAAGAATACAATACATGGCTAGTTGGTCAGTATCGATATCCTTTACAACAATACAGTTGGGAAATTTGCGAAGGAGGAGGACTCCACACCAAAGATGTTTTAGACTCTGCAAAAAGAGAATTACTAGAGGAACTTGGTATAAAAGCAACCAATTGGAAGAGCATCATGAAAATGCATTTAAGCAATTCCGTTTCTGATGAAGAAGGCATCATCTACATTGCTAAGGACTTAAGTTATTTTGAGCCTGAACCTGAAGATTGTGAAGTATTGCAAATAAAAAAACTTCCTTTTAGTGAAGTTTATGAAATGGTTATAAATGGAGAAATAACGGATAGCTTAACTGTTGCAGGTATTTTAAAGACGAAACTATTGATAGATAAAGGAGAACTCTAATGAATGTTCTCAATGTCATAAAATCAAAAAGTATCTGGATCATTTGTATACTTTCTTTTTTAACTGCATTTTCCTACAACCAAACCAACCTTAAACACATTCCAAAAGAGCAAGTACGAGAACACCAAACTGTAATTACCAATGATGACATTAGCTATTTAAGACCTGCTAAAAACTATATTGAGAACGGTAACTGGAAAGCCAATTCTCCCGGCATACAAAGCTATTTTATTAGAACTCCAGGCTATGGAATATTCTACATGATGTGCCTAAAACTTTCCAATGCTTCATCTGCATTAATCTTCTTAAAAATTATTCAGCACCTCCTTTTTGCAATATCTGTATACTGGTTTTATAGCACCACTCATTCTTTAATAAATAATAAAACCATTGCATTCATATCTGCTAGCATCTATGGTTTAACCCCCATTGCAATAGGTTTTTTATCCTACACCTTAACAGAAGGGGTTACCCCTGCACTACTTCTACTCTATGTATTTCTATTGTTTAAAGGATATAAAAAAGGTAGTAATCATCAAAAAAACACCCATTATTTTCTAGCCGCGCTAGCCTTCTCATCTTTACTAATCATTAGACCACAATTAGGATTTATAGGCATTCTACTTCCCATATTTCTTTTTAAAAGCTTCTACAAAGAAGGTATCCTTAAACTCGTAATGAAACTCGTCCTATTTGGAAGCATTGCTTTTAGTTTTATGCTAATTTGGCAATACAGAAACTATAACATTACCAACAAGTTTGTTGGATTACATTCCATTTACTACGCAGACAACAATTCCATTTACAGACCCACTTTTAAAGAGCTATGGAACCTTACTGGTGGATGGGCTCAAGAAGGACATGTCACACACTCTTACATGGTTCCTATGTGGTCAGCAGCAATTAAAGGCGATACGGCTGAGCATTATGTACAAGCTGCTATCAACACATTTCCCAAAGAAGTTGTTGACCATTTTGGAGAAGCAAGACTATCAACTGTTTTTAAAGGCTACCAAAAAGCTACATTCCATCAAAAATATTATTATGATCAGGAGCTTCCTATGCCCAATGAAATTCCTAAAGTAGAGCTTGAGGTAATTGAAGATTTCAAACAACTAACCAAAGAGTATAAAAGTAATTTCTGGTTTCAATACCACATCTTATCCCCCCTAAAAGTGTTTAAAGTAATGGCTTTTCACTCCAACCTATCCCTCTATATGTTTCAGCATACTTATCGAGGAAACTGGTCAATGGAGCTTCTAAGGTTTCTTTCTTTCGGACTTCATTCAATTAGTTTTATTGCTCTTCTAATTGGGTTACTCTTATTTAAATCAAACAATTGGAGAATGAATACACTCTGGATAACAACGTTTATCTACGTATTCTATCTATGCTATTTTCAAAGAGGAATAGAAGAACGTTACACATTACCTGTTCTTCCCATATTAATTATAGGAGTAACAGTATTACTAAATCAACTGAGAATAAGGTTAAGGAGATAATCGTGATTGTTTCCAGTCATCACCCAAATTGGTATAAACAATTCTATCGTGTAATCGACTAGGTCTTCCTTGCCAAAACTCAATCTTAACTGGTTTTACAACATACCCACCCCAATGTGACGGACGAGGAATAACAACATCTTTAAATTTTTCAGTGAAGTAAACTACTTTATCTTCCAATTCTTTTCTGGTCAACAATTCCGAACTCTGATCAGAAGCCCAAGCTCCAATCTGACTTTCTCTTGGCCTTTTAGCAAAATAAGCATCAGAACCTTCCGCACTCATTTTCTCAACTAATCCTTCTATTCGTACTTGTCGCTCAAGTTCTCCCCAGAAAAAGTTTAGCGCTACTTTATTGTTTTGCTCTAAATCTTTTCCTTTATCACTACTATAGTTGGTATAAAAAACAAAACTCTCATCCACAATACCGCGCATGTAAACAATACGAGTAGATGGTTGACCATTAGCAGAAACCGTTGTTACAGACATTGCATAAGGATCTAGTAATTGAGCATTAACAGCTTCTTCAAACCAAACATTAAATTGTTCTATCGGATTCTCATCTACCGATTCTTCATTTAATGGTTTCCCAGAAAAATCTCTTCTAACTTCGCTTAAGTAGTTTTTAACATCATCACTCATAATCAAAACCAATATTACTAAGAACAAAGTTAAGAAATTGATGGTTTTTATTAACATAAATCAAACATCCCTTATTATTACATAATTAATTGGTAGATTTATTGTTGTATTATGAACAATCCATTAGACTATACCATAACCGAACTTAACAAGTTAGCTCCAAAAAAAGGACGATTACTTATTTCAGAACCTTTTATGGACGATCCTTACTTTAAACGATCTGTTGTTCTACTTACTGAATACAGTAACGATGGTGCTTTAGGATTTATACTGAATAAACCCTTAGACATTACCATAAATGATACAATGGAAGATTTTCCACCTTTTGATGCTCCCATATTCATGGGAGGACCGGTTCAGTCTGACAGTTTATTCTACATCCATTCACAAGGCGAATTTATTGAGAGTAGCGTTAAGATTACAGAAAACCTCTATTGGTCTGGAAACTTCGATCAATTGAAGCAACTAGTTAAAGACCAACAAATATTTCCTCATGAAATCAAGTTTTTTATTGGTTATTCGGGATGGGACAAAGCACAATTGACTGAAGAAATAGAGTCTGAATCATGGATCATTTCAGACATTAAATCAAAAGAAATCAATCAGCTTAATGATGTTAACCTATGGAAAAACACATTAAAAGAAATGGGATCTAAATTCTCAGTATTATCTAACTTTCCAGAAGATCCAAGTTACAACTAATTCTAAATGAATAAAGCATCTATTATTTTCCTACTAAGCATCCTACCCTTTTGTGTTAATGCTCAAGAAGTTGACTATGTAATTGATGACCCTAGTAAAACAAAAGTACGCAAGCAAAACCTACCTAGTTTACCAGACGATAACTCAATACCAAATCCAGATTATACTGCTTACTTTTTAAATGCAACTGCTTATACTTTAGATCATAAAAAAATTAGACTATCGGGTACAGATGTTGTCTTTGTAAAAGCAAGTTATGGTCTAATGGACAATTTTACTGCTTCAGTAAACCTCTCTATACTTGGAACATTTACCGGCTCTTTAAAACAACAATTTAATTTAACTGATCAAGTTAAAGCTGGAATATCAGTTTCTGGAGGTAGACTAATTCTTCTAGATTCCGACTTAACACAAATTGATTCTACCATTTATTTTGGAGGGGGACAAGCAATGCTTACTTTGGGTGATAGACAAGACAACCTGACTATAGGTACTGGAATATACTATGTAAAAAGTTCTTTTGATTTTTTAGGTAATGGTCGAGAAAGCTTCACTTCTAACAATGTGTATGTTGCTTTACAAAAGCAAATAAGTCGGAAACTATACCTTATGGCTGAAGGAATGTACTTCTTAAATACTCAAATTTTTACTGGAGCAATCGGAATCAAAGCGATTATAGGAGATCGTATATCTTTAGGTGCTGGAGTAATGCCATTCGGCTACAATGATCCAACAGCAAACTTAGTTGTAGAACCTATTCCTATCCCCCTCATTTCTTTTCGATATATCTTAGGAAGGGATAGATAAGTTTAATCGCTCTAAGATCTCTTTTGTTGCTTTATTGAAGTATCTTTTTTGACGGTATGAAACAACCCATTGTAGTCCATGTATTGCATTGGTTAAAAACAACTCGTCAGCTTGCAACAACATGCTACCATTAAGCATTCCTTCAAAAACATTAATATTCATTTCTTTCGCTATTCGCAAAACTTGTTTTCGCATGATTCCATCCATACAACCTTCATCAATAGCAGGTGTATAAAGATTATTGTTTTTGTATAGAAAAATATTTGAGCTTAATGCTTCTACTATTCTACCTTGGTCGTTTAGGACTAAACAATCGTCCAAGTTATTTTCATTTTTATAAATACCTGCCAAAACATGAGGTATATTATTGGTCGTTTTAATTTGAGAGAGAATATTTCTGTGTCTTTTTAAATCATTGTAAACATCTACCGCTAGACCTTTCTCATTTAAGACATATTTATTATTCTTTAATGGTACAGCTTCAATAGCAAAAGATTTTCCGGTATTTTCTGGAGCATACAGACCTCCACCTGATCGATAAACAGTTATACGTACTCTTCCTCCCTGCTTAATATGATTTTTTTGAATGAGTTTAACGATTTGCTCTTTCAATTCATTAAAAGAAATACCACCAGAAGGCATTTTTAAAATTTGCATCCCTTTTTTTAAGCGAACAAAATGATCTTCTAAAAATTGAGGTTCTCCATTAATTACACGAACAGTTTCGAACAAAGCATCACCGTATTTAAATGCTCTATTATCCACAGTAAATACTTTTTCATCTTCCTTATAAAGAAATCCGTCAATATTGATATATAGTTGAGTACTCAATTGATTTGATTTAAATAATTAATTAATGGATCATTCGCAGTTATTTTAATGCCTTTAACACCAGCATTATCAGCAGCCCCCATATCTGTAACATTGTCCCCGATAAAATATGACTTGGTTTTATCCACTTCATATCTTGCAATTGCTTTTTCTAACATTTGAGAATCCGGTTTACGACAAATACATTGCTCATTTACAGAATGGTGTGGACAATAATAAATATCTAAAACATCAACACCTGCTTGCCTAAATTGCTCTAACATATACTCATGTACGGAACTAACAGCTTCATGGTTGTAAATCTCCTTTGAAATTCCTCCTTGATTGGTGATTACAATAAATTGATAGCCTTTATCTTTTAAAATGTTCAACGCATCGAACAAACCAGGAACAATAGTAAACTTTTCAACTTGATAAGTATATTGACCAGGTTCTATATTAATAACACCATCTCTATCTAAAAAAACTACCTTCCGCATTCCTATTATTATAGGTTAAAGATATAAAAAAGAGGGTATTAAGCAAAAAACAGGCTAAAAACCTATCACTCCTAGAACTTGAGATAAGAAATTTGTGAAAGCATTTGGCACAAAAATTAATGTAAACAGAAAACCAAATACGGCCCCTCCAATATGAGCATCATGCGCAATGTTAGTCCCACCTCTTTTTCCCATATACATTTCATAAGCAATATATAACACACCAAATATTAATGGTGGGATATCTAATGGAATAAACATAATTCCTATTCCTCCTGTAAAAGGCATAAAAGCAATTGTAGTAAAAAGAACAGCTGAAACTGCTCCAGAAGCACCTACAGAACTATAACCGTAGTTATCCTTATGCTTAAGCATAGAAGGGATGGAAGCAGCTACAATTCCACCTACATATATTATCACATAATAAACTATACCTAGAGTTCCTAAACTGGTTACCAAAATAGTTTCGGCAATATTTCCAAAAGAATACAATACATACATATTAAATCCTAAATGAAAAATATTACTTCTATCATGGATTAAGGCATGTGTAAATATTCTATACCATTCTTTACCATGATGAACCTGATAAGGGTTAAATAATAATTTAGAATAAAGCTCTGGTTTACCATTTGCTGATAACGAAACAGCAACGGTAATTATGATAATTATTAATGTAATTGATAAACTCATTTAAAACAAACTCATTTGTTCATCCCCATCATCATCTGCATCCTTGATTGGAGATTTCTTTTTAAACTTTGGTTTTGGTTCTTCTTCAGAAGGTAACTCAACCTCAGATTTTGGTTCTTCTTTTATCTCCTCCTTTATTTCAGGAACTTCCTCCGTTTTTTCCTCTTCCGATGGCGGAACTTTTTTCTTAAATTTCTTTTTAGCTTCGGAAACTACTTCAACTACTGCTTCTTCTACCTTTTCTGAAGCCTCCTCACTTTCAACTTCTTCAACAACACCTTCCATTTCAACATCTATAGCATCACTACCTTCTGAATCTGCAACTGTTTCAATAAGCTCTTCTTCTGGCTCTTCATAAGGAAGCGGCTCTAACAAGTCAATACTTTTAACTTTATGTGTTGTCAATCGGTTCCCAATAGCTTTCATACCTTTTACAGCAATGAACTCTTCTAAAGCATTGGTTTCATTATCTCTCTGCTTTCCTTTAACCTTAGCAAAGGTTGTCTCTATCTGAGGTAACCAATCTGTTGAAACAACTTCTAAATGAGAGTTTTCATGATCACTAATAAATGAAACTTTTTTATCTGTAGATTCTGCTAAGAACCTTTTCACATAATACTCTTTTTTATCTCCATCAAAATAAACTGCAGAAATTGGTTTTTCAGGATTCCATTTTTCAATAACAATCATATCCTCATCGAACTTGGTAAACAAATCAAATCCTAACAATTGATATTCTCCACTTTGCATAATGGTTAATATTCTATCATTGGCTTTAAAATCGCCCAAGAACTCACCTCTTTCTTCTGAATTTAAACGCTGTACGGCATCATCAAACCAGATTTTTCTTGCTGCCAATGTTGATACTCCAGCTTCTTTTAATTCTATTTTTGAAATTGGAAATTTAGTCACTCTATTTCCTCCAGCTCCTCTTCCTTTGATAGCTAATTCAGAAAAGTCTAACTCAAATTTAAGCTTACGCACTTTAGCTACAGGTTTCAACTTAATGGATAATGTTTCCGCTTCTCCATTAGGGTTAGCTGTAAACCACAACACTTTAGAACCTTCCGTTCCTTTTGTAATAGGGTACTCTTTATCTCTAGTAATTGAAGTAACAGAAAAACGCTTCATCATAGCCGGTCCAGATTTTCCATCCTGATAAATCGTATTATAAGTTGTACGTTTATCTCCTTTCTTCCAGACTCCTACATGGATTATTCCTTTACCGAAAAATGCTTTTGATGAGATTTTAGAGACCATCATCACACCGTCTTTTCTAAATACAATTACACTATCAATATCAGAACAATCTGCTATAAACTCTGAGTCTGAACGCTTCAATCCAGAACCAACAAATCCTTCTTCAAAGTTGGCGTAAAGCTTTACATTACTAACAGCAACTTTTGAAGCATCAATACTTTCAAAAGATCTAATTTCTGTTTTACGCTCTCGACCTTCTCCGTATTTCTTTTTTAATTCTTTAAAATAGTCAACCGCAAAATCAACCAAATTCTCTAGGTTAAATTTCACTTTTGCAATCTCATCTTCTAACGATGATAATTTCTCATCAGCCTTTTCAGAATCATGTTTAGTGATTCTTCTCATTTTAATTTCTAAAAGACGTTTAACATCTTCATCAGTTACTGGTCTTAACAAATGTTTTGTCAATGGTTTTAGCAGCTCTTGAGTCAGCTCGATAGCTTCATCATAACCTAAACCATGTAACTTCACATAAATCTTATTCTCAATAAATATCTTTTCTAAAGATGAAAAATGCCATTGCTCTTCTAACTCTCGCTGTTTAATTTCTAACTCTAGCTTTAATAAAGCCTTTGTTCTTTCTGTAGAAATTCTAAGCATTTCTGCTACACCAATAAACTTAGGTGTATCATCTTCAATAATTCCTGCGTTTGGCGAAATTGAAATTTCACAATCTGTAAATGCATACAATGCATCAATCATCTTATCTGGAGAAACCCCAGCTGGCAAATGAATTAATATCTCTACAAATTCAGCAGTGTTATCCTCTACTTTTCTAACCTTAATTTTCCCTTTAGCATTTGCTTTAAGAATAGAATCAATCAACTTATCAGTAGTTGATCCAAAAGGTATTTCGGTTATTTTAAGTGTTTTTTTATCTTCTTGAGCAATACGAGCTCTAACTTTTATCTTCCCCCCTCTTAATCCATCATTGTAAGCAGACATATCAGCCATGCCTCCAGTTAAGAAATCTGGATAGACCGTAACTTTTTTCGTTCCTCTTAAGATTTTAATAGATCCATCTATTAATTCATTAAAGTTATGGGGTAGTATTTTACAAGCCAATCCTACAGCAATACCTTCAACCCCTTGAGTAAGTAATAATGGAAACTTTACAGGAAGTGTTTCTGGCTCTTTATTTCTACCATCGTAAGAAGTTAACCATTCTGTTGTTTTAGGGTTAAATACAACCTCTAAAGCAAACTTGGTTAATCGAGCTTCAATATACCTTGGTGCGGCAGCTCTATCTCCAGTAAAAATATTCCCCCAGTTTCCTTGGCAATCAACCAACAAGTCTTTTTGACCTACCTGCACTAAAGCATCACCTATAGAAGCATCACCATGGGGATGGTACTTCATTGTATTACCAATAATATTAGCAACCTTATTGTAACGTCCATCATCCATTTCCTTCATAGAATGTAATATTCTACGCTGTACTGGTTTTAGACCATCATTTAAATGAGGAACAGCTCTCTCTAAGATTACGTAAGAAGCATAATCCAAGAACCATTCTTGATACATTCCAGAAATCTGAATAACATTTTCTAAGTTATTCTCTTCGTTTCCTTCATTTTCGAATTCTTCGTCTCTTTCTATATTTTCGTCTTCGCTCATTTATAAATAATTAAAAAGTTGAACGTTGTAAAGTTTCACAACCTCCCCTAACTCTTTATGCTTCTATTATTTCTTCTTCTATGTCTTTTTCTACTTTAAGGTTTTCTATGATAAACTTCTGCCTATCAGGTGTGTTTTTACCCATGTAAAAATCCAACAGTTTTTGAATTGGGGTTTCTGGTCCAATAACTACAGGTTCTAATCGAATGTTCTCACCAATAAAGTGCTTAAATTCACTTGGTGAAATCTCCCCAAGTCCCTTAAATCGTGTTATTTCAGGTTTTCCCTTCAACTCTTCAATTGCATCTTTTCTTTCTTGATCAGAATAACAATAAATTGTTTTCGATTTATCTCTAACCCTAAATAAAGGTGTTTCTAAAACCTGTAAGTGTCCGTTTTTAATTACATCAGGAAAGAATTGCAAGAAGAATGTGATTAACAATAATCGAATGTGCATCCCATCCACATCGGCATCAGTTGCAATAATGATGTTGTTGTACCTTAAATCATCTATCCCTTCCTCAATATTTAGTGCAGCTTGCAATAAATTAAATTCTTCGTTTTCGTAAACAATCTTTTTTGTTAAACCGTAACAGTTCAAAGGTTTCCCTTTTAAACTAAATACTGCCTGAGTATTTACATCTCTAGATTTTGTTATAGAACCCGATGCAGAATCTCCCTCGGTAATAAAAAGCATTGTTTCAGGCTTTCTTTCATTTTCTTTAGCATCGTTAAAATGAATTCTACAATCTCTTAATTTCTTATTGTGTAATGCTGCATCTTTAGCTCTCTTTTTAGCAATTTTTTTAATCCCTGCCATATCCTTACGCTCGCGTTCGGATTGCATGATTTTACGCTGTAGAGCTTCTGCGGCAGCAGCGTTTTTGTGCAAGTAATTGTCTAATTCTTTCTTTAAAAAATCCGTAACAAAAGCCCTCATTGATGGTCCATCAGGTGCAACTTCTGTAGACCCTAACTTTGTTTTTGTTTGAGATTCAAAAACAGGCTCCATCACCCTTACACTAACTGCAGCAACAACAGAAGATCGAATATCTGCAGCATCATAATCTTTATTGTAAAACTCTCTAATTGTTTTAACAATAGCGGTTCTAAATTCTGTTTGATGCGTTCCTCCTTGCGGAGTATACTGACCATTTACAAAGGAATAATATTCCTCTCCATAGGCTTGCGTATGAGTAATTGCAACCTCGATATCATCGCCTTTTAAATGGATAATTGGATAAAGTGGATCATTGGAAAGGTTTTGAGTTAACAAGTCTTTTAACCCCTCTTCCGAATGAATTTTCTCTCCATTAAAATTTAATGTTAATCCAGTATTTAAGAAAGCATAATTCCACAACAACTTCTCAACATGCTGTGTTCTATATTTAAACTGTTTAAAAACTTCTTCATCGGGAACAAAAGTCATTTTAGTTCCTTTTCTTAAAGTTGTTTTTTCAACTTTTGAATCTAATGTCAAATCCCCTCTTTCGAATTCAGCTTTTTTAAGCTCACCATCTCTAACCGATTGAACTCTAAAGAAACTAGATAAAGCATTTACTGCTTTTGTACCTACACCATTCAACCCTACAGATTTTTGAAAAGCTTTACTATCATACTTTCCACCTGTATTCATTTTAGACACACAGTCAATCACTTTCCCTAAAGGAATACCTCTTCCGTAATCTCTAACCTTTACAACCTTATCTCTGATACTAATATCAACGGTTTTTCCGTGTCCCATTGCATACTCATCAATAGAATTATCAATTACTTCTTTTAGTAAAATATAAATTCCATCATCATAAGCTGCACCATCACCAAGCTTACCAATATACATTCCAGGACGCATACGGATATGCTCTTTCCAATCTAACGATCGTATATTATCTTCATTATAAATTGGTTCTTCAGCCATATTCTAATTCTCTGAATTTGAAATATAAAAATAAATATAAATGGACTTCTCCTTTAGGTTCTTAACAAAGGTTTTCAAGGTATTTATCAACAACTATTTGAGCTTAAAAGTTGAAAGTTTTTAAAGTTAAAAGCGATGTAGTTCAAAGAAAAAACTTCTCAACTTTATACTTTAAATACTTTCAACTCAATTAATTTCCAACTTAGAAATTCGCTGCTTAAGGTCTTTTAATTCAATTCCCACACTTCTCATTAAACTTAAAATATTTGTAGGGTTCAACTCATCTTCTTCATATTGTCCAATACATAAGTTCAGTTTAAACTGCCATATCTCCATCACCTCAGAGGTATGAATCGTATAAGGTTGGTAAGCTTTATTATCTGACGACAAGGTTAAATACCCACTATCTAATTGCCCTGTAAAAACTCTCTTATAGACCAACCCATCATCTTTAGTCAAAATGATGTAACAGAAATTATTTTTTACAGCATTTGGGTTTTCCATATATTCAGCAACTACAACATCTCCATCTTTTACCCATGGATGCATAGAATCTCCCTTTATAGGAAATGCTCGATGTTTACCTGTTGGCAAAAAGTCTAAACTCATAATAGGTAAGTCTGCGATAAACTCTGTATCAGAATATCCTTGCAAATAACCAGCAGAAGCTTCTTTGGTTACTACCTCTATAACATTCTCATTGTACTCATCTACTCGCATAGGAAACAAAACTCTTTGATTACCTATATCAATAAATGTATCATCTTCCGCCAAGGTTAAATCATTTTTCACCAAAGCATCAATCGGTATTTTAAAATAATCCGACAACATAATCAATGTATCGATTGGTGGCTCTGAACGCCCCTCCTCATAAGAACCCACTCTAGATTTAGAAATATCTACCTCTACAGAAAACTGTTCTTGTGTTAACGATTTTAAACTTCTTAAATGCTTGATGTTTTTTGCTATTTTTCCCATAACTACAAATATAAGTCAAATAATCTACTTTTTGTAGTTATTTTTGAAAAAGATTAAAATAGGCACCAAAATGTCCATTCGATACAATTAAAAAAAACAACTATGGAACTAAAAGGAAGAGGAAGTCAAATTCAAGTAAAAAACAGATTCTTTAAAAACGAATACAAAGTAGAACATATAGAAGGTGTAGATATCCCAGACATTCAAAACATCAAAACTCAGTTCATCCCAGAACATCCTAAAAAAATAGTTAATACAATAAAAGGTTCTACTGTTCCATTTATGTACTCCATGAATCCTTACCAAGGTTGCGAACATGGATGTGTATATTGCTATGCTCGTGAAAGTCATCAATATTGGGGATATGGAGCTGGACTAGATTTTGAAAGAAAAATAATATATAAACCTGAAGCTCCAGAATTATTAGAGAAACAATTCAATGCTAAAAACTGGAAGGTAAGCCCCATTATGTTATCTGGCAATACGGATTGCTACCAACCTATTGAACGTAAATTAAAAATTACAAGAAGACTATTAGAGGTTTGCTTAAAATACAAACACCCTGTTAGTATCCTTACCAAAAACGCAGTTATTCAAAGAGATATAGATATACTAACTCAACTTGCTGAACAAAACTTAGTGCGTGTAGGTTTAAGCATTACATCGCTAGACAATAAACTAAGAAATGCGTTAGAACCAAGAACTGCTTCCATAAAAAAGAAACTAGAAACGTTAGAACTCTTATCAAAAAACAACATTCCAACAATGGTTATGGCAGCCCCAATTATCCCTGGTCTAAACAGCCACGAAATACCGAACATCGTAAAAACAGTTGCCGAACTTGGTGCCCTAAGTGTAGGTTACACTACAGTTCGTTTAAATGGTGAAATAGCTGAAATTTTTGAGCATTGGATCAAGGAAGCCTATCCTAATAAAGCCAACAAAGTACTCAATCAAATACGAGAAATAAATAATGGCAATTTATACAGCAAAGGAAAAAACAGAATGAAAACACATGGCGAAACAGCCGTAATGATTAAAAACATGTTTAAAGTAGCTCGCAACAAACACCTAAAAGGGAGAGAAATTCCTAAATACAATTTAAACGCTTTTTTAAGGCCCAGTAGTCAATTGAGATTGTTTTAGAGAAGAACCATCAAATCTTCTACTTTCACATTATTCTTTTCAACGGTAAATTGAGCTTGATTATAGAATGGCTCACGTTCTACCAGCTTATCGGATATAAAGTTTTTCACTTGCTCTTCATCAAGATCTTTAATTAAAGGTCGTTCTGCCTTAGCCCCACTTAAACGTGAAGCTAAAATACCAGTGTTGTATTTTAAATAAATAGAGGTTCCTGAGCCATTAATCAAATCCATATTTCTTTGATTACAAGGAGTTCCTCCTCCTAAAGACAATACAAAACTCTTATTGTTTTCAATTATTTTCTGAAGTGTTTTAGATTCAAGGTCACGAAAATAAGCTTCACCGTATTGCTCAAATATTTGATTAACACTTAAGTCTTCTGAATTTTCAATTTCCTTATCCAAATCAAAAAAGGATTGCTCTAGTTTTTTAGCCAACCTTTTACCTAAAGTGGTCTTACCACTCCCCATAAAACCAATTAAGAATATTTTATCACTACTAGCCATAACAGATCCTCAAAAATAGTTAATAAAGCACTACAACATAATACAGGCGACAAAACTTACTTTTCAACAAAAGTAGCTTCTCTGGTAATAAAATAAATAATTAGTTTTATAGAATGAGAACTATCATACTCTTCTTAACCCTATCATTCATCACATTGAATTCTAATGCTCAGGTTAAAGTATATGAAACCTTTAATGAATTTGAACAAGAATTCTTACTCCCAAAAAATAATGACACCACTTATATTGTCAACTTTTGGGCGACATGGTGCATACCTTGTGTAAAAGAGCTTCCCTATTTTGAAGAATTGAATACTAAATATGCTGATAAAAACGTAAAGGTCTGTTTGGTTAGTTTAGATTTTCCAGAAAGTGTACAGTCTCGTTTAATTCCATTCATTACTAAAAAGAACATCAAAAGCAAGATTGTTTTATTAGCAGATAGTAAAACCAACAAATGGATAGATAAAGTTGATCCTGCATGGTCCGGAGCAATTCCAATAACGCTCTTCCTAAAAGGGAAAGAAAAACACTTCTACGAAAAAAATTACCATACCACAAAAGAACTAGAAACAGATTTACTCAAACTTAAAAATTAATACAATGAAAAATTTAATTACAATCATTATTCTAACAATTGCCATTTCAACGAACATTAATGCTCAAAATGGTTACAAAATTGGTGATACAGCTACAGACTTCAATCTAAAAGGTACTGATGGTAAAAATCACTCCATGGCAGAAATTGAAAATGCCAAAGGATACATCATAATATTTACTTGTAACCACTGCCCTTTTTCTAAAATGTATGAGGATAGAATTATAGCACTACAAACAAAGTATAAAGAAAGAGGCTATCCAGTTATTGCCATAAATCCAAACGACCCTAAAGCTAATGCTGATGATAGTTTTGATAAGATGGTTATTAGAGCAAAAGAAAAAAGTTTTAATTTCTGGTACCTATTTGATGATGGACAAAAAATATTCCCTCAATATGGAGCAACAAAAACACCTCATGTATTCTTATTGGACAAAGAGAAAGTGGTTAAATATATTGGTGCTATTGATGATAACGCAAGAGATGCTAAAGCTATAGACGAAAAGTTTTTAGAAAATGCTATCGAAGCGCTTGATGCTGGAAAGAAAATAAACCCAGAAACTACAAAAGCTATTGGGTGTAGTATTAAATCTCTATAGGCAACACCTCTTACTATAAATGAATTTGCTCAGTTGTTTTTAATACATTCGCATCTTTAAATTTAAAGATATGATTTCAGTTGATGCAATTAGTGTAGAGTTTGGCGGAACAAGCCTATTTAGTGATGTTAATTTTGCAATTAACGAAACCGATAAAATTGCCCTAATGGGTAAAAACGGTGCAGGAAAATCTACTATGATGAAAATTATAGCTGGAGAAACAAAAGCAACCAAAGGCCACATTAGAGGAACCAAAGAAGCAAAAATTGCCTACCTACCTCAACATCTTTTAACAGAAGATGATTGCACTGTTTTTGAAGAAACTGCCAAAGCTTTTGCAGAAGTTTCTGAAATGAAAAATGAAATTGATGCCTTAAATAAAGAATTGGAAACTCGAACTGATTATGAGTCTGAGGAATACATGAAAATTATTGAACGTGTTACTGAACTTGGAGACAAATACTATTCTATAGAAGAAATAAATTACGATTCTGAAGTTGAGAAAGCTTTACAAGGGCTCGGTTTTAAAAGAGAAGATTTTACACGACAAACTAAAGAGTTTAGTGGTGGTTGGAGAATGAGAATTGAACTCGCAAAAATCTTATTACAGAAACCAGATCTAATTTTATTGGATGAACCAACCAATCATATTGATATCGAATCGGTTATTTGGCTTGAAGATTTTTTAGTAAACAAAGCTAAAGCGGTGATTGTAATTTCTCACGACAAGGCCTTTATTGACAACATCACCAACAGGACCATAGAGATAACTATGGGGAAAATATACGACTACAAAGCAAATTACACCCATTACTTACAGCTAAGAACTGAAAGAATGGAACACCAATTGAAAGCCTATAAAGAACAACAAAAAATCATTGCAGACAACCAAGCATTTATTGACCGTTTTAAAGGAACTTATTCTAAAACCAATCAAGTTGCATCGCGTGAACGAATGCTGGAAAAATTACCTGTAATTGAAATTGATGAAGTAGATACTTCTGCTCTAAGACTCTCTTTCCCTCCTTCTTCTAGATCTGGAGATTATCCTGTAACAGCAAAAGATTTGTGTAAAAGCTATGATGATCATATCGTTTTTAAAGATGCCAACATGAGTATTGAACGTGGAGAAAAGGTTGCTTTTGTTGGAAGAAATGGTGAAGGAAAATCTACCATGATTAAAGCCATAATGGGAGAAATAGATTTTGAAGGAGAGTGTGCTCTAGGACACAATGCCAAAGTTGGGTATTTTGCTCAAAACCAGGCAGCACTTTTAGATCCTGAATTAACAGTATTCCAAACAGTTGACAATGCTGCTGAAGGAGATATCAGAACACAAATAAAAAACATTCTAGGGCGTTTCATGTTTAGTGGAGACAATATGGATAAGAAGGTAGGTTTACTTTCTGGAGGGGAAAAGACACGTTTAGCAATGGTAAAACTATTATTAGAACCTGTAAACGTTCTAATCTTAGATGAGCCTACCAATCACCTAGACATTAAATCTAAAGATATCTTAAAAGGTGCTTTACAAGATTTTGACGGTACATTAATACTGGTATCTCACGATAGAGATTTTTTACAAGGATTGGCCAACAAAGTATTTGAATTTAAAGATCAGCGCGTAATTGAGCATTTTGAAACAATAGATGCCTTTTTAGAAAGAAACAGAATTGCTAGCTTAAAAGAAATTGATCTTTAGTAACGACATGACTGAATTATCAAAAATAAAAAGCCAACTTCATTTAAAATGCTTGGAAATTGCTACTTCTAAAGTGAGCGATTTAAAAAAGATAATCAACATCACTCAAGAAGCTGCAAACAACGAAACCAAAAGTAGCGCAGGAGATAAGCACGAAACTGGAAGAGCAATGGCTCAACTAGAAACTGAAAAACTCTCCAAGCAACTTTCTGAAGCCTTAAAAATTGAACAGGTATTGACTCAAATCAATCCTAATTCAGAACACAAAAAAATTGGATTAGGCAGCTTAATTACAACCAACAATGGCACCTTCTACCTTTCTGCTAGCTTAGGAAAAGTAGAAATAGACAAATCTGTATTCTACATTATTTCTCCTGCATCTCCTATTGGAAAATTATTACTCACAAAAAAAGAGAAGGAATCCTTCTCTTTTAATGGTAAAAATTATGTTATCGAAACTATAGTATAAGTCTATTCGCTTTCATCCATACTGTGATACACATTTTGCGTATCCTCATCTTCTTCTAACATTTCCAGCAACTTATCCACTTCTTCTTTCTGCTCGGCAGTCAACTTAGTTAACACTTGTGGTATACGTTCAAAACCTGAAGATATGATCTCTTTCTCGTTGTCTTCAAAATACTTTTGAATTGATCCAAAGCTTTCAAAAGGAGCATAAACTATGATTCCATCTTCATCAACAAAAACTTCTTCTGCTCCATAATCAATCAATTCTAGTTCTAACTCTTCTGGATCTGTTCCATCATTTGCAATTCTAAAATTACAAGTTCGGTCAAACATAAACTCTACAGAACCTGCAGTGCCCAATGCCCCATTACGCTTACTAAAACAATGCCTAACATTTGCAACTGTTCTATTGTTATTATCTGTAGCACATTCTACCAATACAGCAATTCCGTGAGGTGCTCTACCTTCAAAGATCACCTCTTTATAATTACTTGTATCCTTATCTTTTGCTTTTTTTATTGCTCTATCAACATTCTCTTTAGGCATGTTCGCTGCCTTTGCATTTTGCATTACAGCTCTTAATCGAGAATTACTTTCAGGATCTGGACCACCGTCTTTTATCGCCATTACGATATCCTTACCGATTCTAGAAAACGTTTTGGCCATTTTGCCCCAACGCTTCATTTTTCTAGCTTTCCTAAATTCAAATGCTCTTCCCATGTTTGTCTTATTTCATTTTAAGCGAATGTCCCATCTTATCTCGCTTAGTTTCTAAATATAATTTATTATGTTCGTTTGATTCTATTTCGATAGCTACATTATCAACTATTTCTAAACCATAACTTATAAGTCCTGTTCTCTTAGTAGGGTTGTTACTCATTAATCGAATTTTAGAAACTCCTAAATCTCTTAATATTTGTGCTCCAACACCATAATCTCTCTGATCAGCTTTAAAGCCTAACTCTTCATTCGCCTGAACAGTATCTCTACCCTCTTCTTGTAATTTATAAGCTTTCAATTTATTAATTAAACCGATACCTCTTCCTTCTTGATTCATGTAAACAATCACACCTTTTCCTTCTTTCTCTATCATCTCCATAGCTTTTGTAAGCTGAGGACCACAATCACATCTACAAGAACCAAAAATATCACCCGTCATACAAGATGAGTGTACACGAACCATTATAGGCTCATCTTTTTCCCAAGAACCTTTAACCAAAGCCAAGTGATCCATTTCATTAGTAGTTTGTTGATAAGCTACCAAATCAAAATTACCAACCTCAGTAGGCATTTTAACACTCACCTCTCTTTTAATTAATGTTTCATGAGTTAATCGGTAAGCAATTAAATCTTTAATAGAGACAATCTTTAGATCGAATTTATCTGCAATTTTTAACAACTCTGGTAAACGAGCCATCGTACCATCTTCGTTCATTATTTCTACAATAACTCCTGCAGGCTCAAAACCAGCTAAACGAGCTAAATCTATTGCTGCCTCTGTATGACCTGCTCTGCGCAACACGCCTCCTCTCTTAGCTTTTAAAGGAAAAATATGACCTGGTTTTCCTAATTCTTCATTTCTAATTTCAGGATCAATCAATGCCAAAACCGTTTTTGCTCTATCACTTGCAGAAATTCCAGTAGTACAACCGTGTCCAATTAAATCAACAGAAACTGTAAATGGAGTTTCGTACGCTGCATTATTAGACTGAACCATTAAGTCCAACCCAAGGTCTTCACACAAATCCTCTACTAAAGGAGCACAAATCAATCCCCTACCATGAGTTGCCATAAAGTTAATCATCTCAGGAGTCACTGACCTTGCTGCAGCAAGAAAATCACCCTCATTCTCTCTATCCTCATCATCCACAACAATAATTACCTTCCCTGCTTTGATATCCTCTATCGCTTCCTCTATTTTATTTAACTTTGCCTCCATTACTAAGATATTTTAATACAAAATTAATCATTAGAAAAACAATGGCAAGAGTTATAGCAATAGATTATGGGAGCAAAAGAGTTGGCATTGCTGTTACTGATGAATTACAAATAATTGCAAGCGGCTTAACAACCGTTCATTCTACAGAAATAATCCCCTTTTTAGAAGATTATTTTAACAAACATGAGGTAGAATGTATTGTTGTGGGTGAGGCTAAAGACTTACAAAACAATCCTGCAGAATCTGCTAAGGTTATTGAACCTTTTGTTAAACATCTGAGTAGAAAATTTAAAGACAAAAAAATTGCACGCGTTGACGAACGTTTTACCTCCAAAATGGCTTTTCAAACAATGATAGATAGTGGCTTAAAAAAGAAAGCCCGACAAAACAAAGCTCTAGTTGATGAAATTAGTGCAACTATAATTTTACAGAGCTATATGGATCAGAATAGTAGATCCTAAATATTCTCGTACATGAAAACATATTTTCTAAAAGCTTTACTCAACTATTGGCCACCATTTTTAGGTACTGGAATTTGGGTAAAAAAGATTTCCAATGACTACCACTACATAAGAGTAGAAATGAAAATGAGGTTTTGGAATAAAAACTATGTAGGCACTCATTTTGGAGGATCTCTCTATGCTATGGTTGATCCTTTTTACATGCTAATGCTACTAAAAATATTAGGTAAAAATTATATTGTATGGGATAAATCTGCCAACATAAATTTTATAAAACCAGGAAAGGGAAATGTTTATGCTGAATTTCTATTTAGTGAAAAGCAAGTTGAAGAAATAAAAACAATCACCGACAAACAACACAAATACGAACCTACCTACAAGGTATTCATAAAAGATTCTAATGGTAGTACTGTTGCTGAAGTTGATAAAACCCTATACATTAGAAAGAAATAAGGCCTTAAGCATACTGCTTTTTAATTTTTTTAAACTCCTTCATATATAGTTCTACTGCAATAAACAAAAGCATTAAAACTATTGCTGATAAGCTACTTGAAACAATTGGACTTGAGTGTTCGTTAAAAGATTCCATTCTCAACATTGGTTGCATCCCAAAGTTAACCGCAACTATAAAGACCCAATGATACTTTGTTAAACGCAAATACCTTCCTCTACCCAGTAATTTAATTTTAAAATAGAAAAGTAATCCTGCCAAAACAATTGAAGAAATTATATATAAATAGCCCACATACTCTATCAAATCTAGCTTCGCCAACCTATAACAACAAAAGAACAAACAGAATGTAAAAAGTATTTTTGGGAAAGAAAAAAAGCCAATCAATCCATTCTTAAAACTTACCCAAGATTGCTTTTCTAAATTTTTAACTTGTTGTTCCTCAATTTTCATAAAGTAAAAACGATCATACCTTAAAAAAACTTTCTCAACCGCTTCAGAAAAACTCACCTTATTTGATGTCATCACCTCTTCTACCTCCAAAGAAATATGATCCGTCATTTCTGCATTTACATCAGCATAACTAACTCCTCTACCCTTTATAAACTTAGATATTTGATTTACTTCACTTTTATTTAAAACCACTTTCATCTTATGCTATTTTAGGATTAAGAAAACCGGATAGATTCTGAATAAACTCCTTTAATTCTTCAATTTTTAATACAGCCTCTTTCTCTCCTTTTTCAGATAATTTATAATACTTACGCGTTCTACCATCAACAATTTCAAACTCCACCTCTAAAACCTCTTCCCCCTCTAATTTATGTAAGATCGTATAAAGTGCTCCTTCAGTAATTGTAAATCCACCATTGGTTTGCTCTTTCGTTTTCTTGGTAATTTCATAACCATACATCCTCCCATTTTCATGCAATAGCTTCAATACTATATTAGTAAGTGTTCCTTTATAAAGTTTATTTGACATGGTGTAAATATATACATAATTTTTTATGTATATATTATTTTAGGTATTGTTTATTTCATAATTACTAAATTTGGTTGATGAAATTGAAAACCTATATCCCACTTTTATTCATCTTTCTTTATTCTTGTAGTAAAAAAGAAGATACACCGTCTACTAGCATAAAGTCATACAAAACAGAAAATGTAATTGTTATTGTAATGGATGGTGCTCGTTATTCTGAGACCTGGGGACTTCCCAACCAACCGCTTATACCAAATATCGCTAACAATATTGCACCAAAAGGTATTATCAATACCAATTTCAGAAACAATGGAATAACATTTACCAATCCAGGCCATTTAGCTATATGTAGTGGGATTTATTACAACCTCAACAATAGTGGAGGAGCAACTCCACCTTTCCCAACAATGTTTCAATATTTTAATGAAACCTATCCTACAAAAAGTAGCTGGATTATTGCCAGTAAGGATAAATTAGAAGTCCTAGCCAATACTTCTAACACAAGCTACAACAACCTTTTTATGCCACAAACAGACTGTGGAATCAATGGACTAGGAACAGGATACAGAGATGACAGCACAACCCTTGATGTTGCCCTAAATATTTTTCAAAATCAACACCCCAATCTAACCCTAATCAACTTTAGAGAACCTGATTTCACAGCTCATTCTGGCGATTCCTTAGGGTATATTCAACAAATCAAAAATGTTGATTCTTTAATTAATATTGTTGCTAACTTCATTGAAAATGATTCCATCTACAACGGTACCACTTCTGTTTTCATTACCAATGATCATGGAATGCACGACAATCAGAATGGCGGATTTAATAATCATGGTGACAACTGCGAGGGGTGTAGACACATCTTATTCGCTGCTTACGGTCCAGATTTTAAAGAAAATTTAATTACAAATACAGCTTACGAACAAACAGATATTGCAACTACAATTGCTGAACTACTTTGTTTTGATTTGAAAAATACTACAGGAAAAGTAATGCAAGATTTATTTAAAGAGTAGCTTAAAGCTTCTTATTAAAAAGATTTTCTTGATTAGCTAGTTGATGGATATGTTTTGAATTTAAATGATGTTCAATTGCCATTAAATGTTCAATTCTATGACAATCTGTACCAACAGCATCAATCAAATTAGCATCTACCATTTTCTCAGATACTTTTTTTGTTTGAGGGGAATAATGACCAGTTAAAGAAAGTAAATTCATTTGCAATAGAACTCCTCTAGCCTTCAACTCATCATACTTATCAAAATCATCATACCAGTAGGTATAACGTTCTGGATGAGCTAATATCGGTTTATATCCAGCCATCTGGAAGTTAAAAATGATTTCTTGTAAATTTCGTGGCTCCTGCATAAAAGGAAGCTCAAATAACACATAGTTATCTCCAAATGTTAAGATGTCTTTTTTGTCAATCAACTCTTGGAGGCCATCATCTAAATTATATTCAGCAGCAGCTGAAATATCAATTTTAACATTCTGCTTTTCAAGTTCTTCTCTTAACTCATTTACCCCGTTAAGAATTTTATCTGATGTGTTTTGGTAATAATCACACATTACGTGTGGAGTAGTTACAATTTTATTAAATCCTAAATCAACAAATCTTTTAACCAGCATTACAGAAGTCTCCATATTTGGAGAACCATCATCAATACCTGGTATTAGGTGTGAATGGATATCAGCTCCAAAAGCCGAAAGACTAATAGGGTCTAATTTAGGTTCATTTTTAAATATTTTGCTAAAAAAACTCAACTAATTAATCTACAAATTCTTTCTTAAACCATTCCGTTGTAATAGCTAAACCTTCATCAATTCCAAATTCAGGATCATATCCTATAAGCTCTTTAGCCAAAGAAATATCAGCTAAAGAATCTCTAATATCTCCAGGGCGATCTTCTCTATAAATTGGTTCAACATCTTTACCTGCTGCTTCTCTAATTGAATGAAACAATTCATTAATAGTTACCCTACCACCACATGCTATATTTACCACTTTTCCTTTCACTTCTTTCTCCGAAAATAATGCTTTTATATTTGCCTGAACAGCATTTTCTACAAAAGTAAAATCCCTACTCTGTTCTCCATCACCATTAATGTATGGAGACTTATTATTTAAAATAGCATCCATAAACAATGGTATAGCAGCAGCATATGGTCCTGATGGATTTTGATTAGGTCCAAAAATGTTAAAGTACCTTAATCCTATAACGTCTAAGTCATAAGTACTAGCAAAAACTTGAGCATACAACTCTTTTGTTCTTTTACTTACAGCATAAGGAGAAAGTTGTTGTCCAATTTTACCCTCAACTTTTGGCAATTCTTTACTGTCACCAAAAACAGATGATGAACTCGCAAAAACAATACGTTTAACAGCACTATTTTTTGCAGCAGTTAAAACATTAAGAAATCCGGTAGCGTTAGCTAAATGTGTAGCAATAGGGTTCTCTATAGAACGAGGTACGGACCCCAATGCTGCTTGATGAGAAATAAAATCCACACCTTTCATTACAGCCTCACATGTTTCAAAATTTGTAATATCTCCTTCAATAAATTCAAAATTAGGGTTCCCAATAAACTCCTCTATATTAGATAAGTAACCATTAGAAAGATTATCCAATACAATTACTTTTCCTGCATTGTACTTCATTAAATAAGTAACAATATTAGAACCTATAAAACCAGCACCTCCAGTAATTAAAAAAGTACTTTTAGTAATGTCTTGTGTTTGAAATGGAGTATTATACATCTATCTTGTTGCGTATTGTTTTTCGTAATAATTCTCGTAATCTCCAGAAGTAATGTTATTCATCCATTCTTCATTTTCTAAATACCAATCAATTGTATTTCTAATTCCTTCCTCAAACTGAAGTGATGGTACCCACCCCAATTCTTCTTTCAACTTAGTAGCATCTATTGCATACCTCATATCATGTCCAGCTCTATCTGTAACATAGGTAATCAATTTTTCAGACTCGCCTAAAGGCCTACTCAACTTCTCATCCATAACTTTACACATCACCTTAATAAGGTCAATATTTGTCCATTCGTTATGTCCACCTATATTGTAAGTATCTCCATTTTTTCCATCATGAAAAATAACATCAATAGCTCTTGCATGATCGTTTACCCACAACCAATCTCTAATATTTTCACCTTTACCGTAAACAGGTAAAGCTTTATTGTTTTTAATATTGTTAATGAATAACGGGATCAACTTCTCAGGAAACTGATGTGAACCATAGTTGTTTGAACAGTTAGAGATTACTATTGGCATTCCATAAGTATGATGATAAGCTCTAACAATATGATCTGAACTAGCTTTTGATGCAGAATACGGACTTCTTGGGTCATAAGGAGTTGTTTCTAAAAACATTCCTTCCTCACCCAGAGAACCATAAACTTCATCAGTAGAAACATGATAAAAAAGTTTATCTGAAAAATTATTTCCCCAAGAATCTTTAGCTGCATTTAGCAAATTAGTGGTACCAACTATATTTGTCACTATAAATTCCATAGGACCTTCAATTGATCTGTCCACATGAGATTCAGCTGCCAAATGAATGACTGAATCAAAATTAAAATCTTTAAATAACTGATTGATAAAATCTGCATCTACGATATCTCCTTTTACAAATTCGTAATTGGGTTTATCTTCTACATCAGTTAGGTTAGCTAAGTTACCAGCATAAGTTAACTTATCTAAGTTTACTATTTTATAATTAGGATACTTATTCACCATTAACCTCACTAAGTGAGATCCTATAAAACCTGCTCCCCCTGTTATTAATACTGTTTTCTCCATTACAAGCTCCAATATGTTAGATTATTAATAGTTCCTCTATAAATTCCTTTTATATCAACTATAACAGGATTTTCAGAAGTGATTGAATTAAAATATTCTTCAGTATAGTTTGAATACTCTTTATGGTTTACAGCAACAATAACTGCATCATAATCATCTGACATATTCTCAATTAAACCAAAACCATATTCTTCTTTCAATGCATCAGAATCTGCATGAGGGTCTACTACCTCAACTGATGAGCCAAAAGAAATCAACTCATTGATAACATCCACTACTTTAGAGTTTCTGATATCACTTACATCCTCTTTAAAGGTAGCCCCCATCACTAAAACCTTGGACTCACTAATATGTTTTCCTGCTGCAATAACTTTTTTTACTGTTTGTTTGGCAACATATCCTCCCATAGAATCATTAACAAAACGACCAGCGTTAATAATTTGAGCATGATACCCTAATTCTTTAGCTTTATACGTTAAGTAATATGGATCTACACCTATACAGTGTCCACCCACAAGACCTGGAAAGAATTTTAAAAAATTCCATTTCGTACCTGCAGCTTCTAATACATCATAAGTATTAATATCCATCTTATTAAAGATAATTGAAAGCTCATTAACTAAAGCTATATTCAAATCTCGTTGTGTATTCTCTATTATTTTTGCTGCTTCAGCAACTTTAATAGTTGTTGCTCTATGAACTCCAGCTTGAACTACCTCCTCATAAACTTGAGCAATCTCTTCAAGAGAGTCATTACAACACCCAGAAACAACCTTAATCACATTTGTTAGTGTATGCTTAGTATCCCCAGGATTAATTCTCTCTGGAGAATAACCTATCATAAAGTCTTCTTTCCATTTCAACCCTGAAACCTCTTCTAAAACAGGAATACAATCATCTTCTGTACATCCAGGATAAACAGTAGATTCATAAACTACATAATCTCCCTTCTTTAAAACTTTACCAACTGTTGTTGAAGCTCCAATTAATGGAGTTAAATCAGGTAATTTATGAGCATTTATTGGTGTTGGAACTGCAACAACAAAAAATGTAGCTTCTTTTAAATCGTCCAAGTTTGCTGTAAATTCAATATCACATCCGTCAAAAGCAGAAGCGTCTAACTCTTCACTTGGATCAATATTATTCTTCATCATATCAACTCTTTTCTCATTGATATCAAAGCCAATTACAGACATTGTTTTAGCAAATTCAAGGGCTATTGGTAAACCAACATACCCCAATCCTATTACTGCAATTTTTGTTTCTTTATTTTTTAACTGATTATATATCCCCATTCTAAAAATTCTTTTATCCGCTATTTTATATTACGCTCTAACAAGCTAACATCTCTTAAATTATAAATTCTTTCAATAATATCAACAACTTTTAACCCCTCTAAAGCATTTGTTGTTGCCGTAGTTCTTCCTTTTAAAGTATCTATAACATTCTCTACAATATAATGATGATTTGCTGCAGATCCTTTATATGGTCCATAATCATTAGGAGGATTTGCTTCAGGTAATTGAGGCATTTCATATCCATCAATATTACATATTTCAACCTCATTCATATACTGCCCACCGATTTTAACACTTCCTTTTTCTCCTATTATGGTTAAACTACTCTCTAAATTTTGTGTTGCAACGGCTGTTGAATAATTCAAACTTCCCATTCCTCCATCAATAAAATCAAAAGAAACAAATCCAGAATCTTCAAAATCCGTAGACGACTTATGTGTAAAATCTTTAAATTTTCCTTGAATATTTTCAATATCTCCAAACAACCAGTACATGATATCAATAAAGTGAGAAAATTGAGTAAACAGAGTTCCCCCATCTAAATCAGCAGTACCTTTCCAGCCTCCTTTTTTATAGTATCTGCTATCTCTATTCCAATAACAGTTTAATTGTACCATAAAAATATTTCCTAATACTTTATTCTCAATAATATCTTTTATCCAGACTGAAGGTGGCGAATACCTATTTTGCATTACAGCAAAAACATGTTTATGATTGGTTAGTGCCTTATGTATAACCTTTTCACATTTGGCCTTTGATAGTCCAATTGGTTTTTCAACAACAACATGTACACCCTTATCTAAAACTAAAGAAGCTTGTTCTGAATGCAATCCGTTGGGTGTACAAATATTAATAACATCAATATCTAAATTATCAGCCAACAAATTTTGAATAGAATCATAAAAAGGGACATTATATTTTTCTATTCCCAGTTCTGATTCTGGTCTCACATCACAAAGAGCAACTAGTTCTCCTTCTTTATTTCCTAAAATCATTTCTGCATGACGCTTCCCTATATGGCCACATCCAACAACAGCAAATTTTATTTTTTTATCCTCACTCACTTTCAATGATTTTTGAAACTATATTATTTTCAATTTTATATTTCTCTTTACTTTCTTCGCAAACTGCAATCCCGCTATTATCAAAGTTTAATCGATGTCCATACTCGCTCATCCATCCAATTTGCTTTGAAGGATTGCCCACAACTAAAGCATAAGGTAAAACCGTTTTCGTTACTACAGCCCCTGCACCGATAAAGGCAAACTCTCCTATATCATGTCCACATACTATCGTTGCATTAGCTCCAATTGAAGCTCCTCTCTTAACTATTGTTTTAGAGTACTCTCCTCTTCTATTCACAGCACTTCTTGGGTTTATAACATTTGTAAAAACCATTGAAGGGCCTAAAAAAACATCATCCTCACAAACAACTCCAGAGTATATTGACACATTATTTTGAACCTTTACATTTTTACCTAAAACAACCTCTGGTGATACCACCACATTTTGTCCTATATTACAATTCTCTCCAAGAATACAATTTGACATAATATGCGAAAAATGCCAAATCTTGGTTCCTTGACCAATTTCGCACCCTTCATCTATTATTGCTGTTTCGTGATTAAAATAGCTCATCTTATCTAATGTACTCGTCAAAATTTTTATGTTCTACTTTAGTTAACTCTTCTTTAGTCAAATTCTTAAAATATTCATACGTTATTTTCAAGCCTTCAGCTCTACTCACCTTAGGTTCCCATCCTAATAAATCTCTCGCCTTTGTAATTTCCGGTTGACGCTGCATTGGGTCATTTACAGGTAAATCCTTATAAACTATCTTTTGTTCAGTTCCTGTTAGTTTAATAATCTCTTTACAGAAATCCAATATTGTAATTTCATCTGGATTACCAATGTTTACAGGCAATGAATAGTCACTCATCAATAAACGATAGATCCCTTCAATTAAATCATCTACATAACAGAAAGAACGCGTCTGATCTCCTTTACCAAAAACAGTCAAATCTTCACCTCTTAATGCTTGTCCAATAAACGCTGGTAAAACCCTACCATCGTTTAACCTCATACGAGGTCCATACGTATTAAATATCCTTACAATTCTAGTTTCAACTCCGTGATAGGTATTGTAAGCCATTGTAATCGCTTCTTGAAAACGTTTTGCCTCATCATAAACCCCTCTTGGTCCAATAGGATTCACATTCCCGTAATATTCTTCGGTTTGCGGATGTACTAAAGGATCACCATATACTTCAGAAGTTGAAGCAATAATCATTCGTGCTTTTTTAGCTCTTGCCAAACCTAAAAGGTTATGTGTTCCTAAAGAACCTACTTTTAATGTTTGGATGGGTATTTTTAAATAGTCTATTGGGCTAGCAGGCGAAGCAAAATGAAGAATGTAATCTAATTCTCCTTTTAAATCAATATGCTCTGAAACATCATGATTAATAAATTCAAAGTATTCATTACTTGATAGGTGTTCAATGTTTTTCATATCACCGGTAATCAAGTTATCCATACCAATAACATAATATCCTTCTTGGATAAAACGATCACATAAATGAGACCCTAAAAACCCTGCAGCACCTGTAACTAAAACTCTTTTCATAATTTATTATTCAACTAGTTCTCTACCAATACTACTGTAGTAAAAACCTAATTCTTTCATTTCATTAATGTCGTAAAGATTTCTTCCATCAAAAATTACTTTTTGATTCATCTCTGCAGATAATTTATCAAAATTCGGTGTTCTAAATATTTGCCATTCAGTAGCTATAACCAATGCATCAGCATTTTGAATCGCCTCATCCCTACTCAATGCAAAGCTTATTTTATCTCCTAGCAATTCTTTTACATTAGTCATTGCTTCGGGATCAAAAGCTGTAATCTCAGCTCCTGCAGCTAATAATTCATCAATAATATATAATGCTGGAGCTTCTCTAATATCATCTGTATCTGGTTTAAAAGCCAATCCCCATAAAGCAATTTTCTTCCCTTTCAAATCATCATTAAAATAAGCCTTAATCTTAGGAACAATAATCGTTTTTTGTTTTTCATTAATCGACATTACAGAATCTAATATTCCAAAATGATATCCATATTCATCTCCAGATTTAGCAAGAGCTTGAACATCTTTTGGGAAACAACTTCCTCCGTATCCAATTCCTGGAAACAAAAATCTTTTACCAATACGTTGATCAGAACCTATACCAATCCTCACCTTATCTACATCTGCACCAACTTTCTCACAAAAATTAGCAACCTCATTCATAAACGTAATTTTGGTTGCTAAAAATGAATTAGCGGCATACTTTGTTAACTCAGCAGACTTTTCGTCCATAAACAAAATTGGATTTCCTTGACGAACATACGGTTTGTATAAATGCTCCAACACCTTTCTTGCTTTTTCAGAAGTAGTACCAATAACTACTCTATCTGGCTTTAAAAAATCATCAACAGCATAACCCTCACGTAAAAATTCTGGATTTGAAACTACATCAAAATCTACAGTTGCATTTTTAGCTATAGCCGCAGTAACCTTTTCCGCAGTTCCAACTGGAACAGTACTTTTATCAATAATAACTTTATAATCCTTTATTATGTTCCCTAAGACATCTGCAACACCCAAAATATAAGATAAATCAGCAGAACCATCTTCTCCTGGAGGAGTTGGTAAAGCTAGAAATATAATTTCAGCATCCTCTACAGCCTCCTCAATTTTAGTGGTAAATGACAGTCTGCCTTGTTTTATATTTCTCTCAAACAAGACATCTAAGTGAGGCTCATAAATAGGCACCTCACCATTTCTCATTTTTTCAACTTTAGCTTCATCAATGTCCACACAAATCACATCATTACCGGTTTCAGCAAAACATGTTCCTGTAACCAATCCAACATAACCTGTCCCTACAACTGCTATTTTCATATAAAAAATTCTTTAATTGATTCTATAATATATTCTAATTGATCCTTTTCCATTTCCGTATGAATTGGTAACGAAATTACACTTTTACATAGCTCCAGAGTAATTGGATAATTTTCATCTTTAAATTCTGGTCTAATGTAAGCTTTTTGATGATGTAAAGGAACTGGATAATATACCATTGCTGGAATTCCTTTATTCTTTAAAAAAGCAATTAAATCGTCCCTATTAATTCCATTTGTTTTTAAGGTATACTGATGAAAAACATGTGTAGAATCTTCTGAAATTACAGGCGTTTCTAATTCATCTACAGCTAAAAACGCATTATTATAATAGTTGGCTACATCCCTTCTTGCTTGATTGTAAGCATCCAAATTGGGCAACTTAACTCTCAAAACTGCTGCTTGAATAGAGTCTAACCGGGAGTTAACTCCAATTTCATCGTGATAATACCTTTTATACATTCCGTGATTTACGATAGCATTTAATCTTTCAGCTAAAGCCGAGTCATTTGTAAAAAGTGCTCCACCATCACCATAACACCCCAAGTTTTTAGAGGGAAAGAAAGATGTTGTCCCAACATTTCCAATCGTTCCAGCTTTTTTACGTTCTCCATTAGAAAAAGTATAAGTTGAACCAATTGCTTGAGCCGTATCCTCTATTACAAACAAATTATGCTTTTTTGCAATTTCCATTATACGTTCCATATTTGAACATTGTCCGAATAAATGAACTGGAATTATCGCTTTTGTTTTTGGAGTAATCGCTTTATTTAGTTCGTCAACATCGATATTAAATGTATCTCTATCCACATCAACAAAAACAGGAACTAAATTTAATAGCCCAATAACCTCAACTGTTGCCGCAAAAGTAAAATCAGCAGTAATCACCTCATCGCCTGGCTTTAAATCTAAAGCCATCAACGCAATTTGTAAAGCATCTGTACCATTTCCACATGGTATTACATGTTTTACATCTAAATAACTCTCTAATGCTACCTGAAATTCTTTTACCTCAGGACCTTTAATAAAAGCAGTTGAGTCAATAACATTCATTATTGCTTCATCAACTTGATCTTTTATCTTCTGGTATTGACTTTTTAAGTCAACCATTTGAATATTATTGGACATTTATATTCTCGTTTTTCCTGATAAGTCTGCTAAATTAACAAATCTCGTCTATTTTATTACAATAAATATATCTATAACGATTAAGTAATAATAATGGTCTAATTTATTCGTTAATTTGTATTTTAAAGCCAATGAAATACATACTACTTTCAATATTACTTTTACCTTTCATTTCAGGCAAAGCTCAATTTGTACTTGAAAAACCGGTAGCAAAAGATACTGCTTATACAATTCCAATGATTACAGCTTCATACGCTTTTCAATGGACAGGCGCAGATATGGCTGACCGATTTGGACGCAATTATAATCTTGGTGGTAGTTTTATGGTTAAAACAAAGAAAAATTTGCTTTATGGTTTTAAAGGTAATTTTTTATGGGGAGCTGAGGTAAAAGACAATACCATTTTAAATGAAATTATTACAAGTACAAATGAAGTAATAGACAATCAAGGACAACTAACCCAAGTATATTTAGGGCAAAGAGGTTCTTCATTCTTTTTGTTTGGAGGTAAAATGTTTAATGTACTGGCTCCAAATCAAAATTCTGGATTCATCGTTTATGGAGGTTTTGGAATGCTACAGCATAAAATAAGTATTAAATTCCAAGATGATGTTGCTAGCTTAACAGACCAACATAAAAAGGGCTATGATCGTTTTTCTTTAGGGTATGCAGCAAACGGTTTTGCCGGCTATTTGTTTTTGAGTAAAAATAGATTACTTAACTTTTTTGGTGGATTTGACTACACCTATGCTGTTACAAAAAGTCTTAGAAAATACAATTACGACACACAGGAAGTTGACAATAAAAGCTACACCAACATCTTATATGGCGCAAGAATTGGTTGGATAATCCGACTAAATAAAAGACAGTCTCGAGACTATTACTACAACTAGTCTAAATCTACTTTAAGTTGATTATTTTCTACAACATATTTTTATTTTTTTATGTGCTAGCAATTAAAATTGCTGCTCTATTCAACCCAAAAGCACAACTATGGATAAATGGTAGAAAAAACATCTTTGAAGATTTACAGTCAGTTAAAGCGGTTAACAACATTTACTGGTTTCACTGTGCTAGTTTAGGTGAATTAGAACAGGCTAAACCAATAATTGAAAAACTAAAAGAAAAAGACAACAGTATAAAAATCTTAATTACTATTTTTTCTCCTTCGGGATATGATTTTGCTGTAAAATATGATAAAGCCGATTTTGTCTTTTACCTACCAATTGATTCTGCAAAAAATGCCAAACGCTTTATTGACGCAGTTAATCCTACAAAAGCATTCTTTATCAAATATGAGTTTTGGTATTATTACCTCCACCAACTTTCTACAAAAAAGATTCCAACCTATTTAATTTCAGGTGTTTTTAGAAAAAACCAACTCTTCTTTAAATGGTACGGAAGTATCCACAAAAAAATGCTTAGTTATTTTTCTTACTTTTTTGTGCAAAATGAAGCCTCTAAAGAGTTACTAACCAACTTAGGGTACAGCAATATTGCTACAACAGGAGATACAAGGTTAGATAGAGTTTATGAAAATTCTTTAACCCCTAAAATGCCTCCACTCATTAAAAAATTTGCGGGCAATAAAAAGGTAATTATAGTAGGAAGTTCATGGGGTACAGAAGAAAAAATAATTGCTGATTTTATAAAAAGTACAAAAAAAGATTTCAAATTCATAATAGCCCCTCACAACATTAAAGAAAGTCACATTAAAGAAATTAATGGTTTACTAGAATCTGATTTTATCAACTACTCTGATGCAACTTATGACAACATTTCAGATTCAAAAACCTTAGTGATCGATAATATTGGGATTTTAGCAAACACCTATCAATTTTCTGATATCGCTTTTATAGGTGGTGGTTTTACTGGTGGATTACACAACATTTTAGAACCTGCTAGTTTTGGAAATGTAATTCTTTTTGGACCAAAACACGAAAAATTTCATGAAGCTCAGGAGTTAATAAACATTAATGGTGCTTATGAAATTAAAGATGTAGATGACTTAATTGCCATTACCAATCACTTGTTACTAGATGACAATCTAGAAAAGAGCAAACAATCCAATTTAGATTACATTAAAAATAACCGAGGGGCTACTGATAAGATTATTAATCAGCTATGATTCGTCCCTTTTAGAACCTGAAAAACGTGTAGCACTGCTGGAAATATAGCATCCATACTTTCTTTAGCACCATTAGTAGAACCTGGCAGTGCCAAAACCAAAGTATTACCTTTTACCCCAGCGATACTTCTGCTCATCATAGAGTAAGGTGTACGCTCTTGTCCGTAAGAACGAATGGCTTCTTCTATACCAGGAATTTCTCTATCAATTATTGATTTCAAAGCTTCCGGAGTTACATCTCTAGATGACAAACCAGTTCCACCAGTATAAATTACCATATTAATTCCTTGTTCAATATAACTATTCGCTTTTGATTGAATTTGGTCAACCTCATCAGGAATAATTACATAATCTTTAACCTCAACACCACACTCCTCTAATTTCTTAATGATGGCTTTACCTGCTTTATCCTCCTTCTGTCCTGCAGAAATAGTATCTGAACAAACAACAACTGCGGCCGATAAATCTTTTCTAAAACGATCTGTAAAATCCGATTTCCCTCCTTTTTTATGTAACAATTTAATCTGATGAATTTCAACCCCTTTATCAATTGGCTTTAGCATATCGTACATATTTAAAGCAACAACACTTGCTCCATGCATTGCTTCAACCTCAACACCCGTTTTATAAATGGTTTTAACAGTCATCTTAATCACTATCTCTAAACCATTAATCTCATAATCAATACCAGTATATTCTATTGGCATTGGGTGACAATCTGCCAAAATTAAAGGCGTTTGTTTTACCCCCAACAAACCCACTGCTCTACACATCGCAAAAACATCTCCCTTAGGAACTGTTTTATTATTGATTGCATCTATCGTTTCTTGCTTACTTACTTTAACAATAGCTTGTGCTGTTGCAATTCTAAGTGTTGTTGACTTATGTGTAATGTCGATCATTTGAAAATAATTATTGTAAAATATCTAATGATTATTTGATGCTGTTTTTCTTGATGATACAAATATTGCAGTTAATTCTTTTGCCTCGTTTAATAATGGTTCAATTTTTTCTAACTCAAATAATTTTTCATCAATAATAAACTCCAACCAAAAAGCACTTTCATCAACCTCTTCAATAACGATACTAATTTTTGCAATAAAACTAGCTTTTGACTGAGCAACACATGTAGCTCTGTAATTTGCAGCAACAGAAGTTGAACACCTTATTAATTGCCCTTTAATATGTTTACCTAAATAAATTTCTGGCAAAAACTCCGTTAGTTTAACACAACGATGCGCGAACTTCTTTGTTCTGTCTTTTAGATCATTTTTCATATTAATCATTTAACATTAATAAATAATCATTGGTTAGTTTTCCACTGAAAACTATCATCTTCAAAAATTTCTTTTCCAAAAACAGGCACTTTTATTTTAATTTCTTCAGTGATAAAACGTGTTGCATCAAAAGCCATTTGCCTATGCTTTGAAGATGTAAAAACAAATAAACAAATCTCTCCGGCCTTAACAATTCCTTTACTATGGTAAATATGACCACAAGTTAAATCGAACTTTTCAAATGCTGCTTCTCTAATTTCATCAAAAACTTTATTCGCCATTTCATCATAAGCAGAATAATCTATGGCAGTTACTATTTTACCATCAATTTCATCTGCTCTAACTTGACCTAAAAATATATCGTGTGCTCCAATGTTAGTTTTCACTTGATGATGTGCTATTGAAGTTCCAATTTTTTCTGGTGTGATTGGGCCTTCAACTAATGAATTTTTAATCTTTTTATCTTTCATACTTACCAATTTACAATACCTCCTTCAAGGTTAATTAAATTATCAAATCCTTTTTGTTCTAGATACTCAATACAATTTAGACTTCTTATTCCGTGCTGACAAAAAACAATGGTTTCTTTGTTTTTATCAATTTTTTCAAAATTAGAAGGAATAGCATTTAAAGGAATGTTTATTGCATTTAACTCTTCAACCTGAGGTTGTTCCCAACTTTCTCTTACATCAATAATTTGTACATCTCTTGAATTATCTAACCACTCTTTTAATTCAGATACAGAAATCTCGTTCACTTTTGGATCATTGGTAATTCCGCAAAAGAAATCATAATCAATGTTCTCAAATTCATCAGCATTTCCTAAAACTTTCTGAACTTCTTCTTCGGAACGATTAACATTAAGCGTTAAAAAAGAATTCTCCAATGCATCGTATGTCAATAACTTACCTGACAAAGATTCTCCAATTTCTAAGATCATTTTAAGTACCTCATTTGCTTGTTGTGTTCCAATTAAACCCGGCAAAACACCTATTACTCCAACATCAGAACAACTTGGAACACTACCTGCTTTTGGTGGGTCAGGAAACAAACAACGGTACGTTGGACCATTTTTATAATTGAAGACCGTGACTTGTCCTTCAAATTTAAAAATAGCACCATAAACCAATGGTTTACCTGTAATTACACAAGCATCATTTACTAGGTAACGTGTAGAAAAATTATCTGTTCCATCAACTACAATATCAAACTTTTTAAATAATTCTATGGCGTTTTTTGTAGTCAGCTTTTCAGGATAAACATCAAAAGCAACATGGGGGTTCAATTGTGTCAATCTATTTTTAGCGGATATGGCTTTATTCTCTCCTATATCAGAAACTGTATATAAAATCTGCCTTTGTAGATTAGTAGCATCTACTCTATCAAAATCTACAATTCCAATGGTTCCAACTCCTGCGGCTGTTAAATACTGTAAAACAGGGCACCCCAAACCTCCTGCACCAATTACAAGAACTTTTGCAGACTTTAGTTGCTCTTGCCCCTTTAGCCCCACCTTTTCTAAAAGAATATGCCGGCTATATCTATTTTTTTCTTGATCTGAAAGACTCATAATTGATTAACCTCCTGCAAATGGTGGTAGCAAAGCAACTTCTTCACTACCTGTTAAAACAAAATTATCATTTACAAATGATTGATTTACTGCAATCTTAAAATCAACAGTAGCTAACCTAGGATATTTTTTAAGCAAATCATTCCTTAGATTTTGAACAGGTAAATTATTGAATTCTAAAACTTCTTCTTTTTTACAAGAAGCTTCAGCTACCATTCCAAAATATTTAATGATCAACGTCATTTGGTGCGTTTAAATTTCTAAAAAGTTGAGCTTCAAAATGATTCGCATCAACAACATTCAAATTTAAGTTTTTGAAAGCATCAAGTAATTTTAATTCATCTTTTTCTAAAGAAATTCCAAAAAATGGCTCACATGACTTAGAAAAAACACTTATCAATTGATGCGTAAAACCATCTTTCTCAGGTATAGTTATTTGGCAATCACCATGCTTTTCGATTAGGAAAGAAATCAATTTTTCGCTTACATAAGGAACATCACAACTTAAAACAATATTGGTTTCTGATTGCGAATAAAACAAACCTGTATACAATCCTGCTAAAGGACCTTTTTCTTTAATCAAATCTTCATAAACAGGATATCCAAACTGCTCATAAGCTACATTATTCGAAACAATCACAATATCATCCACAAAAGGTTTTAAAACAGTTATAACATATTGAATCATTGGCTCACCCTCCAACAGCATCAACCCCTTATCCTCATTCATTCGAGAACTTTTCCCTCCTGCCAATATAATTCCTGTTCTTGACATTTTAAATTAAATGCACATTAACCATTTCATTTTCTGAAACTTCTTGTACTGTTTCATCCAAGTAAACAAAACAATTTGCCAAAGCAAATGATTTCAAAACATCAGATCCTTGTCCTTCGAGTATCTCAACCGTTTTATAATCTGTAAATGCTTTATAAAAAGTAGCTCTTCCTTCCTTCTTTTTAATTGATTTTATCAAAGGCAATGTTAAATCATTCAATGATGGAGCCTTAGATCCTTTCATAAGGTTTATTGCTGTATTTACATATTGATAAAAGCAAGTTAATGCTGCTGCCGGATTACCAGGCAAGGCAAAAACATAACATTTTTTAGTCTTCCCAAAATACAAAGGCTTTCCTGGTTTTTGTTTTACTTTATAAAATATCTCTTCAACTCCGTTATACTCCAATGCTTCTTTTACAAAATCATAATCACCTACAGATATTCCTCCAGACAAGATAAGTAAATCATTATTTTCAAGAGCTTCTGAAATAGCTTTTTGAGTAGCCTCTTTATCGTCTTCAACCAAAACAATTTTTGGTTCAATATTCAGCTTATTCAATGCTGCTTTTAACATAAAGGTATTCGACTCATATATTTGTCCATCTTCCAATTCATTCCCTGGCTTCACCAATTCATCTCCAGTAGCTATAATTGTTACACTTGGAGAATTGTAAACTTTCACAGAAGTTATTCCGAGATTAGATAAAAATCCTACTGTAGCAGCATTAATTCGAACTCCCTTTTCTAGGGCTAAATTTCCAACTTCAATTTGATGCCCCTTCTTTCGAATATTTCCTCCTTGTTTTAACCCTTCATCTTTAACCACCAACTTTCCATCAACAAGCTCAGTTAGTTCTTGCATTACTACAGTATCACAAGAGTCAGGAACTTTAGACCCTGTAAATATTCTTACTGCTTCATTGTTTTTAATTTCAACTTTTTGAGTATCGCCTGCAGCAACTTCAGCAACTATTGGCAATTGTTCTTGAATGCTTTCATAAGAAAAAGCATAACCATCCATAGCAGATTGGTTAAACGAAGGAACTGATATGGGAGCTACAACGTCTTCTGCCAAGCAAAACTCTAAAGCATCAACAACAGTAACCTCTATTATTTCTAATGGAAATACACTTTGATTAACGAATTGTTTGGCTTGTTCTACAGATATCATACCCTCACCCCTATAATACACACATCATCTACTTGCTCCTCTTCCCCTTTCCAACTACTAAATGTTTCATTTAGTTTTTTTCTTTGTTCTTGCATTGGCAAATGCGCAATCGAAATTAAATAATTCTTAAAAGGTTTTACTTTAAACTTTTTTCCTTTTTCTCCTCCAAACTGATCTTGAAAACCATCCGTTAAGGTATATATAACATCACCTTTTTGAGTTTCAAATTCTCCACCAACAAAAGGAATTCCATCATTATCGTGCTTACCTATTGGCATTTTTTCTCCTTTAATCTCTATTAATTCATTATTCCGCATAACCCAAATTGGATTCTGAGCAGCAGCATAACTAAATTTATTATTTTCAAAATCAAAAGAAATCATAGAAGCATCCATCCCATCCTTACCACCTTCTGCAGAACCATCTTTTGATAAGCGTTTTATAATAAATTTTCTTGTCTTATTAAATATTTCAGAAGGAACTGTTGAGCCTTCTTTTATAGCTTCTTCTATAGATGATATATTTAAAATACTCATAATTGCTCCTGGTACACCATGACCAGTACTATCTGCATTAATTATAGCAAATTGATTGTTTGCTAATTTACCTGCCCAATAAAAATCTCCACTTACCACATCTTTTGGCTGAAAAAAGACAAAATATTCTTTTAAGTTATTATCTAACAATTCATTTGTAGCTAAAAAGCTACGTTGTATACGCTCTGCATAATTAATTGAATCTCGTATTTCTTTATGCGCTTCTTCCACTTCATGCTTTTGAGTTTCAATTACAAACTTTTGTTGCTTAGTTGTTTCTAATCTTTTAAAGATGATAAATAGAAATACTACAACTAGTAATAATATAAAAACAATTGAATAAATAATTATTTGCTGTTTATGTTCAATATGTTTTTCTTCCAAAAGCTGTTGCCTAAACATTTCATCATCTTTTATTTTTTGCTTTTCGTATTCATATTTAGCTTCCTGTTCCGCTACTGCTTTTTGAGCAGACTCACTATTTAAACTATCTCTCATCTCAATTTGCAATCGATACATTTCAAGGGCTTCTAAGCCTTTACCTTGCTTCTCATAAATATAGGTCAATAAGCGTGTGGAGTTTCTAATATCTCTTGGCATTTTAAATTTACTAGCCATCTGAAAACCTCTTAAACCGAATTTTTCAGCCTCTTTCAGCAAGCCCATATTAAACTTTAAATACCCTATATTAATTAGAGAGGTCATTATCCCCCTTAAATCCTTTAACTCTTCCCTTATTGCCAAACTCTTTTCAGAATAAACTAACCCCACCTCTTTACCTTTCTTTTCACATTCCTTTTCCGAATCTTTACAATAAGGATCTCCCACGGAATTATAAACATCACCTATATTATTATACAAGGTTGCTATTTCTCTTTTATTGCCTAGTTCCTCATTTATTTCTAAACTTTTTATGTAATTTTCTAAACCTATTCTAGCTGACTCCAACCTGCACTCATTAGAATTTCCACATTCATCAACGATTATATCAATATACACCAATGCTATATTCCCATATGCAGTTGCCATACCTCTCTTATTCTCATGGCTTGTAGCAATTTTCAAATTCTCATTAAACTTAATTAATGCATTTTTGGCATCTTTTTTAGATAAATAAATTAATCCAATCCTACTCAAAACTGTAGAAATGCCGTTTTGATCCTTAAGTGATTTATAAATAACAAAGCTCTTGTTTAAATAGTCTAAAGCTTCAGCTACTCGACCCAAACTCTTATTTATAGCTCCTATATTTGATAAAAGTTCTGCTTCCCCTATCTTATTGTTAATTTCTTGATTTATCTCCAATCCTTTTTCAAAGTACCTCAGAGTTTTTTCCAAACCTCCCGTACTTGAAGATATTACACCTAAATTATTAATTGAAGAAGCTTGAAGGTTCAATAACTTTTTCCTTACGTTATCTTTAGGTTTATTATTCAGTAATTCTTCACAATTATTCGCAATACTATCCCAAAAACTTAAACGGTAAATCATTTTCAATTCACCAAATTCTGCTCGTGCTTCAATTATAGTCGTATCATGATTATTCTTATTTGCTATTATAGACATCAAGCTATCCAAATCAGTCTGTGCAAACACCTGTGAAGTTGCTACGAATAAAACAAAAAATAGAATTATGTTGTTTATTTTTTTCATCCACCTATACTAATCATTGCACGATTTTTTGTATTCTTTTCTTTATCAAAAAAGTCCTCATCATTAACCATTCCTCCTCGTGATTTCTCCTTTGGTAAAACTGCCTTTAGTATATGAGGAACAACATCCTCTCCTTTTCGTAATGGTGCCAATAAATTTGTTTCTGTTGCAGAAAAAAGGCAGTTCTTAATTCTACCATTTGCAGTTAAACGTATCCTATTGCAACTATCACAAAAAGGATTAGAAACAGTACTGATTACGCCAAAAGAACCTTGATACCCTTTAATTCTATAATTTTTTGTGGTATCATTTTTCTTGTCTTCTAGTTTAACAATCTGGTTCTCGTCATAATTATCATGAACCCTTTCTAAAATATCATTTAAACTCACCACCTTAGAAGTATCCCATTTATTGCCATCAAAAGGCATGAACTCTATAAATCGAAACGATACATTTTTATCTTTGGTAAACTCAATAAAATCAATAATCTCACTATCATTAACCCCCTTCATTAAAACAGCATTAATCTTAACATTAAATCCCGCTAAAATGCATTGGTAGATGTTACGCATTACCCGATCAAAGTAATCTCTACGCGTCATTAATTCAAACTGCTCCTTATCTAAGGTATCTAAACTAATATTGATGTCTTTTACTCCACACTCTTTAAATAAGTCAATGTATTTATCTAACAAAATTCCATTGGTGGTTATCCCTAAAGAAATAGGTAAAGCAGTAAGTTCTCTTATTATTTTTTCAATGTTTTTCTTAATGAGCGGTTCTCCTCCTGTTAATCTGATTTTGTTTACTCCTAAACCTACAAACTCTTTAGCCAAGAAAATAATTTCTTCGTGAGTCAACACATTCGCTTTTTCAGAAAGTTCAATGCCATCTTCAGGCATACAGTAAAAGCAACGCAAATTACACCGCTCTGTTAATGAAATTCTCAAGTAATTGTGTACTCTCCCAAATTGATCTGTTATGTTTTTAGACGGTTTCAAATTCCAAATGCTGCTTTAGTCTCTGCCAAACACTTTTCAATCATTTTAATTGCCTTATCAACGGTAACAATCTTAGTTCTAAAAGAGAGAATTGCTATTCGTATAACATACTTTCCCTCTATTTTAGTAGAACTTAAAAACACCGAACCATCTTTATGAATCAATTCCATTAACTTTTCATTAAAATCATTTTGGTCTACTCTGCTTTCTGGATACCAAAAATAACTTACTGATAGGTCTGGTTCAGGTCCAACCTTAAAACCAATAGCGGTTAATTTCTCTCTAAAATAAGTTGTAAGCAATAATTTTTCGTCCAAACAAGCTACAAAAGGTTCAATTCCATGCAGATTTAATGGCAACCACATTCTTAAGCCTCTAAAATGTTTAGTTAATTCTGGTGAGACATCGGCAGGATTTATTTGAGCTCCCCCTACAGCATCTTGCATATAATTAGCCGTATAATGGTGTGAATGAAATACTGCTTCTTTGTCCTTTACGAGTACAGCTCCTAAACCATAAGGCAAGAACAACCCTTTATGTGGATCTATCACCAATGAATCTGCTAATTCAATTCCTTTAAAAAGATGTTTCTTCGTTTCGCTCAACACAAAAAAACCACCATAAGCTCCATCTATGTGATACCACAAGTTATTCTCTTGAGCAATGTGACCAATCTGTTCTAAAGGATCAACTGCACCAGTATCTGTTGTTCCTGCTGAAGCGATAACCATAAAAGGATTTAATCCTTCGGCACTATCTTTAGCAATGGTTTCTTTTAATTTTTTGGCGTCAATTCTTGAATAACCATCCAGTTCTAACAAACGTATTTGAACATCTTCTAGACCAATAATTCTAATCGCTTTATGGATACAGTGATGTATTTGAGGGCTCAAATAAATAACACTTTGAGTTACCTTCTCATTTTTAATTTGGTGTTTATCTCGTGCTGCTGTTAAAGCAATTAAGTTAGCTACTGACCCTCCAGAAGTTAAATTACCTACGGCTTCTTTGGGAAACCCAAACACCCCTTTCATCCAATCCAACAACTCATTTTCCATGGTTACGGCTCCTGGAGATCCAAAATACATTCCTGCATACTCATTGGTAATACTGGCCAAAGTATCTCCTAGTGATGCTGTATAAATTCCTCCTCCAGGAATATATCCGATATGTCCACCAGAAGCTGGGCTTAACCCTTTCTCAACAACCTCATCATTGTAAATTTCAAGTAATTCTGATAAAGATTTTTTTGATGAATGAACGCTCAATTTTTGCTGATCGGCATCACCACTTATAAATGCTTTATTAGATTCAACAGTTGCGATAAAACTATTTGTAAAATCTTGTAATTCCTTCGCATAATTGTTTCTTTGTTCTAAAGACGGCTCAAGAGCTTCTGAGATACTTTCTAAAGATTGAATACTATTGAGTAAACTTTTCATAGTCTAAAATTGGTTACCAAAGATAGTTTATTGACCTCAATAAAATGTGCTGTGTTAAAAGATAGTTGATATCTCTTTAATTTGTCATAAAATTCATTGGTTTTGATAATTGCTTTTACACTAAGATGACTAAATTTACGGAATCAAAGAAATAAACAGTTACTATGGATATTTACAAACAATTAAAAGAAAAGTATGAAGCTATAGGTCAAGATGTTGATGTCCATTTAAAAGGATTATTACACTCAACTCCTATAACCTACTGGGATTATATACAGACCGATGCTTTGTTGGGCTTACAAACTCAGCGAACCAATCAGCCTGATGAAATGGTATTTATTATGTACCATCAAATCAATGAATTGTTGTTTAAAATGATTCTTTGGGAAATTGAGCAAGTTGCGGACAAAGAAGAATTAAGTCCGGATTTCTTTGCAGAACGATTGGATAGAATTAGCCGTTATTTTGATATGTTGTCTTCTTCATTTACGATAATGGGAGATGGTATGGAAGTTGAGCAATACATGAAGTTTAGAGATACATTAACTCCTGCAAGTGGTTTCCAGAGTGCACAATATAGAATGATAGAGTTTGCCTCTACAGAGTTAATTAACCTAATCGATATTCGATTTAGAGCAACCATAGATAGAGATACCCCTTTCAGCCATGCGTTTGAACATTTGTATTGGCAAGCTGCAGGAAAAAACTATCATACAGGAGAGAAATCTGCATTACTTTCAAATTTTGAAAACAGATACATGGAAGATTTCATCACTTTCATGAAAAAATACAACACACTTAATTTATGGACAAAGTTTAAATCTTTACCAGAAGAAGCTCAAGGCAATACCAAATTAATTAATGCAATGAGACATTACGACCATACTGTTAATGTTTTATGGGTTATGGCTCACCTTAATGCTGCTCGTAAATATTTAAATAGTGGAGATAAATCTGCTGAAGCAACTGGAGGAAGTGAATGGCAAAAATACATGCACCCAAAATACCAAAAAAGAATATTTTTCCCAGAACTGTGGAGTGAAGATGAATTAGAAAACTGGGGAATAACCAACCTAGAAAGGCATGAGAGAGTAGAATCTGAAAATTAGAATTCCAATATTCTTTAATTTTAGAAGGTTGGAAAACCCCTGTAAATTGTTACATTTGATAAAAAAATATACACTATGATAAAAACTAAACTATTCGGCCGACTATCACTAATGGCTACCGTATTGCTTGGTGCAAATTTCGCATCTGCCCAAACTTACGATCTTGCTGGAGGAGCATTAACCTCTCCAACTCTTTTTGATGACATTAAAACAAACCATGTATGGCTACCAATAAAGTATGTTGAAGGTACTTTAACCAATAATGGAAGTGCTACAATTACATCATTAGATATTAACTATAAAGTAGATAATGGAGCTACTGTAACCAGTAATTTAACTGGATTAAGTATTCCAAGTTCAGGAACGTATAGTTTTTCTCATCCTACTTATTGGCTTGCTTCAATTGGAACACATACAATAAAGGTTTGGGCATCTAACTTAGATGGAAATGCAGACAGCAATAATTCTAATGATACGATTACAGCAACTATCGTAATTTCTGAAACTATTCCTAACATCATTAATTCTTACGTAGGAATAACTCCTGTTATTACACAGATTAGTAGTGCTCAAGATCAAATAGATAAGCCAACAGATTTAGATTTTCACCCTGATTTCGGAAGAAAAGAATTATGGGTAATCAATGAAAGACTTGCTGGAAATGGAGGAAGTGTTGTTATTTATGATAATGCTGGAGAATCAAATCAAACAGATCAACAAAAAGTAGATGGTAACGCATGGCACTTTATGTCTTTACCAAGTGGTATTGCTTTTAGTGAAAATGGAAACTTTGCAAATTCACCAGGAGTGTTTTCTGCAAATCACAATTCAGTTCCTTTTACTGGTCCTTCATTATGGTCTAGTGATTTATCAATTTTCGCACAATGGGCTGGTCCAGGAACAAACGGAAGTCATTTAGATATGCTTCACGAATCTCCTTATTCAAGAGGGGTTGCTAGTGAAGAGCACAATGTATTTTGGATTTATGATGGATACAACAACGATCTTGCTAGATATGATTTTGTAGAAGATCACGGACCAGGAAACTCTGATCATGATGATGGAATTATTCACAGATACGGTGATTTCCCAGTATACAAAAATGCTAATAGTAAAATTGTTAATCACATAGTAGTATACGATGGATGGTTATATGTTACAGACGCTTTTAACGATAGAATTTTTAGACTTGAATTAAACACTGGTACTAAAGGAAATAACCTTAATGGATATGAAAACATTGCTGAATATGCTGAAATTACAGGATACAACTGGGAAAATGTTGTAACAACTGGGTTACAAGACCCTGCTGGAATTGATGTTGTTGATAACAGAATGATTGTTAGTGATTACACTACAGGAGATGTTATCATCTATGATATCAGCAGTATCCCAGCTACTGAAATAGATAGAATAGCAACAGGAGCAACAGGAATTATGGGTATTAAAATTGGACCTGAAGGAAAAATTTGGTACGTTGATTATGATGCAAATACAGTAAATAGAATTGATGGTGCAGGTGTAGGTGTTGAAGATTTAATATCAGAAAACACATTAAGCATCTTCCCTAATCCTAGTAAAGACAATTTCTCTATTAATTTAAAGGGAGTTGTACTAGAAGATGTTAACGTTAATGTTTATAGCTTAACAGGGCAACTAGTTTACAGCACTATTATGCAGAATAATTCTACTGTTGTTAGAACTGAAGATTGGGCTGATGGTATTTACCAAGTTCACATCTCTAACAATGAGTATTCTTCTACACAAAAAGTTGTAGTTCAACATTAATTAAAGATTAGTTCAAACTAAAAAAAGCCCTTCAGAAATGAAGGGCTTTTTTAGTTAATTACCCCACAAGCCGGTTTCTCTTTTATAAAAATACTGTTTTGTCTTTTCCTGTTCCAACTTAATATCTAAATCTGTTTTATTGTCAGTTACATAATATTTTTCAGCGCCCTCTTTTTGAATAATATAACTGTCAAACATCCTATTAATAAATAGATCATCAAATGATATTCTAGATTTATCATCCTCACGCTTAAATGCCTCCAAATTAGTTAACACACCTCTTATGTTTGGAAAATACAGCCAAAACAAATGCTTATACCCTAACACATTTCCATTTTTATCTAAAGTTTGTTTAACCGGACAAATTCCAACGATCCTAACATCTATTTTTGAATTTTTACCATCAAAAAACCAATCCTCTTTTAACCAATATTTAACCACGCTTTTACTTTCTAATTTCTGATAGACCAACTTCCCATCATCATCGTAAAGAGAATCTCCAACTAAATTGACCAACTCCTCTACAGTTAACTCCTGTGTAAATTCATCATTTTGTGGGTGGTAAGCTTTAATGTACCCCTTCATTAAGTTATCATAAAGCTTATCATACAAAGAGCAAGTTCTTTTATTTTTTTCATTACCTAAATGTAAATATTGATTTATCTTTTCTGTTACATCTATTTCTCGCCACAACCTTCTATGCCACATCACATCTCGTTCATCTACTGTTGGTAGCAGTTTAATTGGATACAATTTACTTGGACCCAAAATTTTTATTTCTGAGCAATTTTGTCCTAAAGATTTTGCAACTAAAAAAAATTGAAAAACCAACACTAATAAACAGTAGTATATTACTTTCATTTTACAAGAATAAGTTAAGTGATTGATAGCTTAACGTAAGCTATTTTGTTTTGTTGTTTAAGTTAGAAAAATCATTGAAAAAGAAAAATCCGAAGGATACCCCTCGGCTTTTATATTAACCTGTTTTTAAACTACTTCTTATACTTCATCAATAAATTGGGGTAATCAGAAATAATTCCATCAACACCTCTCTCTACCAATGTTTCGATTGTTTCTACGTCATTAACCGTCCACACATGCAACTCTTTACCCATTGCATGCACTCTATCTATAATGTTTTTTGTAGCATAAACGTATTTCACAATAATCTCATCTACAAAATGATATCTTTTTAATGGTTTAAGATTTACCCCTTTATCCCAAGATAATGGAAGGTTTGCATGTTTTCCAACAAAGAGTTTACCAATCCTAATTTCTGGATCTAATTTGTGTACTCTAAATATTGCTCTATCGTTAAAAGAAATTACTTTACACCAAGCTTTGGCATCATTACTCTTAATAACATTAACGATGTGTCGCTCTATGTTAGGGTAATACATAAAGCTATACTTGGTTTCAATTAACAATTCAGCCCTACCATCAATAAGCTTAATTACCTCATCTAAGGTTGGTACTCTTTCTTTAATGTAATATTTATTGAATTTATAGCCAGCACTATACTTTAAGATTTCTTCATAGGTTTTAGTTTTTACATAACCTATACCTGTAGTCGTTCTTCGCAATGTTCTATCATGCAATACAATTACTACATTATCTTTTGTTTGCTGCACATCTATCTCTATACGGTCCACACCTAAATCTAGTGCCAACTGAATAGAGGCTAAAGTGTTCTCTGGCGCTAAACCACCAGCTCCACGATGACCAGTAACGGTAATTTTGTTCGTTGTAGCCAATTATTTTACAGGAAAGTAAATCTCAGTTCTCAACTCTTCTTCAGCAACCTTAGCAGGATCGTCAATATACACTTCCCAACTATCTCCATTCATTTCGTAACCGTTTTCCTCAATGTAAGCAACTAAACCTTCGTAAGTACCCATTAAATTTGCAAAAGGACCTACATGAACAGTTTTTAAAGTTTTTCCAGCATACGTCTCTCCTTTTTCTATTCTTCCTGATAGTTCCATTCCTTCTGGAACTTCAGCAACAATAGCAACATCAAAATCACACACCATTTCTTCTAAAGAAAACTTTCTAGTAATTGACATTGGTGCAGAAGTCATCTCTATTTGAGCAACTCCCATTAAAGCCATAATCTCACCAAAAGCAGCTCCCATTTTAGCACTCATTTCTGTAGGCATTAAACTTGAACTTTCAGCTATAAAAAGGATCGATTTAGACTCAACCATTTCTTCTGAAACCTCTATTGCTGGCTTCATATTCTCAGCTATCTTTTTAATATCTTCTAATCCTCTTTCAAACATTGGACCCATCATCTCTTCTAAATCCATAAACATCATCATTGGTCGTTGAGAAAAAGGAATGTTACCTTCATCATACCATTCTACATTTACAAGCCCATCTTCTTGTGTATATATAAATCCTCCAACAGAAGACATTACCCATGGTTCAACAAAACTAAGGGCATAAATGGTTTTTTCATTTGCAACAATCTCTGTAATGGTCATAGATCCTTTACCAGAAATTTTACCATCCCAACCCATTTTTGCACCTACTATTTGCTCATCTTTTTCAATAGTATATTTTGCTTCTGGATCTTCTGCTGCCCATGGAGACCATGCTGCCCAATTTGAGAATTTTGAAGTCTGGTCAAATACTACTTCTACTGGTGCATCAATTTTTATACTTCTTGCTACCCTATACTCAGAAGGACCAACCAATCCTAACACAACATATATTGCGATTAAAGCAACTATAAATATTCCTATTCCTTTTAAAAATTTCATGTGATTTTCGTTTTAAATTAAGTCTTTCAAATATAATCTTTTTATACCAACTCCGTTTGAGAGTAATCTTTTAGTTCATTGTAAACACTATCACGCTCAATTGGTTGCCTATTAACATCTTGAATCAAAGCCACCATCTGATCCGAAGTCATCACTGGTTTTTGTTCTTCTACACCAGCCATACTGTATATTTTTGTAGAATCATCTACTGTTCCGTCAATATCATTTACTCCAAAAGACAACAACAATTGAGTAGTTTTCCTACCAATCATAGGCCAGTATGCCTTTATATGATTGAAGTTATCTAAATATATTCTAGCAATGGCATACATTCTTAAATCCTCAATAATACTTTGCTCTTCAATGTGAGACATTTGATTATTTCCATTTCTAAATTTTAATGGAATAAAGGCATTAAACCCTCCTGTTTTATCTTGCAATTCTCTTAACCTGTTCATATGATCAACCAAGTGTTTTGGTTCTTCTACATGACCATATAAAATAGTAGCATTAGAAGGCATGCCTACATTATGAGCTGCCTCATGCATCTCTAACCACTCTTCTCCAGTACATTTATCTTTACAAATTTGATCTCTAACTGATTTATCAAAAATTTCTGCTCCACCTCCAGGCAAAGATCCTTGTCCAGCATCTTTTAAGATCTGTAAACACTCCTCATAACCAACCTTAGCTTTACGCGCCATATAATCAAGCTCAACTGCTGTAAATGCTTTTACGTGTAAATCAGGTCTAATTTCTTTTATCTTGCTGATAAGGTTTTTGAAATACTCTAATCCCATTTTAGGATGAACACCTCCAACAATATGTACCTCAGTAATGTCTTTCCCTTCGTAGGCTTTGATCGCTTCAAATATATCTTCTTCACTCAACTCCCATGCATCAAAATCATCTTTGTTTCTTAAAAATTTAGAGTATGCACAAAACTTACAATCAAAAACACAAATATTTGTTGGCTCAATGTGAAAGTTCTTATTGAAATACGTTTTATCTCCATGCCTGCGTTCTCTAATATGATTGGCTAAAGTTCCTAAATAACTTACCTCTGCATTTTCAAATAAATAAACCCCTTCTTCAAAGCTAATTCGTTCTTCATTATTTACTTTATCAGCAATACTTAGCAACGTACTATCGGTAATTGACTCTTTTAATAACTCTATCGACATTCTCAAAATTTTATATAAAGCAAATGTAATTAATATCCATAAAAAAAGAGTCTCGAATTATCGAGACTCTTATCAAATCTATTTCCCTAACTACTATTTAGTTAAAAATACTTTTTTTGTAATAACATTTCCTTCAGATTTTATTGTCACAAAATAAACTCCATTAGGGTTATTATTTAAATCAACAGTAACCAAGTGACTGTTATTTGATTCGTTGTAAACCTCTTCTCCTAAAACATTAAAAACCGAAATAGTTGAATTAACTTTTTCTACTAAATCAATATTTATAGTACCAACTGATGGATTTGGATAAACAGACACTTGAGCTAAGTTATTTGTAATTTCTTCTGCTCCAGTAGTGTATACACATTTACTAGCACTACTATTTAGCAAGCTTGGCCTATTGTTGTTAATAGCAGCAATCATTCTTGTTTTTTGATTTGCTGTAAAAGCGTTCATACAATTATCATTTACATAATCCATATAGTTCATAAACATATCTCCGTTAGGAGCATTACTACTTCCTCCACAAGAAGATGTTGAAGGGTAATTCGGACATCCATAATTATCACCTGATTGTCTAGGTGTATCACTACAGTAATCACTACCACAACCATTTCCTCCACCCCAAATGTGCTCTAAATTAAACCAGTGTCCAACTTCATGAGTTGCTGTTCTTCCCATTCCAAATTGACCTCCTGTATTACCAAAATAAGGCGTACTAATATGAACTGCATTATTAGGAGCCGTAGCTGCTGTAAATGTGAAACCTAAAGTACTTCCACCAATGTCATAAACATAAATATTTAAATAATTGTTTGTATTCCATAAATCAGCAGTATAACTGGCTGGACTTCCATTTGCTGTTTTTCTTACAATACCTGTTGTACTGTTTCCATTTGGATCTTTTGTAGCCAAACAAAATTGAATTTCACAATCCACTCCTGAGAATGCTGAAGGTGTGTTACTTGCATCTGAATTGGATCTCCCAAAATCTTCATTTAATCGCTGTAACTGCTGTGCCACTCTACTATCAGGAACACTTGATGTACTCTCCCATATTTGAACAACAACAGGAACCACAATAACTGCTTTTTTAGCATTTGCATCATAGTTATTGGCTATCCAATTTTGTAATTGCTGTTCTTTTTGAGCTTTCATCAAATCAAAAGCTACAGGGTCTTGATCTCTTAATGCTCTTTCTGCATCTGCAGTACCACATCTATGATCAATAAAAGTAACATCACTAACCTTTAGGTTTTCAGTACCTATATTGTAATCTGTAGTACTTGAGGTTGGTTTCTGACTGTTTTGAGCTAGTAATCCAGAACTAATAATTGTTAATGCTGAAATTAATAAGGGTATTCTTTTCATGATTCGCGGTAGTTTAGTTTAGTTTAGTTTAGTTTAGTTTAGTTTGACTACCAAATTAGTTATTCTACTTCATTTTTCAAAACAAAATTTTTAACATTATTGAATTTCCAACACTTTTATTTAACATTTTAAGCCCATGCAACCTTTTTAGCATTCCACACGTCTTTTATGTGGAGATTGTTTTAAAGTTAATTAGATAGGTAGTTAAACATAGACCAAATCTCCAATGCCTTTGAATATTAAAAGTCCCGTGAAAACGGGACTTTTTTTTATTTGATCGAGAAAAAGAATGTGTTTACTACATAAAAACTTTCCCAGGATTCATAATATGATTAGGGTCAAATAATCCTTTAATGTCTTTTTGCAGACGAATTTCTGTACTATTAAACGGAATATCCATGTATTCTTTTTGAACAAATCCGATACCATGTTCACCAGAAATAGTTCCTTTTAATTGGATACACAACTCAAATATTTCTCGAATACCACCAGAAAGTTTATTGTTCCAGTCATCATCAGACATGTCTCCCTTTATAATGTTGATGTGCAAATTACCATCTCCAGCATGTCCATAACAAACCGATTTAAAACCATATTCTGCACCTATTTCTTTTACTCCTTTTAATAGGATAGGTAATTCTGCTCTAGGAACAACGGTATCTTCTTCTTTATAAATAGATTTAGACTTTACAGCTTCTCCCACTACTCGTCTAATTTTCCATAGCTTGTCTTTTTGAACAGAGTCTTCAGCAAATAGCACCTCATCACAATTGAAATCTTCTAAAACCTTATAAATGGTTTCACAATCGTTAAACAACACCTCTTGGTTATTCCCATCTACTTCTATCAATAAATGTGCTTGTATATTTTCTGGAATATGTAACGATTCATCTCCTAGATGTTCTGCACCCCAAATTAAAGCATCCCTTTCCATAAACTCCATTCCTGAAGGTGTTACTCCTGCTCTAAAAATAGCGGAAACTGCTGCACATGCTTCTTCTGCCGAATAAAAAGGAACCAACATTAATAAATTGTGTTTTGGATAAGGAATCAAACGAAATACAGCTTTCGTAATTATTCCTAGAGTTCCTTCACTTCCTATCATCAATTGGGTGAGGTTGTAACCTGTTGAATTTTTCAACACATTAGCACCTGTCCAAATAATCTCTCCTGTTGGTAAAACCACTTCAAGATTTAAAACATAATCTTTTGTTACTCCATATTTAACTGCTTTTGGTCCACCAGAGTTTTCTGCTAAATTCCCTCCAATAAAACAACTTCCTTTACTTGCTGGATCTGGCGGATAAAACAATCCTTTCTCTTCTACTGCATTTTGAAATACCTCAGTAATTACTCCAGGTTCAATAACTGCTTGTAAATTTCGTTCATCTATTTCTAAAATAGCATCAAAACGCTCCATAGAAAGCAACACTCCTTTATTTACGGGCAAAGCTCCACCACTCAAACCAGTACCAGCTCCACGAGGGGTTAACGGTATGTTTTCTTTGTTGCAAAGTTTAAAAATCTGAGAAATTTCTTCTGGAGTTCTTGGCTTTACAACAACCTCTGGAAAAAACTTTAAATCTTCTGTTTCATCATGAGCATACTTATCCAAATTCTCTTCATCAAATAAAACATAATCATTACCGACTATTGTTTGTATCTGTTCTATTACTGCGCTTGTAACAACGTTATATTTCATAATTATCTAGTGTTGAAGAACTAAATCTGTACTTTCAAAAATTTTATCTGCAGAGTTTGCTATAAATCCTCTAAACAATTCACCATTGGGCTGATTGTATCGTTTGGCAAACTCATAATAGCACGAAGGTATTAAATACTCTCCTTCTACAAACTCAACTTCCATTTTATCTGCTAAAATACTTGATTGTTCTAACATCAAATCTGAATTTCCTTTAATTTCTCCACCAGACGCATTCATTTTAAATGAATTGGTCTTCAAAAAAAGATTCATTTCTTGCATGTCTGCGATACTTTCTAATTCATTTACATTGATCGTAAAATGATTCGCACAAAAGCCATAAACATATAACCAAGCTCCATATTCAGATTCACTGCGTAACCTCTCATAAGTTTTGTAGGAAACCGTACCCCAAGTTCTTCCTGAAACCAATAATGCATCTAATTCTAAGATACCTTTAGGAATCTTATTGACAAAAGACCTTACGGTAGATTGTAAGGATTTACTAAACTCTTCTAGGATTAATTCACTAATAAAAACTTTTGGAGCGGATAAATCTGTTGCATGCTCAAAATGTTTGGCGATTAACTTTTTCTCAGAAAAATAATAACTGTCTTTTTCAACATAACCCACTTGCTTGAATAACACTGCCAGCTTATCAATACCTACTTCTGGTAAATTTACTGTTCTTAAAGCGATATGATCGTTCTTAATGTTCTCACCATGTTGCTTGAGTAACTCATTAATTTTTGATGCAGATGGAGTTTGCGTAACATAATCTTTCCATAAGGTATCAAATAACACTTCTTTTTCCATTGTTCTAGTTGTTTTAAAGTTTAGAAGGTTCAAAATTAATTTGAACAACTGAAATCACTCAACTATTGAATCATTATAATTTATAAAACAATAATTTTGTTACAATTTGCTACTTTTGACAACTATTAACAATCAATTTAACTTTTTTAATCTCCTTTAATGAATCCAAACAATCAACTTGACAGCCTAGATCTTGAAATCTTAAGAAAACTCACTAAAGATGCTAGAATACCTTACAGTCAGCTTGCTAAGAACCTTAAAATTTCAAATTCTTTGGCCCATCAGCGCATCAATCGACTAAAGAAGATAGGTGTTTTAAAAAGTGCTCATTTCGAAATTGATCCAGAAGTTTTAGGGTATACTACTATTGCTATAACAGGAATCGCATTAAAAGAATCTAGGTATGTAGATCAGGTGGTAAGTGCTTTAAAACAAATTCCTGAAGTTGTTGAATGCCTAAATGTTACTGGAAAATTTGCCTTACAGGTTAAAACTTATGCTTTTAACAATGACCATTTTAGGTCTATTTTATATGAAAAAATACACCCTATAAAAGGAATAGAAGAAACAGATACTTCAATCGCATTTAATGCAGGGTTTAGTAGAAATGTTCCATTGGTATCAAAATAATTCAAAAAAATAGGAGTCGTAATAAAAGCTTATTTCTATATTTGCACTCTTAAATTTTGGCTCTGTAGCACAACTGGATAATGCACCTCGTTACGGCCGAGGAGATTTGGGGTTCGAATCCCTACAGAGTCACTAAGAAAGGAAAACCAAAGCAATGCTTTGGTTTTTTTATGCGCATGAGTGCCAGGTGTTCACTCTTGTAAACGAATAAGCATAAAAAAAAGAAATCATGAAACGATTTGAGTTTTCCTTTCGGAATTCGGAAACAAACAGGATCTCTAATCCTTCAGAGTCGTAAACAAGTAAGTGCAAAATGAACGCTCGCTTTTGTTTCTAACAGTTTGTCGGATTGACTTTACCCACATTTGTGTTAGAATACTTTGTATCGAATAAAAAGATAAGGTGCGCTACTTCATAAATTAAAGTCTTTTGAATTTGGAAGGTTTTACACAAAATTTACATCAATTTACAGTTGGTTTACGCTTAAAAATGCCTTTGTGATGTAGCTTTGATTCATATTAATTCTTAAAACCAAAAGACATGAAAAAGAGCATTTTAATAATAGGCACAGCATTCACAACAATCAGTTTAATGGCCTTTGGCTATTTAAACACAGAAAATACAGCAACACAATGTAGTAGTCAAGAAATAGATTCTAATGAAGCTAACATAAATACAGAACCAGCTGTTACCTTTTTTTATGATGTAGACTCTAGATTTATGAGTACTGTTACCAAAGAAAAACTACACAGCGCAACATCTATTTTAGATTTTCTTCCTAAAACACAAACTGACCAGGTAGAGGTTTATCAATCTGTACAGGTTATTATTTTGGATGACTACCATCAAACGAATCAAAAAGCAACAGGGAAAGATGAAATGCTAACGACTTCACAGCTCAACCTTTTACAAACGGTTGATTACTCCAATAACATTTTAATAAGAGCTGATTTCCAACAAAAGAATAACGTAACCGGTGAATTGGGGCACAATTACTTTACACCTCATATAACTATAGTTCCAGAAAAGGAAGCCGAATACATCTATGGAAAAGAGCAGTTAATTAACTATCTAAAAACAGGGAGTCAAGAAAAAATAAACCTTTTAAATCCAGGAAAGTTGCAAGGCGGGAAACTCTACTTTACAGTTACCAAAAAAGGAACAATTGCAAATGTTAAACTTACGGCAACTTCTGGTTATCCAACAATAGATGATACAATGATAGAACTGATCAAGAACAATCCTGGAAAATGGTTACCTGCAGAAAATGCGAAGGGAGAAAAAGTAGACCAAAAACTAGTGTTTTCTTTTGGTACGATAGGCTGTTAGACTATTAGTTAGTTGAACATAACGGTTGGTGTGAAAATGCTAACCGTTATGTTATTTCTACACTATACCTCCACCACCTTCACCACTACCTGGCCCTATTAAAATCACTTGATTAGCAGCATTGATTAGCGTGCTGTTGTGCTCAATAAAAAGGACTGTATCTCCTCTTTCAATTAAAGATTGAAAAACTGCAATCAATTGTAGAATATCAAAATAATGCAAGCCAGTACTTGGCTCATCAAAAAGATAAAGCGTTTTGCCTTTATGCTTTTGCAACATGGAATTGGCCAACTTTAAACGTTGCGATTCTCCACCAGATAATGTATTTCCGGCTTGACCTAACAATATGTGCCCCACTCCTACTTGGTTAAGGATTTCCAAATTTGCTACAACCGGTCCCGATCTAAAAAAAGTTATGACTTCTTGAACCGTCATTTGCAATACTTCTCCAATTGAACGCTCGTTATATTTACAGGCCAGAACTGCATCATTGTAACGCATTCCTTTACAGCTATCACATGTCAACCAGATATCGCTCATAAAATCCATGCTGGTTTTTAACTGACCATGACCAGCACAAGTTTTACATTTTCCATTTTTACTTTGGTAAGAAAAGTCTGCTTTCTTTAAACCCAATTCTTTGGCTAATTCTGTTTTGGAGAAAATGGTTTTTAGCTGTTCTATAATTCCGGTATACGTTGCTGGAGTGCTTAACCTATTTTGTGTTAAGATTTCTTGATCTATCAATAAAACTTCTGCAAACTGCTCTAACCCATGAACCGAAGTACAATTGGTTGGTCTATTTTTTAACCAAGAATTGTACAATACTTCTTTAATCAAGCTTGACTTCCCACTACCCGAAACACCAGCTACAGCGGTAATCTGTCCAGCATAAAAATCAACATCAATATCTTTTAGATTATTGGCAAAAGCTCCTTTAACTCCAAAAGCCTTTCCTTTAGCGTTGTGTTGTTTATTTAATGCTTCTTTATCTGCCTCCAACAACTGATGGGTAACTGTATTTTTTGCAATACCTGCGATCTTTCCTTGATAGATCACTTCTCCACCTTGCCTTCCTGCTGCTGGTCCCATTTCAATAATGTAATCTGCTTGTTGGATAAACGAAGCATCATGCTCTACCACAACAACTGTATTTCCGTTGGCTACAATTTGTTTTAACGCTTTTGACAAGACACCAACCTGTGCTTCATCCAAACCAATTGTTGGTTCATCCAACACATAAGTAACTCCAAAAAGGTGTGTTGATAATTGTCCGGCCAAAGTAATGCGTTGGCGTTCACCACCAGAAAGTGTGCTTACTGCTCTATCTAAATTTAAGTAACCCAATCCTAAATCAGCAATGATTTGTAAAGATGTGGTAACAGACGGCAACACCACTTTAGCAATTGTAGCCACAGTGGCATCCAATTGATCATCTAATTTTTCAATTAACGCTAAACAAGAACTAATGCTCATCCGAGAAATTTCATGAATGTTCTTCCCTAGGAATTTAGTGTTTAACAACTCAGGTTTTAAACGAGCTCCATTACAACTTGAACATTCTACATGATGCAAGATGTCTTCTAAATGTTGTAGACTCTTGTTATGCAGTTTTCGTTGATATTCATCATCAATGTAATTGCAGAACCCCCACCATTTGGCTGTTAATTCTTGTGTTCCAGATTTTGTTTTGGTTTGATATTCCCAAGTAACATCATACAGGGTCTCACCAGTTCCGTAAAGGACAATATCCTTTACCTCATCAGTTAATTCATTCCAAGGCAATTCAATGTTCCAGTTGTTTTGTTTGGCTGCTTCTTTTAATGTTGCGATAAACTGTCCGTTTACATCAGCATAATACCCTATGGCTTTATTCGTAGAAACTGCTCCTTCTAAAATTGATTTTTCTGGAGCAACAATAATTGCATCAGGATTGCATGTTGGTTGCACTCCCATCCCTTCACAAGCTGGACAAGCTCCTAAATGATGGTTAAAAGAAAAGTGTTGAGCAGTATAGTGTTCTCCTTCATGCTGTGCAATTCTCGAGTACAATAATCTGAATGCATCGTACACTCCTGAAAGCGTTCCAACGGTTGAACGTTTAGAAGGACTTCCTCCTTTTCGGTTAATTCCAATTGCTGGTCCTAAACCAGAAAACGAAGCAATTTCTGCTGCACTATTTTGTTTTAAAAAACTTCTGTTATAGGTAGATAACGATTCTGTAAAACGGGCATTCGATTCGGCAAACAAAGTCTCGTAAACCAAAGAGGATTTTCCACTTCCAGAAACTCCAGTAACAACAGTCAACTGGTTTTTAGGAATACGAATAGTTATATTCTTTAAGCCGTGTGTAGTGACTCCGTTCAATACAATCTCATCACTAGTTTCCGGTATAACTGTTTTAATTTCTTCTCGTATAGTTCGCTCCTGTTCTTTCGGAACGCCTTGATGAAGAATTGTTCCTCCGTCTGCACCACTTTTTGGCCCCAATTCGATGTGCCAATCGCTCCAAGAAATGATAGAAGCATCTTGCTCTATGCAAACAATGGTATTTCCTTTCTGTTTAATCCTATCAAACAATTGCAATAGTGAATGGATGTCATCTTGGTGCAAACCAATACTTGGTTCTACAATCACATACAAGGTATCCCCAGTATCTTTTTTCTGTAGCTGGTTGGCAATTTTAATTCGTTGTGCTTCTCCACCAGAAAGTGTAGTGGATGATTGTCCGAGGGTTAAATACCCCAATCCTATTTCTTGTAAAATTTTGAGTCCAACAAGTACTTTTTTACTTGTGCTGAGCGTAGCCGAAGTATCTTCTTCAAAGAACTCAACAGCTTCGTTTATGGACAATTTATAAATATCCGCAATCGACAAACCGTTATATTTAATTTGAAGCGTTGCCGCATTAAAACGATCGCCATTACAAGTACCACAAAGCAAATCTACATTCCCCAAAAAGTGCATCCCTATTTGGGTTTTCCCAGCACCCTGGCAAGTCTCACATCGTCCACCTTTGTTGTTGAATGAAAAACGCGATTTACTAAATCCTTGTGCTTTAGATTCTGGCAATTTGGCAAAGAGATCTCTAATATGATCTGACAAACCTAAATAGGTTGCGGGATTACTCCGTGGTGTTTTTCCTATAGGCGAATGATCAATAAATATCAGTTTATTGACGGCTGCTAAGTTTTTAGTTGAGGATAATTTTACTGGTTCATCAACTTCAATTCCTAAGTGTTGTTGTACTGATTTTAGTAGCGTTCCTTTTACTAAGCTTGATTTTCCCGTTCCTGATTTTCCACTCACCACATTGAGTTTTCCGAGCTGAAAATCAACAGTTATATTTTTTAAATTTCTTTCAGAACATCCAATTAACTGAATAGCATCACTAGCTGTTTTGGCAATACTACTCGATTTGGTCGCACCAAGTATTGCTCTGTACGTTGGACTAACCGCCTCCAAATCTTTCTGCTCGGCAAATTCAGTAAAGGCTCCATTAAACAACACCTCCCCACCTTTTACTCCAGCTTTAGGTCCAATTTCTATGATATGATCGGCACTGGTAATGGTATCCAGATCATGCTCCACCACAATAACAGTATTGCCTTTTTGTACCAATTGTTTAAAATGATAAATCAAGCGTTCGTTCTCTTCTTGGTGCAAACCAATAGAAGGCTCGTCAAAAACATACAACACATCACTTAAGGGAACCAATATTTGATTGGCTACTCTAATCCGCTGTATTTCACTTGCTCTTAATGATTTTGAAGGTCTATCTAGGGTCAAATGTCCCAAACCAAGGTCAGTTAATAAATCTACCTGAGCCTCAATTTTAGTGGTGATTGCTGCTGCAATATCATTCCACGCATTGTTTTGAATCCAAGCTTTTAACTCGTTCAATTCAAAACGACCCACATCAGCAATGGATTTGCCATGAACGGTAACACTCAGCGCCTCATTATTTAAACGCGTTCCATTACAATCCGGACACGTTACCGCATGTACATATTTTAGAATATTGGCATTTCTATCTCTTCTCAGAATGTCCGACATAATCGGAAGCATTCCTTTGTAATGTCCTTCTTCTCGTGGTTTGGCTTTAATACCTGTCCACTTTAAGCGCGACTCTAAACTGTGTTTACCAAAAGGCACTTTTATTTTGTCGCTACCGTGCAAAATAACTTGTTGCTGCTGGTCGGTTAAATCATTCCAAGGAATATCTACATTAAACCCTTCGGCTTCGCAAACTTGGTTGAGCACATCAATGGTTACTTGCGAATACATGATGTAGCCATTCGGTAAAGTTGGTGCCAATGCTCCTTCTCGAATTGTTTTCTCTGGATAGACAATCAGTTTGTTCAAGTCTATTTGTTCTTCCTTGCCTATGCCGTTACAACGCGTACATTTCCCTACAGCCGAATTAAACGAAAACAACGCACGAGAAAGTGCTACATCTTTCTTCGAGGTTCCTGTTCTGGCAAACAACAAACGCAACAAATCATAAATATCTGATAGGGTACCAACGGTAGAACGCGCATGCATTCCTGTGGTACGTTGCCCAATGGCAATAACTGGCGAAAGCCCTTCAATTTCATCTACATCCGGACGGTTAATTTTACCCATAAATTGTCGGGCAAAAGAGGGCAAGGTTTCAAAATACCTCCGCTGCCCTTCTTGGGCAAGAACATCAAATACCAAACTCGATTTTCCAGAACCCGAAATACCAGTAACCACAATAAATTTATTGTGCGGAATACTTAACGAAACGTTTTTAAGGTTGTTGGTTTTAGCGCCCTTGATATGGATTCCTGAATGTTCTTTGGAGTTCATTCCGTGAAATTAATAAAATATGTTTTGGGTAACACACAGAAGATATTTTGTTACAAAATGATACTATTTTAATTTACTACATTTGAATTATTATGGGTTTAGATAGTGTTGAATTATTAGTAACGGTGGAAGAAGCTTTTGGCATATCATTTACAGATCCTGAGGCTGAGAAGATTGCTACTGTTGGTGATTTATATAAAGGTGTTTGGAGTAAAATAAAAGATAGAGAACAAATTGAAAATAACAAGTGTAAAAGTGCAGTGTTATTTTATAAATTCAGAAATTACTTTGAAACTGAATTTGATAGCAAAAGGAAAGAAATAGTTCCCAATAGCTTATTAAAAAATATACTACCAGAAGTTGATATAAAAACAAAATGGGCTAAGATTGAAGATGGATTAGAATTAGAACTCCCAAACTTAACTCACTCTAAAAATATAACCACAGCTTTATTTATAACGGGTATAACTTTAATATTTGGTGGGTTCTTTTTACCAATAGACATAATAAAAGAATTTGGAAATTCTCAGTACTGGTGGTTAATGCCCATTATAGGAATTGGAGCAACAACTATAATGGTAAAATCTGCTAAACCGTTAAAAACTACTATACCACTAGATAATATTAGAGAATTAATTGATGAAGTATTGTTATTAAATTACGCCAAGATTAGCAAACAGTTAGGAACAAATAGACTGGAGGTCGAAAATGTAATAAAGCTAATTATTCAAGACCGCACAGGTGTAGAATTAAAAGAAATTGTCCCCGAAGCAAGTTTTACCCACGATTTAGGAATTGATTAATTACCTCCTATTTGTTCTAAAAAACGTCTAATTTTGCTTTCAGAATGCGAAACGAAATAGAAAATCCAAGAATAAAATGTTACCAATGCATGCAGCCTTCAATTACCTGCATTTGTAAACACATTAGTCCGCTCCAAACAAATACGCGTTTTATTATTTTGATGCACCCAAAGGAGTACAAAAAAGAAAGGAACGGAACGGGTCGTATGACCAAGCTTCAATTGGAGAATTCTGAAATTATTGTGGGTGTGGATTTTACTAACAATAAGCGGGTAAATGAATTGCTTGAAAATAGCGCCTCATTTTTATTGTATCCCGGAAACGATAGCTTTAACTTATCTACAGAAAAAAGTACAGAAGTAAATTCATTTATGGGAGAACACCCCAACATTTTTATTCTGGATGGAACATGGCCTTGTGCCCGTAAAATGATTAAACTGAGCAAAAACTTACAACAGCTAAAGAGAGTGAGTTTTGACAATACTATCAAATCAAAATTTATTATTAAGCAGCAGCCAGAACCACTGTGCTTAAGTACTATTGAGTCTGTTTATACGGTACTAAATTTATTGAAGAAAGGTGACTTTGAAGAATGCGAAACAAAGGACTTTCTTGTTCCTTTTGAGAAAATGATAGCATCTCAACTAGAATTTATTCTTAACCCGCCTGCCAATAGCTACCGCCCCAACAAAAATAGAACGCTTGAACCTAAAGACCGCTACAAAAAGAAAGCGCAACGAAATACCATTTTTAATCAGGAAGATTAGCCCCCCTTTCATAACAATTGCTAGATATGAGTTGGAGTTCATTCCGTGATACTATTTAAATATATTCTACCCACTTTTTTACTTAGCAGTATAAAAAAAGTAAACCATTAAAATGCTATAGAGTAAAGTCAAACCAAGTTTATTTTTATGAGGCAAAAAACACCATAACTTTACCACTTGGTGCTTTTTTTGTATTTTTGGTGCACATAGAGATAATGTGAGACAATATGCACCCTATTAAAAAATTAGAAAAACTACCCCCAAAACGAGAAGAAATAGAAACTCTTCATATTTTAAGGCAATTAAGTAAATCATCAACTGCATTAGGCGAATTAAAAGGTATTGCTAAAACAATCCCTAATCAATCAATGCTAATAAATGCAGTAGTACTTCAAGAAGCCAAAGACAGTTCAGAAATTGAAAATATAATTACTACTCAAGATGAATTGTACAGAGCTCTCTCGACAACAGGAAATCAACCATCGCAAATTAAAGAAGTAATTAATTACAGAAAAGCGATTTTTCTAGGTGCTGATATAATTAATAATCAAGGTTTTTTAAGGCAAAAAGACATCATTGAATTACAAAAAACCATTATTGAAAATAATGCTGGAATTCGAAATATCGCAGGAACTGTTTTAAAGAATGATAAAACAGGAGAAATAGTTTACACTCCACCACAAGAAAAAGACGAAATAATAGATTTACTTTCAAACTTCCTTGACCATTTCAATAGAACAGAAACTGATCTATCTCCCTTAATAAATCTTGCTGTATTACATTATCAATTCGAAAGTATTCATCCTTTTTATGATGGAAATGGACGAACAGGGAGAATATTAAATATTCTTTACTTAATTATAAACGGACTATTAGATATTCCTATCCTTTACCTCAGTTCATACATCAATGAGAATAAGGCTGAATATTATAAACTATTAAACAAAGTCAACAAGAATGACGAATGGGAAAACTGGATTATATATATGCTAAAAGCAGTAGAAATTACTTCTAATAAAACAGTTAAAAAAATCAATTCAATCAAAGAATTACTTGAAAAAACTATTCTTGTCGCTCAAGAAAAAGCAACTAAGGTTTACCGCAAAGAATTAATTGAATTACTGTTTGAGCATCCTTATTCCAAAATTGAATATGTAGTCGAAAGACTTGGAGTTGAACGAAAGGCCGCATCAAGATACTTAAAGCAATTAGAAGAAATTGGAATATTAGAATCTCAAAAAATGGGAAGAGAAACTATATACATAAACACAAAATTGATAGAAATATTAAAAAGAAACTAAGCCCAACAATCTGTATATTGCATAGCACCCTTCGGTATGCTACGACAACATACATGGGTCGTTGTACACAATATGAATAGACTTCTTTATACGATTTTAATATTAACTAGTATTCATCTGTTTTCATGTCAGAATGATTCGGACACTGAAACTAGTTTAGATAAAGATTCTAAAATAAAAATGACAAATATGAGTAATTGGCATCCTGAATTAATACCAATAATGCGTGAAGAAGATTATCATACGCATCACCTTGGAATGGCCGAAAATGGATTTCTTTTTTTTGGATATGAAACTTTTGTATTTCCCAATGGTTTTGCAAATGAGAATTGGCAAAATGAAAGAGTTGAATATGCATTAGTTTATCTGTTTGACAAAAATGGAAATCATATCGAGACAAAGTATAAATTAGCAGGAAAAACTAGTGATATTTCGACAGGAAAAACAACTCAATTACTAAATGAATTGTTATTAGAACTTGGAAAAGTTGAATATAAAAATATAGCGGTAAAACCATTTAAAACAATAATTGATGGAATTGAATTTGGGTTAATTCCAAATGAGGAAGTTAAGATGATTGAATTACAGCCTAGTAATACTATTGCTTTTGGTGAACCATGGGATGGTGAGTATGACACTTAAAAAACAGTGTACAATAATGGCTATAAGCAATGTAGGACTTCTGCTATACGAAAGGTCAGTCATTTAATGACGTTCGCTAAACCTTTGGTTTAGCTTTTAAGAATGAATAAATTAAAAAGAAAAGTACATAACACTTCATATACTAACCGTTATCATACATATCAAAATGAAAAAACTTAATTTAATTACAGTACTTATCTCTCTTATTCTAATCATTTCTTGCGGACAGGAAAACAAGAAAAAGGAAAACTCTAGCGAATCAAGTGAAAATAGTAATACTAAGGGAGGTAATTTGGCAACAGCTATGGTTGATTATGAAACCTACATTGAAATGAGAAGTGCTCTTTTGGACATTAACCCCGAAGAATTTGGAATGACTAAATCCGAATCAAATAATCAAATATTTGGAGTAATCCTAGATATAAGTCAAGGCGATTCAGTTGTGACAATTTCAGCCTATCAAACAGGTGATGTAAGTGTATATTATAGTACAGGAATGCTCTATATGGCTGGAGTGAATGTTGAAAGATTCAGAGAGATGGCAGTCGAATACACCAATCTATCTCAAGAATATATTGAATTGGCCGAAAAGACAGACAATAAAAATTTGCCGGAATCTGGATTTGTAAAATTCTATTTTGTCACTAATAATGGGATATACAGCTATCAGAATGAATTAAATTCTATTCTAGAAAATGAATCAGACTGGGGCGTTATGATTGACAATGGATTGAAAATTGTCAAAGCATATGACGAAGCTATAAATAAGTAAAAACTGAACTTTCTTATGAGTACATTAGTGTCATATTAAAAGTATGAATAAAGGAATTAGAATAGCGAATTTAATAGTTGACATGTTCATAATAGCCTTTACGTCTGCTATCGTTAGTGCATTTATGTCATTTACCTCATCACAATTTATTATGGCAATTGTTATGTTCACCTATTACTTTTTGTTTGAAGCAACTACTGGACAAACTATTGGGAAAAAGATAACTAAAACTGTTGTTGTTGATCTTAACAACAAAAAACCAAATCTAATTAAGGTATTTTTAAGAACATTAATGAGGTTTAATCCTATTGATAACTACTCTTACTTATATGGTGCAGAACAAGGTTCTCACGATATTTTATCTAGAACAAGATTAAAATTTAAAGAGTAAAATCTATTCTTTGGCTCATGCCAGCTCATTTAAATTGGGATTGTCAAACTTTGATATTCAATTTCATTTCTTAGTTATTCTTACCAAACAAAATACGTAAGTATAAATACTTACGTATAAATACTTAATTCCCTCATTTACAGCAAATTAAATTGATTTATTCGTTTAAAAGGCTTAGATTCGTTGAACAACAATTTTAGGTATGATAAAAAAGAAATTAAATAAGCTCATCGGTTTAAAGAAAGAAGAATTTGATGAATACCTTAAAGAAGGTCAAATACAAGTTCAGCCAGCCAGATTAATTCCAACACTAAAAACAGGAGATGAAATGGCATTAACCTCTATATTTCTTTCTGTTGTTAGATTAGTAAAAGAATATAGAACAGATTTATTTAAAGAGATTAAATTACCATTAGGAGGTAAAGTATTTTATTATACAGAAGCTTGTTTCCCTGAAATTGGTAAATCTCGTATTGACGGATTAATCATAATTGTAGTTAGTGGCAAGATAAAAGATGCTGCTTTCTTTGAAATGAAAAACAAAAATAATAGCATTGATGCGAAACAAGTAGAAACTTACTTAGGAGTTACTAAAAAGTTAGGTTTAAACAAGTTGATTACTGTTTCTAACGAGTTTGTTGCAGACCCTACCCACTCTCCTGTTAAAGTTAAAGCACCTAAGAGTATTTCTCTTTTACATTTCTCTTGGACTTACCTTTTAACTAAGGGACAATTGTTGATGTTTAAGAATGAAAACAACATACAAGATGAAGACCAAGTAGAAATAATGCGTGAAGCATTAGAATATTTGGAAAGCCCAGTTTCTGGAGTAAGTGGTTACACACAAATGAAGCCTGGCTGGAAGCAACTAGCAGAAAACATCAGAGCTCAAACTCCTTTAAAAATATCTGATGAATATATTGCAGATGCTGTAACAAGTTGGTATGAAGAAGAAAAAGATATGGCTTTATTGATGAGTAGAAAACTTGGGGTACTGGTAAAGTCTTCTAATAAAACAAAGGAAAGCCTTAAAAACGATATTAAACGTTTAGTAAAAGAGAACTACCTGAAGGCAACATTAAGTGTTAAAAACTCTGTTTCTGATATTAAAATGATTGCTGAATTTGAGCGTAGAACAGTTTCTATGAGTATTAAAGTAATACCCCCTCTAGATAAAGGAACTGTTGCTCGAATAAATTGGATGAATAAACAATTAGAGAACAGTAAAAAGAGAATCCCAGAATTATTTGAAAAGTTAGAAAGTAACATTTGGATCGAAGCAGACATTAAGTTTGCTAAGGCCAACCTAAAAGTTAAACTCTCTGATTTAGGTGATTTAACAGAAATGACAAAAGGAAAAGAAATACAAGCTTTTCATGTGGTTTTAATAAATGGCTTTGGAGCCAACTTTGCCTCTAACAAAAAGTTTATCGAGTTAATTGAAAAAATGGTGTTAGACTATTACGCAGGAATAGTGCAACAAATTAGTAACTGGAATAGGCCGGCTCCTAAATTGAATTAATATATAACATGAATAAATACCTTTATTTAAAGTTAACAATTCTAATTGCTTCTTCTTTTTTGATTAATGTTAATCCATTAACTGCTCAAATCGAAATTGCTGATAATACTCTTAAAGTAGCAGCACTTACTGACGAAGAGTTTTATTTTGGTTTTGCCGAAGGTGACGAAATCACTTTCAGTTTTGAGGAATTAAAAGGTAAACCACTCAAAGAAGTTGAAATTATCGAATTACCATCCTCTTCTAAGTTTATGGATTTTAAAACTAAGAAAATTGAGAATAAAACCTTAACAATTAACTCTACAGGAATTTATAAATTTAGATTTTCAAATTCTTCTATGGGACGTAGAATTTGCAAATTCAATATAAAACGAACTCCAGCTTCTGAGGAAACAAAAGCATTTAATTCAAACGTTTATTGGGAAACAATATATGATACTTCTTACACTACAATTCAAGAGAAATATTTAGTATCGAGAGATACTGTGATTCATGAAATTACAAATCAGATTGCAAAAGTTCATTCTGCCACTAATGCAAATGGAAATAGAACCTCATTCAATTTCACAATGCCAAAAAATACAATTTCATGGGCCTATTATGTTGGTGTTAACCAAGAGGGACAGAAAGCGTTAGAAGATGCTACTAAACAATTTGCTGAATCCTCTTTATCCCACTTAGACAAGATACCTGGATATGGGCCTTTAGCCTCTATTGCATTGGGAGGTGCTTCGTTAATAACTCAATTACAAAAAGGTGAAGATGTTGATTATTATATTGTAGATCACAACAATGTAAATCTGTTTTTAGGAGGTCACGAATTTTACTACATAAAGAAAGGAAAAGTTGTTAATGATGCTTCAAGAATGACAACGAGCTTGAGTGGTTCATTTCATTTTTGTTTGAATAATGACAATTCAATTACCGGTATCCAAGTAGCGGTTAAAATTACTGCTGTATCTGTAAATGACACTTGGGGTTACCGTCCAATTCAAAAGATGAACATTAAAGCACATAAAGAACCTTATTTAAAATTAAATTAGTAGATATGAAGAAAATTATATATGCAATAATTGCAATCACAATATTCTCTTGTGGTAAAAAAGAAAGTAAAATCCCTAAAGATATTACCTACTCTATTATTGACGAGGATTCTAATGAAAAATTGAGTAAAACAACAGTAAACATAAGGCTCAATAAGAAAACTACTAAACTTGTGCTTACTGATATTGCTACTGAACTAAGAGACTCCAGAAAAAAATATGCTAAAGCATGGATTTTCTATCATTTGCCAGATATGGAAGTCGGTAATGGTTGTTGGGCAACTACTCACTATACTCCAAAGTTAGAAGTTAAAATTCTTGGATCAACTGAGAAGGAAGATGCAAAAGCAAGTAAAGTAGAAGTAACTGGGGAAATTCTTAAAAAATGGGAAAGCAAAATGATGATGATGGAAAGTACATTGTACTTAGTAAAAGAAGATGGTAAATTATTAATTAAGACTGTTTACAAAAAAAATGGTTGTCAAGGATTTGAAGAAGTTAAAGAATCAACCAAAAATAACATTACAAGGTATGATTATGAAAATGGACATGGAGAATACTTTCAACTTGAGAAAAACGGTGACTTAGGAATGTATGGGCCAGATGGAATATTCAATAATTGTAAAAAAATAAAATAGCTATGCCAATAAGTACTAATTCAATCATTCATTATACAAAAAAATTAGATACCTTAAAAATGATATTGAAAGAAGGATTTAAAATTAAATATTGTGTTGAATCCCTTATCATTGAGAATAAAGCCATGCACTCATGTCATCCAATGATATCCTTTTGCGACATTCCTTTATCTGAATCCTCCAAACATTTTAATGCTTACGGATCCTATGGTATTGGGTTAAGTAAAAAGTGGGCTAATAGTTTAGGAATAAACCCAGTCCTATACCTTGAAAATAACTCTATAATTGGTAAATCCATCTATGACCAATTTGTATATTATTTAGATCATTCAGAAAAATTAAGTGATGAACAAAAACTACATATTCGTCAAATCAAAGCTCATACAAAGAATTATTCAGGGCCATTAAAACGCAATAAGGTGGATGATCCTAATTATAAGTTTTATGATGAAAGAGAATGGCGTTTCATTCCAAGAGAAGAAGAAATTGGTAAACAGATGATTGCAGTTCGTAAATCATCCTATACTTCGGATAAAGATACTTGGAATGGAAAAATAGATTCTTACAGATACGAGTTTAAAGCAAATGAAATTTCTTATCTAATCGTAAAAAACGATAAAGAAATTGTTGAATTAATCAATTTTCTAAGAGCAGAATTTGCATCAAAATGTACTGCTCGTGAATTAGACGTTTTGTTTAGCAAAATTTGCTCTATTGAACAAATTGGAAACGATTATTAAATCTTACAATTTTCTTATGGATTATGACAATAACTCAAGTCATTGTTTATAATCAAACCTCCCCATCCAACTCCCACATAATCCCCGTTTTTTATACGAATCGCTTTTGCTTACTTTAGCGCCTTTAAAAATATTTCAAATGAAAAAGGCCTTTATTTTAGCAATTAGCTGTATCTGTATTCTTATAAGTTGTACCGAACCTCAAAAAAAAGAGGTAGTTATTAAATATGCAGAAGAGCCACATTCTTTTGCTCAACCTAACAATGCAGTTATTACACATCTTAATTTAGATGTTGATGTCAACTTTGATGCTCAGGTTATCAGCGGAACGGCCAACTACAACATTGCAAACAATGGCGCTTCGGAGATTATTTTAGATGCCAAGTACTTAGAAATTGAAGAAGTAAAAGCTGATGGAGAAAATACACCCTTCACTTTAGGTGACATGGATAAGAACCTTGGTCAACCCTTGATCATTGCTATTGAAGAAAACACCAAACAAATTGCCATCACTTATAAAACAACGGCTAAAACCGAAGCTTTGCAATGGTTAAACGCGCAACAAACCGCAGATAAAACAAATCCTTTTCTGTTTACCCAAGGTCAGGCAATATTAACCCGTACATGGATTCCAATTCAGGATAGCCCGCAGATTCGTATTACTTACGATGCTACCGTTAAAGTACCAGAAAACCTTATGGCTGTAATGAGTGCAGAAAATCCTAAAGAAAAAGCAGCAGATGGCATCTATCATTTTAAAATGGTGCAGCCTATTCCAGCTTACCTTATTGCATTGGCCATTGGTGATATCGAATACAAAGCAATCAGCAATAGAACAGGTGTTTATGCAGAAAAATCAATGCTGAAAAAGGTGCATGCTGAATTTTCAGACATGGAAAAAATGGTATTGGCTGCCGAGAATTTATACGGTGCATACGATTGGGATCAGTTTGACATCATTGTACTTCCTCCTAGCTTTCCTTTTGGTGGTATGGAAAATCCGAGATTGACTTTTGCCACACCTACTGTTATTGCTGGCGATAAAAGTTTAACTTCTTTGGTGGCACACGAATTGGCACATTCATGGTCGGGTAATTTAGTAACCAATGCTACTTGGAATGACTTCTGGCTGAATGAAGGTTTTACCGTTTATTTTGAAATTAGAATTATGGAAGCCCTTTATGGTAAAGAACGTGCTAACATGTTGGCACTTATCGGTCGTCAGGATTTAGATGATGAATTGGAAGCCTTAAAAGATAATCCTAACGATACCAAACTAAAGTTAAACCTTAAGGGCAGAAACCCTGATGATGGGATGAACAGCATTGCTTACGATAAAGGGTATTTGTTTTTAAGAACCCTTGAAGAAAAAGTGGGCCGTGAAAAAATGGATGCTTTTTTAAAGGCTTATTTTAAGAAAAATGCCTTTTCAACTACCAATACGGAAGACTTCAACGATTACCTGCACACCAACCTATTGGAAAAGAACAACATCTCGTTCAATACCGAAGAATGGATTTACAAGCCAGGTGTTCCAGAGAATGCTGCCATCATTCAATCAGATGCTTTTGCGAATGTAGAAAAGACGTTACAAGCATTTATTGATACCAAGGAAATTGATGCCACTACAACCAAAGAATGGACTCCACAGGAATGGGTTCATTTTGTACGTAATTTCCCAAAAGACATCACTGCCGAGCAGATGCAACAATTGGACGATGCCTTTAATTTCACAGCATCAACCAACTCTTACATTAGCATGGTTTGGTTTGAGCAATCCATCCTTAATGGATATCATGGACATGAGGTTGATGCTAAAATTTCGGAATTCTTAAATACCGTTGGAAGACGTTGGTATGTAACCACTCTTTTTAGAGCATTTAAAAATGCAGATCGTATTGAAGATGGATTAACAATTTATAAAACGGCACGCGCAAATTACCATTCGGTAACGGCCAATACGGTTGATGAGTTGTTGGGATATCACAACTAATTTTGTTGATGAATATCAAAACCTTCTCTTAAGTAATGGTTAGGTTTTAAAAGACTATATTTGATAGCAATGCTTTTTTCCGCTCAAATAAGAATGAATATTAAAACCGTTATCATTACAATGATAGCTTGGAGCTTGGTTGGGGTATTCATTGTTTTCTACAACAACTCGCTAATCAATACACCTTATTTAAGCCTTGGTCCATCCGATATTTATCAGTTTAAAGTACAGCTAGGAATATGGGGGTTAATTAGTCCTTTAGGAGGTTTAATTGCCGGTACTTTTTTGGTAATCATTAACCGTAAAGTATTTAGAAAAAAATCTTTCCGTTACGCTTTAATTACAACCGTTTATTCTTACACGCTATTGTTTCTTGCATTAATGTGCTTGTACTTAGCCATCCGATCTTACATTGCTTTAGGAGATGCCGCAACTCCAGATGCAATGCTAAATTTAGCCCTAGAAATGACCAAGAATTATTACCCTTTTGTGCTCTTTATTGTTTGGGGGTTTGTTACCTTATCTACATTGTTTATGCTTCAAGTAAATGATAAGTTTGGCCCAGGGATATTGAGAAAATTTTTAGTGGGCAATTATTTTCAACCAAAAAAAGAAGATCGGATTTTCATGTTCCTAGACATGAAATCTTCTACCACAATTGCAGAGAAAATAGGAAATGAAAAATACTTTGGTTTACTCCGCAATCTATTTTCTCATTTAACTGATACCATCTTAAATTATGATGGAGAAATATATCAATATGTAGGGGATGAAATAGTTATTTCTTGGCCGTTGGCAAAAGGCATTAAAAAAGGAAATTGCATTCATTGTTTTTTAAAAATTAAATCTAAGCTGATAGAACTGCAACCCTACTATGAAAAAAAATACGGTACAACTCCAAGTTTCAAGGCTGGATTACATCATGGAAGAGTAATGGCGGGAGAAGTTGGTGTCATTAAAAAGGATATCATCTACTCTGGAGATGTATTGAATACAGCTGCACGAATTCAGGCAATGTGCAATGATTATTCGGTAGATTTCTTAATTTCTCAAAACACCTTTGAACTTATAAAACCTGAAGATCTTAGTTCAATTCATACTAAAGAAATTGGTAGTGTTTTACTTCGAGGTAAAAAGGAAGAAATTATCATCAAGAGTGTAGAGTAAAAAGTATAGAGCAAAAGTCTTAATTCAAACCACTATACCTCCTCATTCAATTCGCGCATAATTTCTGCAAATTGTTGGTAAGAGTTCATTCGAGCTGCTGCTTCATAGACATTGGTCAACACAATGAGTTCATCTACTTGGGTAGTTGCTAAAAAGGCTTTGACTTTTTGTTTAACTGTTTCTTTGCTCCCTACAAAAGCATATTTAGCCATTTGCTGCACCGAAGGATGCTGAAGTGTTTCTCGGAATTTATCGGTCATTTCAAAAGGAGGACTTAGTTGTTGTCTGTTACCAGTTAATATTCCTATTACCCTTTCATAGTGAGTGGTAGCAATAAATGCTGCTGCTTCATCAGTATCGGCAATAATCACACAAATCCCCGCAACTACATAGGGTTTATTCAATCCTTCAGAAGGTTGAAACTCATCTCTATAAATTTGCAGCGCAGGCATTAATTGTGCTGTAGAAAAATGACTGGCAAAGGCATACTTCAATCCTTTTTTAGCAGCTAAGTGCGCACTATCAGTACTCGATCCTAGAATATAAAGCGGTACTTCTACCCCCTCCGCTACATTGGCGCGTACTGGTGCTGTTGCATTGTCTTCAGAAAAATAGTTTTGTATTTTATCTATTTCCATGGGGAAAGATTGTGCGCCCTGATAAAAATCGCCCCGAATTTCTTTGGCTGTTGCTTGATCTGTTCCTGGTGCCCTACCCAATCCTAAATCAATTCTGTTGGGGTATAACGTACCCAGCGTTCCAAATTGCTCCGCTATAATTAAGGCTGAATGATTGGGCAGCATAATTCCTCCTGAGCCAACTCTAATGCGTTGTGTTGCTTCAGCAATTTTCCCGATTAAAACTACAGTTGCACTACTGGCAATGGCCACAGAATTATGGTGCTCTGCCAACCAATAACGGGTATATCCTTCAGCATCTCCCAATTGAGCCAATGCCACAGAATCGCTATACGTTTGCTGTGTAGTTTTGCCTTTTGAAATTACGGCAAGATCTAAAATAGAGTACGCTGTTTTTTTGTTCATTTCGTGAAATTAGTAAATTAAGTATTATCCGGTAAAAAAGATATTCTGATCAAGTTTAAAACACTTAAGTAAAAACACCTAAACTAATGAATAACAAACATTTACAACTTGTTTTTAATTTTATAATAGTAAATTGCTTAAAGCAAAAAATGTAAACGATTTCTATTAAAATTAATTCAAAAAAATGAAACTATTCGACACTTCAGAATTTGAGGGTTTAGATTCCTCTCAAATCCAACAAAAAGGAAACGAAATACAGCGAAGATTTTCTCAAAGAAGATCTTATTATCATCAAATCAAAAACTTTTCGTTTATAAATGATGAAAAATGGAATGAATTAAATAAAAAAATTATAGAATTTGATCAAGGTTCATTTAAAGCATGGAATCAACAATGGGATATCATTTCAAAGCAACAAAACCCTTCAAAATACACCACTCACTTCAATAAAGGAACTAAAATATTTGATGAGTTAGAAGGAACTATTCTCTACTTAATTTCCTAACAAAAAAAGCAATACTTTCGTTCAATAGAATATCCATGAGCTTAATATTCACAAAACAAAATAGATTCGTGAAATTCAATATGAACAAACCCAAAAGAATAAGAAGATCACTATTAAAGCATGTTCTTTTATTATTTCTAATTCCTATTTTAAGTATTCATGCCCAAACAAACGAAACCTTACCAAATTCAGCGGCAAACATTGGGGATAAAATATATGTCATTACAAATAGAGCAATTGATACCACTTGTAAAAACCTATCATTCAATTGCGAAGTAATTGAAAATAAAAAACTTACTTACTTAAAAGTCAGCCCAAATAAATCAGGTGAACTCATAAATGACACGCTCAGTTATACTGATTTTATGACTCAAATTTGCGCTAAAAAATCAGATTGGTTACTGTTTGTACATGGCGATAGTAAAACCTATAATCAGTCGGTAAAACGAGGAATTGAAATTCAACAATATCACCAAATAAATGTAATCGTTTTCAGTTGGCCTAGCAAAGATCCTCATTTACACGGTTTAAGAAACTTAAACAATTCAAAGCGCAATGTTTTAAAATCAAAGAATCATTTCAATGAAGTCTTAACGCTTATGGATTCCTTTAAAAGGAAAAACAAGGCGTTTGATAAGGGCGCAAAACTATCTTTGCTTATACATAGTCTTGGTAATGTCTATTTGAAAAATTGTTCTAAAGAACCAAGAACTAAACTTGAAACAAAGCTCATATTTGATAATGTAATTATGAATTCAGCAGCCGTAAATCAAAACATGCATCAAGACTGGGTGGAACAAATTAACTTCCAGAAAAGGATTTATATCACCAACAATAAGTCTGACTTTAACTTAAAAGGTCTTCATATTTTTTCAAAAGCAAAAAATCAACTTGGAGAAAAGGCTAAAGCTCCAATCGCTAAAAATGCAAACTACGTACAATTTTCTAAAGCCGTTGGATTCCGAATCCCTACTGGTACATCACACACTTTTTTTATCGGCAGAGTCCCTAATAAAAGTAAAAACATACGCAGCTTTTATCATGATGTTTTTCATGGAATTAAAATAGATTTTTCGGATCAATCTCAATATATAAAAAGAAAAAATGAGATTGGTTACTCTGTTATTTTCTAATCGATAGAACATTCGTAAACTATTCATTTCGTGAATTTCGTAAAATAAGTGTGCCAATCTCTTTAGAATTAAATTGTGTGTTTAAAACAGAAAAAACAATTTGCTGCAACAGGTGTAAAATACTTCGTATATTTAATTCGATTTAGCAGCAATAATTATGAATAAAGCAGAGATTGATCTACATCTAAAAAATGCAGCAGCCATTCGAATAAAAGATGTTTGCAAGGCCATTACCATGGTAGAGGAAGCCATTCAACATACTGATGAAATTTCTTATCAGGAAGGGAATGCTCAGGCATGGACACAACTTGCTCATTATAAAATGATGCAAGGAAATTTTGATAAAGCGCTCTCTATCTCTACTCAATCATATGAGAAGTTTCATTTACTAAACAATGAAGCAGGCACTGCGGAAGCATTGTATGTTAAAGGGAACACCTACCTTAAAATGGGAGAGCTACACAATGGATTGAAAGAATTAGTAGCTTGTTTAAAAATATACGAAGCAATTGATGATAAAAAGGGTCAAGCCAAAACTTGTAACAGTATTGGCTATGTATACAAAAGCTTTAAAGATTACAAACATGCATTAAAACATTATGACATTAATCTTAAAATAAGTGAAGAGCTAGACGATATTAATGGTCAATCAAATGCCCACAATAATATTGCTCAAATTCTATTTGATCAACAACAATATGAAGAAGGTTTAGCAACGGTTAACTTAGGTATACCGATGAAAAGGGCAACAGAAGATAAACGAGGTTTATGCAGTGGGTTGCACACTAAAGGGAAGTTATTGGCTAAACTCAACAAAGATGAAGAAGCCTTAATAGCCCTTATCGAATCTTTGGAGATCAATGAAGAAATGAATGATACTTACCAAATGGCGTTATGCAACATGTCTATTGGTGCTATATATATTCACCAAAACAAAACGGAGCAAGCAAGTAACAGTATCAATAAAGCGGTAATCTTAGCAGAAAAAATAAAAGCAAAAGAAATTCTGTATAAATGCGAACATCATTTATACACCATAGCAGAGTTAGAGAACAACCCTACCAATGCGTTAATTCATTTTAAGCAATACCACAGTATTAAAGAAGAGGTTATTAGCCAAGAGAAAAACCTTAAAGTAAAAAACGTTCAGCTCGAATATCAAGTAGAATTGGCTGAAAAAATGAAGTCGAAAAATAAAGAATTAGAAGCTGCTCATAAGGAATTGGCGGAACATCATAAAAGTATTTCTGACAGTATAAAGTATGCCGAAAGGTTACAACTGGCTATACTTCCTTCAGAAGATGAAGTAATGAAACACATCCCCAATAATTTCATATTCTTTACTCCAAAAGATGTTGTAAGTGGAGATTTTTACTGGTTTGAACATGTAAATGGTGTAAGCTATATTGCTGCTGCAGATTGTACAGGGCATGGAGTTCCAGGAGCCTTAGTATCGGTTGTTTGCTCTAATGCGCTGAATCGTTCTGTTAAAGAGTTTAAAATTACCGAACCGGCTAAAATATTACATAAAACCAGAGAATTAGTAATAGAAACTTTTGCTAAAAGTGGTGAAGCTGTGAAAGATGGAATGGATATCTCACTCTGTGCCATCTCCAACAATAAAGTAAGTTATACTGGTGCCAATAATCCGCTATGGATAATTAGAAAAACAGAGAACCTTACTACGGAAGAAGAAAATGAACGCGGAACATGTTCCAACAATGATTTTTCACTGATTGAACACAAGGGATGTAAACAGCCTATAGGACTATACCATAAGATGACTGATTTCTCACAGACTGAAATACAACTGTACGAAGGAGATACCCTCTATATGTTTACTGATGGATTTCCTGATCAATTTGGTGGTCCAAAAGGTAAAAAATACAAATACCGACCTTTTAAGAAATTCTTACTGCAGATGAATTGTTCAAGTTTAGAGGATCAAAAAATAAAATTAGCTAACGAGTTCAAAACCTGGAAGGGAGATACTGAACAAACTGATGATGTATGTGTTATCGGTGTGAGAGTTTAACGAAGTTAACAGTCGAATACCAGAGAACACATATCCTCAGCTTGACTGGGGATCCATTAAAAAAACTCAAGAATACAAAACTCACCCTAAATCTAGTCGAATGCACCTTATCGGTGTGAGAGTTTAACGAAGTTAACAGTCGAATACCAGAGAACACATATCCTCAGCTTGACTGGGGATCCATTAAAAAAAACTCAAGAATACAAAACTCACCCTAAATCTAGTCGAATGCACCTTATCGGTGTGAGAGTTTAACGAAGTTAACAGTCGAATACCAGAGAACACATATCCTCAGCTTGACTGGGGATCCATTAAAAAAAAC